>NZ_BAAGWA010000001.1:0-625758 GCF_054780595.1 Noviherbaspirillum agri
CAATGGCGTCGCCTGGTACGTGACCATGAGCGCCGCATCGACGTCTCCACCGAAATGATTTACGTCGCCATGGGTAGCCTGCTGCTCAAGCGTCTATTCGAGGAAATCTAGTTTTCAAACAGGCTCTAAGATTAATCGTGGTTCGAGTAGGTAATCGGTCCCGTTCGCGGTACGTCCTCATCAGCTCCTGGAGAAAAATGATGATGAATACGACCAAGGTGTGTCTATCGGTTACTGGCGTGGTGCTTTGGAGTGGCCTTGCCTTTGCCCAACAGCCACAGAAGGCAGATGTCGGAAAGCAGGAGTACGAGACGAAATGCGCCGTCTGTCATGGCGCAGGCGGCAAGGGCGATGGACCGATGGCGGGACAGCTGCGCACGCGTCCGTCCGACCTGACCGTGCTGGCGAGGAAGAATCAGGGCGTCGTGCCGGTGGCTCGCATGTTTGAAGTCATCGAGGGCGCCAATATTCCGGCCCATGGCACGCGGGAGATGCCGGTCTGGGGAAGGGAATTCCGGATCGAAGACGCCCAGTACTACAAGGAAGCGCGAGGCAGTTATGACCCCGCTGTACTGGTACGTGCACGAATCCTGGCGCTGATCGATTACATCAGCCGCATTCAGGCGCGCTGAGGCCGAGTGACCTTATCTGTGCCGGTGCGGTAGAGCCGCATTATGGTCGTTCAGAAGCGTTGATTATTCGTTTGACCCCTGTCGAGCGCGGCCGGGGGCTTTTCGCCGGGCTTGCACGAGCTCGATTGGAAGAGGTTTTTCTCGCTTCGACGTCAGATCTTACCCGGCAAGCATGCATCGTCCCAAAGCCAGGCAGTTGCTAACAATGTGCGCGGCGAAGCTGCAGTCAGAACGGCGTGCGGGGCACTATTTTTGCTGCAGCCGGTTCAGGTATTCGATCAAAGTGAGAATGCGCCGTTGTACGTCTTCCCGGCTGCTCGTGATGGCATGCGAATACTCGCTTGCCTGGACCTTGTATTCCCATCCCCATACCGGCATTTCGCGCGTTCCGTGCGCGGCGACGTCGGCGCCTTCGATCACCTCATAGGCTCTGGCAAAAGGGAAAACGCCGCCATTTTTCTTTGCCAGTACCGTCAGGTCGGTCGGCGGTGTTTTCAGCTGGGTAGCGATCGGGCCGTCACCTTTGCCTTGGGCGCCGTGACAGCTTGCGCAGCTGGTCCGAAACTCTATCTGTCCGGCGTCCGGCTTTCCGGACTTGTCCTGTGCTGTGGCGGAGATGCTGGTAGCAGCGAAAGCCAAGACGATCGTGGCATGCAAGTATGTCGACATAGGGCCACCCTGAGGCTGGAAGGTTGAGAAACCAACTGTTTCACACTATCGCATGCAGCGCTGTGCTTAATTTGAGCGCGATCAAGTGAGACATTGGGCCATGCGCGATGAAGAGTGGCTGCGTCCCATCTGAAAACCGGCATGCTGTTTTCTCTTGCGCAGTGCGTCTAAGCTAAAAGCCGTCTCCGACATCCGCCATCGCTTTTCCGTCGAGGATCGCTTCAACGAACTCGCGGCCATTCTTCTGGTGAATAAAATGCCGATAGGCAGTCACCCCGAAACGGACGGGGTCGATCATATAGACCAGCACGTCATGCAGTCCTGCATCGTTGCCTGTGGCATCGTCCGGATACAGGTTGAGGATTTGCCTGCGCTGGGCGCGCGCCATTGTCGACAGCAGCGTCACATAAGCGATGTACTCCTCGGCAAGGATCGATGGCTCCTCGATGCGGAAGTTATGCGCTGAAACGGCGTGCGTGACTTCGTGGGAGACTATGCCGCGGTAGACCTCGCGATCAACGGGGAGGCAGTACCACTCGCGCCGTTTCTCGAGCACAGCGTACTTGAGAACAAGAATGCGCCGCTCCTCCTTGATATAAGCGCCAAGTGCTGACGGATTGACGGCATCGGGCATGTCGTCGACGATCTCGATCGTGATGTCCGGCGGAATTGCCAACCCGAGGTTTTCCAGCAACTGGATGGCACGGTCCGCGCCTTCGCAGGCAGCCATTGCGTCTTCCTTGAGGCGAGACTTCACTTTGACATGAGGAAGCGCACATGCATGGAGTTCGGCTCCTTGCGTCATCGCAGAAGCGGCGCTGGCACCAAGGAGCATGCCCACCACAAAGGCAAAGGAGGAAAAGTGGCGCAGGTCAATTGCTGCCATCAAACGCCTGGTTTCCATTGGATGCGAATTCCGTGGTTCACCGACTGAAATATTTTTTCGCCGTTTCTTAACAAGCTATACCTTCGGTATCTTCATGCGATGTCTTCGCTCAAGAGGGCGTTTGAATATCGGTTCGGAGGTGACGCCGGGCAGAAAGCCGCAAAAGATTCGTAGCATGATGATGTCGTCTTCAAGCCTTTTTAGACGACGCTGATCTGCGATCCGGCGCAGGATGCGATCGATATACGCGGCCGGCTATCCCTACGCTGGAGCATCTCTCGAGCACGCACATCAGGCTTTTTTTTCGCTCTTCGCATCGGCAAGGCAAGTAATGAACTTTACGTTGGCGTACTGGTGTCCAAGGGCGAAGCAAGGCCGGCGGGTGGCCATTGCCTGGCTGGCTGAGTCGCGTAGTTCCATAATGCGGCAGTCCGGACTTCACGCTGTGGCGGACGACCAAAGGCACTTCCTCGTGTACTGGGTAACCGACGGCCGCAAGCCTGCGAGTAGAAGCCCATTTTCTCCTGAAGGTGACGACTTTTCCGCAGCCATGTCCCGTCGCGCGGCTATCAAATCTCAATAAAAATAACCTATTGCGCTGATTAAATATATTGGTTTTACAAATCGTTCGTTCATGTCTAATATGCAGCCTGTGCAGTCAATTTGTTCAACCAAGAGAGGAAAAACATGTCCCTGATTAATACCCAAGTGAAACCGTTCAAGGCAACCGCTTTCCATAATGGCAAGTTCGTCGAAGTCACAGAAAACGACCTGAAGGGCAAGTGGTCGGTGGTGTGCTTCTACCCGGCTGACTTTACCTTCGTTTGCCCGACCGAGCTGGGCGACCTGGCCGACAACTATGACACCTTCAAGTCGATGGGCGTGGAAGTCTACGGCGTGTCGACCGATACCCACTTCACGCACAAGGCATGGCACGATACCTCGGACACGATCAAGAAGATCCGCTATCCGCTGATCGGCGACCCGACCGGTGTCATCACCCGCAACTTCGACGTGATGATTGAAGAAGAAGGCTTGGCGCTGCGCGGCACCTTCGTGATCAATCCGGAAGGTCAGATCAAGCTGTGCGAAATTCATGACAACGGCATCGGCCGCGACGCCAAGGAACTGCTGCGCAAAGTGCAGGCAGCCCAGTACGTCGCATCGCACCCGGGTGAAGTTTGCCCGGCCAAGTGGACCCCGGGTGAGAAGACCCTGGCTCCGTCGCTGGACCTCGTCGGCAAGATCTAAATCATTGTTCGGCGCGCCAGGCAACAGCAGGCGCGCCAGCTTCCCGGGCACAGCGGAAGTCATGCGCGCGCCCGGAGGCAGCACCACTCCCCGATCATTATTTTCTTGACCGGCAGCCTTGTCTGATCCGGAAGTGGCACTGCACACTCTTGAACATTGCAATCCATCCTCATAAGGGAAATCGTCATGCTGGACAACAACCTCAAAACCCAATTGAAGGCATACCTCGAAAAGGTCTCCCAACCGATCGAGATCACTGCATCGCTGGACAGCAGCGAGGCATCCCATGAAATGTCGTCACTGCTGAACGACATCGCCAATCTTTCCGCGCTCATCACGCTGACCGAGAAGCGCGGCGCCGACGCACAAGGAGAACGCACGCCGTCGTTTGCGATCACCCGCAAGGGCTCGGACATGGGTATTCGCTTTGCCGGCATCCCGATGGGCCACGAGTTCACCTCGCTGGTGCTGGCGCTGCTGCAGGCAGGCGGACACCCGCCGAAAGTCGATGCAGACGTGATCGAGCAGATTCGTGGTCTGGAAGGCGAATTCCGCTTTGAAACCTACATCTCGCTGTCCTGCCAGAACTGCCCGGACGTGGTGCAGGCGCTGAACCTGATGGCCGTGCTCAACCCGAACATCCGCCATGTAATGATCGACGGCGCGCTGTTCCAGGACGAAGTGAAGGAGCGCCAGGTCATGGCGGTGCCGACCGTGTATCTCAACGGCCAAGTATTCGGCCAGGGCCGCATGGGTCTCGAAGAGATCCTCGCCAAGATCGACACCGGCGCAGCCGAGCGCGAAGCAGCCAAGCTCGCGAAAAAAGACGTGTTCGACGTGCTGGTGGTCGGCGGCGGGCCTGCAGGTTCGGCAGCGGCAATCTACGCAGCACGCAAGGGCATCCGCACCGGCGTGGTGGCCGAGCGCTTCGGCGGCCAGGTGCTCGACACGCTGGCAATCGAAAACTTCATCTCGGTGAAGGAGACCGAAGGGCCGAAGCTCGCCGTCGCGATGGAACAGCACGTCAAGGAATACGACGTGGATGTGATGAACCTGCAACGCGCGTCAAAGCTGATCCCGGGCGACACCATCGAAGTGCAGCTCGCCAGCGGCGCGAGCCTGAAGGCAAAGAGCGTGATCCTTGCCACCGGCGCGCGCTGGCGCGAAATGAACGTGCCGGGCGAGAAGGAATACCGCAACCGCGGCGTGGCCTACTGCCCGCACTGCGACGGCCCGCTGTTCAAGGGCAAGCGCGTGGCGGTGATCGGAGGCGGCAACTCCGGCGTGGAAGCGGCAATCGACCTCGCGGGCATTGTTGCGCATGTGACGCTGCTCGAGTTCGACAGCAAGCTGCGTGCCGATGCGGTGCTGCAGCGCAAGCTGTTCAGCCTGCCGAATGTGACGGTGATTACGCAAGCGCAAACTACCGAAGTGACCGGCGATGGCAACAAGGTCAACGGCCTGCGCTACACTAGCCGTGCAAACGGCCAGTCGCATCTGGTCGAGCTCGAAGGCATCTTCGTGCAGATCGGTTTGCTGCCGAACACCGATTGGCTCAAAGGCACAGTGGCTCTATCCAACCGTGGCGAGATCGAAATCAATGCACGCGGCGAGACCTCGGTCCCCGGCGTGTTCGCCGCCGGCGACGCAACGACCGTGCCGTACAAGCAGATCGTCATCGCCATGGGCGAAGGATCGAAGGCAGCGCTGTCCGCATTCGATCACCTGATCCGCACGTCGGCACCGGAGGAGCAAGTTACGCTTGCCGTAGCCTGACCGGCATTGGTTTCATGCACCACAAAAGCCACCGCTTTGCCGGTGGCTTTGATTTATCTATTCCCTGAATACGCATAATGACAAGGTAATGCAGCCCATGGCCCGCTACCGCAAATCACTGGTCTGGTTCCGTCGCGACTTGCGCACCTTTGACCACGCCGCGCTGCACCAGGCGCTTGTTCAAAGCAATGAAGTGTTTTGCGTCTTTGTTTTCGATACGGACATTCTCGACAGCCTGCCGCGCCGGGACCGGCGCGTGGAATTCATTCACGCCAGCGTGACGGAACTGGACGCGGAGCTGCGCCGGCTGGGCGGAGCATTGATCGTGCGGCACGCATGCGCCACAGACGAAATCCCGCGCCTGGCGGCTCAACTGGGCGTGGATGCAGTCTTTGCCAATCGCGACTACGAGCCGCAGGCAATCGAGCGCGACACCCGGGTTGCGCAACAACTGCAGGCGGATGGCCGGGACTTCCTGGACTTCAAGGACCAGGTCGTCTTCGAGAAAAACGAGGTGCTTTCCCAAGCGGGCAAACCGTTTTCCGTCTTCACGCCCTACAAGAACGCCTGGCTCAAAACACTGGCACAGGATGAAGAAAACCTCACCGCTTCGTATCCAGTCGAGTCGCTTTGCGCGCGCCTCGCGAAAGGATCGACGGCGGGCATTCCTTCGCTTGCCGAGCTCGGTTTCGAAAAGACCGATCTCGGAGAACTGCGCCTGCCCGCGGGCATGAGCGGCGCAGCGGTGCTGCTCGACGACTTCCTGACGCGCATCGCCTCCTATGACAGGACGCGCGACTACCCGGCGGTCAAGGGGCCGTCCTATCTGTCGGTGCACTTGCGCTTTGGCACCGTCTCAATCCGGCAACTGGTGCGCCTCGCGCGCGATTTCACCCGCGCCGGGGCGTGCCGCGGCGCCGATGTCTGGCTGTCGGAACTGATCTGGCGCGACTTTTACTTCATGATCCTGCACGCGTATCCGCACGTCGCAGTGGCCGCGTTCAAGCGCGAATACGACCGCATCGACTGGGAATCCGGCCCGGAGTCAGAGGCGTTGTTTACCGCCTGGTGCGAGGGCCGAACCGGCTATCCGCTGGTAGACGCCGCCATGGCGCAACTGAACCGGACCGGCTACATGCACAACCGCTTGCGCATGGTGACTGCGTGTTTCCTGATCAAGGACCTCGGCATCGACTGGCGATGCGGCGAGCGTTATTTCGCGGAAAAGCTGAATGACTACGATCTGGCCGCCAACAATGGCGGCTGGCAGTGGGCCGCCTCGTCGGGCTGCGACGCGCAGCCTTATTTCCGCATCTTCAATCCTGTCACACAGTCGGAAAAATTCGACGCGGACGGCAAGTTCATTCGCCGCTACCTGCCGCAGCTGGAAGGGCTGTCTAACAGGAAAATCCATGCTCCCTGGCTGGCAACGCAGGAAGAGTTGCGTCTGGCGGGCGTGACGCTGGGGCGCGATTATCCGCTTCCAGTCGTGCAGCACGATGCGGCACGGCAGCGCACGCTGCAGCGTTATGCAGTCGTCCGGCAGCGGCCGACGACGCAGGACTTGCTGGAGATCTAGTGTTCTGTTTTTAGGACACGACCAAGGAATGGACGCTAGAAAACAAAAAGGGTTACAGACTGAAATCTGTAACCCTTTGATTTTCGTGGTCGGGGTGGCGGGATTCGAACTCGCGACCCCTTGCACCCCATGCAAGTGCGCTACCAGGCTGCGCTACACCCCGACGAGCTGGCTATTATAGCAGAGCGAAATTGCTTTCTGCCATGCACGGCGATCGGAAAACTCGCTTAGTCCAGTGTCGCGCCGGTTTTTTTGATGATCTTGGCCCATTTTCTGGCTTCCCCGGCAATCAGTGTCTTGAAGGCTTCCGGTGAACCGCCGGCCGGCTCGAGTCCGGCAGTGTTCAGGCGCGCTTTTACGTCCGGCATATGCAGGATCGCATCGATATCGCGGTTCAGTTGTTGGACGATGTCCGGCGGTGTACCCGCCGGCACAAGTACACCGTTCCAGGTCTGTGATTCAAATTTCGGCACGCCGGACTCGGCGACCGTCGGGAGGTCCGGCATCAGGGAAAAGCGTGTCGCGCTGCTGACGGCGAGCGCTTTCATTTTTCCGTTTTTGACATGCGGCATGACGACCGACGGCACGGCAAACAGCATGTCGGTGTCGCCGGTCGCGACGGACAGTGCTGCGGGCGGTGCGCCGTTGTAGGGAATGTGTACGGCATGGATCCCCGCCATGCTCTTGAACAACTCCATCGTCAGGTGGGAAGACGAACCGTTTCCGACCGATGCGTAGTTCAGCTTGCCGGGATTCTTTTTCGCATGCGCGAGCAACTCTGCGACATTCCTGACCGGTAAACCGGCATGCACCGCCAGCACATTGGGCTGGGAGCTGGTCTGAATGACCGGCGTCAGGTCTTTTTGCGGGTCATAGGGAAGCCTGGTGAGGAACTGTGTAAAGGCAAGCGGACCATTGAAGGAGATCAGCAGCGTATGGCCGTCCGGTACGGCCCTGGCGACGGTGCCTGTGGCAATGGTGCCGGATGCACCAGGGATGTTGTCGATGACGATGGGCTGGCCGAGTTTGTCCTTCAGCTTGTCGCTGATAGTCCGTGCGATGATGTCCAGCGAGGAGCCGCCCGGTGCGGCGACGACAAACCGGATGGGTCGCGAGGGCCAGGTGTCGGCATGGGTGAACGGCGCGATGAGGCAGAGCAGGGACAGCAGCAGTACTTTGGGAAATGTCATTGTCGACTTTGCGGGGAATGCATAAAACCCGCAGAATAGCACCTGACTTAACAACATTGAAAAGCCGCCCGTGATGGTTATCACTGGATGGCAATGTGACTATGCCGATCAAGATCAGCCATCAATTCGATGCCGGTTCAATTGAAGTTGTCAGCGCCGGCAGCGCTACAAGCATCGAACTCAAGCTTCGCAAGGATTCGCATGCGGACGTCTTGCAGTGGTTTTATTTCCGCGTGCAGGGAGCGCGTGGCGAGAAGTGCGTGATGCGCTTCCTTAACGCCGGGCAGGCCGCGTTTGCAGATGGCTGGGAAAACTACCATGCCGTTGCCAGCTATGACAGGAAGCACTGGTTCCGTGTCCCGACCACGTATGACGGGCAGGTATTGACCGTTACCCATGTGCCCGAGCGCGACAGCGTGTACTACGCCTACTTCGAGCCCTATTCATGGGAGCGTCATCTGGAGCTGCTTGGTCGCATCGAGAATTCTTCCCTGGCACGCGTGGGTGACATCGGTAGCAGCGTGGACGGACGCGACATCAATCTCGCGGTGATCGGCGATCCGGCGGCGGCGAAGAAAGTGTGGGTGATCGCGCGTCAGCATCCCGGTGAAACAATGTCGGAATGGTTTGTCGAGGGCATGCTCGACGCACTCCTTGATCACAGCAATCCGATTGCGCGGCGGGTGTTGCAACAGGCAGTGTTCTATGTGGTGCCGAACATGAATCCGGACGGCGCCGTACGCGGCAATCTGCGCACCAATGCCGCGGGCGCGAACCTCAACAGGGAATGGATGTCGCCTTCGCTGGAGCGCAGCCCGGAAGTCTATGCCGTGAAGAACAGGATGCATGGCATCGGCTGTGACCTGTTTCTTGACGTGCATGGCGACGAAACGCTCCCGTACGTTTTTGTCGCCGGCTGCGAGATGCTGGAAGGTTTCACGGCAGCGCAGCAGGCGGAGCAGGCGGCGTTCATCGATGCATTCAAGCAGGCCAGCCCCGATTTTCAAACAGCGCACGGCTACGAGCCGACGAAATATCGCGAGGAGATGTTGCAGCTCGCATCAAAATATATCGGCCACACGTTCGGCTGCCTGTCCCTGACACTGGAAATGCCCTTCAAGGACAACGCAGACTTGCCGGATCCTCTCGTCGGTTGGGATGGCGCACGCAGCGTGGAACTGGGGAGGGCAATACTGCAGCCCATCCTGCACACGCTGACAAGAGGTTGAACATGGGTGTGGAAATCGAAAGGAAGTTCCTCGTTCGCAACCAGGACTGGAAGGCGCTGGGGCAGGGCGTGCTGCTTCGGCAGGGTTATCTTTCTTCCGCTCCGGAGCGAATCGTACGCGTGCGCATCGAGGGGAACACCGCCATGCTGACAATCAAGGGGCGAACCAGCGGCATGACGCGTTCGGAATGGGAGTATCCCGTTCCCATGCAGGATGCGCAGGTTTTCCTCGACAAGCTGTGCGAACGCCCGATCATCGAAAAATACCGATACCGCATTCCCTTTGAGGGCTTGGTGTGGGAGGTTGACGAATTCCTCGGCGAGAATGCAGGTCTCGTCGTGGCCGAGGTCGAGCTGAAATCGGAGCAGCAGGCATTTGCCAGACCAGAATGGATCGGTGACGAGGTCACGCACGACGCACGCTATTTCAACGCCAACCTGCTGCGTCTTCCCTACACGAAGTGGTGACGCTGGCGCGTTAAGCGACTACGCGCCCATATCAATACGACTACAACGCGAACGATGGCCGGCGAATGTCAGTGGAAATGTCCTGTCCCCGCCGGGGCGTCTTCCGGCATCTCTGCGTGCACGAGTTCCGCATCCGGATCGGGATAGAGCGGGGCGCCGCAATCATCACAAAATTCCATCGGAAACGTTTCCGTATGGCGTTTGATATGCGTGATGCCGCAGGCGCGCAGCAGCGCGACGATCTCTTCCAGCGGCGTGCGCATTTCAGTGTCGAGCACTTCCGGTGTGGTGAGTGCTTCGAAGCTCGTCGAGACAGGCTCCTCCTCATCCTCCCTGCCGTAGAGCGGCCAGACGACGCCGTAGATCACTTCCGGGTTTTGGCGCAAGGTGAAGCCGATGCGGTATTCATCGACACGGCCTTCCACTGTATCTTCGCTGAAGCCGCCAATGATGGCGCGCAGCCCGCTGGCTTCCACGCCGAGGGTATGGGTAAGGAAATGGACTGCCGCACGGATTGATGCGGGACGGATATGCTTGTCTGCCTCGCGGCAGGCGACGTAGTAGGCTTCGGGCATCAGCAATTCGACACCGCAACCGGGCAGGAGCGACGCGATGTTCGGCATCGCTTGGGCGCGCCATTGCGCCAGCGCTCGTGCGCGATCGGCGGTGTTTGCTGTCGCCTGCCAGGTAAACAACGGGGTACCGACCGGCGCGGCAACAGCAGCGAGCAGGTAACGCGTGTCGGCGAGGAAGGGCGCGGTTTCCGGCGCATTGCTCAGCGTACGTAATGGCGCACCTTTGATGGCAGCTTGCGCCATGCGTTGTGTCAGCGTATAGGTTTCCGCATGGGTCCGTGGCAACTGGTCGATCGCAAACAGGGTTGGTGCCATCGAAAGATACGTGTCCGGCGCCAGCAGGTGCCCGTGCAGATGCGCTGTCAGGGTCGTGCGCATGTCCTCGGCAATCGCGCCGGAGGCAATCGAAAAACGCGTCCATGCAAGGATCGGCGCGGCAATGAGCAACGCCTGATACTGGACGCCATCATGCTCGATCACGCAAGACTCGCTGCCAGCCTCCACCGACTCCATCAGCGCGTCGTACGCGTTCAGGTCAGTCCTGAACAGATGCTCCAGCGCAGCATCGATGGTCTCCTGATGCCCGCTCTTGAGTGCTTTGAGGATGAGACTATCCAGCGAATGTTCCCAGGTGCGTTCCTCCACACGGCTGGCGGCCTGTGCCAAGCCTTGTGCGAGGGAAACCATGCGTTGGCTGTCGGTAGACAATTTGTTGGACGAGCTTTTGGACAAACGGCGCATGACGAATCAGGACTGGAGCGAAGGAACCGTATTGTAGATGATTCAACAGGCAGCCACCAAAAGGCGGGAGAGCCGGTCGGCGTTGATGGCGAAGCATCTTGACCTTACGAGGCCGGGTAACCGATGCCGAACCCGCATAGCAGTATATGCCCAAAAAACAAAAAAGCCGCATGGCGAGTCCATGCGGCTTTGCGGGGGAACAGGAATTACTTCGATGCTTCCGGTGCAGCAGTTGCAGGTGCTGCCGGAGCTGCAGGAGCAGCCGGTGCTGCTGCAGGCGCTTCCGGTTCGGAAGCGGCGCCGTGGGCAGGCGCGGAAGCCTCCGTGGGATTATGGCCTCCCGCTTCGCCCGCCATGTCAACCTTGTCGCCGCCTTTCATGATGACGAACAGGGCGAGAAGCGCAAAAGCGATAAATCCTACGAAAATTTTCCACATGATATGTCTCCAAAGATAGGTATCGAAAAACGCCGTATGTTCGGCTTTTTTCCGAAGGCTACAGGCGGTTTCTTACGCCTGCCTTGCAAACCCGGTCCCCGACCCGCACTCCTGCAACGCGAGCCGGGGAGTTGCAGGCAGTTATGCCGCCAAAAGCTGGCGCAGCACGAACGGCAGGATGCCGCCGTGCTTGTAGTAGTCCACCTCGATCGGCGTATCGATGCGCAACAGCAGGTTCACATCCTGCTTGCTGCCATCGGTACGTGTGATTACCAGCTTCACTCGTTGCTGCGGCTTGATGTCGCCCTCGATGCCTTGCAGGTCGAAGGTTTCGTTGCCCGTGATGCCAATCGACTGCACGCTGTCTTCTCCAAGGAACTGTAGCGGCAGCACACCCATGCCGACCAGGTTGGAGCGATGGATGCGCTCGAAGGAGCGGGCGACGACTGCCTTCACGCCCAGCAGTTGCGTACCCTTTGCCGCCCAGTCGCGAGATGAACCGGTCCCATACTCCTCCCCGGCAAAGATCATCGTCGGCACGCCGTCCTTGATGTACTGCATTGCCGCGTCGTAAATCGACATTTGTTTGCCGCTCGGCTGGTGGATCGTCAAGCCGCCTTCGATGCGGGAACCGTCTTCCTTCGGCGGGATCATCAGGTTCTTGATGCGCACGTTGGCAAAAGTGCCGCGCATCATCACTTCATGATTGCCGCGGCGCGAGCCGTAGGAGTTGAAGTCGGCTTTCATCACGCCGTTTTCCAGCAGCCATTTGCCAGCCGGGCTCGATTCCTTGATCGAACCGGCAGGGGAGATGTGGTCGGTCGTGATCGAATCGCCGAACACGCCCAGTGCGCGGGCTCCAGTGATGCCACCTGCCGCCGCCTTCGGTTGCATGCCGAATTCCTCGAAGAACGGCGGCTCGGCGATGTAGGTCGATTTCGGCCAGTTGTACACATCGCCGGATGCCACGCCCTTGATCTTTTCCCACAGCTGGCCCGGAGCGCTCTGCACCTCGGCGTAGTTTTCCTTGAAGACCTTGACGTTCATCGCAAATTTCATCAGCTTGGCAATTTCCGCCGAAGACGGCCAGATATCGCCGATGTAGATGTCGCGACCGCCCTTGCCCTTGCCGACGGGTTCGGTCATCAGGTCCTTGGTCACGTTGCCTGCGATCGCATACGCGACGACCAGCGGCGGCGAGGCCAGGAAGTTGGAGCGGATGTTCGGATGAATGCGCGCTTCAAAGTTACGGTTGCCCGACAGCACAGCGGACGCAACGATGTCGTTCTTGACGATCGCTTCATTGATTTCCGGCGTCAGGTCGCCCGCATTGCCGATACAGGTAGTGCAGCCGTAAGCAGCCACGCCAAATCCGAGCTGCTCGAGGTAGGGCAGCAGGCCGGCGGCTTCCAGGTACTTGGTCACGACACGTGACCCAGGCGCGAGCGAGGTCTTGATGTGCGGTGCGACCGTGAGGCCCGCTTCGACCGCCTTCTTCGCCAGCAGGCCGGCAGCCAGCAGTACGCTCGGGTTGGACGTATTGGTGCAGGACGTAATCGCGGCAATCAGCACGTCGCCGTTCTTGATCTTGATCGCGTTCGACGTCTCGTACGTAGCGTCGAGATCTTCGGCTTTCTTGTTGAAGCCGTTTTCCGTAACAGGTTTGGAGAAGAGTTCGGAGAAGGTCGATTTGACCTTGCCGATCTCGATGCGGTCCTGCGGGCGTTTCGGGCCTGCGAGCGATGGTGCAACTGTGCCAAGATCCAACTCGACAACACTGGAGTAATCGATTTCGCCTGCCTTTGGAATGCCGAACAATCCCTGCGCCTTGAAGTAGGCTGCGAAGGCGTCGATTTCCTCCTTGGTGCGGCCGGTTCCCTGGAAGTATTCAATGGTGGCGTCGTCCACCGGGAAGAAACCCATTGTCGCGCCGTATTCCGGCGCCATATTGGCAATGGTGGCGCGGTCGGTGGTCGACAGGGATTCGGTGCCTTCGCCAAAAAATTCGACGAACTTGCCGACGACCTTGTGCTTGCGCAGCAGTTCGGTGATTGTCAGCACCAGGTCGGTGGCGGTCACGCCTTCGCGCAACACGCCTTTCAGGTTCACACCGACTACGTCGGGCGTCAGGAAGTAGACCGGCTGACCAAGCATGCCAGCCTCGGCCTCGATGCCGCCTACTCCCCAGCCAACGACGCCGATGCCGTTGATCATGGTGGTATGGGAGTCGGTGCCGACCAGCGTGTCGGGGTAGTACACGCCATCCTTGTTGTGTACGCCGCGCGCCAGGTACTCGAGGTTTACCTGATGCACGATGCCGAAGCCCGGCGGCACGACGCCGAAGGTATCGAAAGCCTGCATGCCCCATTTCATGAACTGGTAGCGCTCGTTGTTGCGCTGGAATTCCAGTTTCATGTTCAGATCCAGCGCGTTCTTGTCGCGGAAATGGTCGATCTGCACCGAATGGTCGACGACCAGGTCAACCGGCACCAGCGGTTCAATGTTCTTCGGCTTCTTTCCCATCTTGGACGCGACCCCGCGCATTGCAGCCAGGTCTGCGAGGAGGGGGACGCCGGTAAAGTCCTGCAATACGACACGCGCAACTACAAACGGGATTTCATCGACGCGAGCCGCGTTCGCACTCCAGTTTGCGAGTTGCCGGACATGCTCTTCCGTCACTTTCTTGCCGTCACAGTTGCGCAGTACCGATTCCAGCACGATGCGGATCGATACCGGCAGGCGCGAAATACTCACGCCAAGCTGCTTTTCCAGCGCCGGAAGCGAGTAGAACTTTCCCTTGCGGGAACCCGAGATTTTGAATTCCGTGAGCGTGTTCAGTGTATTGCGGGACATAGCCACTCCTTAAATTATTGTTACGGGGCTTGGTGAATGGAGCTTGGAACCGGGGCTTAGAACCGTACGAGCGGGACGCCGTCCATGCACAAAGCACATGGGGGCGTCCCAGATTTATCTGAAGAAAGTCTGTGTCAGCCGTTCTCCGCTACCTTTTGCGCCTGCTGTTCCGGGCTCTTGCATTCATTGGCAAGTTGCCTGCCTTTCTTGGAGTCGAGCAGCATGCCTTTGGCCGGAATACCAATCCAGACCAGACCATTCTGGGTATTCTCGAAGCGCTGTGCGCCGGTTGTGGTACTAACGCGCGTCATGCGGTGCATGCGCTTGTTCCACTGCAGAGCGATCTGCTGGTCATTATTGGCATCGGTGTAGATCGTCAGTTTGTTGCCGAGTTCGCAATCGTATGCCGTTGGTAACAGGCCGACCACATCCGGCTCGTCGCTCTTTGCAGTACGGGCTTTCTTGGGTGTGGCAGATGCTTTATGCACGGCCGCTTTTGTGGCGTCCTCTTTCGCAGGTGCGGTCGCGGCTATGGCCGACGTGGCGCCGCATGTAAATCCGACGCTGAAAAGAATGAGTGATGTCAGGTTCTTCATGTTGAAGCTTTCTCCTCTCTAGAGCACGCGCCGTGTAATTGGTTTTATGGGAGCGTCACATGTTATTAATTAAAACAGGCTTTCCGACGAGTCCGGCAATGTCATGCCGCTCGCGCGTGCGCGTTGCAAGATTGTCCAGTAATAGCGGTAGCTGGCGCGGTCATGCAACGTGCCTTTGTATTGTATCGGACCCCACTGGTTAGCTTGTGCCGAAAGCAGGATATGTGTTGCGTCGTTGACTTCTGCAATGTCCGGCGAAAGCGCTTTCAGTATCGGTTTGATCTGGTCCGGATGGATGCTCCACATTCTCGTATAACCAAATTCTAGTGCCGCGCAGCTTGCATCGGCGGCAACGACGCTTAAATCCTTGATCTCTGTCGTCACGTTATGGGAAGGAACCTTTCCATGTGCGTGGCATGCTGCCGCAATTTCCAATTTTGCACGCCGCACCAGAGGATGGTTGAACTGTCCGGGAGAACGCATCGCGCTGCCGGGTATGGCGCCATAGTGCGCGGACACGAAATCCATCACGCCGAACGACAAACATTCAACCTGGGGCAGCGCGGCAATGGCATGCGCTTCTGCAAGCGCCCCATGGGATTCGATCAGTACATGTACCGGCAGGTTCACGCGGTTGTGCCGAGTTGCGTGGGTATTGATGATGTCGACGGCACGCTTCACGTCTGCGACGCCATCAACCTTGGGGACAACGAGATAAGCGAGGCGACTGGCCGCCCCTTCGCAGATGAGGGAGATATCCTGCTCAAAGCAGGGGTGGGTCAAGTCATGGACACGTGCGCCAATGCGGTTGAAACGGTTGTTGTCGCTATTGATCAGCGCCGCCACCAGCTTCGCATGCGCCTCTTCATTCCCGGCGCTGGCACCGTCTTCGCAATCGAACGTGATGTCGAACACCGGACCAAGTTCTTGCTGCAGTGCAATCGACTTTCGCATCAGCTTTTCGGAGCCGGCGTAGTGATCGCAAACGGGAATTGATACCGGTTGGTGTTTGCCCTGGAATAAGACCGCGGACGGGTGCATAGGCAGCCTCGCTTCAGGTGGGTTCCAAAAAACAGAAAGGCAAGTGGCGAAACCGTACGAGACGGTTCGGCACTTGCCTCATGGCTTGGGGAAGACTTAGCCTACCAGATGCTTGACGCCTTCACGCTCTTCCATCAGTTCCTTCAGCGTCAGGTTGATACGCTCTTGCGAGAATGCATCAATGTCCAGACCCTGAACGATCTTGTATTCGCCATTCTCGGTCGTGACCGGGAAGCCGAACATGGTGTCCTTCGGAATGCCGTAGGAACCGTCGGACGGAATGCCCATCGTGGTCCACTTGCCGTTGGTGCCGAGCACCCAGTCACGGACGTGGTCGATTGCTGCATTGGCTGCCGATGCGGCGGAAGAGAGGCCGCGTGCTTCGATGATCGCTGCGCCGCGCTTGCCGACGGTCGGGAGGAACGTGTCCTTGTTCCAGACATCGTCATTGATCATTTCCTTGACCGACTTGCCGTCGATGGTCGCGAAGCGGTAGTCAGCGTACATGGTCGGGGAGTGGTTGCCCCACACGCACAGCTTCTCGATCGAGGAAACCGGCTTGCCGGTCTTCTGGGCGATTTGCGACAGCGCGCGGTTGTGATCCAGACGCAGCATGGCGGTGAAGTTCTTGGCCGGCAGGTTCGGAGCCGATTTCATGGCGATGTAGGCGTTGGTGTTGGCCGGGTTGCCGACAACCAGAACCTTGACGTTGCGCGATGCGACCGCGTCGAGAGCCTTGCCTTGTACCGTGAAGATCTGTGCGTTGGCTTCCAGCAAATCCTTGCGCTCCATGCCCGGGCCGCGCGGACGTGCGCCAACCAGCAGGGCAACGTCAGCATCCTTGAATGCGGTCATCGGGTCGCTGTGGGCGGTCATGCCTGCCAGCAGCGGGAATGCGCAGTCGTCGATTTCCATCATGACGCCCTTGAGTGCCTTCTGGGCTTTCTCATCCGGGATTTCGAGCAGCTGCAGGATGACAGGCTGATCTTTGCCCAGCATGTCGCCATTGGCGATGCGGAACAGCAGGGAGTAGCCGATTTGGCCGGCGGCGCCGGTGACGGCAACGCGCATTGGGGCTTTAGCCATGATGAATCTCCAAAGTGGGAATGAAAACGGTGACGAGAAACATTACGAAAAAATCAGTAAGCCTGTAATAATACCGTCGAAAGCATGCGCGGTCACAGTCCGCACGCGGTTTGCACCGGATTTTGCTTCGGCGGAAGCGGGTGGCTGCGAGGCTTGCATCCTGCCAAAATTGTCAGCGAGTGTAGGGTGGCATGGCAGGTCTGTCAATGACTATCATATATCTTATATAAGACATATTAGTTAGCAGTTTTTGCTAGACGGCAACCGGGGTTTTATGGTGAAATCCTAGGTTATGAGCTCCACCCCGTCCAATCTGATCGTCAATGGTGTGCCTAGTGCAGGGACGGGGGTTTCTGCCTCTGGAAGTTCTCCTACATTCAGTCCCCTTTATCAGCAAATCAAGGCGCTCATTACTCAGAGCCTGCAGTCAGGCGAGTGGAAGCCCGGCGAGCTCATTCCCAGCGAAGTCGAGTTGGCCAATCGCTTCAAGGTCAGCCAGGGAACGGTGCGAAAAGCGATTGATGAGCTTGCTGCCGAGAACCTCGTGGTGCGCCGCCAAGGAAAGGGTACCTTTGTTGCCACTCACCATGAGGCGCGTGCGCAGTATCGATTCCTGCGATTGATGCCTGACGCCGGTGAGCCTCACTACGCCGATAACAAAATCCTTGAGGTTAAGCGCCTGCGTGCGCCTGCTGAGGTTGCGCGGCTTCTTGATATCAAATCCGGCGATTCCGTCATCTACATCAAGCGGGTGCAATCCTTCGATGGCACGCCGACGATCGTCGAGGAGTTGTGGCTGCCGGGTGTGATCTTCAAAGGGCTGACTGCGGAGCGCCTGATGGAATACAAGGGGCCCATGTATGGATTGTTTGAAACGGAATTTGGTACACGAATGATCCGTGCAACGGAAAAGATTCGTGCGGTCAGTGCCGACGAAGGTACTGCCGAACTGTTACATGTTGCTGTAAGCACGCCGCTGCTAAACGTGGAGCGTGTGTCGTACACCTATGGCGACAAGCCGGTGGAAGTGCGGCGCGGACTTTATCTGACCGATCGCCATCATTATCAGAACGACCTGAGTTGAAGCGGCTGGTGTGAGTTTGGCAATTGGGGATAGCCCCGCTTGACAAACAAAGAAAGTGCTCCCGGCGGTGGTGGGTGTTGGTATGCCGCATAAAATCGGCGAAAATTACGGGATTCTTAAGCCTGGGAGGTATTGTTATGTCTGAAGCCGTGAAAAAAAATCGGCGGCAATTTAATGTGATGACGTTTGCGGACACCGTTCACTATCGGCTTCCGCTAGCCGGTATCGTATCGATCCTGCATCGCATCAGCGGCATCCTGATGTTCCTGCTGTTGCCCTTCATTCTCTTCCTGCTCGATAAGAGCCTGACCTCCGAAATTTCCTTCGAATACCTCAAGGGGTTCACTTCGAGTCTGCTGGTCAAGCTGATCGTCCTGGGTCTCTCCTGGGCATATCTGCATCACTTCTGTGCTGGTATTCGCCACCTGTTCATGGACCTGCACATCGGCGTTGACAAGGACAGTGGCCGCAAATCGGCGGTCGGCGTGTTCGCTGTCAGCTTGTCCCTGGCGGCACTGGTTGCACTGAAATTGTTTGGAGTTTTCTAAAATGGCAAACAACAACATCGGACCGAAGCGCCTCGTCGTCGGCGCACACTATGGCCTGCGTGACTGGCTCGCGCAGCGTGTGACGGCCATCGTCATGGCGCTCTACACCATCATCCTGCTGCTCGCATTCTTGACCGGCAATATGGCGAGCTATGAAGCTTGGGCTGGCATGTTTGCTCAGCAATGGTTCAAGATCGCTACTTTCGTTACGTTCCTGTCGCTGTTCTATCACGCCTGGGTCGGCATGCGTGACGTCTGGATGGACTACGTCACCAAGTCGGTTGGTCTTCGCCTCGTATTTCAAGTTGCCACACTCCTGTGGCTGATCGGTTGTGCCGGTTGGGCGGCGCAGATTATCTGGAGAGCGTAATCGTGGTAGCAGTCAAACAATCCATTCCTGTCCGCCGCTTTGATGCGGTGATCGTTGGCGCCGGTGGTTCCGGCATGCGTGCATCGTTGCAGCTGGCTGAAGCCGGCTTGAACGTCGCAGTTCTGTCCAAGGTGTTCCCGACCCGTTCGCACACCGTTGCGGCGCAGGGCGGTATCGGTGCTTCGCTGGGCAATATGTCGGAAGATAACTGGTACTGGCACATGTTCGACACCGTCAAGGGTTCGGACTATCTCGGTGACCAGGATGCCATTGAATTCATGTGTCGTGAAGCACCGAAGGTTGTCTACGAGCTCGAGCACTTCGGCATGCCGTTCGACCGTAACCCGGACGGCACGATTTATCAGCGCCCGTTCGGCGGTCACACCGCGAACTTCGGCGAAAAGCCTGTCCAGCGCGCATGCGCAGCGGCAGACCGTACCGGTCACGCCTTGCTGCATACGCTGTACCAGCGTAACGTCCGTGCGAAGACGCACTTCTTCGTCGAGTGGATGGCAATTGACCTGATCCGCGATCAGGATGGCGACGTCCTCGGCGTGGTTGCGCTCGAAATGGAAACCGGCGACGTGATGATCCTCGAAGCGAAGACCACGCTGTTCGCCACCGGCGGTGCAGGGCGTATTTTCGCTGCGTCGACCAACGCCTTCATCAATACCGGTGACGGCATGGGTATGGCTGCACGCGCAGGCCTCCCGCTGCAGGATATGGAGTTCTGGCAATTCCACCCGACCGGCGTGTCCGGTGCGGGCGTGTTGATTACCGAAGGTGTGCGCGGCGAGGGCGGTATCCTGATCAACGCCAATGGCGAGCGCTTCATGGAGCGTTATGCGCCGACGCTGAAGGACCTGGCGCCGCGTGACTTCGTGTCCCGCTCGATGGACCAGGAAATCAAGGAAGGTCGCGGCTGCGGTCCTAACAAGGATCACGTGCTGCTGGATCTGCGCCATATCGGTGCGGATACCATTAAGAAGCGCCTGCCGTCGATTCTGGAAATCGGCCACAAGTTCGCCAACGTTGATGCGACCAAGGAGCCGATCCCGGTTGTTCCGACCATTCACTACCAGATGGGCGGTATCCCGACCAACATCAACGGCCAAGTTGTTGCACCAAAGAATGGCAGCATGAAGGAAGTCGTCAACGGCATGTATGCCATTGGCGAATGCGCCTGCGTTTCGGTGCACGGCGCGAACCGCCTCGGCACCAACTCGCTGCTCGACCTCGTTGTGTTCGGCCGCGCTGCCGGTAACCACATCGTTGCACAGAACCTGAAGCAGAAGAACCACAAGCCGTTGCCGGCTGATGCTGCCGAGCCGGCACTGTCCCGTCTGGCACGCCTGGAAACCAGCACCGGTTCCGAGCGTGTGCAGGATGTGGCGAATGCGATCCGTTCGACGATGCAGCAGTATTGCGGCGTCTTCCGTACGGACGAGCTGCTGCAAACCGGTCTGAAGAAAATCATGGAGCTGGACGAGCGTCGCAAGCACGTGGCGTTCAAGGACAAGTCGAAGGTCTTCAACACCGCGCGCGTCGAAGCGCTGGAGCTGGACAACCTGATCGAGACCGCCAAAGCCACCATCGTATCCGCCGCTGCTCGCAAAGAGTCGCGTGGTGCCCATGCGCACCGCGATTACGAGAAGCGCGACGACGAAAACTGGATGAAGCATACGCTGTGGTTCTCGGAAGGCAACCGCCTCGATTACAAGCCGGTCAATACCCAGCCGCTGACCGTTGAAACCTTCAAGCCAAAAGCACGTACTTTCTAAGGTAGGAACATGGCACGTACCCTTAAATTTCAAATCTATCGCTACGATCCGGACAAGGATGAGAAGCCGTACATGCAGGATCTGACGGTGACCCTGCAGGACACCGACAAGATGCTGCTGGATGCATTGCAGCGCATCAAGGCCGACGTGGACGATTCGCTGGCGTTGCGCCGTTCCTGCCGTGAAGGTGTTTGCGGCTCTGACGCCATGAACATCAATGGCAAGAATGGTCTGGCATGCACCACCAACCTCAACGAACTGACGGAACCGATCGTTCTGCGTCCGCTGCCCGGTCTGCCGGTCATCCGCGACCTGATCGTGGACATGACGCAGTTCTTCAAGCAGTATCATTCGATCAAGCCGTACCTGATCAATGACACTATTCCGCCGGAGAAAGAGCGCCTGCAGTCGCCGGCAGAACGCGAAGAACTCGATGGTCTGTATGAGTGTATCCTGTGCGCTTGCTGTTCGACCTCGTGCCCGTCGTTCTGGTGGAATCCGGACAAGTTCGTCGGTCCGGCAGGCCTGTTGCAGGCATACCGCTTCATCGCTGACAGTCGCGATCAGGCAACGAACGAGCGTCTGGACAACCTGGAAGATCCGTATCGCCTGTTCCGTTGCCATACCATCATGAATTGCGTCGATGTCTGCCCGAAGGGATTGAACCCGACCAAGGCAATCGGAAAGATCAAGGAACTCATGGTGCGTCGCACGGTGTAAGTGACTTCCAAGAGGCGGAGGCTTCTACGGCTTCCGCCTTATTTCCTGTGCCTTCCAGAGCGATTGTTCTTGTGGGCACATGAAATAGAGTGAATGAGGAATTATGTCCACCACCCACCAGGCTGATCCGGTAAAACGTGCGCGTTTGCGTTGGCGTGCCCGCCGTGGTTTGCTCGAAAACGATTTGATCGTGACGCGTTTTCTCGATGCGCACGAAACCAGTCTGACCGACGAAGAGGTCGATGCTTTTTCGCGTTTGATGGATTTGGCGGACAACGAATTGATGGACTTGCTTCTGGCACGCAAGGAACCTGTTGGCGATGTCGATTTGCCGCATGTTCATGCTTTGCTGGCGAGAATGCGTGCCGCTTGAGGCGGGCGTAACAGGTTTTTGTTTTTCGGTTTTTTTTCCAATCGACTCACCCCTCCTTACTAGAAGGAAGAGACATGACCAACTCTGAAACCAAGGCAACACTATCGTTCTCCGACGGTTCCCCGTCGCTGGACCTTCCGATTTACAAAGGTTCGATTGGCCCTGACGTCATCGATATCCGCAAGCTGTACGGCGCAACCGGCAAGTTCACCTACGACCCGGGATTCATGTCAACCGCAGCCTGCAATTCCTCGATCACCTACATCGACGGAGACAAGGGTGAGTTGCTGTATCGCGGCTATCCGATCGAGCAGCTCGCGGTTAACTGCGACTTCCTGGAAACCTGCTACCTGCTGCTGAACGGCGAACTGCCGAATGCTGCACAAAAGGAAAAGTTCGTCAGCACCGTGACCAACCACACGATGGTTCACGAGCAGATGCAGTTCTTCTTCCGTGGCTTCCGTCGCGATGCGCATCCGATGTCCGTGCTGGTCGGTACCGTGGGTGCACTCTCGTCGTTCTACCATGACTCCCTCGACATCAACGATCCGCATCACCGCGAAGTCTCGGCAATCCGCCTGATTGCGAAGCTGCCGACCTTGGTCGCAATGTCGTACAAGTATTCCGTCGGCCAACCGTTCGTGTATCCGCGCAACGACCTGTCCTACAGTGCCAACTTCATGCGCATGATGTTCTCCACGCCATGCGCGGAGTACAAGGTCAATGACGTGCTGGTTCGTGCGCTCGACCGCATCCTGATCCTGCACGCAGACCACGAGCAGAACGCCTCCACCTCAACCGTCCGTCTGGCAGGTTCTTCCGGTGCGAACCCGTTCGCCTGTATCGCTGCTGGTATCGCCTGCCTGTGGGGTCCGGCACACGGCGGCGCCAACGAGGCTGCACTGAACATGCTGGAAGACATCCAGCGTGAAGGCGGTGTCGAGCGTATTGGCGAGTTCATCGCCAAGGTTAAGGACAAGAATTCGAACGTCAAGCTGATGGGCTTCGGTCACCGCGTGTACAAGAATTACGACCCGCGCGCCAAGCTGATGCGTGAAACCTGCCACGAAGTGTTGAACGAGCTGGGCCTGCACGACGACCCGCTGTTCAAGCTGGCAATGGCACTGGAAAAGATCGCGCTCGAAGACGACTACTTCGTCCAGCGCAAGCTCTATCCGAACGTCGACTTCTACTCGGGCATTGTGCAGCGCGCACTTGGCATCCCGGTTTCCTTGTTCACTGGTATCTTTGCGATGGCACGTACCGTCGGCTGGATCGCGCAGTGGAATGAGATGATTTCCGACCCGGAACAAAAAATCGGTCGTCCGCGCCAGCTGTTCGTCGGCTCGCCCCGACGCGATGTGCCGCCGATGGGCAAGCGTGGTTAATTGTAGTAATTTGCAGCAAAAAAAAAGCGAGCCCCAGTGGCTCGCTTTTTTTTGACCAACATAAATATGCTATGCTTCCAATTCCAAAAAACTTGGTAACACTTCAGGTCGTCACGTAGCCCTTCCCCACAACTTGATGTGCGATCCGCTAACCGGTCAGGCCGTGTCGCGGAAGGTTTAATCAACCCGCTAATCTCGCGAAACGCGAAGAAAGGTGAGCAAGATGATGCAGCAGTACTTCTCCAACTCGTATCTGTTTGGAGGCAACGCACCGTACGTAGAAGAATTGTACGAGGCGTATCTCAACAATCCCGGATCTGTTCCCGATAACTGGCGCGCGTATTTCGACGCGATGCAGAACGTTCCCGCCGTCGACGGCACGAACAAACCCGACGTCGCTCACGCACCAGTCATTGCTTCGTTCGCCGAACGTGCCAAGCATGGCCCGATTCGCACAGTCACCGCATCTGCCGACGCTGAGATGGGCCGTAAGCGTGTCGCAGCAACACAGTTAATCGCTGCATATCGCTTCCTCGGTAACCGCTGGGCCAATCTCGACCCGCTGCAGCGCCAGGAACGTCCGATCATTCCCGAGTTAGAGCCAAGTTTCTACGGTTTCACCGATGCCGACATGGACACCGTGTTCAACATCAGCAACACGTATTTCGGCCCGGAAACCGCTTCGCTGCGTGACTTGCTCCAATCGCTGCGCGACACCTATTGCCGTTCGATCGGTGTCGAATTCATGTACATGAGCGATCCGGCACAAAAGCGCTGGATGCAAGAGCGTCTTGAATCGGTCCGATCGACTCCAAATTTCTCTGCCGACAAGAAAAAACACGTCCTCGAGCGTCTGACCGCAGCAGAAGGCCTTGAACGCTATTTGCATACTCGTTATGTCGGTCAGAAGCGCTTCTCGCTGGAAGGTGGCGAGAGCTTCATCGCCTCGCTCGACGAAGCGATCCAGCGTGCAGGCCAAAAAGGCGTGCAGGAAATCGTTATCGGGATGGCTCACCGTGGTCGTTTGAATGTGCTGGTCAATACCCTTGGCAAGATGCCGCAGGATCTGTTTGCAGAGTTTGAAGGCCGCCATGCAGACGATCTGCCCGCTGGTGACGTAAAGTACCACCAAGGCTTCTCTTCGGATATTTCTACCGCTGCCGGCCCGATTCATCTGTCCCTGGCATTCAACCCGTCGCATCTCGAGATCGTCAACCCGGTCGTTGAAGGTTCCGCCAAGGCGCGCATGGAGCGCCGTGGCGACAAGGATGGCTCGCAAGTGCTGCCGATCCTGGTGCATGGTGATGCGGCATTCGCAGGGCAGGGCGTTGTGATGGAAACCCTGAACCTTGCGCAGACCCGCGGCTACGGCACGGGCGGCACGGTTCATATTGTGATCAACAACCAGATCGGCTTTACCACCTCCGACCCACGCGACACGCGCTCAACGCTGTATTGCTCCGACGTCGTGAAGATGATCGAAGCACCGGTGCTGCACGTAAACGGCGACGATCCGGAAGCGGTTGTCCTCGCAACGCAGATTGCTATCGATTTCCGCATGGAGTTCAAGAAGGATGTGGTTGTCGATATCGTCTGCTTCCGCAAACTGGGCCACAACGAGCAGGATACGCCGGCGCTGACGCAGCCGCTGATGTACAAGAAGATCGGCCAGCACCCTGGCACCCGCAAACTGTACGCTGACAAGCTGGCAACGCAGGGAACCATTACCGCCGACACCGGCGACGCAATGGTCAAGGCTTATCGCGACGCGATGGATGCCGGCAAGCATACGGTTGACCCGGTCATCTCCAATTTCAAGAGCAAGTATGCGGTCGACTGGATGCCGTTCCTCAACCGCAAGTGGACCGATGCCGCCGATACGGCAGTCCCGCTCGCCGAGTTGAAGCGCCTTGCAGAGCGCATTACCACGGTGCCGGAAGGCTTCAAGGTGCATCCGCTGGTCGAGAAAGTACTGGCTGACCGCGCAGCAATGGGCCGTGGCGAAATGAACCTCGACTGGGGCATGGGCGAACACCTCGCGTACGCCTCGCTGGTTTCCTCCGGCTATACCGTTCGCCTGACCGGACAGGACGCCGGCCGCGGCACCTTCGTGCATCGTCATGCCGTCCTGCACGACCAGAAGCGCGAGCGTTGGGACGCCGGCACCTACATCCCGCTGCAAAACGTGTCCGAGAGCCAGGCACCGTTTACTGTGATTGACTCCGTGTTGTCGGAAGAAGCTGTCCTCGGCTTCGAATACGGCTATTCCACCGCTGAGCCGAACACGTTGACGATATGGGAAGCGCAGTTCGGTGACTTTGCCAACGGTGCGCAGGTCGTGATCGACCAGTTCATCAGCTCCGGTGAAGTGAAGTGGGGTCGTGCATCCGGCCTCGTGATGATGCTGCCGCACGGTTATGAGGGCCAAGGACCTGAGCACTCGTCCGCGCGTCTAGAGCGTTACCTGCAGCTGTGTGCAGACAACAACATGCAGGTGGTACAGCCGACCACTGCCGCGCAGATTTTCCACCTGCTGCGCCGCCAGATGATCCGCCTGTTCCGCAAGCCGCTGGTGATCGCAACGCCGAAGTCGCTGCTGCGTAACAAAGATGCAGGTTCGCCGCTGTCCGAACTGGTCAAGGGTTCGTTCCAGACCGTCATCGGTGAGGTGGACGAGAAGATCGATCCGAAGAAGGTCAAACGCGTACTGGCCTGCTCAGGCAAGGTGTATTACGACCTGGTCAATGCACGCAAGGAGCGTGGCGCTTCCGACGTCGCGATTATCCGTATCGAGCAGCTGTATCCGTTCCCGCACAAGGCATTTGCCGCCGAGCTCAAGAAGTTCCCGAACTTCACCGAGCTGGTGTGGGCGCAGGACGAGCCGCAGAACCAGGGACCGTGGTTCCAGATCCAGCACAACATCTTCGAGAACCTCGAAGATGGCCAGAAGCTGGCCTATGCAGGCCGTCCGGCCAGCGCATCGCCTGCCGTCGGTTACTACGACAAGCACTATGCGCAGCAGAAGGCATTGATCGAGACCGCGTTCTCGAAGCTCAAGGGCTTCGTCCTGACCAAATAAAGACCCGACGGCGCGCTAGAAGCTGGCGCGCCGCACGAACAACCCGAAACGGAGAGTTACATGGCAATTATCGAAGTCAAAGTTCCGCAACTGTCGGAATCCGTCGCAGAAGCAACCCTGCTGCAGTGGCACAAGAAAGTGGGCGAAGCAGTCGCCCGTGACGAAAACCTGATCGACATCGAGACTGACAAGGTCGTGCTCGAACTGCCGGCACCTGACGCTGGCGTGATTGTCGAAGTCATCAAGGGCGACGGCAGCACCGTCGTCGCTGGCGAAGTGATCGCCAAGCTGGACACCGAAGCAACCGCAGGTGCCGTTGCCGCACCGGCTGCAACTCCGGCACCCGCTGCTGCACCGGCTCCGGCCGCCGCTGCGCCTGCACCGGCAGCATCCAGTGCTGCCGCCGGCATCGCGATGCCCGCCGCCGCAAAGATGCTTGCAGATAACAACATGTCGGCCGGCCAGGTGGCTGGCACCGGCAAGGATGGCCGCGTGACCAAGGGCGACGTCATCAACGCACTGCAGACCAAGCCGGCCGCTCCGGCACCTGCCGCCGCCGCACCGAAGCCCGCGCTTCAGCAAGTGGCTGCACCGGTCAGCGTGAACCTGGCGAACCGTCCGGAAGAGCGCGTGCCGATGAGCCGCCTGCGTGCGCGTATCGCAGAACGCTTGGTGCAATCGCAATCGACGAACGCCATCCTCACCACGTTCAATGAAGTGAACATGCTGCCGGTCATGGAACTGCGCAACAAGTACAAGGACAAGTTCGAGAAGGAACACGGCGTCAAGCTCGGCTTCATGTCCTTCTTCGTCAAGGCTGCCGTTGCTGCACTGAAGAAGTACCCGATCCTGAATGCTTCCGTAGACGGCAATGACATCGTCTACCACGGCTACTTCGACATCGGTATCGCTGTCGGCTCGCCGCGTGGTCTGGTTGTGCCTATCCTGCGCGACGTTGACCAGATGACGATCGCCGAGATCGAGAAGAAGATCGCCGAATTTGGCGTGAAGGCGAAGGACGGCAAGCTGACGCTGGAAGAACTGACCGGCGGCACCTTCTCCATTTCCAACGGTGGCGTGTTCGGCTCCATGCTGTCCACCCCGATCATCAACCCGCCGCAATCCGCCATTCTCGGCGTCCATGCGACCAAGGACCGCGCCGTCGTCGAAAACGGCCAGATCGTGATTCGCCCGATGAACTATCTGGCGATGTCCTATGACCACCGCATCATTGACGGCCGCGAAGCCGTCCTTGGCCTGGTCGCGATGAAGGAAGCGCTGGAAGATCCGGCGCGCCTGTTGCTGGACCTGTAAGAGAAATGATCTGAAGTCAGGCGCTCACGGAGTACGGAGGAATCCCGCTCCGTGAGCGTTGTCTATTCTGCGGAAAAGATAGGTTACGAAAATGGCGAAAAATTTTGATGTGGTTGTCATCGGCGGCGGCCCCGGTGGCTATATCGCAGCGATCCGCGCTGCACAACTCGGCTTCAACACGGCCTGTATCGACGAATGGAAGAATGAAAAGAACGGTCCGGCACCGGGTGGTACATGTACCAACGTCGGCTGCATTCCGTCCAAGGCGCTCCTGCAGTCCTCCGAACATTACGAGCATGCTGGCCACGCTTTTGCCGATCACGGCATTGAGGTCAAAGGCCTCGGCATGAATGTCGGCCAGATGTTGGCCCGTAAGAACACCATCGTCAAGCAGAATAACGATGGCATCCTGTACCTGTTCAAGAAGAACAAAGTAACGTTCTTCCATGGCCGCGGTTCGTTCGTGAAGGCTGGTGCAGAGGGTTACGAAATCAAGGTTGCCGGCGCAACGGAAGAAGTGATCACCGGCAAACACATCGTTGTCGCGACCGGCTCCAACCCGCGTGCATTGCCGAACGCGGCATTCGACGAAAAACTGATCCTGTCCAACACCGGTGCACTCGCGATTGACGCCGTGCCGAAGAAGCTGGGGGTGATCGGTGCAGGTGTCATTGGTCTGGAAATGGGCAGCGTGTGGCGTCGCCTCGGTGCAGACGTCACCGTGCTCGAAGCATTGCCTGCCTTCCTCGGCGCTGTTGACGAACAGATCGCGAAAGAAGCGCACAAGCTGTTCGTCAAGCAGGGCCTCGCGATCAGCCTCGGCGTGAAGATCGGTGCGATCACTCCGGGCAAGAAGGATGTCACGGTTGAATACACTGATGACAAGGGCAATGCGCAGAAGGCCGTGTTTGACAAGCTGATCGTCTCCATCGGCCGGGTCCCGAACACGATCGGCCTGAACGCCGAAGCCGTGGGTCTCAAGACCGACGAGCGCGGCTTTGTCGTGGTTGATGGCGACTGCAAGACCAACCTGCCGAACGTCTGGGCGGTGGGCGACGTGGTCCGCGGTCCGATGCTCGCCCACAAGGCAGAGGAAGAAGGCGTTGCCGTTGCAGAGCGTATTGCAGGCCAGCATGGGCATGTGAACTTCAACACAATTCCGTGGGTCATATATACATCCCCGGAAATTGCCTGGGTTGGCAAGACCGAGCAGCAGTTGAAGGCCGAAGGCATCGCATACAAGGTCGGCACATTCCCCTTTATGGCAAACGGTCGTGCGCGCGCGCTTGGCGATACGTCGGGCATGGTGAAGTTCCTGGCCGACGCCAAGAGCGATGAAATCCTCGGCGTGCATATCGTCGGTCCGATGGCATCCGAGCTGATTTCGGAGGCAGTCGTCGCTATGGAATTCCGCGCGTCTGCAGAGGACATCGCACGGATTTGCCATGCACATCCGTCCTTGTCGGAAGCGACCAAGGAAGCTGCGCTTGCGGTCGACAAGCGCTCGCTCAACTTCTAACTCCCTGGAGTCGTCATGCGCCACTTGATCTTGTTGCTTTCACTTGCGCTTGCTGCATGTGCAACGACTGGGTCGAGTGGCGGCAACATTTCGATCGAAACGACCTCCCGCGGCCAAGCTGTCACTGGCGCCAATTGTGCGGTCAGTACTAATGCTGGCAGCTGGAATGTGATAACACCGGGATCGGTCAATATCGGCGGTGCGAGTGGCGACTTGCGGGTGGTTTGCCAGAAAGAGGGCTATCGCACCTCCGAAATGGTTTTCCGGCCATCAAGTCCGTTTGGCTCCAGCGTCGGCCTCGGCGTGGGCGGAGGCGGAGGTAATGTCGGAGTCGGTGTCGGCTTGAGCTTTCCAATCAGTCTTGGGGGCGGCACCTATCCATCACGGGTGACAGTTGATCTGAATCCCCAGTGAGCGGGCGGCAGAAAGACCTCTAACGCGACGAATCCACCCTTTAAACAAGGCATAATCTCAAGCAATTGTCCTTGGAGTTGTGGTTCAGCATACTTCGGGCGAGCATGACTCGCCCGTTTTTATGCCTTCTCTAAAACGGCCATAGCCCATCAATGATTGCATTAGTAGCAACGGTTGAAGATACGATATGAACGTACAGGAGTTCTATGAGCATGCGCTGGCGCAGCGCGGATACAAATCCGATGAGGCCCAGCTTCGTGCTGTCGAACGGTTGCAACAGGCGTATGAAGACTGGCGTGCGTACAAGGCAAGACGTTCCAGCAAGCTCAAGAAGCTGATCAATCGCCCGGAGGTTCCTCGCGGTGTGTACATGTGGGGAGGTGTCGGGCGTGGGAAGTCATTCTTGATGGACAGCTTCTATTCCGTTGTTCCTGTCGTTCGCAAAACACGCCTGCACTTTCACGAGTTCATGCGCGGTGTCCATCGCCAGCTCGACGAGTTGAAGGGCGTTGCCGACCCACTTGACGAGGTCGCACGGCGAATCGCAAAAAAATATCGCCTGATCTGCTTCGATGAATTCCATGTGTCGGATATCGCCGACGCGATGATCCTGTACAACCTGCTCAAAGCTTTGTTCGACAACGGTGTCTCGTTCATCATGACGTCGAACTACGCGCCCGACACGCTCTATCCGGACGGCTTGCATCGGGACCGCATCCTGCCAGCCATCGCGCTGTTGAAGGAAAAGCTCGATGTCATGAATGTCGACGCCGGACTGGATTACCGTAAGAGAGCGCTTGAACAGGTGGAGGCTTACCATACGCCACTTGGGGCGGGGGCAGATCAGGCGTTGCGCAATGCGTTTGCAAGCGTTGCCGAAACAGCGGACGAGGATCCGCATATCCATATCGAGTCGCGGGAAATCCGGGCGTTACGCCGTGCAGGCGGCGTCGTTTGGTTCGACTTTGCGACCTTGTGCGGCGGGCCGCGTTCGCAAAATGACTATCTCGAGATTTCGAGCCGTTTTCACACGGTTATCCTCTCTGGCGTCCCGTGCATGTCGGCGTCCATGTCATCCGAGGCGCGCCGCTTTACCTGGCTTGTCGACGTTCTGTATGATCACAAAGTCAAGCTCTTGATGTCGGCAGAAGTCGAGCCGGAAAAGTTGTACACCGAGGGTGTGCTCTCAAATGAATTTCACCGGACGGTATCGCGCATTATCGAAATGCAGTCCTCGGAGTACATGCAAAGCGAAAGGCGCGATGTCGCAGAATCCATTGCCTGATCCGACAACTCCTTCCCATTTTCCCCAATGACTGCCACACGTCGAACTGAACAGAACACGAATCTCGCGTTTGTGCCCCGCTGCGCGCTCCTTGTGGCATGCCTAACGGCATTGCATTCAAGCCCGGCAATCTCGCAACAGGTGTCGCCGGAAGGTATTTCGAAAGATGCATCAACTGCTATCGTTGAGCGCTATCCCGCTGGTTCGATCAAAATGGTGGAGGGCGCTGATGCAGCGTTGGCAGACGTCGGGCGGGAACGTGACGCAGTCGAGGCACGTTTCTCAGCCGAAGAACAGGCATGTCATCCCAAGTTCTTTGCTACCTCATGCGTGGAACAAGCGAAAGAGCGTCGACGCCAGGCACTTGCGAAACTGCGCAAGGTCGAGCTTGAGGCCAATGCATTCAAGCGACAGGATCGTGCCCAAGAACGGGATAAAGCCCTAGCGGAGCGACAGGAACAAGCCGAAGCCGACCGCCTGGAGCGGGAACGTGCATTGCGGGAAAAACCTGCGGAATCGAAGGGTGTTCCTCAACACGAGAAACGCATCACTGAACGGAGTGCGCCGGCAATTTTCCCTGACCGTGTTGCAGAACACGAGGCGAAGATGCAGCGCTTACAACAGGAGGAACTGGCTGGCGAGAAGAGGCGTGCGGAGAAAGTAGCAGATTACGAAAAGAAGGTGAAGGCGGCGCAGGAACGACAAAGAAAAGTCGCCGAACGGAAAGCAAAAAAGGAGGCGGAGCAGCGTGCCAAGCAGGCAACTCAGCCTGGCGGGCAATAAATCTGTTTTCACCTCTGCAGAATTCATCATTACCTGCCCGCGCCATTGGTCGCTTGTCTGGAGCGCAGGTCGGCCGACATAAAGCGGTTTTCAGCTCGGCTTTCTTGCCTCGTCTCTCACACCGCGCGCTTCATCTTGGTCGCAGTGTAATCCTTGGTTTCCTGTGGGGGCTCGACGAGCTTCACGATCGCCAGGGTGCAGTTATCGCCCGTACCGTCCACAGCACGCTCGCGAGCCTTGTTGATCAGGAACTCCGATGCATGGCGTGGCGTGTTCATTGCGATGGCAACGCCTAGTTCGGCTTCGGTGAAATAGTGCCAAAGCCCATCCGAGCAGAGCAAGAACGAATCACCGATCTTGAGTCCGTCATAGCGGCGCAAGCTGACCTGGGGTTCGTTATCGTGCGAGCCGAGCGCACTGACGAGCACGTTCGAGAGATGGTGATGCTGCGCCTCTTCACGGGAAAGCTTGCCTTCCTTGACGAGCATTTCGACATACGAGTGGTCGATTGTTCGTTCTGCAAAGTTTGGCCCATCAAAGCGATATAAGCGCGAATCGCCAACATGTGCCCAGACAGCGCGCCTGTCTGGTGTGATCACGAGAATGACGAGTGTGCTATGCGGTTTCTTTTCAGAGGAAATCGCAGTCAGTTTAATGATGGTGTGCGCATCGCGAGCAATTGCCACCAACATTTTCTCGACGTCTTCGGTCTGAGGTGAAAACAAATCGAACGCCTGCTTTGCGGTACGGATCACCTGTTCAGCTGCAAGTGCACCGCCGCTCAGTCCGCCCATACCGTCAGCGACGACTGCCATTACATAGCCCAGGGCTCTTGGTGCAGCAAAGAGCGCTACGCGGTCTTGCTGTTCCTTCCGGTCGCCAATATGTTGGCCTGTGCCGGCATCTATCCTGTAATGGGTCATAGGTTGGGATCGGTTAACCTGATGTGGGGCAAAATTATTGCACGCATAACACGAAGCGATTCTCGTTGTAGACCTTTGTTACATTTCTAAGCTGAAGAAATGGAATCACCGATTCGCCTTGAAACACGGCGCGTTGCACATGCACTTCAAGATTGCATTCTATCGGAAGGACGTGATTGAATCGGCGCCCCCGCTATACGTGCTTATGTTTCGCTCTTAGAATATAGCCTATAGCCTTGATTTAACCAATTATGATCCCCACCGAAGATATTCAGCGCAGAATAATCGAGCTGGAAGTTGAACATCGCGACCTCGACGCCGTGATTGAGCTCCTTACCCGCGATGCGCTGTATGATGAACTCCACTTGCGGCGCTTGAAGAAGCGCAAGCTGCAGCTCAAGGATCATATAATCTTGTTGAAGATGCAACTGGTCCCGGATACTCCCGCCTAATTTTTAGATCATGGGGATTCCATCTCCCCTAATCGCCAACCGCTTTGACAGACAACACCGTATCACCTTCGGGCCCACAGATTAACCGCGACGCCGATATCGAGCAGCTATTTGATGCAGAAGGACCGCTTAGCCAGGCAGTCAGCGGCTTTCGGCCTCGACAATCACAGACCGAAATGGCGAAGGCTATTGCATCGGCGATTTCGAACCAGCAGACCATCATTGCCGAAGCGGGGACCGGCACAGGAAAGACATTCGCTTATCTCGTACCGGCGCTGCTTTGGGGGGGCAAAGTCATCCTTTCGACCGGTACGAAAAACCTGCAGGACCAGCTGTATCTGCGTGACATACCTACCGTCCGCAAAGCATTGCGGGCGCCGGTCTCGGTAGCGCTTTTGAAGGGGCGTGCGAACTACGTTTGCCACTTCCATCTCGAACGCACGTTGCAGAACGGGCGATTGACTTCGCGCGATGATGTCGGCTACCTGCGCGAGATATCTCGCTTCATCAAGACCACCAATACCGGGGACAAGGCGGAGCTATCCAAGGTGCCGGAATCGGCGCCGGTGTGGAATCTCGTTACATCGACGCGCGATACCTGCCTTGGATCGGAGTGCCAGTATTATCAGGACTGCTTCGTCATGAAGGCACGCAAGGAGGCACAGCAGGCGGACGTCGTCGTGGTGAACCACCATCTGTTTTTCGCCGACGTTGCCTTGAAGGATACGGGTGTCGCCGAGTTGCTTCCTTCCGCGAACACGGTCATCTTCGACGAGGCGCATCAACTGCCTGAAACAGCGACGCTCTTCTTCGGAGAAACGGTATCGACGTCGCAGGTACTGGAGCTTTGCCGGGATGTGCTGGCGGAAGGGTTGGCACATGCACGGGACGGCGCAGACTGGGCCAAGCTCGTCGCTCCAGTCGAACGCGCAGCTCGGGATCTACGCCTCGCTTTTCCACAAGATATCGTCCGCCTTTCGGTCAGCCAGATTGCCCCCTCCAGTGCATTTTTTCCGACGCTGGAGAGGCTGCAGGATGAACTGCACGCAATGATTGCGGTGCTCGAGAAGCAGGCTGAGCGAGCAGAAACAATCGAGCAATGCCGTACACGGGCAATCGAACTGGCAGATAAGCTCTCAGCGTGGGATAGTGCGCAGTCAGCGGACCCCGAGAAGGTGGGGCCCGGACAGGAGCGGGTTCTGTGGGTCGAGGCATTTACCTCATCACTGCAGCTGCACCAGACACCTTTGTCTATTGCGCCGATATTCAGCAAGCAGCGCGAGGGTTCGCCGCGGGCGTGGATCTTCACGTCCGCCACGCTCGCAGTGAAGAATGACTTTAACCATTACACCTCGCAGATGGGGCTGTGGAACGAGCCTGCGCAGTCCTGGCCCAGCCCCTTCGATTATGGCAAGCAGGGCCTGCTGTATGTGCCGGACAACCTCCCGCAGCCCAATGCCGTCAACTTCACGGATGCAGTGATCAATGCGGCATTGCCGATGATCGAGGCGTCCGGTGGGCGCGCCTTCTTTTTGTGTACTACATTGCGAGCCGTGAATCGTGCCGCCGAAAGACTGCGCGAGGAGTTCGAGAAGCGGAAATTGCCGTTTCCGTTGATGGTGCAGGGCGAGGCCGGCCGGACTGAATTGCTTGACCGTTTTCGTGCAGCGGGAAATGCGGTCCTCATCGGAAGCCAGAGCTTTTGGGAAGGCGTCGATGTGCGGGGAGAAGCGCTCTCTCTGGTCATCATCGACAAGCTGCCCTTTTCGCCCCCAGACGACCCGGTGCTCGCTGCGCGCATCGAGGCGCTTGAGAAGAAGGGGTTGAACGGCTTCGTGCATCACCAGCTGCCGGAGGCGATCATCAATCTGAAGCAGGGCGCTGGCCGGTTGATTCGGGATGAAGAGGATCGAGGCGTGCTGATGATATGTGATCCGCGACTGATCTCCAAACCCTATGGGCGGCGAATATGGCAAAGCCTGCCGCCCTTCAAGAGAACCCGTGAAGCTGCGGTGGCAGTGGCCTTCTTCAAGGATGCGGAGATCGATGCGGGTAATGCTATGTAGCGTCTGGCAGGATGTTGTTACGATTTTGCGCGCCTCTCCTGCAGGGCGACTGCAGGAGAGCGTTGAGCAGTGCTGAGATGGGTGGCAGTTTGGTTATTTCTATTTCTGCGGTTGGATAACGACTTTGCCCGTCACTTTGCGTGCCGCCATGTCATTCAACGCGCGTGGCGTGTCGGCCAGGGCATAGCGGCCGGAGATATGCGGCTTGATCTTGCCTTCTGCCATCCAGGTCATCAGCTCACGCATGGCCGCCAGATTAGCCTTGGGCTCCCGCTTGGCGAACTCGCCCCAGAATACACCGACAATCGAAGCTCCTTTTAGCAAAGGCAGATTAAGTGGCAGCTTCGGAATCTCGCCATTCGCAAAACCGATTACCAGGTAGCGGCCACGCCATGCAATGGAGCGGAATGCCGGCTCTGCATAAATGCCGCCGACAGGATCGTAAATGACATCAGGGCCTTTGCCTGCGGTTGCCTCCTTGATGGCTTCACGCAGGTCTTGCGTGCTGTAGTTGATCGTCACATCTGCACCATGCTGTTTGCACACAGCCAGTTTCTCATCGGAGGATGCTGCGGCAATGACCCGTGCGCCGAGCGCCTTGCCGATCTCGATCGCCGCCAGTCCAACCCCGCCAGCGGCGCCGAGGACCAGCATGGTCTCGCCGGCTTTCAGCTGGGCTCGGTCGGCGACGGCGTGATGCGAGGTTCCATAGGTGAGAGTCACTGCAGCGGCAGTATCGAAGTCGAGGCCGGGTGGCATTGGCATCAGCATCTTTGCCGGTACGGCGATTTGCTGAGCAAACGCGCCTTGGCTGACAAATGCCAGAACCTTGTCACCCGGCTTGAACTGTGTAACGCCTTCACCGACTGAGCGGATCACGCCCGCAAGTTCGCTGCCGGGAGTGAAGGGGAGTTCGGGTTTGAACTGGTACTTGTTTTGAATGATCAGGACATCAGGAAAGTTGACGCCTGCCGCTTGTGCGTCGATCGCTACTTCACCGGGGCCGGGTACAACGTCAGGCAACTCCTCTACAACCAGCGTATCGGGTAATCCCCAGGATTTGCAGAGGATAGCTTTCATGGTGTCTCCTTCGGTGTGTGGTTTATAAAAAAGAACGGTCGTTTTATTCTAGGCAGATGCCGCAGAATGTCAATATCTTCGCAGGACGGCAATATCGCTTCGGTTAAAATTCCTCCATGAAAATTCTCGTTAGTAACGATGATGGTTACCTTGCTCCAGGCATCATTGCCTTGGCCGAAGCATTAAGACCAATTGCCGACATTGTTGTAGTGGCGCCAGACAGCAACCGCTCCGGCAGTTCAAATTCCCTGACGCTGGATCGACCGCTTTCTGTTTATCGTGCCGATAATGGTTTCTATTTTGTCAATGGTACGCCTTCGGACTGTGTGCACGTTGCACTGACGGGCGGAATCGCCTTCAAGCCCGACCTGATCGTGTCAGGAATCAACCAAGGGCAGAATATGGGCGACGACACGCTGTATTCCGGCACTGTCGCGGCCGCGACCGAAGGGTTCTTGTTCGGTATTCCCGCCATCGCGTTCTCGCAGGTCGAAAAAGGTTGGGTGCACGTTGACGCCGCCGCGCGCATTGCTCGGGACTTCGTCGAGCGCGGCTTCCAAATGTTGGCCAAGCCGTATTTGCTGAATGTAAATATTCCAAACCTTCCTTATGATCAGATCAAGGGCGTGAAGGCGACCCGCTTGGGCAAGCGCCATGAATCCGAGGCGGTGATCAAGTCACTGGACCCGCACGGACGCGAGATTTTCTGGATAGGGCCTGCCGGCAAGGCAAGGGACGCTGGCGAGGGAACGGATTTCCATGCCGTTGCAGACGGGTTTGTCTCGATCACCCCCCTTCAGGTTGATCTGACTCACACAGCACAACTGGAGTTGCTGAAGAAGGGCTTCGCATGAGCGGCGGCGACAAGCGTTTTCCATTACCGTTGTCGTCCGTGGTTGAAAGCTCCGGCAGGAAGACGACGTCTAATGTTGTCTCCCCCGGCAAGATCGCCACACCTCAAACGGCAACGCAAAATGCTGCACAAAGCGGGGCACGATTGCCATCTACGCACGACTCCAGGCACAGGCAGGCGATGGCGCAATCGTCTTCGCAAACAACTTCGACTTCATCGCGTCCCATGCCGCTTGTTTCCGACGCCGTCCGCTCCGCAATGGTGGCACGTGTCGCGAAGCAGGGAGTTAAAGACGTGAAGGTACTGGCCGCCCTGGAAGCTGTGCCGCGCCATATGTTCGTCGAGTCCGGTTTGTCGAGCCAGGCCTATATCGATGCTTCCCTGCCCATCGGGCACCATCAGACCATCTCCCAGCCTTATATCGTCGCGCGAATGATTGAAGTTATGCGCGCCAATGCCAATGGCGGCGCATTGAACAAGGTGCTGGAGATCGGCACGGGTTGTGGCTATCAGGCTGCTGTTCTGTCCCTGGTGGCCAAGGAGGTGTATTCAATCGAGCGAATCAAGCCATTGCATGAACTGGCGAAGGCGAATTTGCGCCCGCTGCGTATTGCGAATATCCGTCTGCAATACGGAGATGGTATGCTTGGCCTTCCTCAGGTGGCGCCGTTCGACGGTATTATTCTGGCCGCGGCCGGACTCGAAGTCCCGCAGGCCTTGCTTGATCAAATGAGTATCGGCGGAAGACTGGTGGCTCCGGTCGGGGCTCGCCATCAGGTCCTGCAGCTCATTGAGCGCGTAAGCAAATTCGAGTGGACGAATACCACTTTGGAAGATTGTCATTTCGTACCGCTGCGACCCGGGGTGATCTAAGGGGACTCCGGGCTGGAATGAGTTCCGGTTAGAGCCGCCAAAACGATTAATAGTATGAGAATGAGAAAAGTACGCTTGGTATTTCTGGCGGTTCTGCCTGCCATGTTCGCTGCATGTACTGTGACTCCGCGCCAAGCGGCGCCAGTTGTGGACCGCACGGCCGGTGCGAAGTCCGCCGAAGCGGCGCGCAGTGCAGCTTCCGCTGCTGCTCCCAAGCAGGCGGATGCGCGCGGATATTACATAGTCAGGAAGGGCGATACGCTTCTGCAGATTGCTCTCGATTTCGGCCAGAACTATCGCGATCTCGTCGTCTGGAATAACCTCGCCAACGCAAACGACATCAAGGTTGACCAGGCACTGCGCGTCCTGCCGCCGGAGGGAGCTGCGCAGACCGGAAGCATCGCTACTTCTTCGGGCGTTGAAGTGAGGCCGTTGTCACCCGGTGCGCCCGCTGCCGGCAATGTATTGAACAAATCCGGACCACGCGGAGACAAGCGCCCCTATTCGGCAGGCACACTGGCAGAATTGCAAAAAACCGATCCAAACGGCGGGGCGGCTGCGACATCGAATGCATTGCCGAAACATGATCAGCCCAAGGCTGTCGAAAAGGCGCCGGAAGCGCCTACGGCGACGGCCCCGGACGAGGACGGCATCTCCTGGATGTGGCCGGCCGAAGGCAAAGTAATTTCCGCATTTAGCGAAGGCAAGAGAGGTATCGATATTGCCGGCAAGATGGGGCAGCCGGTGCTGGCGGCAGGAGCAGGAAAAGTCCTGTATGCTGGAAGCGGCATCCGTGGGTATGGCAATCTGGTTATTGTCAAACATTCCAATAATTTGTTGTCCGCCTACGCGCATAACAAAACCATCTTCGTGAAAGAAGATCAAAGTGTCAGCAAGGGACAAAAAATTGCGGAGATGGGAAACTCCGATACGGATGAGGTAAAACTGCATTTCGAGATTCGCCACCAAGGAAAGCCAGTCGATCCATCAAAATTTCTGCCAAACCGTTAAATGAATCGTACGCCCCACGATCCAATCGATGATGAAACACCTTCGGACGACCTGACCGAGGATATTCCGCTCAGTGGCGCCGATGACGCTGGCGATGGGTTGGTGGATGACGTCGACAATGCCGAGCGTGGTAACGGATCAGTGGTATCTGGGGCGGATCCGGTAGATGAGCTGAAGACGGTACTTGCCGCAGAATTGTCGACCGATACGACACAGCATTACCTGAACCAGATCGGTGCGCGCCCGTTGCTGAAGGTTGAAGAAGAAATTCACTATGCAACGCTGGCAAAGCAAGGGAATTTCGAGGCGCGCCAGAAGATGATCGAGCATAACCTGCGCCTGGTTGTGTCGATTGCAAAGCATTACATCAATCGTGGCGTTGTGTTGCTGGACTTGATCGAGGAAGGCAACCTCGGCCTCATGCGTGCGATCGACAAGTTCGAGCCGGAGCGCGGTTTTCGCTTCTCGACCTATGCGACATGGTGGATTCGCCAGAGCATTGAGCGCGCAATCATGAACCAGGCGCGCACGGTGCGATTGCCCGTGCACATGGTGCGTGAGCTGAATCAAATCCTTCGTGCTAAATATCATCTGGAAGCGCAGCACCACGACGGTAAGGATGCAACCGCCGAAGACATCGCCCACCTTGTCGACAGACCGGTTGAGGATGTACAAGATATCCTTGCCCTTTCGGAACACGCAACGTCGCTGGATGCCCCGCTTGATAATGATCCGCAGGCCAGCCTGATGGACATGCTGCCCGGAGATGTCGAGGATGGCCCGGATTCGCGCGCGGAACACCATGAAATGACGATACTGGTGCGCGATTGGCTGAAGAAACTTCCGGACAAGCAGCGTGTGGTCATTGTTCGCCGCTTTGGCCTGGACAACGATGATCCGGCCACGCTGGAGGAATTGGCGGCGGAGATGAGTGTTACGCGCGAACGCGTGCGCCAGATTCAGCAAGAGGCATTGGTCAAACTCAAGCGTGCATTGACTGCCAAAGGCGTCGGCAAGGACGCATTACTGTGATCCCCGTACTGGTATTCGACATCGAGACGATTCCCGATGTGGCAGGACTGCGCGTCCTGAATGGCTATGATTCCGTAATGACTGATTCCGAAGTCGCGGCAGCGGCATTTGCAGCTCGGCGCGAAAAGAGCGGCTCGGATTTTCTCCAGCATCATCTGCATCGTATCGCCGCAATCTCCTGCGTATTCCGCGACAACGAAGGATTTCGTGTCCGTTCGCTGGGCAGTCTAGAGGATCACGAATCGAAGCTCATCAATGACTTTTTCCGAATCATTGACAAGTACACTCCGCAGCTGGTGTCATGGAATGGCGGTGGCTTCGACCTGCCAGTGCTGCACTACCGGGCAATGATCAATGGCGTAACGGCGTCCCGTTACTGGGAAATGGGCGACGAAGACCGCGACTTCAAATGGAACAACTACCTGAGCCGGTACCACACGCGCCACCTCGACCTGATGGATCTGCTTGCGCTGTATACCGGAAGGGCAAATGCGCCATTGGATGATCTCGCAAAGTTGTGCGGATTTCCCGGCAAGCTGGGCGTAGATGGATCGCAGGTCTGGACCTTGTACCAGGAAGGCCATTTGAACGAAATTCGTGACTACTGCGAAACGGACGTCGTCAACACTTACCTCGTTTATTGCCGTTTTCAGCTTATGCGCGGCGCCATGACGAAGGCTGCCTACGAAGAAGAAGTTTCCCTGGTACGCTCGTCCCTGGCAAGGCTGGACGGATCGCACTGGCAGGAATACCTTGCCGCATGGTAGTCTGAGCGCGTTTTTCAGCCCACCTCGAGCTCTACTTCCCGTTTTTCGGGAGTTGAACGCTCGGTAATTCAACAAGATTTCTTATGCAGCACAATACGATCGTTATTGAATCCCTCGACATGGAAGGTCGGGGTGTTGGTCATTTGCACAACGAGGACGGTACGCCCGGCAAGGTGATTTTTGTCGAGGGTGCATTGCCGGGTGAGCGCGTCAGCTATCAGTCGTTCCGGAAAAAACCGAAGTGGGAAGCTGCGACGATGACTGAGTTGCACCGCGAATCCTCGCTACGGGTAAAGCCGCGGTGCGAGTATTTCGGCGTATGCGGTGGGTGTGCGATGCAGCACCTCGAACCGTCTGCGCAGGTCGCAATGAAGCAGCGCGTGCTTGAGGATAACCTTTGGCACCTTGGTAAAGTGCGCGCCGAAACAGTGATGCGGCCGATTTTCGGGCCGACCTGGGGCTATCGCTATCGGGCACGGCTGTCGGTGCGCAACGTCCAGAAGAAGGGCGGCATACTGGTTGGTTTCCACGAGAGGAAATCATCGTATATCGCAGACATGAAGACTTGCGAGATTCTGCCACCCCATGTCTCAGCCATGCTCGTGCCGTTACGGAAGCTGGTGGAGTCATTGAGCATTTTCGAACAGATGCCGCAGATCGAGCTGGCTGTAGGCGAGGATGTGACTGCGCTGGTTCTGCGCATCATGGCGCCTCTGACTGTTGATGATGAGGACAAGCTGAAGGTGTTTGCGGATGTGCATCGCATCCAATGGTGGTTGCAACCCAAAGGGCCAGACACCGTTTATCCGTTCTATCCGACAGATGTGCAATTGCATTACGCATTGCCGGAGTTCGGGGTAAAGATGCCCTTCAAACCCACTGATTTCACTCAGGTTAACCACCATATCAATCGCGTTCTGGTCGCACGTGCGCTGAGTCTGTTGGATGCGCGACCCGATGAGCGTGTGGCAGATTTGTTCTGCGGACTCGGGAATTTCACGCTACCCATCGCTACGCAAGTGCGGGCAGTGGTTGGCATCGAAGGGAGCACTGCGCTGACGGAGCGCGCCATGGAAAATGCGCGCTCCAACGGGCTGGCTGAGAAAATGACGTTCTATTGCCGCAACTTGTTCGAAGCGACAACGGAGGATTTCGTTGCGCTTGGCAAGTTCGACCGCATCCTCATTGATCCGCCGCGCGAAGGTGCAATTGCAGTTTGCCAAGCTATTGCAGGCCTTGATCCGGCAATGAAACCCAAGCGTATCGTTTATGTTTCCTGCAATCCATCTACGCTGGTGCGTGACGCCGGTTATCTTGTTCACCAAGGTGGCTATGCCTTGAAACAAAGCGGTGTGGTGAACATGTTCCCGCACACGGCACATGTCGAGTCGATGGCTGTATTTGACCTCGAATAGTAACGATTCCCGGAAATCCGTGAAGAACCAAAAAAAGCCGACCTTGCTACAGGTCGGCTTTTTGTTTTTCGTGTGAGAGCTTAATCCCGCTCTCCACCGAAAACTCCTAGCAGCGCCAGCAGATTGCTGAAGATGTTATACACGTCGAGATAAATCGCGAGCGTTGCAGTGATGTAGTTGGTTTCACCGCCGTTAATGATCTGCTGAACGTCGTAGAGAATGTAGGCAGAAAAGATCGCGATAGCCAGCGCTGAGATTGCGAGATAGAGTGCTGGCAATTGGAGGAAAACGTTTGCCAGCGCTGCTACGAGGATCACCAGTACCCCGGCAAACAGCCATTTGCCCATACCGGAAAAATCGCGCTTCGATACGGTTGCGATGGTTGCCATTGCCGCGAAAATCGTCGCAGTGCCCCCAAACGCAGTCATGATCAAAGAAGCGCCGTTGGAAAACCCGAGGATGTGCCCAATGAGACGTGACAGCATCAAGCCCATGAAGAAGGTAAAGCCAAGCAGGACTGCGACGCCGAGACCTGAGTTTTTTGTCTTTTCGATTGCGTAGAAAAATCCGAATGCAATCGCCAGGAATGCCATGAACCCGATAAGCGGGCTGCCTGAAAAGAAGGAAAAATTGAGTTGTACGCCAAGCCATGCACCGAGCACCGTGGGGATCATGGAAATGGCGAGCAGCCAGTAAGTATTGCGCAGTACGCGATGACGAACTACGAGGGCTTCGCTGGACGCGCCGTAAATTCGTTGCAGGTTTTGCTCCATATTGCCTCCGATGTCGTTTAATACAGGAATAAGTGACAAGAGCATAGCATGCTCGGTTCCGGAGTGAAGTTACCGGACGATATATAGACTGTAGACGTGGGGCGCGTCGATTGATGTCATTGCCCGATCCCTCGGGAAAGGCCTTTCATGCTAGAATAGAAGGTTAGTTGATTTCTCGGTAATTAATCTTAACCCCTTCTTTTTATTGGAGTTTTTACAGATGGCAATCGAACGCACACTGTCGATCATCAAGCCCGACGCAGTCGCGAAAAACGTGATCGGTCAGATTTATTCCCGTTTTGAGGACGCCGGCCTGAAAATCGTCGCTGCCCGCATGGCGCAGTTGTCGCGCGCCGAAGCCGAAGGCTTTTACGCTGTTCATCGTGAGCGCCCCTTCTTCAAGGATCTGGTTGATTTCATGGTATCCGGCCCGGTCATGATCCAAGTGCTGGAAGGTGAGAACGCGATTGCCAAGAACCGTGAACTGATGGGCGCAACCGACCCGAAGAAGGCGGACAAGGGTACTATCCGTGCTGACTTTGCTGATTCCATCGATGCAAATGCAGTACATGGCTCCGACGGTACGGACACCGCCAAGGTTGAAATCGCTTATTTCTTCCCGGCGCTCAACGTTTATTCCCGCTAATTGCAATACTGCTCGCCGCGATGATGTTGATTCCTCCAAGGCGAGCAACAAAGTGAAATACTCCTATGACGGCTCTCACCAATTTGCTGGATCTCGATCCTGCGCAACTCGTTGCCTACTGCGGCGAGTTGGGTGAGAAACCGTTTCGCGCAAAGCAGTTGCAGCGCTGGATTCATCAGTTTGGTGCCAGCGACTTCGACTCCATGACGGATTTGGCAAAGTCGCTGCGCGAAAAGCTCAAGTCGCGCGCGATCATTGCTGCACCGGCGATCATCAGTGATCACACCTCTGCCGACGGCACCCGCAAATGGCTGCTTGATGTCGGTCAGGGTAATGCAGTCGAAACGGTGTTCATCCCTGAAGAAAATCGCGGCACCTTGTGTATCTCCACGCAGGCAGGCTGTGCAGTCAATTGCCGATTCTGTTCGACAGGGAAGCAGGGCTTCAGTCGCAACCTCTCGGTCGGCGAAATCATCGGGCAGCTCTGGATGGCTGAATTCGAGTTGCGCCGTACGAAGGGAATTGAGTCAGGGCCAAAGGGCGAGCGCCAGATCACGAACGTGGTCATGATGGGCATGGGCGAACCGCTGCTGAATTTCGAGCCAACCGTAACAGCACTCAGGTTGATGCTTGATGATAATGCTTACGGATTGTCTCGCCGACGCGTAACGGTCTCAACGAGCGGTGTGGTTCCGATGGTTGATAAGCTCTCACGGGAATGTCCGGTGGCGTTGGCCGTCTCGCTTCACGCTTCCAATGATGCGTTACGTGACAGCCTTGTCCCACTGAATAAAAAATACCCGCTGTCCGAGTTGATGAAGGCATGCCGACGCTATCTTGCATATGCGCCTAGAGACTTCATTACGTTTGAGTATTGCATGCTTGATGGTGTAAATGACTCCGATGTGCATGCGCGCGAACTAGTGGCAGTCGTGCAGAACGGCGATGCTCCCGTTCCATGCAAATTCAACCTGATTCCATTTAACCCGTTCCCCGAATCGGGGTTAAAGCGCTCCAATAACGCCCGCATAAAGGCCTTCGCGCAAGTACTGATGGACGCTGGCATCGTTACGACCATTCGGAAGACGCGTGGCGACGATATCGATGCAGCTTGCGGCCAGCTTGCCGGCGAGGTGCAAGACCGTACGCGAGTGCAGGAACGAATGCAGAAAATGGCGGAGTATCAGAAGAAATTCGGCAAAGAATTCGGTCGCATTGTGGAGGTGCCCAAGTGATAAGAAAACCGTACTTTTCGTTGTTGACTTGTCTCATTGCGTCGGCTTTTTTGCTTTCAGGATGTGGGACAACGCCGGTAGGCGATTCGCAGAATAGTCTTTCGACCGCGGCTGATCAGACCGAGAGTCAGAAGCGGGCGCGTATTCGTCTGCAGCTCGCTGTGAGCTATTACGAGCAGCGTCAAATGGCAGTGGCGCTCGATGAGATCAAACTCGCACTGCAGGCCGATCCGAACTTTGCAGACGCATATAGCATGCGTGCGCTGATTTACATGGAGATGGGTGAGAGCCGCAAGGCTGAAGAGGACTTCTTGCAAGCGATTCGTCTTGCACCGAACAACCCGGATTTCAGCAATAACTACGGCTGGTTCTTGTGCCAGACGGGCAGGGAAAAGCAGTCAATAGCATACTTTGATGCAGCCTTGAAGAGCCGCGCTTATCAGTCGCCGGCAAAGGCGCTGAACAACGCCGGTATCTGCAGCCTCAAATTGAAAAACAGTGCGGCGGCTGAGCGTTATTTCACTCAGGCTTTTCAGTACGAGCCGGGCAATATATCCACCAACATCAGCCTCGCCAGAATTCATTATGATCGTGCCGATTACGAACGTGCACGTTTCTACATCGGGCGCGTAATGAAGACGGACGTCATGACGGCAGAGGTTTTGTGGCTCGCAATTAGGGTTGAGCGCAAGCTTGGCGACCGCGCAGCCGAAAACAGCCTGGTGACGCAGTTGCGGCGCAGGCACGGTGGTTCGGATGAATATGCCGCGTACCAGCGTGGAGCATTCGATGAGTGATCCTGAAATCAATGGTCAAACGGCTCCGGATGGCGGTTCGGACGCATCGCAGGTGCCTCCGTCGGCAGGGGCGCGGCTGGCCGCATACCGGAATGAGCGTGGGTGGACAGTCGAGCAGGTCGCAAGCCAGCTAAATCTTGCGCCGCGGCAAATCGCCGCAATTGAACGCGATGATTATGCTGCGTTGCCGGGTATGCCTATCGTGCGCGGATTTATCAGGGCATATGCGAAGTTGCTGAAAGTGGATGCAACGCCGCTGCTGGCTACGCTAGATGGTGCATCTGGTGCGTTCAGCGAATCAATCATGCCGCGAAAGACGCTTTCAACGCCCTTTTCGGATGCCCGCCTTCCTTCCATGGCGGATCGTCCGGCTTTGTCATCAAAGTGGCTTATCGGAATGCTGCTGATCCTCCTGATTGGCGTTGCGATCTGGGCGAGCCGCCAGAGTGGCAACAGCGTTACGGAAGTGCCAAAGTCATCTACGTCGCCAGTACAGCAAGGACAGGGCGACATGCCTGCAATAGGTAATGGTGAGCAGCAAGTGCCGAGCGCCCAAGGCGAAGAGCCGGCTGTGGCGCCTGCTCCGGATAGTGGTGCGCCAGGCAACGTTGGTTCTGATGTCAACGCGGCACCAGCTTCTGGCATAAATGCCGCCCCGGCTACTCAGTCGTCACAAGCTACTTCCAGCGTGACTGCATCTCCGCCCGCCGCAAGCAATGCCAGTTCCTCTGCTGCTGCCGCAACCGGCAATAACACTTTGCATTTGATTGCGCGTGAGGACTCCTGGGTGGAGGTTCGTCGCACAGGAAATAACTCGGTTCTCATCTCACGCATTATGAAGGCGGGTGAATCTGAAGCCGTTCAGGTGACCGAGCCGTTTTCTCTGGTAATCGGAAATGCCGCCGGTGTCGATGCAACTCTGCGAGGAGTGCCGCTTGAGCTTAAGCCTGGTACGAGAAGTAATGTTGCGCGCGTCAATTTGAAGTAGATAGTATGACCTCAGTGAATGCTCCAATCCCATCCGGACCTCTCGCGCGTCGCAACAGGCGAAGCGTGACAATCCGCTATGGCAACCGGGTAATTGCCGTTGGCGGCGTTGCGCCGGTCGTTGTCCAGTCCATGACGAACACCGATACTGCGGATGCAATCGCCACAGCAATCCAGATAAAGGAGTTGGCGCGCGCGGGTTCCGAGCTTGTCCGGATCACCGTCAATAATGCGGAGGCTGCAGCCGCTGTCATTGCCATCCGTGAACAGCTGGACAAGATGGAAGTGGATGTGCCGCTGGTAGGGGACTTCCACTATAACGGACACAAATTACTCCAGGACTTTCCCGACTGCGCGAAGGCGTTGTCCAAATATCGCATTAACCCGGGCAACGTGGGACAGGGGGCTAAACGCGATGTCCAGTTTGCGCAGATGATCGAGATTGCATGCAAGTATGACAAAGCGGTCCGTATTGGCGTTAACTGGGGAAGCCTTGATCAGGCTTTGCTGGCTCGGATAATGGACGAGAATGCACGCAGGGCAGAGCCGTGGGACGCGCAAGCGGTCATGTATGAGGCATTGGTGACGTCTGCCATAGAAAGCGCACAACAGGCTGAAGAGATTGGTCTTGCGGGCGACAAAATCATATTGTCGGCCAAGGTTTCGGGTGTTCAGGACCTAATTGCCGTGTACCGTGAGCTTGCTCGTCGCTGCGACTATCCATTGCATTTGGGGCTCACGGAGGCCGGGATGGGCAGCAAAGGAATCGTTGCCTCGACAGCTGCACTCTCCGTGCTGTTGCAGGAAGGGATAGGCGACACGATCCGCGTCTCCTTGACTCCTGAACCCGGAGGGGACCGGACGAAAGAGGTCGTCGTTGCCCAGGAAATTTTGCAGACTATGGGGTTGCGCAAGTTTGCGCCCATGGTGATTGCCTGTCCGGGATGTGGGCGCACCACCTCGACGGTGTTTCAGGAGCTGGCTGACCAGATTCAGACGTATCTGCGTGAACAGATGCCAATCTGGAAGAAGCAGTATCCCGGGGTGGAAAGCATGAATGTCGCCGTCATGGGCTGCATTGTGAACGGTCCGGGTGAATCCAAGCATGCGAACATCGGCATCAGCCTTCCGGGAACCGGGGAATCGCCGGCGGCTCCGGTCTTTGTCGATGGTGAAAAGAGGGTTACCTTGCGCGGCGACCGGATTGCCGAAGAATTCCAGGCTATTGTGCTGGACTACGTTAAAACTCGTTATGGACAAGTATCGGTTGGCACTTAAGCTGATCGTGCATTAAGCAAAAAGAATGTCAGAGAACAAAAAGGTAGAGAAAATCGTCGGTGTTAAGGGGATGAACGACATCCTGCCGGCGGACGCGCCGCTATGGGAGTTGTTTGAGAATACCGTGCAATCGGTATTGAAAAGCTACGGTTTTCAGCAGATCCGTACGCCCATCGTTGAACCGACGGCCTTGTTTTCCAGAGGCTTGGGTGCAGTCACGGATATCGTCGAAAAGGAAATGTATTCTTTCGTCGATTCTATGAATGGCGATCAATTGACGCTACGTCCTGAAAGCACTGCTGGCGTCGTGCGTGCAGCGTTGGAACACAACCTCACTTACGATGGTCCGAAACGACTCTGGTATGCCGGGCCCATGTTCCGCCATGAAAAGCCGCAACGCGGCCGCTACCGCCAATTCCATCAGGTCGGTGCAGAAGCACTGGGCTTCACGGGTCCGGATATTGATGCTGAACTGATCATGCTGTGCCAGCGCCTGTGGGATGACCTCGGTCTGCAGGATATCCGGCTTGAATTGAATTCCATCGGCAATGCAGACGAGCGCAACCGCCATCGAGCGGATCTTGTAGCCTATTTTGAGCAACACAAGGATGTGCTTGACGCGGATGCCCAGCGGCGTCTGTATTCGAATCCATTGCGCATTCTCGACACCAAGAATCCTGCGATGCAGGAGATGGTTAATGCGGCGCCGAAGCTCCTTGATTATCTGGGAGAGGAGTCTCGTGCTCACTTTGAAGGTGTGCAAAAGATCCTCCGGCATAACAGCATTCCGTTCACCATCAATCCACGCCTCGTCCGCGGCATGGATTATTACAACCGAACGGTCTTTGAATGGGTGACCGATCAGCTCGGCTCGCAAGGTACGGTTTGTGGCGGTGGACGTTATGATCCCCTGATCGAAATGTTCGGTGGCAAGCCGACGCCTGCCTGCGGGTTTGCAATCGGCGTCGAGCGTTTGCTCGAACTGATGAAGGCGAACGGTGATACGTTCGAACCGCATCAGTGTGACGTTTATGTGGTGCACCAGGGTGAAGTGGCACAACTGCAGGCGTTCGTTGTCGCAGAACGATTGCGTGATGCTGGATTGGACGTTGTACTGAATTGCGTGTCTTCCAGCGGAGGAGCCAGTTTTAAATCGCAGATGAAAAGGGCGGACGCAAGCGGTGCGGGGTACGCTGTCATCATTGGCGAAGACGAGGTCGCCAAAGGCGTTGCAACAGTGAAGACCATGCGAGGAGAAAGCATGGAAGACAACCAGACGACGGTCGCTTTCGAAAGTGTTTCGGATTACCTCATTGACCAGATCACTTGCGGCGACGATTGCAGTGATCCGACGCATCACCATCATCACCATTAAACATTAGAAGAACATCATGGCATACGATCTCGAAGAACAAGAACAACTGGCCACGCTCAAGGCGTGGTGGAATCAGTACGGAAATCTTGTCACCTGGCTCCTGATCATTGCATTGGCAGCCTATGCCGCCTGGTCTGGCTGGACTTACTACCAGCGCAAGCAGTCAACACAGGCCGCACAGCTTTATGAATCGCTGCAGAAGGCGGTTGCATCTAAGGACAATGCGCAAGTCCAGCGCGCCGCTGCCGACATGGCCGAAAAATTCGGTCGCACTGCGTATGCTCAGATGGGGGCGCTTGCTGCAGCCAAGAGTGCATTTGATGCAAGCGATATGAAAGCGGCAAAGTCGCAACTGCAATGGGTGATTGAAAACGGCAGTGACGAATACAAGGCAATCGCCAGGATTCGTTTGGCAGGGATTCTCCTCGATGAGAAGGCATATGACGAAGGGCTGAAGCTACTTGCAGGCAACTTCCCTGAACAGTTCTTGGGCGCCGTTGCGGATCGTAAAGGCGATATTCTTGTGGCTCAATCCAAAATTGAAGACGCCCGAGCAGCCTACAAGCTCGCCCTCGATAAAACCGATGAGAAAAATCCTGCGCGCCAGCTGATTCAGTTGAAGTTGGACGCGATCGGTGGCGCGTCTGCAAACGCCGCGGCTTAAATTGCACGAGAGGTAAAAATGCGTAAAGCCGTCATGGTGACGTGTACAGCAGCCCTTGCCGCCTTGGCCGGTTGTTCTTCATTGAATCCGTTTGCTAGCAAGCAACTGCGTAATCCGCCAGCAGCGCTGGAAGAGTTCAAGCCGACATTGGCCGTACGCAGCCTGTGGTCGACCTCGATCGGCCGTGCAGGAGGTTTCGCGTTTTCTCCCGCAGTTGCAATCGGCAGTGTTTTCGGTGCCGCGGCTGATGGGACCTTGACGCGCATTGATGCCGCAAGCGGACGTACCATCTGGCGCATCGACTCTGGCGCGCGTTTGACCGCGGGGGTCGGCAGTGACGGATATACGATTGCCGTTGCCGCGGAAGAGGGTGTATTGATGGCGTTTGACGGCGACGGCAAGTTACGCTGGAAGGCGCAGGCTTCGAGCGAAATCTTGTCGGCGCCAGCGGTTGGCCAAGGCTTGGTCATAGTGCGGAGCGTCGATAACCGCATTGCCGCGTATGACGCTGAGTCCGGCGTACGGCGCTGGGTTGCACAGCGCAGCTCGCCGCCATTGACTTTGAGAACTGCACCCGGAATCGCAATCGCCGGGCCGACCGCTTATGTTGCGCTTCCCGGTGGGAGGCTGCTCGCATTGGCGTTGACAAACGGCGGTGCACGCTGGGAAATGGCTGTAGGCGATCCACGGGGTACCACCGAACTGGAACGTATCGCGGATCTGTCTGGCACCCCGGTGGTTACCGGCGGCGATGTCTGTGCTGTCGCATATCAGGGACGCGTTGCGTGCTTCGACGCCGCGAGTGGTGCACCTCGCTGGGCGAAGGAGCTTTCCAGCGAAGTGGGCGTAGGCGTGGATGAGCGTCTGCTGTATGTCGCAGATGACCGCGGGAGTGTGACGGCCTTCACACGAGATAGCGGCTCCGGGGTGTGGCGCAATAACAAGCTCGCGTACCGGCAGTTGTCTGCGCCTGTGCAGGTCGGCCGCGCCGTGGCTGTCGGCGACGGACAGGGCTACGTCCACTTCCTTTCTCGCGAGGACGGCGCATTCGTCGCGCGCACGAATATCGGTGGCGCCCGGGTCATTGCTGCAATTCCTCTAGTTGCCGGTAAATCGGCAGTCTTTCAAACTCAAGCAGGAACGTTGGTTGCATTGGCAACCGAGTAAGAATTGAATGAAGCCGGTTATTGCATTAGTAGGCCGACCAAACGTCGGCAAGTCAACATTGTTCAACCGGCTCACCCGGTCGCGCGATGCATTGGTCGCCGACCTTCCAGGTTTGACTCGTGATCGCCATTATGGTGAAGGCCGTATTGGCGAGCGACCCTTTCTTGTGATTGATACCGGCGGATTCGAGCCGGTCGCGAAAGAGGGGATCATGTATGAGATGGCGAAGCAAACCAAGCAGGCAGTGGCCGAGGCAGATGTGGTCATCTTTATTGTCGACGGGCGGCAAGGGCTCACTCCGCATGACAAGACGATCACTGACTTCTTGCGCAAGTCCGGCCGGTCGGTAATGCTTGTGGTGAATAAAGCCGAGGGCATGAAGTACACGTCGGTGACGGCGGATTTTTACGAGCTCGGCATGGGTGATCCTTATGTCATTTCGGCTGCGCATGGCGACGGTGTTCTCGATCTCGTGAACGAGGCGCTCGATGCGGCCTTTGCGCAGCGTCCCGCGGAAGAGGATGTGCCCGAAGCAAGTGACAAGGGCATCAAGATTGCTATTGTGGGCCGTCCGAACGTCGGCAAGTCGACACTGGTTAATACGTTGCTTGGCGAAGATCGCGTGATTGCATTCGATATGCCGGGCACGACCCGTGACTCCATCGAGATCCCCTTCGAGCGCGATGGGAAGAAATATACGCTGATCGACACCGCTGGTATTCGCCGTCGCGGTAAGGTCTTTGAGGCAATCGAAAAGTTTTCTGTTGTTAAGACACTGCAGTCGATTTCTGAAGCGAATGTTGTCCTGCTTCTGCTTGATGCACAACAGGATATCTCAGAACAAGATGCCCACATTGCAGGTTTTGTCCTTGAGTCCGGCAGGGCATTGGTCGTAGGGGTCAACAAGTGGGATGGCCTCAACTCTGACAGGCGCGACGAGATCAAGATGGACATCGAGCGCAAACTGAGTTTCCTGTTCTTTGCAAAATTTCATTTCATTTCTGCGCTGAAGGGTGCCGGAATCGGCCCGCTAATGAAATCCATTGACGCAGCATACGCCGCAGCAATGGCCAAGCTGTCGACACCGAGATTGACACGGGCCTTGATCGAGGCGGTGGAGCACCAGCAGCCACGGCGCAAGGGAACAGTTCGTCCCAAGCTCCGATATGCGCACCAAGGAGGGCAGAATCCGCCAATCGTCGTTATTCATGGAAACGCGCTCGAAGCGATTGATGACAATTACAAGCGCTACCTCGAGAAGCACTTCCGCGAAACTTTTTCGTTAGTGGGCACTCCATTACGTATCGAACTGCGCTCGAGCAAGAATCCTTTTGCCAAAGGTGAAAAGTAGTCTTTCGCTTGGCACGGAACGCAAAAATCGATTACAGTCGTAACTTACCGTCTTTGAGGGGCACTTGAAAAAGAATCAGGTTGCCTCCAACTCCTAATCACAATTACACAATGGAGCCGCCATGAGCAATAAAGGGCAATTGTTACAAGACCCGTTCCTCAACGCCTTACGTAAAGAACACGTACCCGTTTCTATATACCTCGTCAACGGCATCAAACTTCAAGGCCACATTGAGTCATTTGATCAGTATGTCGTCCTGTTGCGAAATACGGTAACCCAAATGGTTTACAAGCATGCCATCTCGACGGTGGTGCCGGCTCGTGCCGTGAATATCAATCTTGAGTCCGATACGGAATAAGCTATCGTTGCTCCGTCCTCCCTCTCTATGCGCGCTGCATTAGTCGGCGTTGATTTCGGCAAGGGTGACTTTGCCGCAAGCTTGGAAGAATTGTCCCTGCTGTCCACATCGGCAGGGGCTGAGCCTGTTGTAACAATCATCGGGAAACGCTCCAGTCCGGATGCTGCGTTATTCGTCGGCTCCGGCAAAGCTGACGAGATTGCTGATGCGATAGCTCGCGAGCAGCTTGATCTCGTTATTTTTAACCATGCGCTCTCACCGGCCCAGCAGCGTAATCTTGAGCGGCATTTGAAGATTCGCGTCATTGATCGTACCAGTTTGATCCTTGATATCTTCGCACAGCGCGCCCACAGCCACGAAGGCAAGGTACAGGTGGAGCTAGCCCAGTTGCAGCACCTGTCAACGCGTTTGATTCGTGGATGGACGCACTTGGAGCGGCAGAAAGGTGGCATCGGTTTGCGCGGACCGGGTGAAACGCAGCTGGAAACTGACCGGCGGTTGTTAGGCGACCGTGTCAAGGCGTTGCGCTCCCGACTCGATAAGCTGCATCGGCAACGTGAGACGCAGCGGCGCGCTCGTAATCGAAACAATACTTTTTCCGTATCGCTGGTTGGTTACACCAACGCGGGGAAATCGACACTATTTAATGCCCTGACAAAGGCGCAGGCATACGCGGCCGACCAACTGTTTGCAACGCTCGATACCACTTCTCGCCGCATCTATCTCGGGCAGGCGGGAAGTGTCGTTATTTCGGATACAGTCGGTTTCATTCGCGAGTTGCCCCATCAGCTTGTAGCCGCTTTCCGTGCCACTTTAGAAGAGACAGTTCATGCAGACCTGCTCTTGCATGTTGTCGATGCTGCGAGCCCTGTTCGCATGGAGCAGATCGAACAGGTCAACTCAGTGTTGAAAGAGATTGAAGCCGATCACGTTCCTCAGATTCTGGTCTGGAACAAGATCGATGCGGCTGGCATGGAGCCTGCATTGGAACGTGATGAGTATGATAAAATCCGCCGTGTTTTTATTAGCGCCCAAACAGGGGCCGGCCTGGATTTGCTACGCGAGGCCATAGCTGAATTCGCAAAAGCGGATGCAGTGGCGCGTCTTGATCGTCTACCGGTTCGGGAGGGTCACGATGCACGAACTTAATAATAATTTGCATTGCAACCCATCAACATACGCCGGATAACGAGAGAATGCCTGTTCCTCTACTCAAAAAGCTCGGCCTGAAGTTTTCCTTGAATGATCCACGTTGGGGACGCGGTGGTTCCCAGGACGACGGCCAAAATCAAAATCAGGACGGTAAGCGGCCAAATGATGGCCCGCCGGATCTCGACCAGCTCTGGCGCGAATTTAATCAGCGCCTGAATCGACTATTTGGCAATAAAGGGGATGGCGGAGGCGGCGGGTTTACACCGGACGCCAAAGGCGCCGGAATCGGCATGGGCCTGATTGCGGTCATTGTCTTCTTCCTCTGGCTGGTGAGTGGTTTTTTTATTGTCCAGGAAGGTCAGACTGGGGTGGTCTTGACTTTTGGCAAGTATAGCCACATGACGCCTGCCGGTTTTAACTGGCGCTGGCCCTATCCGATTCAATCGCACGAAATTGAGAACGTCTCGCAGGTTCGTACGGTAGAGATCGGTTATCGCTCGAACGTCAAGAATAAGCAGCCCAAGGAATCGCTAATGCTGACGGAAGATGAAAACATTATCGATATCCAGTTTGCAGTTCAGTACACGTTGAAAAACGCATCCGAATGGATCTTTAATAATCGCGACAAGGATGAGTTGGTCCGTCAGGTGGCGGAAACTGCCATACGCGAGGTGGTTGGTCGAAGCAAGATGGATTATGTGCTGTATGAAGGTCGGGAAAAGGTGGCCTTTGACGTCGGCCAGTTAATGCAGGAGATTACCGATCGCTACAAGTCTGGCGTACAGATCGCTAATGTGACGATGCAGGGCGTGCAGCCTCCCGAGCAGGTGCAGGCGGCATTCGACGACGCGGTCAAGGCAGGCCAGGATCGTGAGCGCCAGAAAAATGAAGGTCAGGCATATGCGAATGATGTTATTCCGCGTGCGCGTGGTGCCGCATCACGGTTATTGCAGGAGGCGGAGGGCTATCGATCACGTGTAGTCGCAAATGCTCAGGGTGATGCTGCGCGCTTCAAGCAAGTGCTTGTGGAATATCAGAAGGCGCCGGCCGTTACGCGCGATCGTATGTACCTGGAGACAATGCAGCAAGTATTCTCTAGCACAGCCAAGGTCATGGTGGACAGCAAGAGTGGCAGCAATCTGCTCTATCTCCCTCTCGATAAGCTGATTTCACAAACGGCGAATGAGACTGCTGGTAACAAGTCCAATCTCTCGATCAACCAATCGGACACAAACACGGTTCCTCCAACTGAGTCTTTGCAATCGATGGAAACACAGCGACAGCGGGATTCGCGCAGCCGTGAAGGCCGTGATTCGCGTGAGCGGGAGGTTAGATAATGAACCGCCTTGTCTCTACCGCGATCGCAGGACTGATTGTCCTCACAATCTTGTTGTCTACGCTTTTTGTAGTCGATCAGCGTCAGTACGCCATCGTTTTCGCTCTTGGTGAAGTCAAGAAGGTCATCAGTGAGCCCGGTCTGCATTTCAAGCTGCCACCGCCATTCCAGAATGTTGTTTTCATGGATAAGCGTATCCTGACGCTTGATACACCGGAAGCCGACCGCTTCATTACAGCAGAGAAGAAGAACATTCTTGTTGACGCTTATGTCAAGTGGCGCATTCGCGAGCCGCGTTTGTACTTCGTCAGTTTTACCGGCGATGAGAAGCGTGCGCAGGATCGGATGTCACAAATGATCAAGGCGGCGCTTAACGAGGAAATCACCAAGCGCACAGTAAGAGAAGTCATCTCCGGTGAGCGCAGCAAGGTAATGAATGCGATCCACAAGAAGGTGGCGGAGGAAGCCAAGCAGATCGGCGTTGAAATCATTGATGTGCGGCTGAAGCGAGTCGATTACGTCGAACAGATTAATAATTCCGTCTATGAAAGGATGAAGGCAGAACGCGTTCGTGTTGCTAACGAATTGCGCTCGACAGGTGCCGCAGAGTCCGAGAAAATCCGTGCTGATGCTGACCGCCAGCGCATCGTGATTCTTGCTGAGGCATATAGAGATGCCGAGGCGATCCGCGGTGATGGAGATGCGAAGGCGACACAGATTTATTCACAGGCATTTGGCCAGAATCCGGAATTCTTCAAGTTTTATCGCAGCCTCGAAGCCTATCGAGCCAGCTTCAAGAACCGAAATGACTTGATGGTAATTGATCCAAATTCCGAGTTCTTTAAGTATTTCAAGAGCACCGGCCCGGGGGTGGCAACAACATCGAAAAAATGAAGCGGGCACAATATGGAATGCTCGCTGGCCGTTGCCCTTGGATCGATGCTGCTACTTGAAGGCGTCATTCCATTTCTTTTTCCCAGGCAATGGCGCGACACCTTTAATTACATAACTCGGCTCTCTGACGGCCAGATCCGCTTTACGGGTCTGGTCGCTGCCTTGTGCGGCCTGATGGTGTTAGGCTTGGTTCGTTTTTATTCTTAAGCAGTTTTTCTCTCATGCCAAATTGGCTTCTTCCCGAAAACATCGCTGACGTCTTGCCCTCCGAAGCGCGCAAGATTGAAGAATTGCGGCGCGCGATGCTCGATAACTTCCGTCTGTACGGCTATGAACTCGTCATGCCACCGATGCTGGAGTATCTCGAATCGTTGTTGACAGGTGCGGGACAGGACATGGGTCTCCGCATATTCAAGCTGGTCGACCAGTTGTCGGGACGGACAATGGGGGTACGTGCTGACATGACGACGCAGGTCGCGCGTATCGACGCCCATCTTCTTAACCGCTCTTCCGTCACGCGTTTGTGTTATGCCGGTAGTGTGCTCCATACGCGCCCTTCCGGGATGCATGCAACACGCGAACCGCTTCAGATCGGTGCGGAAATCTATGGGCACGCCGGGCTCGAGGCAGATGCGGAGATCCAGGAGCTCGCGCTGGCGTCACTCACCTTGGCTGGTATCTCTAAGGTAAGGCTGGATTTATGCCATGTTGGCGTGCTGCGCGCAATTATTGCCGACGATATCGCGGCAAGAAATCGCGAGGCAGAGCTGTTCTCATTGCTCGAGTCCAAGGATGTCCCCGGCCTTCGGGCTATGACGCGCGAGTTTGCGCCGATAACCAGAGATGCCTTGCTTGCACTACCCAATCTCTACGGCGATGCTGCGATCATAACCCGTGCGCGGCAGGTGCTTCCTCAAGTTTCCGGAATTACCCGGGCGTTAGATGAGCTGGAGTTCCTCATCAAGCAGGCGGGCGCGGCAAGTGTTACGGTGGATCTGGCCGATTTGCGTGGCTACCACTATCACAGCGGTGTCATGTTTGCTGCATATGTTCCGGGGCTGCCAAATGCGGTCGCACGTGGCGGGCGGTACGACCACGTCGGAGAAGCCTTCGGGCGCGCCCGCCCCGCCACGGGCTTCTCGATGGATTTGCGTGAACTGGCGCGCCTGATGCGTGGCGCGGAACGCAAAAGTGCGATTCGGGCGCCTTGGGGAACAGAGCTGGCGCTGCGTCAAAAGATTGCTGAATTACGGAGTGCGGGCGAGGTCGTCATCCAGGCCTTGCCGGGGCATGAAAATGATCAGGATGAATTCGACTGCGATCGTGCAGTCGTATGTGAAAACGGAAACTGGATTCTTAAAAAGCTAGGTTAAAAGTATGGCAAAGAATGTCGTTGTCATCGGCACCCAATGGGGCGATGAGGGAAAAGGGAAAATCGTCGACTGGCTGACCGATCATGCGCAAGGCGTCGTTCGCTTCCAAGGGGGGCATAACGCCGGACACACATTAGTGATCGGCGGTCAAAAGACTGCGCTGCAACTGATTCCCTCCGGTATTATGCGTGCCGGCGTTGCATGCTACATTGGCAATGGCGTCGTGCTGTCTGTTCCTGACCTGTTGCGTGAGATCGACAAGTTGCAGGCAATTGGCGTTGAAGTTGTATCGCGCCTGAAGGTCTCTGAGGCTTGTCCGATCATTCTCCCTTATCACACTGCACTTGATGCAGCTCGTGAAGCAGCACGTGGGGCTGCGAAGATTGGTACTACGGGCAAGGGAATTGGTCCTACCTATGAGGACAAGGTCGCGCGTCGGGCGATTCGCGTGGCAGATCTGCTGAACGAAAAGCGCTTTGCTGAGAAATTGCGCGAGAACCTCGATTATCACAACTTTGTGCTGACACAGTATCTCAAGGCACAGCCTGTTGACTATCAGAAAACCCTGGACGATGCTTTGACCACCGTCCCGCGCATCGCACCGATGGTTGCGGATGTTTCAAGTTCATTGTATGCGGCTTACAAAGCGGGCGGCAGCCTGCTGTTCGAGGGGGCGCAAGGCAGCCTTCTCGACGTTGATCACGGCACTTATCCCTTCGTCACGTCGAGCAACTGCGTGGCGGGAAACGCGGCTGCGGGCTCGGGTGTCGGACCCAACATGCTTCATTACATTCTCGGGATCACGAAGGCATACACCACGCGCGTCGGTTCTGGCCCGTTCCCGTCGGAATTGCCGACCGATCAAGGTATTGGCAAGCATCTGGCAAGCGTCGGACATGAATTTGGCACGGTGACTGGCCGTGCCCGTCGCTGCGGTTGGTTTGACGCCGCCTTGCTGCGTCGCTCGGTGCAGATCAATGGGGTATCCGGCATGTGCCTCACCAAGCTGGATGTGCTTGATGGCCTCGAATCCCTGCAGCTATGCACGGGTTACAAGATTGATGGGAAGGTCGTGGACATTTTCCCCGTTGGGGCTGAAGATGCTGCCCGTTGCGAGCCGATCTATGAGCAAATGCCGGGCTGGTCGGAATCGACCGTCGGCGCGAAATCCATGGATGCATTGCCTGCCAATGCACGCGCTTACATCAAACGCATCGAGGAGTTGGTCGGCGTCCCGATCGATATGGTCTCGACCGGTCCCGACCGCGAAGAGACCATCGTTTTGCGCCATCCGTTTGTATAAACAAGAGGAATAGTGGTGGAAAGCAAAATGGGTGTTTCAACCGAAAAGGATTTGTGGGTCTCGTGGGACGACTATAACCGCGCAGTGCTCGAGCTTGCACGCATGATTTATGAATCAGGCTGGGAGTTCGATCAGGTTCTGTGTCTTGCACGCGGTGGTTTGCGTCCGGGAGATGTTTTTTCACGTGTCTTTGATGTTCCGCTGGCGATCCTGTCGACCAGTTCCTATCGAGAAGAGTCGGGTACCGTACAGGGAAAACTCGATATTGCGAAGCACATCACGATGACGAAAGGAAACCTGTCCGGAAAAGTATTGCTTCTGGACGATTTGGTGGACTCCGGAGTAACCCTCGAAAACGTACAGCGGCATCTCAAGGAAAATTTCCCGGCCGTGACCGAAGTCCGCTCCGCAGTGATTTGGTGTAAGGCCTGTTCGTCAGTTAAGCCGGACTATTTCCTTCAGTACCTGGCGAACAATCCCTGGATTCATCAACCATTTGAAGAATACGATAGTTTGCGTCCTCATCAACTAGCGGCTTGGTTGAAGAAGGGCGAGACAGCCTAAGCAGAACTTGCTTTCTTTTTCATGCTCAAAAAGTCTGCGTAAGCGGTGGTTTGATTGGTGTGCAAGGAAGAGAAAAGACCCGTCGGCGCGCTGACGGGTTTTCTTTTTGGGAGGTTCGTTTAAGGTGATTGAGGTCCGACGCTTATCAGAGTGTGCCGAAAGCTGCCGAATTTGCATTCGTGCACCGCAGAGTACGTGGAGACTAACTTAAAACACGAGGCAACAGGGGGAATTGGCTGTTTGCCGCTGAAAAAGAAAAAGGTCCGCATACGCGGACCTTTCTTAAACTTGGTGCCCAGAAGAGGACTCGAACCTCCACAGTGTTGCCACCGCTAGGACCTGAACCTAGTGCGTCTACCAATTCCGCCATCTGGGCGATGCGAAAGACCGAAATTATATCGGAAAATCTGGAGATGTCAATTCACTGCTGCAACTAAACTTCGGCAAAGTCGGCAGTTAGGTAAATGCCCTGTAGTCCGTTACACTAGCCCCTTGTATTGATAATAATGAATTGAAGTACCTTTTGAGCCAATACCCATACCAAATTCCCAGCCGGGAGGAAATTCTCGGCATTCTGCGCACCGCGGCTGAACCACAGGATGTGCTGTCCCTCGCTGCGGCACTCGATGTCAAACCCGAAGAAATGGACGGCCTCACGCGCCGCCTCAATGCGATGGAACGCGACGGTCAGATCAAGCCGAATCGGAACGGCCATTATCAGCTCACTCATCATTCCAACTTTATTGAAGGCCGGGTCAGCGGTCACCGCGAGGGTTACGGCTTTCTGACTCCGGATGATGGCAGCGACGACATATTTCTCCCTGAGAAGGAAATGCAAAAGGTCCTTCACGGAGACCGCGTGCAGGTTCGTATCGTTGGTACCGACCGTCGTGGCCGGCCGGAAGGCACTATCGTCGAAGTCATTGAGCGCGCCAATACCCATGTCATAGGGCGTCTTCTAAATGAAAACGGCGTCTGGATCGTTGCGCCGGAAGACAAGCGCATCGGCCAGGATATTTTGCTGCACGGTTCGCCGGGTAAGGCGAAGACAGGGCAGGTCGTGAGCGTTGAGTTGATCGAGCAGCCATCGCGGTATACGCAGCCGGTCGGCAAGATCGTCGAATTGCTGGGCGATATCGATGATCCGGGGATGGAAATCGAAATAGCAGTGCGCAAGTATGGCGTGCCACATGAGTTCTCGGAAGCGGCAAAGAAACTCGCAGCAAAGATACCGAATGAAGTGCGTGATATCGACTTGGTTGAACGCGTCGATCTGCGGGATATCCCGCTAGTGACGATCGACGGTGAAGATGCGCGCGACTTCGACGACGCCGTGTATTGCGAACCGGTCAAGATCGGACGCAGCAAGGGATATCGTTTGATCGTCGCCATTGCCGACGTCAGTCACTATGTGAAGCCTGGTGATGCGCTGGACAAGGATGCCCTGGAGCGGAGCACGTCAGTGTATTTCCCGCGGCGGGTCATCCCGATGCTGCCTGAAAAGCTGTCCAACGGCCTCTGTTCGTTGAACCCCGATGTCGACCGGCTTACGCTGGTGTGCGACGTCGTGATTACGGCCAAGGGTGAGATCAAGGCGTATCAATTTTATCCAGCCGTGATGCATTCTGCGGCGCGGCTCACCTATACGGAAGTCGCCGCGATTTTGGCGAACACCAAGGGAACGGAAGCGGCAAAACGGCAGGCGCTCGTTCCGCATCTGCTCAACCTGTATGAAGTATTCCAGGCGTTGCTGCATGCACGGCAGGAGCGTGGCGCGATCGATTTCGAGACCACCGAGACCTATATCGTCTGCAACGCCGCAGGCAAGATCGAACAGATCCTTCCTCGTACTCGCAACGATGCGCATCGGCTGATCGAGGAATGCATGTTGGCTGCCAATGTCTGTGCTGCCGACCTGCTAGCTCGCCATGATCATCCCGGCGTTTACCGTGTCCACGCGCCACCCTCAAAGGAAAAGCTGACGCAAGTACGTACCTTCCTGAAGCAGATGGGCTTGCATCTCGGTGGAGGCGACAAACCTGCTGCTTCCGACTATGCGGAACTGATCCCGAAGATCAAGATGCGACCGGATGCCGTGCTGTTACAAACCATGCTGCTGAGATCGATGCAGCAGGCTGTGTACAGTCCCGACAATATTGGCCACTTCGGGCTGGCGTACGAGGCATATGCTCACTTTACAAGCCCGATCCGGCGTTATCCTGATCTCCTGACGCATCGCGCAATCAAGGCGATCTTGCAGGGGAAGCGCTACGTGCCGAGCGGGATCGACACCAGTTCGCTCAATACGATGCTGTCGCCTGCGGCCCGCAAGATGGCGGCGCAAGACAGGGAGGCCGGCAAGAAAAAGAAGGAAGGCGAACTGGCGATCTGGGAGTCGCTTGGCATCCATTGTTCTGCCAACGAGCGGCGCGCGGACGAAGCGTCGCGCGATGTGGAGGCATGGCTCAAGTGCTATTTCATCCGCGACAAGCTGGGTGAGGAATTCATTGGCACGATTTCTGGCGTTGCGCCGTTTGGCATTTTTGTGCAGCTTGATACGCTGTTCATTGAGGGGCTGGTCCATGTGACGGATCTGGGTGCGGATTACTTTCAGTATGACGAGATTCGCCACGAGCTGCGCGGCGAGCGCACCGGGATCCGGTATCAATTGACCGACCGTGTGACTGTGCAGGTCAGTCGCGTGGATCTTGACGCACGCAAGATCGACCTCCGTCTGGTGCATCAGGCCGACATAAGGACTGCACTGAAGAACGAAGCGCGTCGTGCAGAGGCAGAGCAGTCCTACGAGAAAAAGCCAAAGGCGAAGCGAAAGGCTGCGCCGAAAAAGCCTGAATCGGTCAAGACCGTAAAAGCACAACGTACAAAGTCAGCCTCCAAGGCACCCAAGGCCGCGCGCGCAAACAAGGCGCATGGGAAACCGGCCAAGAAGAAAAGATAAACATGAAAAGTAAAATGATTTTCGGCTTCCATGCCGTGACGGCCCGCTTGCGCCACGACGCGTCCTCGATCGAGGAAATCTATGTCGACGCGACCCGGCACGACCGGCGCATGCAGGAGTTGCTGCGTGCTGCGGAAGCGGCCAAGGTGCGCATCATCCATGCTGACGACCAGCGCCTGGACGGTATGGTCGGCACGCGCCGGCATCAGGGAGTGGTGGCCAAGGCCGGCGAGTTGTCCTTGGCACGCAATCTCGACGAGCTCCTTGATGGGATTGAGGGGCCTCCCTTGCTACTGATCCTCGATGGCGTTACCGATCCGCATAACCTGGGCGCATGCCTCCGTGTGGCCGACGGTGCTGGTGCGCATGCAGTGATCGCACCGAAAGACCGTGCAGTCGGGTTGAATGCCACTGCTGCCAAAGTCGCAAGCGGTGCTGCGGACACCGTGCCCTACATTACGGTTACCAATCTTGCCCGTACGATGCGTGAACTCAAGGAGCGCGATATTTGGCTAATCGGAACCTCGGATGATGCCGAAAAAGGCCTGTATGAGGCCGATTTTTCAGGGCCAGTCGCACTTGTGATGGGTTCCGAAGGCGAAGGCATGCGCCGCCTGACGCGCGAAAACTGCGATCTGCTGGTCAGCATCCCCATGCAAGGTGCTGTGGAAAGCCTCAACGTGTCCGTGGCATCCGGTGTTTGCCTCTACGAAGCGCGCCGGCAGAGGATGGTCGTCCGCTGAATTCTTTGGGGATGGCCTGCTGCGCACATCCCCGTCCTGTGCACGCCGAAGAATTGCTTTGCTGGAATAGGCAAAGCTCTCTGCAACGCGTTAACATTGCATCTTCACGCAACCAATCCGCCTTCCTATGTTTAGCCGCCTTCGCGAAGACATCGCCAGCATCATAGAACGTGACCCAGCCGCGCGTACCGCCTGGGAGGTGCTGACCTGTTATCCCGGCCTGCATGCCATCGTGATGCACCGCTGGGCGCACTGGTGCTGGGTTCGCGGCTGGAAGTGGCTTGGACGCTTCATCTCCCACATTGCACGTGTGTTGACAGGAATCGAGATCCATCCGGGCGCAACGATCGGCCGGCGCGTTTTCATTGACCATGGTTTTGGTGTCGTAATCGGTGAAACCGCAGAAGTCGGAGATGACTGCACGATTTATCAAGGGGTGACGTTGGGCGGAACTTCGCTGAGCAAGGGGGCAAAACGTCATCCGACGCTTGGACGTGGTGCAATCATTGGCGCTGGTGCCAAGGTGCTGGGCGGCTTTACCGTGGGTGAGGGCGCCAAGGTTGGCTCCAATGCCGTGGTGGTCAAGGAGGTGCCTCCGGGCGCGACGGCCGTCGGTAACCCAGCGCATATCGTCCAGAAGGACGCCGGCAAGCAGCGTGCGGAAGCGGCCGCGCGCGTATTTGCCGCCTACGGCATTACGCCTAATGCAGAGGATGACCCGATGTCGACCGCCTTGCACAAGCTGATCGATCACGCCGTTCTGCAGGAGCAGCAGATGCAGAAAATTCTCTCAGCGCTCAACTCTGCGGGTGTCGGTTGCGAGGTCTTGCCGCAAAAGGACAAGTTCGACGCCGAGCAGTTGAACAAGCTTGTTGAATGAGGAAACGGGGATGACCGAGCAAAATGATGTGGCTAGCAGCGGAACGGACGTTCTTGATGCATTCGAGGTCCGCATTCTGGGCGTCCTCTCGGAGAAGGAGGCGCTCACGCCGGACAACTATCCTTTGTCTCTCAATGCATTGACAAACGGCTGCAACCAGCTTTCCAGTCGCGACCCGGTGATGTCGATCTCGGAGGACACGGTGCAGGATGTGCTGCAGCGCCTGATTCAGAAAAAGCTGGTTTCCGAGGTGCGCCAAGCCGGTGCTCGTGTCGTCAAGTACGAACATCGCATGCGGATGAAATGGACGCTGGAGCAGGACAAGCTTGCGGTACTGACGATACTGATGCTGCGCGGTATCCAGACTGCTGGCGAAATCCGGGCGCGCAGCGGGCGCTTGCATGAGTTTTCTGCCGTCGCCGATGTGGAGGCAGGGCTGCAATTTCTGATCGATAAATATCCTCCGCTGGTGGCGCGCCTGGCGCGAGCTCCGGGAACGAAGGAGGCGCGCTATGCACACCTGCTTTCCGGTGATGAGGTGCTTGAACGTCAGGAGGTGGCGGCAAGTTTCTCTGGCGGAGTGGATGTGCCTCGCCACGACCGCATTGCCCAGTTAGAGGAAGAGGTGGCGCGTTTGCGGAGTGAGGTCGATCGTCTGACGGAGCAATTCGAAAGCTTCAAGAAGCAGTTCGACTGAATTCATTCCTCTATTACTAAGCTTACTGTGCTGCAGTGCAGTCGTAGGCGAAACGCTTGAACGAGCCATTCTCGTACATGGCAAGCCAGCCGCCGCGAGGCTGCTCAGTATCGCAATCCCAGTCCGGGAGCACGTGACGCACACGGTCCACGCCGGACTCCTGATAGTGATGCATTGCAGGGCGGTGCGTATGGCCGTGAATCATGATGGACGTACCTGTGGCCGCATAAAGCGCCGCGATTGCTGCAGCATTGACATCCATTATTTCGTATGACTTGTTGCGTTGGGCCTCACGACTGCCTGTGCGCATTCCCTCGATGACTGCCTTGCGTTGATCCAGAGGCATGGCGAGGAACTGCCGTTGCCATTCCGGCTGGCGCACCTGTGCGCGAAACGCCATGTATCCGTGGTCGTCCGTGCATTGTTCATCCCCATGCGTCAGGACGATGCGTCGATTCGCAATCGTGGCGACAAACGGGTCAGGCAGCAGCGTCATTCCGGCGGCTTCTGCGAATGCTTCTCCCAGCAGGAAATCCCGATTGCCGCCTATCCAGAAAACCGAGACACCGCTGTTGCTCACTTCGCGGATAGCCTCGGCTATTTGCCTGTTGTAGGGCGTGGCAACGTCGTCATCCCCGGCCCAGTATTCGAACATATCACCCAGCAGGTAAAGCTGTCGGGCAGATGTCGCCTGTTCGCGCAGAAAAGTGAGAAAGGCCTGCGTGGTCCGGGGGAGCGAGGTCTGCAAATGAACATCCGAAACAAAAAGCGCAACCGGTTTCGATTGCGCTTCGTTGCTGGCGCCAGGTGACATCGTATTGGGCACTGACATGCGTTGTTTCGGACGAATCGACGCTTAAACTTCTTCGGCTTTTTCGATGACGACGTTATCAACCGGCACATCGGCAAACATGCCGGTGCGGGTCGTCTTCACGGACTTGATCTTGTCGACCACGTCGGCACCTTCAACAACCTTGCCGAATACGCAATAGCCCCAGCCATCTTGGCCCGGATAGTCGAGGAAGCTGTTGTTCTTCACGTTGATGAAGAATTGCGCGGAGGCCGAATGCGGAGCGGAAGTGCGTGCCATTGCGATCGTGTAGGCATCGTTCTTCAGGCCGTTCTTTGCCTCATTCTCGATCGGCTCATTCGTCGGCTTTTGTTTCATGCCGGGCTCAAAGCCGCCACCCTGGATCATGAAGCCGTCGATGACGCGATGGAAGATGGTGCCATCGTAGTGGCCGGAGTGGACGTATGACAGGAAGTTCTCGACGGTCTTCGGAGCTTTCGCGGCGTCGAGTTCCAGTTTGATTTTGCCGTGGTTGGTAGTGAGGATGACAGCCATGGTATTCCTTAACGAGGTTGAATTACTTGCTAATGGTTGCGGATTCGATGACGACCGGATTGACCGGAACGTTCTGGTGCATGCCGCTGTTGGTGGTTTCCACTTTCTTGATCTTGTCGACGACTTCGGTGCCCTTGACGACCTTGCCGAACACTGCGTAGCCCCAGCCATCGCGGCTCGGGTAGTCGAGGAAGCTGTTGTTCTTCACGTTGATGAAGAACTGGGCGGATGCCGAGTGCGGAGCAGCGGTGCGCGCCATCGCAACGGTGTAGGCGTCGTTCTTGAGCCCGTTCTTCGCTTCGTTCTCGATCGGCGGATTTGTCGGCTTTTCACGCATGTTCTTGTCGAAGCCGCCGCCCTGGATCATGAAGTCGTTGATGACGCGATGGAAGATAGTGCCGTTGTAATGGCCGCTCTTCACGTATTGCAGGAAATTCTCGACGGTCTTCGGCGCTTTCTCCGGATAGAGCTCCAGCACGATTTCACCCATGTTGGTTTTCAGCGCGACCTGTGGGCTGTCTGCTGCTTGGGCACCAAGGAAAACGCTGCTCAGCGAAAGAGCTGTTACCAGGTGGATGAAATGCCGACGTGCGTTGTGCATTGCTGGTTCTCCTTTACTCTTTACAGACAAATAGTGATTGTGTATCTTCCTTCTCCCTTTGCCGGGGAGTGCAGTTTTAACCGATGTTATACTGCCGCGAAACCGTGCATTTTATCAAAATAAGCATGACTTAAGGTTTCGGCCACCTTGTTGCAGTACGTCATTCGCACGCTGCAGGAAGAGAATGAATCGCTGCCCAAGCGTCCGACAACGTCCCTAGCCGAAACGGAAAACCGCCCATGACCTCCATCAAGATCTACAACACGCTCGCGCGTGAGAAGCAGACCTTTGTCCCCATGCAACCCGGAAAGGTTCGCATGTATGTATGCGGAATGACGGTGTACGACTATTGTCATCTCGGTCATGCGCGGGTCATGGTGGTATTCGACATGGTGCAGCGCTGGCTGCGCACATCGGGCCTAGAGGTGACCTATGTGCGCAACATTACCGATATTGACGACAAGATCATCAAGCGCGCTGTCGAAAACGGTGAATCGATTTCGACACTGACGCAGCGCTTTATTGATGCGATGGACGAGGACGCTGCTGCGCTCGGTGTGCAGAAGCCGGATCATGAGCCTCGTGCCACGCAATTCGTGCCACAAATGCTCGACCTGATCGGGAAGCTCGAACGCAATGGCCTTGCGTACAAGGCGGCGGACGGCGACGTCAATTATTCCGTGCGCGAATTTCCGACTTACGGCAAGCTCTCGGGCAAATCGCTGGATGACCTGCGTGCCGGCGAGCGCGTGGAGCTGAACACGGGCAAGCGCGATCCGCTTGACTTTGTATTGTGGAAGGCTGCCAAGGAGACCGAGCCCGATGAAGTGAAATGGGATTCTCAGTGGGGCAAGGGCCGGCCGGGATGGCATATCGAATGCTCGGCAATGAGCTGCGAACTGCTTGGCGAGCAGTTTGACATCCACGGTGGCGGCGAGGATTTGCAGTTCCCGCATCACGAGAACGAGATTGCGCAGTCGGAAGGCGCGCACAAGCATCCGTTCGTGAACTACTGGATGCATAACGGCTTTATCCGCGTCGACAATGAGAAGATGTCAAAATCGCTCGGCAATTTCTTCACCATTCGTGACGTGCTGAAGAAATATGACCCGGAGATCGTGCGCTTCTTCATCCTACGCGCGCATTACCGTAGTCCGCTGAACTATTCCGATGCACATCTTGACGATGCCAAGCATGCGCTGACGCGCTTGTACACCGCGCTTAAGGATATCGCGCCTGATTCGCAGCCGCTTGACCGAAATGAGCATCACGCAGTTCGCTTTGCGGAGGCGATGAATGACGACTTCAACACGCCTGTTGCGATCGCCGTTCTCTTTGAGTTGGCCAATGAAGTCAACAAGACAAAGTCTGCCGAACTGGCGCGCCAGTTGAAGGCCCTTGCCGGCGCCATCGCCCTCCTGCAACGTACGCCGCAGGAGTTCCTGCAGGCCGGTCCGGCAGAGCAGGGCGGGCTTGCAGAGACGGACATCGCTGCGCAAATCGAAGCGCGTGCCGCCGCGAAGAAGGCGAAGAATTTTGCGGACGCAGACCGCATTCGCGCCGAGTTGCTGGCAAACGGCATCGTCCTTGAAGATAAGCCAGGCGGCATTACTGAATGGAGAAGGGCGTAAGCAGTATGGCAACAATGCGACAAGCGGCGGAGATCCCGTGCGCGCCCGCATATTGGCATGATGCCAAGGAAGAGCTGATGAAGCGCGACCGCATCATGCGCAAACTCATTCCACAGTTTGGCGACATGCACTTGACCGGCCGGAGTGAGGCATTCACAACATTGGCGCGGTCGATCATCAGTCAGCAGATTTCCGTCAAGGCGGCGGATTCGGTGTGGCAGAAAGTGATCGAAGTGTGTCCAAAATGCACGCCAGTGCAGGTCCTGAAAGCCGGGTCGGAGAAGCTCTCCGCGTGCGGATTGTCGAAAAGAAAAGCGGAATACCTCATCGATCTGGCCGACCATTTCAAGGCAAAACGTGTACATGCTGACAAGTGGATCGAGATGGACGACGAAGAGGTCATCTCGGAACTGATACAAATACGCGGAATCGGACGCTGGACAGCGGAGATGTTTTTGATATTTAATCTGCTCCGGCCCAACATATTGCCTTTGGACGACCTTGGTTTGCTCAAAGGCATCAGCATTAACTATTTTTCCGGTGAGCCGGTATCCCGCAGCGATGCACGTGAAGTTGCTGCCAACTGGGAACCGTGGCGCACAGTCGCGACGTGGTATCTGTGGCGCAGCCTCGATGCTGCGCCTGTCGTGTACTGAGTCGCGCGCGCAATTCACCTCGTGTTGCATAAGGAGGCACGATGAGCAAGACAACTTTTCTCGGTTTTGAGCAGCCAATTGCCGAACTAGAAGGAAAAATCGAAGAACTGCGCTTTGTGCAGGATGATTCGGCAGTGGATATCTCGGAAGAGATCGAGCGGCTCTCCAAGAAAAGCCAACAGCTCACGAAGGACATCTACGCAAAGCTGACGCCGTGGCAGGTCTCGCAGATTGCGCGCCATCCGCAGCGTCCTTACACGATGGATTACGTGAATGAGATTTTCACGGACTTCCATGAGCTGCACGGCGATCGTACGTATGCAGATGACCTGTCTATCGTTGGTGGCCTGGCCCGCTTCAACGGGCAGGCATGCATGGTGATCGGACACCAGAAGGGCCGCGATACCAAAGAGCGCGCCATGCGCAACTTCGGTATGCCGAAGCCGGAAGGCTATCGCAAGGCGATGCGCCTGATGAAGCTGGCTGAAAAGTTTGGCCTGCCGATTTTCACCTTTGTTGACACCCCTGGCGCTTTCCCCGGCATCGATGCCGAAGAGCGTGGACAGTCGGAAGCAATCGGCCACAACCTGTATGTAATGGCTGAACTGAAGGTGCCGTTGATCGCCACCATCATTGGCGAAGGCGGCTCTGGCGGTGCGCTCGCCATTGCAGTTGGCGACGCAGTGCTGATGCTGCAATACGCAACTTATTCCGTTATCTCGCCTGAAGGATGTGCATCGATTCTCTGGAAGACGTCTGAGCGCGCGCCGGATGCAGCTGATGCACTGGGCTTGACCGCACATCGTCTGAAGGCAATGGGCCTGATCGACAAGATCGTCAACGAGCCGCTCGGTGGAGCGCATCGCGACCCGAAGCAGATGGCAGCACTGCTGAAGCGTGCGTTGGCCGATTCCCTGCGCCAGTTCCAGGGCATGAAGACCAAGGATTTGCTTGCGGCACGCTACGAGAAGCTGATGGGCTACGGTAAGTTCAAGGAAATCAACACGCCGGAATAAGCTGTGACAGAAAAGCATGTGGCGTCGCCGGGCGACGCCTTCGAACGCGCGTTAGGAGAGATCCGGACGCGCGTTTCTGTTTCTGCGCTTGCAGTTGCATATAGTGGCGGCCTCGATTCCGCTGCCTTGCTGCACCTGGCGCACGCGTACGCGGCCAAGCATGGCATTGCGCTGTTTGCATTTCACATCCACCACGGCCTGAGTCCGAATGCGGATGAATGGCTGAAGCATTGCGAGCGCGAATGTGCGCGGTTGCAGGTCCGGTTTGGCGCACGCCGTATTACGCTCGATGGTATCGGCAGGAACGGTACCGAGCAGGCTGCGAGGATCGGACGCTATGCGGCATTGGGGGCGCTGTGCCGTGAGCATGCCGTTCCTGTCTTGCTGACGGCGCATCATTTGGACGACCAGGCGGAAACGGTGTTCATGCAGCTGCTTCGCGGTTCCGGGGTGGCCGGATTGTCCGGTATGGACAGGCTGAATGTGGCGCCGGAGCTGCTCAAGGATCCTGACCTGCTTGTCGGCCGGCCGTTGCTGGATGTGTCGCGGCTCGCATTGGAGCAATTCGTGACGCGTGAGGGCATTCGCCACGTAGTGGATGAGTCGAATGCAGACGTTCGTTACGTGCGCAACGCCTTGCGCCACAAGGTGATGCCGGTGGTCGCCGATGCGTTTCCAGGCTTTCAGCGCAGGATCGCGCGCGCGGCGCACCATGCGCAGTCGGCGCATCGCATGTTGAACGAACTGGCGGAGCAGGACCTCGGTGCGTGCCGCGATGGCGACGGCATTGATATTCGACTGCTGACCCGGTTCAGTGCTGACCGGATGGACAATGTCCTGCGCTATTGGCTTGCGTCGCGTGGTGTGCGCATGCCTTCCACAGCGTGGCTTGACGAGATGCGTGAGCAGCTGCTTGGAGCGCGCGAGGATGCGCAAGTGCGGGTGATACATGCTGATTGTGAAATTCGCCGACACCGCGGCCGGATTTTCATGACGCCTCGTCGCGACGATAATGCAGACGTTTCTGCAGTGGGCATCCGCTGGCAGGGCGAAAACCAGATCGCAGTGCCTGAATATGGCGGGGTGCTGCACTTTGAGTTGGTGGAGCAGGGCATTGATCCAGCCTGGCTGCGGAACCAGGAGCTGCTTGTGCGTTTTCGCCATGGTGGCGAAAAACTCAAGCCGGCGCCAAATCGTCCAACGAAGAGCCTAAAGCATCATTACCAGGCTTTGAACGTTCCGCCGTGGGAGCGTCAAAGACTTCCTGTGATCACTGTCAATAACAGGCTATTGTTTGCTGCCGGTATCGGGCTGAACTGGCGGGAATTCCCGGCCGGATCGGGTCAAGCCGTCAACCTGCACTGGGAATATTTTCGCGAATAGGCCGCCGCCGGATTTTTAACGACTTTCAATGATTTTTAACCTGATTTCTTCGCTTCTCTACTTGTCATTCTGAGTTGCAGACGGTAAAGTAAAGGGTTGATTTTAATCAAAATTTCTCTTTTTCAGCGCATTCCCCCAACCCTTATGGCTTTAATCGTCCACAAATACGGCGGCACTTCGATGGGCTCCACCGAGCGCATCAAGAACGTCGCAAAGCGCGTCGCCAAATGGCATGACGCGGGCCACCAGATTGTCGTGGTGCCTTCCGCCATGTCCGGCGAAACCAACCGGCTGATCGCCCTTGCCAAGGAAATCATGCCGCAGCCTGACCCGCGTGAGCTCGACATGCTGGCTTCGACCGGCGAGCAGGTGTCGGTCGCGCTGCTGTCGATGGCGCTGCAGACCATCGGCAAGAAGGCTGTTTCCTACGCAGGCTGGCAGGTACCGATCAAGACCGACTCCGCGTTCACCAAGGCGCGCATCCAGTCGATAGATGACGCGCGCGTGCGCAAGGATCTGGCCGAGGGCAAAATCGTGATCATTACCGGTTTCCAGGGCGTGGACGATGCAGGCAATATCACGACCCTCGGCCGTGGCGGTTCTGATACATCGGCCGTGGCCGTGGCCGCAGCGCTGAAGGCGCAAGAGTGCCTGATCTATACCGACGTCGACGGCGTCTATACAACCGACCCGCGTGTCGTGTCCGAAGCGCGTCGCTTGAAGACGGTGACGTTCGAAGAAATGCTTGAGCTGGCATCGCTTGGCTCGAAAGTGCTGCAGATTCGCTCGGTCGAATTCGCAGGCAACTACAAGATGCCGACGCGCGTCTTGTCGTCGCTGACCGACCCGCTCATGCCGCTGGAAGAAGAAGCCAATTCCGGTACCCTGATTTCGTTTGAGGAAGATACACACATGGAACAAGCCGTCATTTCGGGCATCGCGTTCAATCGCGACGAAGCGAAAATCACTGTGCTGGGCGTGCCGGACAAGCCGGGCATCGCTTACCAGATCCTCGGCCCGGTCGCAGATGCGAACATCGAAGTCGACATGATCATCCAGAACCAGTCCGTCGAAGGCAAGACCGACTTCACCTTCACCGTCGCACGCGGAGAATATGCGAAGGCGATGGATGTGCTGAACAAGAGCGTGAAGGATCATATCGGCGCAGGCAGCATCAGCGGCGACACCAAGGTGTCCAAGGTATCGGTGGTTGGCGTCGGCATGCGCAGCCATGTGGGCATCGCATCGCAGATGTTCCGCACGCTGTCGGAAGAAGGCATCAACATCCAGATGATCTCCACCTCGGAAATCAAGATCTCTGTCCTGATCGACGAGAAGTACATGGAGCTGGCTGTGCGTGCGCTGCACAAGGCGTTCGATCTCGAAAAAGCTTGATCAAACCCATCAAACTGCATTGTTTCATTGACCAAGTCCGCATGAGCAGCTATCATGCGGGACTTCACTTGGACGGAGTTGCAATGCCGTCGTGAGTGTGGAGACGTGGCCGAGAGGTCGAAGGCACTTCCCTGCTAAGGAAGCATATGGGCTTAAACCTGTATCGAGGGTTCGAATCCCTCCGTCTCCGCCAGATATCGAAAAGCCCCTTACGGGCAAGCCTCTCGCTTAACCTGTTGAAAGCGGTTGATTGACCGGGCAAATAGCCCCGTAAGTTCAACGACTTACGGGGCTTTCTGTTTGTCGAACTCAATCACGCCAGAGGATGCTGAACCTAGCCCGGCTCCAATGGTGCTCAAAAGGGTCGACGCTGAACTCACAGCAGGCGCACGGCGTCTGTTGCGGATAAAGTTCAGCGAGCCCCGCTGATTTCCAAGGCACAGATTATCGTTTTGGCCGGTCGGAAGGTTCCTGCAGTTCGCTTATACCCCTGCATTCGCCGCAGCACCTTGGCGACCCCGACCAATGAAAAAAGGCCGCATCCTTGCGAATGCGGCCCTTCAATCAGCCTTTGGCTATCCCAAAACCTTCAACAGGTTAAGCGAGGGGCTTGCCTTACGGGGCTTTTTTCTTTTCTGCGTGCCGCGTTGAGGGGGGCGTGAAGGACCCATTCCGGGAACTTGAGGTCAATCTCGCGTGAGGAAGTCCTGACTCGGTGGCTGGACAAACTTGTGCGCTCCATGGGAGGACGCATGACAGGCTCATCCAGTATCTCTTTTGCTCGCAGTTTGGCATTCCCGTTTCCATAGTGGTGTGGCAGTCGCTTACAGGAATGCAGTGCGTGCTTCTCAAGCGCCTGTAATACACCCGAAAGGTTAGACGGGGAGCCCCAGAACCTGCCAGATGCAAGGCGTGACGACGCGGCAGTAATGACGACGACAAGTAGGCGCAACGCAGCAGATGACGCGTCTGAGCATCTCCCAAGCCCCTTCCGGAGGGCATAACAGGCTCGAGGCTGCATTGAAAGCTCTTCCAAAAGGACTAGATTGGGGAGTGAGGAGCGCGCATGCAAGCACAGTACGTTGGCTGCCGCAGACATCGTTCTGCGCAGCGCGATAGCCTGTCTGGCGCAGCAGTATCCTGCCAGCAGCGATCCGTCTTTCCTCAGCATAAGCCGCCCGGCACGGGTGACATGCCCGCGTTTCAACAAGCCGCATTCGCCTTTGATTTCGTTCAATAGCGAGGTACTCGCGCGCAGGATAATCAAGTCGACTCGGCTTGCTGCGCAATGCATCGGTACAACGTGCGAGCCAGCATGTTTCTATGCCTTTGAAGGAGGCAAGCATGCGCTATTTTGTGACAGGAGCAACCGGCTTTATCGGCAAGAGACTTGTCGCCAGATTGCTCGCGCGACCCGATAGCGTCGTCTACTTTCTGATCCGGGGCGAAAGCCGCAAGAAGCTGCCTGCACTGTTTGCATATTGGAACGCAGATGAAAGTCGGCTCATTCCCGTCGAAGGTGACGTGCGTTCTGCCCGGCTTGGCATCTCTGATGAAGATATGCAAATGCTGACGCGGAACATCTCCCACTTTTTCCACCTTGCTGCGATCTACGACTTGAGGGCCGATCCCGAGGCGCAAATCCAGACGAATGTTGGTGGAACGCACAATGCGATTGCGTGTGCGAATGCGATTCGGGCGGGCTGCTTTCACCATGTCAGTTCCATCGCAGCAGCGGGATTGTTCGAGGGGATATTCCGCGAGGATATGTTCGACGAAGCGGAGAATCTTGCGCATCCATATTTTTCAACCAAGCATGATTCCGAGCGACTGGTGCGCGTGGAGTGCGAGGTGCCGTGGCGCGTGTATCGGCCCGGCATGGTGGTAGGCGATTCGCAGACCGGTGAAACGGACAAGATCGATGGCCCATACTATTTCTTCAAACTGATCCAGCGTATCCGCCGTATCCTGCCACCGTGGATGCCGGCAATTGGCATCGAAGGTGGACGCATCAATATCGTGCCGGTCGATTACGTGGTCAATGCGATGGCATATATCGCGCACCAACCCGGCCTCGACCGCCAGTGCTTCCATCTCACTGATCCCTCGCCCATGCGAGTGGGAGACGTGCTGAACACCTTGGCACGCGCGGCGCATGCGCCGACGATGAGCGTGAGAATCAATGCCGCGCTGTTCGGCTTCATTCCCGACGCAATACGCACGGGTCTGATGGCGTTAAAGCCGGTACGGCGCTTGCGGGATGCCATCATGAAGGATCTGGCGCTGCCGGACGACATCCTGCAGTTCATCAACTATCCGACGCGTTTCGATAACCGGCAGGCCGCGAAAGCGTTGGAAGGCAGCGGAATCGTTTGCCCGCATCTCGACCAATACGCAACGAAGATATGGGATTACTGGGAGCGCAACCTGGATCCCGATCTGTTTATCGACCGCAGCCTGGAAGGCCAGGTGGCAGGCAAGATCGCGCTGGTCACCGGCGGTTCATCGGGAATCGGGCTCGCAACGGCCCACAGGCTTGCCGAAGCCGGAGCGACCACCATCATCTGCGGGCGTGACGAGGCGAAGCTGGCCGCAGCAAAGAGCGAGATCAACGCAAAAGGATTTGATGTCATTACCTACTCGGTAAATCTGGCGGACATGGAAGACATAGAGCGCTTCCTGCAGACGCTGATTGCCAGGCACGGCAAGGTCGACATCCTCGTGAACAATGCAGGACGATCCATCCGTCGCGCGGTGGAGGCGAGCTTCGATCGCTTCCATGATTTCCAGCGCACCATGCAGCTAAATTACTTCGGCGCCTTGCGCGTGACCATGGGGTTGTTGCCCGCAATGATCGCGCAAAAATCGGGGCAGGTGATCAACATCTCGTCGATCGGCGTACTGACCAATGCGCCGCGCTTCTCGGCCTATGTGGCGTCGAAAGCCGCGCTCGATGCCTGGACGCTGTGCGCTGCATCGGAATTTTCCGATTTGGGAATCCACTTCACGACGATCAATATGCCGCTGGTGCGTACGCCGATGATTGCACCCACAAAAATTTACAGGGATGTGCCGACCCTGTCGCCGGACGAAGCGGCCGAGCTGGTTGTGCAGGCAATCGTCACCAAGCCGGTACGCATTGCAACGCGAGTAGGAATAGCGGGGCAGGGCATGCATACGATGACGCCGCATCTCGCGCAGATTGTGCTGAATACGGCGTTCCGCATGTTCCCTGATTCGGAGGAGGCTGCCGGCGCGGAACATGGCAAGGACGTGCATGCTGTTTCCGGCGAGCAGAAGGCAATGCAGCACCTGCTACGGGGAGTGCACTTCTGATGACGGAGAGGGAACCACTATCGAGCGTTGATACGGCCTGGTTGCGCATGGACCGCCCGACCAACCTCATGATCATATGCGGCATGATGATGTTGGACCGTGAGGTAGACCTGGAGCGGCTGCGCGAGGTCGTCAGAACGCGCCTGCTGTGCTTTCACCGCTTTCGTCAGCGTGTGGTGGAGGAAGCCGTCGGTGCGTATTGGGAAGACGATCCCGATTTCAACCTCGACTGGCACGTGCGCAGGATCGCCATACCGCATTTGGCGAATGGCAATGGGCTGGAAGAGGTGGTGAGCGATTTGATCAGCACGCCGCTCGATCCCAGCAAGCCGATGTGGCAGTTCCATCTGATTGATGACAACAGCGGAGGCAGCACGCTCGTGCTGCGCATCCATCATTGCTATGGCGACGGTTTTGCGCTGACCCATGTCGTGGGTTCCCTTACCGATATTGATCCGCACAAACCGCATCCTCCTGTCGAAGATATCGGTGGAACGGAAACTCACCGCAGCGCGTGGGAGAGGATGCTGGGACCGGTGACAGAGGCAGTAGGAGATGCCGTGCGCTCCATGCTTGCGGTCATCGATACCGGACGGGAGTGGCTGGCGCAGCCCGAGCAGGCAATCGAATGCGGAAGGACAGGCGTGGACCTGGCATATGAAGCGGCATTCATTGCGGGCATGACGCCGGACTCGCATACGCGCTTGAAGGGACATCTTGGGGTGATGAAACGGGCTGCGTGGGCAGAGCCGCTGCCGCTGTTTGAAGTGAAGGCGCTGGCGGAGGCACTGGGCTGCTCGGTCAATGACGTGTTGCTTGCCTGTGTCACCGGAGCCTTGCGCTCCTATCTGATCGAGCAGGGCGACGCAGTAGAAGGCTGTGACGTGCGTGCGCTGGTGCCGGTGAACCTGCGGCCGCCGGGGCCCATCACCGAGCTTGGCAACCGGTTCGGCCTTGTGTTCCTGAGCTTGCCGATCGGTATCGCGCACCCCTTCGAGCGACTGTATGAAGTGAAGACGCGCATGGCAGCGCTGAAACATTCTCAGCAGCCATTGGTTGCACTCGGCATTCTCGCAGGCATGGGGCTGCTTCCGAAAGCGCTCAAGGAAAGAGTGCTGGAGTCGCTCGCTGCCAATGCCAGCGCGGTGATCACCAACGTGCGTGGCACGCCGGAGCCGCGTTACATCGCCGGCGCACGCATCACGCGCCAGGTCTTCTGGGTGCCGCAATCAGGCGGCATTGGCTTGGGCATCAGCATTCTCAGCTACGGCGGGAAGATCGATTTCGGCATCGTCAGCGATGTGAAGCGCGTGCCTGATCCGGGTGTGATCGTGCAGCGCTTCCGCAATGAATTTGAAACCTTGCTGTTGCAATCACTGCTCATGCCATGGCCTGGCGAGTTGCCTCAAGTCGATACCGGCGATGCCGTCGCTGTGGGGTGAAAAGCAGGTTTCATTTAGGTGTGATCGCCTACGTCGATTGAGGGCATGTTCTGACGTATCGCAAAACTGACATGCCCCCCTCGGCGCATCGTCTTTCTCGAGCGGCGGCCCGAACGCTGTACAGGGCTGCACTACATGCCACTACATGCATTAGTTCATACAGCGAGGTCCATCATGCAGAAACCATGGCTTCAGAGTTATCCATCGAATGTGCCTGCGGAAGTCGATCTGGAACAGTTCTCTTCGCTGAAGGCAGTCCTAGAGCAGACGTGCAGGCAATTTAAGGATCTGCCGGCGTTTACCAACCTGGGTGCATCTGTCACGTACAGGCAACTGGATGAGCTGTCGCATGCTTTCGCAGCCTATCTGCAAAAGGTTCTGGGGCTGGCCAAGGGCGATCGCATTGCGATCATGATGCCCAACCTGCTGCAATACCCGGTGGCACTGTTCGGCGCATTGCGGGCCGGTTGCATCGTGGTCAATACCAATCCGCTCTACACCGCGCGCGAGTTGCAGCACCAGCTTGTGGACTCCGGCGCAGTCGCAATTGTCGTACTGGACAATTTTGCGCATACGGTGCAGGAGGTGTTGCCGAACAGTTCGGTGCGCCATGTGATCACGACGCGGCTTGGCGATCTGCTGCACTTCCCGAAAGCACAGATTGCGAATTTCGTCGTCAAGCATGTCAAGCACATGGTGCCGGAGTGGCATATCGACGGCGCGATCTCTTTCCATGACGTGGTCAAGCATGGCGCGGACATGGTGTTGGAGGACATTCCGCTGCAGCGCGAAGACACGGCCTTCCTGCAGTACACAGGAGGAACGACCGGTGTGCCGAAGGGAGCAATTCTCACGCACGGCAACATGGTCGCGAACCTGCTGCAAACCGAGGCATGGGTGAAGGGGGTGCTTATTCCCGGGGAGGAGACCAGCATCATTCCGCTGCCGCTCTATCATGTATTTGCGCTGACGGCGATGCTGACTTACTTCAAGCTCGGCGCCAACAACGTGCTGATCACCAATCCGCGCGACATCCCTGCTTTCATCAAGGAGCTCAAGCACACGAAGTTCAGTGCACTTATCGGCGTGAACACGCTGTTCAATGCATTGCTGAATGCGCCGGGCATCGAGGAGGTCGATGCCTCGGATGTGAAGGTGGTGGTCGCAGGCGGTATGGCAGTGCAGCGTGCCGTGGCAAAACGCTGGCACGAGATATTCGGTGTACCGATTATCGAGGGCTACGGCCTGACCGAGACCTCGCCGATTGTTTGCGCCAATCCACTGGATATCGATGAGTACACTGGCATGATCGGCCTGCCGGTCCCCTCCACAGAGGTGGCGATCCTGGATGACGATGGCAATGAACTGGCTATCGGCGCACTTGGCGAGATCTGCATCCGTGGACCGCAGGTGATGAAGGGTTACTGGAACCGGCCGGACGAGACCGCCCATGTATTTGAACGTGGCGGCTGGCTGCGCACCGGGGACATGGGATGCATGGACGAGCGCGGCTACGTCAAGTTGGTCGACCGCAAGAAGGATGTGATCGTCGTGTCCGGCTTCAAGGTATTTCCCAATGAGGTGGAGGACGTGGTCGTGATGCATCCCGGCGTACTGGAAGCTGCGGCCATCGGCATCGCCGACGAGCACTCGGACCAGGCGGTGAAGATCGTCGTTGTGTGCAAGGACCCGACGTTGACGGCCGACGCGCTGCTCGAGCACTGCAAGCAGAACCTGACGGCATACAAGGTGCCGAAGTACGTTGTATTCCGCGATCAGGCGCTTCCCAAATCCAATATCGGCAAGATTCTGCGGCGCGTGGTGAAGGAAGAAGAAGAACACGCCGGCGCCGCAAACCAGTCCGACACATCTGCAGCACCCGCCGCCTGATGCCAGGCATTTTCAATGTGAATCAACTGATGGAGGTAAGCATAAACATGGTTAAAAGAATGAAAGCAGTGGCAGACGCAAGTGATGCTCAGTTGGCTAGCACCGTTCGCAACTCGGCGCAGCAGATATGGCAGGCTGGGCTAGGCGCGCTGGTCAGGGCGCAGCGCGAAGGCGGCGACGCATTTGCGAAGCTGGTGAAGGACGGCGCCGAAGTGCAGCACCGCACCCAGCATATGGCGGGGGAGAAATTCTCAGGCGTCGCGCTTTCAGTCGCGCGGCTGGCAGACAACCTCGGCAAGCAGGCTGCCGATTCTTGGGAAAAGCTGGGTTCTGCCTTTGAAGATCGCGTGTCGCGCTCACTGAAGGGCTTGGGTTTCCCATCGCAGAACGATATCCATGCGCTGACCAGGCAGATCGAGGAGCTGAACAAATCCGTCAATGCGCTCTTGGGAAGGGAGGCGTCTTCCAGGAAGAGGGCGGTGACCGTGGAGAAAACCGGCGTGAAGAAGTCGTTGCCGAAAGCGAGCCGGAAGAGCGCCACAAGTGTTGCGATTCCGGTAGCGGTACCGAAGAAGCCGCGTGCGAAGAAAACAATACCGATCGCACCTGCTCATCCTGAAGCCGTCACGGCATCAAGCGCCGCTTGAGTTTCTCCTGAGCCGCGGTCCGGAGCGCGTTGCAATTGGTGCAGCATTGTCATCGACGCTGGTGTGTCGAGTGGTGAGATTGCGCTCCGGGCCTGAAGGGACGTCGCAGAGGCGTAGGTTATCAATTTGGCAAGTCTCAACACACTCTCACCAGTCCTGCCTGCAAGCGACAGGCCACGACCAGAAAACTAATAAAAATTTTTTGTCTCAACCCTAAATCCTGCAATTTCGCTGCCGTTAACCAAAACAGCTGTGGTTCGCCCTGAAAAAATTGAAGAAATTTTGATGGTCAACCCTAAAGTTTCGAGCGATGCGGCCGTTATACAACTCAGCCGTATGACGAAATGTGTTGGATAACCCGGCGAAAGCCATTTATTGCAAACACTTTTTGCAAACAAAAACGCATAAAACAAAAACAAGATTTTTAGAGAAATCCCACGGCAAAGGGAAAATGGCCAGTCAGCGGAATTGACTGCGGGTCCAAGCCCCAAGCCACTTTCGCGCAATGTGGGAGGCGCGGGAAGAAATGTATTCAGGCTTTGTAGGACGGATTCCTACAGGCCTTGTTGCGCTATGTCTGTCGGAAAATACAGTTCATATCCTATTTTCCTCAAGTTGTTTCGAGGTCAGAATCGGTCTCACTGAGATGCCTGTAGGCAACAGTTTCTACGAGACAAGGGGATGAACCATGAACACGAAGGACATATTGGCTGAAATTCGTGATGCTAACTTGAGCTACTTGATGCTTGCGCAGCAGATGATTCGTTCCGACAAGGCCACCGCAATCTTTCGCCTCGGGATCAGCAATGAAATCGCCGATCTCCTTGATGGCCTCAATAATGCACAGATTTTGAAGCTCGCCAGCACCAACATGATGCTTGCGCGCTTCCGCTTTGATGATGGTGCGATCCTCGGTATGTTGACCGGCCATAGCAAGGACCGCGAACTGGCGCATTCGCATGCTGCCATTCTGATGGCGGGCCAGTCGATCGAGGAAATCTCCTAAGCAGGTTGGTTCGGGACAAGACGGAGTTAAAGATGTCCAAGAAAAGCGTGGTCACGGAAGCACAGGAAATCCAGCTTGCCATCGAGCTCATCAACCTTGGTGCGCGCCTGCAGTTGCTGGAATCGGAAACAAGCCTGTCCCGCGAACGCCTGCTGAAGCTGTATAAGGAACTCAAGGGTGTGTCGCCGCCGAAAGGCATGCTGCCGTTTTCAACGGACTGGTTCATCACCTGGCAGCCGAACATCCATTCGTCCCTTTTCATCAATATCCACAAATATCTGGTCGAGCATGCCCAGATTTCGGGTATTGAAGCGGTCATGAAGGCCTACAAGCTGTATCTGGAACAGGTCGAGCCTGATCCGAGCGGCGAGCCGGTCCTGTCCCTGACCCGTGCCTGGACGCTGGTGCGTTTCTTCGAAAGCAAGATGCTGGAAACCGCGTGCTGCAGCAAATGCGGTGGCGATTTCGTCGTGCATCGGCTGGACCTGCATGATGACTACATCTGCGGCCTGTGCCATATGCCTTCGCGCGCAGGCAAGACGAAGAAGCTGAAAGAGGAAACGGCTGTCGCGTCGCTTCCTGTGTCCAGCCCGGCCTGATCCCTTCATCAGCAGCAGGCCGCTCTTCCATGAAAAGCGCTCGCCCTGGCGCGGGCGCCTCTCCGCATCATTCCTCCCTCCGCATTCCCGCCGTTGAGGCATTGCTGATCCAGTTGCTTTCGTTTGCACTGGTCTGGCTGATTGCGACTGGCTTGTCCGTGTTGACAGAGTGGCAGCTGACGGTCGCTGTCGCTGCGCTCCTGCAGGGAGGCATCGCTGCGCTCCTGGCGAGCTTGCGCAGGATGGCTGCGTGGTGGATTCCCATCCATTTCCTGTTTCCCGTCGCGCTGATCTTGCTGCTCGCAGTGGGCCTGCCGTCCTGGATCTTCCTGCTGACGTTTATCGCCTTGCTGGTGTTGTACTGGACGACGTTTCGCACACAGGTGCCGTTCTATCCATCCAACCGCGCCACATGGGACGCCGTTGCGAAACTGCTGCCTTCCGGCCGGCCCGTGCGCTTCATGGATGTCGGCAGCGGACTTGGCGGCCTGGTGCTGGATCTGTCGGCAAAGCGCCCGGACGGCATCTTTGCCGGCATCGAGGTTGCGCCGCTGCCTTGGCTCGTGAGTTTGCTGCGCGCCCGCACGGGACAGCATTCATGCGGTGGTGCCACCTTTCTTCGCGGGGATTATCGCCGGCTGGATTTCGCCGACTACGACGTCATCTTCGCCTACCTCTCGCCGGCGGCGATGCCTGCGCTATGGGAGAAGGCGAGGGCGGAGATGCGGCCCGGTACGCTGTTGCTCAGTTATGAATTTGTCATCCCGGGAGCCGAGCCGCAGATCGCGATACAGCCAGAGGTGGAAGGTCCTTTTCTTTATGGATGGACACTGTGAACTATTGCATTGCATGCCTCATTCGCCGCGTGCTGTCTCTCTGTTCAAGTTTTCTGCATCAGCGTCGTTATCTCTCTTGATGGGCATGTACTGGCCAGGAGCTCGCTCAGCTGCGTAAAACATACAGGTTGTGATCCGCGCGGCGAATTGGCACAATGGTTGACCACGAGCAATAATTTTTATACCGGAGCTGCTGTCTTGCTAGTCATTGCTGGATATATCATCGTCGTCGCTTCTGTCTTTGGCGGATTTGCATTGGCCGGCGGGCATCTTGCGTCCCTGTTCCAGCCGCTGGAGCTGTTGATGATCGGCGGCGCCGCAGTGGGTGCTTTCTTCGTCGGCAACAATGGCAAGGCGATCAAGGCCACGCTGAAGGCCTTGCCGTCCCTGTTCAAGGGCTCACGCTACACCAAGGCCTTGTACATGGAGCTGATGACCTTGCTGTTCGAGATCCTGACCAAGGTCCGCAAGGAAGGCCTGATGTCGATCGAAGGCGACATCGACAGTCCGAACGAAAGCCCCATTTTCGCCAAGTACCCGGGCATCCTCGCCGACCACCACATTATCGAATTCATGACGGACTACCTGCGCCTGATGGTGTCGGGGAACATGGACGCGTTCCAGATCGAAAACCTGATGGACAACGAGATCGATACGCATCATGCGGAAGGCGAGATCCCGGTCCACTGCATTGCCAAGGTAGGCGATGCCATGCCGGCCTTCGGCATCGTGGCTGCGGTGATGGGCGTGGTGCACACCATGGGTTCGGTCGGCCTGCCGCCGGCGGAGCTTGGCATCCTGATCGCGCACGCGCTGGTCGGTACTTTCCTTGGCATTCTGCTCGCATACGGTTTCGTCGGACCGCTCTCCAGCCTGCTGGAGCAGAAGCTGCATGAATCCTCAAAGATGTTCCAGTGCGTGAAGGTGACGTTGCTGGCGAGCCTGAACGGCTATGCCCCTGCACTCGCTGTCGAATTCGGCCGCAAGGTACTGTTCTCCACGGAGCGTCCGTCGTTCAGCGAACTGGAAGAGCACATCAAGGCATCCAAGTCGAAGTAATCGTCCAGTCATTTAAGAGCGGAAGAGCAACATGGCCGACGAAGGGCTACGTCCCATTATCGTAAAGCGAGTCAAGAAGGGTGGCGGCGGCCACCATGGCGGCGCATGGAAAATCGCGTATGCCGACTTCGTCACCGCGATGATGGCGTTCTTCCTCCTGATGTGGCTGCTTGGCTCCACCTCCAAGGGCGACCTGCAAGGTATCTCCGATTACTTCAATACACCCCTCAAGGTTGCAATGTCCGGCGGCAGCGGCGCCGGCGACAGTTCCAGCCTGGTCAAGGGCGGCGGCAAGGACCTTACCCGCAAGGAAGGCCAGGTCCGGCGCACTGACGATCCGGACAACAGCAAGACCTACACGCTCGCACCAGGTAACTTGCGGCAAGCCGAAGCGGAGCTGGAGCGTGCCGAGCGCGCTCGGCTGCGTGCGCTGAAGGCGCGCATCGAGGCGGCGATCGATTCCCGGCCATTGCTGAAGCAGTTCAAAAGCCAGCTCCTGCTCGATATCACATCGGAAGGCTTGCGCATCCAGATCGTCGACGAAAAGAACCGCCCCATGTTCGCCCTCGCCAGCGCGGAGCTGCAGCCCTATACCCGTGAAATCCTGTTTGAAATCGGACAGGCATTGAATGACGTGCCGAACCGGATCAGCCTGTCGGGTCACACCGATGCCACACCTTATGCAAGCGGCGAAAAAGGCTACAGCAACTGGGAGCTGTCTGCTGACCGCGCGAATGCATCGCGGCGCGCACTGATTGCCGGCGGCATGGGGGAAGCAAAGGTTCTGCGCGTGGTTGGATTGTCATCGGCTGTCTTGTTCGACAAGAGCGATCCGTTCAATCCGATCAACAGGCGGATCAGCATCATCGTGATGAACAAGAAAGCGGAAGAAAACGCTTCCAGGGATGGCGGCACGATTGAAGTCACGGACGGTGCACAAGCTACTCCGGAGTTGATCAGTGCCGGTGCAAACTGATAGCGGTACTCGTGGTTCGCGGTTGGTGCGAATCGTCGTGCAGGACAGGGAATTTTCATGACAAGAGAAAAACTGCTGGGATCTCAGGTGAAGGACCTGCTATCCAATTTGTCGGGCCACGGAACCCAGCACCTGACCGAAGTGGAGACCGACCTGATGCAGACCAGCATTCTGCTCGGCGAGGCCATTGAAAAGCTGGGTGCAAGTTTCATGGCAATTCACGAAGCTGTCACGGCGCAGCAGCAGGAAATCGATCTGCTGCTTGCCGGTGCAGCGCCGTCCCCGGAGATTGCAGAAAAGCTGAGGGCCAAGCAGGCCGAGATCGGACAGCACGTCAACGCGGCTGTCACCGGACTGCAGTTTCAGGATATGACCAACCAGCTGATCGGTCGCACCGTCAAGCGGGTCACCGGCCTGCGCGAGGTGCTCGACGGCGTGGGCTCCGGCAGTTCAGGCATACCTGAAGGCAGTGCGGAAGAAATTGTGGAGACGCTTAACAGCATCAACACGGTGCTGGAAGAGCAAAGCGCCAGGCTCGAAAACGCATTATGGAAAGCCGTCTGTCAGACGCACATGGAAAGCGGCGACATCGAGCTGTTTTAACGGGTACCGGACAACAGGCAAGCGCGGCCCGGCCGCAAACAAGAGACTAGCAGGAGTGACAGAGATGGCAAAAACGATATTGGCAGTAGACGATTCCGGATCGCTGCGCCAGATGGTGGTGTTCAGCTTGCGGGCGGCCGGCTATCAGGTGACTGAGGCGGTGGACGGACAGGACGGCCTGGAAAAGGCGAAGACACAGATATTCGATCTTGTGCTGACCGACCAGAACATGCCGCGCATGGACGGGCTGACGCTGATCCGCTCCCTGCGTGGCTTGCCCACCTATCAGAAGGTGCCGATCCTGATGCTGACCACCGAATCGAGCGACGAAATGAAATCGAAGGGACGTGCTGCCGGCGCCAATGGCTGGCTGGTAAAGCCGTTCGATCCGCAACGCTTGACGGAAGTGGTGCGAAAAGTCATTGGCTGATGCGGACCGCAGCCGGCACCTCGCAGCGGCTGCGATATCTGAAGAACCAAGTAAAGCGTAGATGACGGAGACCGATAATGACCATTGACATGAGCCAGTTCTTCCAGGTGTTCTTTGACGAGACCGAAGAACTCCTCGCCGAGATGGAAAAGCTGCTCCTCGCGATCGACGTATCCTCGCCCGACCCGGAGGATCTCAACGCGATCTTCCGCGCTGCACATTCCATCAAGGGCGGCGCGGGCACTTTCGGCCTGACCGACCTGACCGAGGTGACCCATGTGCTCGAGTCCTTGCTCGACAAGATCCGCAAGGGCGAAATGTCCTTGTCGTCGGAGCATGTCGATGCCTTCCTGGCTGCCAAGGACGTGCTCAAGATGCAGCTTGACGGTCATCGCCTGAATACGCCGGTCGACCAGGATGCGGTGAGCAATGCCCGCATGATGCTTGAAGCGCTGTCAAACGGCGCAACGCCGACGCCGGCTCCTGTCGCATCACTGGAAGTCAATCCGCCAGCGCAGGATCCTGCAACTGCCGCCGCTGGAGGTGCGCACCGGTTTCATATCGAATTGCCAAAACTGCCAGAGCGTGACGTCGAGGCCCTGATGGCCGAACTCGGTCTGCTGGGGCAGATCGCCAAGACACCGCTGGATGACGGCCGCGTTGCATTCGATCTCGCCGGCGATACCAACGTGGACGACATCGTTGCCATCTGCTCGTTCATCGTCGACACCAAGGACCTGAAGATTACCGAGCAAGCCGCGCCGCGCGCAATGAGCGCTGCGGAAGCGAAAGCCGCGCAGGAGCATGCGCAGGGCTATGGCTTCTTCGAGGGCTTCGAACCGACGGGCCAGACCGAAGCAGAAAAGGCTGCTGCCGAGAAGTCGGCGCAGGAAGCGGCGCAGGGATACGGCTTCTTCGACAACTTCGAGACTCCGGCAATGCGCGCAGCGAAGGAGGCAGCAAAGGACGCAGAGGCCAGTCCAGTTCCTGCGCAGCCGGTTGCACCTGCAGCAACGTCAGTACACGATGAGTCGAACGCGCCGGCTTCCGAGAAAAAGGCGGCAGCCCGGCGTGAAGCCGAAAAGGTGGCGCACAACGCCGAGACGACATCGATCCGTGTCGGCATTGAGAAAGTCGACCAGCTCATCAACCTCGTCGGTGAACTGGTCATCACGCAGGCAATGATCGAGCAGCGGACCAGCACGCTCGACCCGATGCTGCACGAGCGCCTGTTGAACAGCGTCAGCCAGCTGACACGCAATACGCGCGATTTGCAGGAAGCGGTGATGTCGATCCGCATGATGCCGATGGACTACGTGTTCTCGCGCTTCCCGCGCATGGTGCGCGACCTCGCCGGCAAGCTAGGCAAGCGCATTGAATTCGTGACCCACGGCGCTGCCACGGAACTGGATAAAGGCCTGATCGAACGAATCGTCGATCCGCTGACTCATCTGGTGCGCAACAGTATCGACCACGGCATCGAAATGCCGGAGGTGCGCAAGGCAGCGGGCAAGAGCGAAGTCGGCAAGCTGTCGCTGTCTGCCGCGCATCAGGGCGGCAATATCGTGATCGAGGTCACAGACGATGGCGGCGGGCTCAATCGCGAAAAGATCCTTGCCAAGGCGAAGTCACAGGGCCTGGCTGTCACCGACAACATGCCTGACGCAGACGTGTGGCAACTGATTTTCGCGCCGGGATTCTCCACTGCCGAGATCGTCACCGACGTATCCGGACGCGGCGTTGGCATGGATGTCGTCAAGCGCAATATCAGCGCGATGGGCGGCGTGGTCGATATTCGCTCGGCCAAGGGATTCGGTACCACCATTTCGATCTCGCTGCCGCTGACACTGGCCATCCTCGACGGCATGTCAATCAAGGTCGGCGAAGAAATCTACATCCTGCCGCTAGGCTATGTGGTGGAATCGCTGCAGCCCGCACCGGAAGACGTGAAGGAAATCACGGGCCAGGGCCGCGTCATCAAGGTGCGCGGCGACTATTTGCCGCTCATTCCGCTGTACCAGATGTTCGACATCGAGCCGCGCTTTACCGATCCCTCGGAAGGCATCGTGGTGATCCTTGAATCGGACGGTCGGAAGGCAGCGCTGTTTATCGATGACCTCGTCGGCCAGCAGCAGGTCGTGGTCAAGAACCTCGAATCGAACTACCGCAAGGTTGCGGGAATTTCCGGCGCCACCATTCTCGGCGATGGTGGCGTGTCGCTCATTATCGACGTCGCAGCCTTGTTGCGGTCGAGCCGACAGCTCAATAATGATGAATCCATTTTTTCCTGAGAAGGACAAACGCCATGACACAAACAGCACAAATCAACGCCGCCATCACCGGTGAGAAATCCGATCGTGATATCGCCGGCAAGGAATTCCTCGCCTTTACGCTGGGCAGGGAAGAATACGGCATCGACATCCTGAAAGTGCAGGAAATCCGCGGCTACGAGACGGTCACGCGCATCGCCAATGCGCCGGACTTCATCAAGGGCGTCGTCAACCTGCGCGGCATCATCGTGCCGATTGTGGACATGCGCATCAAGTTCCAGCTGGGCGAGCCGACCTATGACCAGTTCACGGTTGTGATCATCCTGAACGTGGCCGGGCGTGTCGTCGGCATGGTCGTCGACAGCGTGTCGGACGTAACCACGCTGACCCCGGAACAGATCAAACCCGCGCCGGAAATGGGCACTGCACTGAATACCGATTACCTCATCGGCCTGGGCACGATTGACCAGCGCATGCTGATCCTTGTGGATATCGACAAGCTGATGTCCAGTGCGGAGATGGGTTTGATCGACAAGATCGCGGCATAAGAAGAGAAGTCGATTTACGCGGCACGTGGTTGAAGGAAAGGAAGCACAAGAAGAAGCACTTGCATGAATGATGAAGACACCGGCGGCAACGTACCAGCCGGGCTTCATACCAACGGGAGGGTAGGGACAATGTTCAAGAACTTGACGATCAAGTCGCGTCTGGTCTTCGTAATCAGCTTTCTGTCGTTGCTGTTGATCGGAAGCGGGGTCATCACGATATCCAGCCTCAGCAACGCAAACGATTCTCTGAAGTCGATCTACGAGGAGCGCCTGCTGCCGATCGAGCGGCTGAATGTGATCCTTCAGCTGATGGCAGAGAACCGGATGGTGGTCGCGGAATCGATGAATGGCGACCCTTCGGTCGTCAACAAGCGGATGGAGGAAGTCGACGGCCGCGCTGCGGAAATTACCCGCATCTGGAACGAGTTCATGGCCATGCCGCATACGCCGGAGGAGAAGGCGATTGCGGAGAAAGCCGTCGAGAGCCGCAACAAGTACGTCGCTGAAGGCCTGAAGCCGACCGTGGAGGCGCTGCGCTCGGCGAACGTGCAGATGGCGATGGAGCTCATGCAAGGGCCGATGAGCCAGCACTATGCGGTGTTCCAGGGACATTTCAATGCCCTCATCAAGATCCAGGCCGACATCGCGAAAAACGGGTACGAGAAGACGCAGGAGCTTTACGTCACTGTCCGCAATCTCTCCATCGTGGCCATTGCCGGCGGCGTGCTGCTGGCGGCACTGATCGGCATGTGGCTGATCCGTGCCATTTCCAGGCCGCTGGAGAAAGCTGTCCGCTTTGCGCGCAGCGTTGCCGAAGGCGACTTGACCAGCAACATCGAGGTTAGGTCCAAAGACGAGACCGGCCAGCTGCTTTCTGCACTGAAGCTCATGAACGAAAGCCTTGCCAATACCGTAGGGCAGGTGAGGGCCGGTACCGAGACGATCACTGTCGCTTCCCGGGAAATCGCCTCGGGTAATGCCGACCTGTCATCCCGCACCGAAGCGCAGGCGAGCTCGCTGGAAGAAACCGCATCCTCGATGGAGGAGCTGACCTCGACGGTGAAGCAGAACGCCGAAAACGCGCGCCAGGCAAACCAGCTGGTGGTGTCGGCATCCGACGTCGCACTGCGCGGTGGCGAGGTGGTCGGACAGGTGGTCGACACGATGGGATCTATCAAGGAAAGCTCGCGCAAGATTGTCGACATCATCGGCGTCATCGACGGCATCGCGTTCCAGACCAATATCCTCGCGCTGAATGCCGCAGTCGAAGCGGCACGTGCCGGAGAACAGGGGCGCGGCTTTGCGGTGGTGGCGGCCGAAGTGCGCAACCTGGCCCAGCGTTCGGCAGCGGCGGCCAAGGAAATCAAGGCGCTGATCCACGATTCGGTCGAGAAGGTCGATGTAGGCAGCAAGCTGGTGGATCAGGCGGGCAAGACGATGAATGAGATCGTCACCTCGGTCAAGCATGTGGCCGACATCATGAGCGAGATCTCGGCGGCCAGCCAGGAGCAGAGCGCCGGCATCGAGCAGGTCAACCAGGCGATTACCCAGATGGACGACATCACGCAGCAGAACGCTGCGCTGGTCGAACAGGCAGCAGCTGCCGCGCAAAGCATGCAGAACCAGGCGGCGGCGCTGGCGAATGCCGTTGCCGTATTCAGGCTGAGGGCGGCGAGCGGTATCGCCGTGTCTGCCGTCAAGGCCCCGGTCACGCCGCGCACAGAGGCAGCGAAACCGATTTCAGCCGGCCGGCAGCGCGTCATGCCGGTTGCCGCCTCGTTATCGGGGCCCGTGGCCGAAAGGACAAAACCGGCACATGGTGGACACGACGATTGGGACGAGTTTTAAGGCTACGCTGCACAGGTGCCGCGATGGCGCGCGTGAACTTGTTCAGCGTAGCCTTAACGGTTTTGTATCGAAGTGATGGCTTGACTTACATCAAGTTTATGCAAGCCTGTCGGATTCAATTCACAAATTCATTCTGAGATGGCTTGAGTTATTGCTTGCGGGTAAGATAATTGGAGGTTTTAGTTAGTGGCGGAGCTCGGATAAAGGAACACATCTGAGCGGGACAGGAAAGCGCGAGTTTGGAGAGGGATCTATGAACCGTCAGGACGCGCGTCGCAGCAAAGGCGTGCGGTCAAACTCACGCAAGCTTGTTGGCATCCTCAGCGGTGCCAATGAGAGCGCCATCGCTTTCCCCAACCTCCTGAGAACGCCTGACAGCATGCCGATCGCGAGACGCGCCGATGCAGACGACACGCTGCGTAAGGCAAGCAGGCGCCGAACCGCCTTGCAGATGGCCGTCTCTTGCGAATCCAGCGAGGCCGGCTGCCCACGCCGGCGAGAGCGCAAAACAGGAATCTGTCTGAAGTTGTGCCGGTACCGTGCCGATAACGGTAAGACACCTCGCACCGCAGCAGCGCAAGTCATGCAGCAAAGCGTGCAGCACATCGCAGTTGCTGCACGTGATGAGGTATCTCGACACCGGAGAGGCGTATGACGGCAATCAAGCGGAAAACAGGTCGATTCATTGCATTGGCGATCATGGCTGCTGCTGCCGGCACGCTGGCGGCGGCCGTGGTCGGCTGGGCAATAGACGCCACGCTGGCAATCATGCCGGCTGCCATTGCTGCTGTCGTGGCTGCCGCGATCGCACTAGCCACCAGCCGCAATGCGGATGCGGGCAGCAAGAAGATCATGGCCCAGATCGAGGGCGAGGTCGACCACATCATGATCGGCGCAGCGGAGACTTCCTACTTCGTCGACTCCATCAAGAAGAAGGTCGATCGCGACCTGCATACGACCGAGCAGATTGCTGAAAAGGCAAGGCACACTGCGCAGGCCACCGAGAAGATGGCTGCCAATGCGGAGCGGGCGTCGACCGTGGCAGCCGACGTGCGCAGCGAAAGCGTTGCCGGCCGCGCCGAGGTGGATCAGGGGCTGCGGCAGATCAGCAACGCACGCCAGGATGCGCAGGCGGCTTCCGCAATGATGAGCAAGCTGCAGGAGCGCTCGCGCCGCATCCATGTCATTACCGAAGTCATCAACGAGATCGCAGCGCGCACCAATCTGCTGGCATTGAATGCGGCGATCGAGGCCGCCCGCGCTGGCGAGCATGGGCGCGGCTTCGCGGTTGTTGCGGGCGAAGTGAGACAGCTTGCGCAACGCACCAAGTCCGCTACGGACGATATTGGCGCCATGGTGCGCGAGATCAATGAGGAAGCCGAGCGCGCGGCTGCCGGCATGGCGGCGCTCACCGACAAGGTGATGGAAGCGGCACAAAACGTCGAGCGGGTGCACAGCTATCTGGGCAACATCGAGCAATCGTCAGGTGTTTCCGAGAACGAGATCCAGCAGATCGCAACGGCGTCGCGCCAGCACGTCGAGACGTCGCAACGCATTGCTGCAGCGATTCTGCGGATCCGGGATGGCATGCTGGTGACGGAGGACGAGTTGCCGCGGGCGGCTTCGTCGGCCATGGCGCTGTCCGAGCGCGGAGAGCGCCTGTTCGAAGCGCTGGCGGAATCGGGTGCAAGCACGTCGCACGACGCAATCCGTTCGCTGGCGGAGCAGAGCGCGCGGGAAGTGGGCAAGGCGTTCGAGCAAGCCATCGCGAGCGGCCAGATCAGCGAAGCTGCACTGTTCGACCGCAACTACACGCCGATCCCGAATACCAACCCGCAAAAACACACGACAGCGTTCGATGGTTTTTGCGACCGTGTGCTGCCGGACATCCAGGAGCCGATCCTTGGGTCCATGCCGCAGCTCGCTTATGCGGGGGCAGTCGACAACAACGGCTACTTCCCGACCCATAACAAGAAGTTCTCCCGTCCGCTGACCGGGGACTACGAGACCGACCTCGTCAACAACCGCACGAAGCGGATCTTCAATGACCGTACCGGTGCGCGCTGCGGCTCGAACACCAAACCGTTCCTGCTGCAGACATACAAGCGCGACACCGGCGAAGTGATGCACGACCTGTCGGTCCCGATCTATGTGAATGGCCGGCATTGGGGTGGCTTCCGGATCGGCTACAAGTCCAGTGCGCGGGCTGCAACGGTCAGATGATTATCAGATTCGATTCGTAACAAGAAAGAAGTTTCAGTGGTGAATTCAGTACGACAGAACAAGAGTGACACGACGAAGGAATTCGAGTTCACGTCTCGCGACTTCGAAAGAGTGCGTGCGTTGATTCACCAGCGGGCGGGGATCGCGCTCGCGGAGAGCAAGCAGGAAATGGTGTACAGCCGTCTCGCCCGCCGCTTGCGGGCCACCGGCATCCGCTCATTCCAGTCATACCTGGATGCGCTGGAAAGCCGGCATGACAATGCGGAGTGGGAGTCGTTCACCAATGCGCTGACCACCAACCTGACGTCCTTCTTCCGTGAGGCGCACCACTTCCCGATCCTCGCGGACCATGTGCGGGGCAGGAAGGAGCCCGTTACCGTGTGGTGCTCCGCAAGCTCGACCGGTGAGGAACCGTACTCCATCGCAATGACGCTGTGCGAGACACTTGGGCCGCTCGCATCGCAGTCTCATGTGATTGCGACAGACATCGATACCAATGTGCTGGCCACGGGAGCGAATGGCATTTATCCGATCGATCGCCTGGAGAGAATGTCGCCCGAACGCGCCAAGCGATTTTTCCTGAAAGGGAAGGGCGCACAGGAAGGACTGGTCAGGGTGCGCCCGGAGCTGCGCCAGATGGTGACGTTCAAGCAACTGAACTTGCTGTCCAACGACTGGCCGATCTCCGGCCCGTTCGATGCCATCTTCTGCCGCAATGTCATGATCTATTTTGACAAACCGACGCAGGGTAAAATCCTGTCTCGCTTTGCGCCACTCATGAAGCCGGACGCGCTGCTGTTTGCAGGCCATTCAGAGAATTTCCTCTACGTCTCGAATGCATTCAAGCTCAGGGGAAAGACAGTCTACGAATTGAGTCCGGGTCATGCCGTGGCGCCGCGTGCCGATGCACGAAAGACCGAGATTTAACTTATGAGCTACGGAATCGAAGAGCATTTTGCAACCAATGTCTATTACGACAGGACGTTCGATTGCGACGCCGCCAAGATACTTCCTGGCGAGTATTACTTCACTTGCAAGGACATGATGATCGTGACGGTGCTCGGCTCATGCGTGTCGGCCTGTATCCGCGATCGTGTTTCCGGTATCGGCGGCATGAACCATTTCATGCTGCCCGACAGCGGCGATGCCGACAGTCCGGTGTCGGCGTCCATGCGCTACGGCACCTATGCAATGGAAGTGCTGATCAACGATCTGCTCAAGGCCGGTGCACGGCGCGAAAACCTGGAGGCCAAGGTGTTCGGCGGCGGCAACGTGCTGCGCGGCTTCATTGCCATCAATGTCGGCGAGCGCAACGCCCAGTTCGTCCGCGACTATCTGCGCGCGGAGAACATCCGTGTGGTGGCGGAAGACCTGAACGATATCTATCCGCGCAAGGTGTATTTCTTTCCGCGCAGCGGCAAGGTGCTGGTCAAGAAGCTGCGCCAGCTGAACAACAATACGCTGGTGAACCGCGAGCAGGATTACGCCAGCAGGTTGCAGGCGTCGCCGGTGGCCGGAGATGTCGAACTGTTCACGTGACGTGGCGTCGACACGAAACCGTCCGCAAGCGGAAATGCCCCCGATGTGGGTATGGAAGAATGAATACGGGCAGGATGTAATCAGTAATGGGATGCATGTGTAATGAAAACAAAAGTATTGATTGTTGACGATTCGGCCCTGATCCGCAGCGTGATGAGCGAGATCATCCGGCAGCAACCGGACATGGAAGTCGTCGGTGTGGCGCCGGATCCGATCGTGGCGCGCGAGCTGATCAAGCAGACCAATCCCGACGTGCTGACTCTCGACGTCGAAATGCCGCGCATGGACGGGCTCGACTTCCTCGAGAAGCTGATGCGCCTGCGCCCGATGCCGGTCGTGATGGTGTCGTCGCTGACGGAGCGCGGCTCGGAAATCACCTTGCGTGCACTGGAACTCGGCGCGGTTGACTTTGTGACCAAACCGAAGATTTCCATCCAGACTGGCATGCTCGAGTATGCCGAACTGATCACCGAGAAGATCCGCGCCGCGGCAAAGGCGCGCATCAGGCCGCGCACGATCCCGCATCCCGATGCCGTAAAGACAACGGCAGAGGGTTTGCCGCTGATTCGCAATCCGCTCACCAGTAGCGAAAAGCTCATCATCATCGGCGCTTCCACCGGCGGTACCGAAGCCATCAAGGATTTCCTGGTGCAGATGCCGTCGGACTGCCCCGGCATCCTGATCACGCAGCACATGCCGGAAGGCTTCACGCGGTCCTTCGCTAAACGCCTCGACAGCCTGTGCAAGATCACAGTGAAGGAAGCGGAGGGGGGCGAGCGCGTGCTGCCGGGACATGCGTTCATTGCGCCGGGTCATTCACACCTGCAGCTTGCGCGCAGCGGTGCCAACTATGTCACCCAGCTGGATCAGGGGCCGCCGGTGAACCGGCATCGTCCCTCGGTGGATGTGTTGTTCGAATCGGCCGCGCGTTGCGCCGGCAAGAACGCAGTCGGCGTGATCCTGACCGGCATGGGCAAGGACGGCGCCGCCGGCATGCTGGCAATGAAGAATGCCGGTGCGTATAACTTTGCGCAGGATGAGGCGTCGTGCGTCGTGTTCGGCATGCCGCGCGAGGCGATTGCAGTAGGCGCAACACATGAAGTGGGCGCGCTGAATGCATTGCCCGGCATGGTGCTGGGATATCTCGCAGCAAACAGTAGCAGAGCGTTGCGCGTATAGCCTGCGGCGTGGCGCACAGATACGCCATGCCGCATTGTCAGAACATTCACACTGTTCGGAATGCCGCCGCTTTTCGTTGTAACACCCACGGCGCAAGGACGCTTTGAGTACATAATTGGAAGCGGAAGCGATTATACTTAGAGCGCCATTCGCGTTTGCGCGAATGGATGTCGATAATGGTTTGCAGAATCAATGGAGTAATTCATGGCGGGTCCAAATACAAAATTCCTGGTGGTTGACGATTTCTCGACAATGCGTCGTATCGTCCGCAATCTGCTGAAGGAATTGGGCTACACGAATGTCGATGAAGCGGAAGACGGTGCCATGGCGCTTTCCAAACTCCGGAGCGAACAGTTCGATTTCGTTATCTCCGACTGGAACATGCCGGTGATGGACGGTCTGACAATGCTTCAGACAATTCGTGCCGATCCGGCCCTATCCAAGCTCCCGGTCCTGATGGTGACCGCTGAAGCAAAGAAGGAAAACATCATCGCCGCAGCACAGGCCGGCGCAAGCGGTTATGTGGTGAAGCCATTTACTGCGGCAACCCTCGACGAAAAACTGTCCAAGATCTTCGAGAAGCTCGAAAAGACAGGTGCCTGACGTGAGCCAGTCGCTGCAGACGGCGGCGCGCGCCGATGCAAATGCGCCGGAAGGATCGTTCGCACAGGAAGAAATGCTGGCGCGTGTCGGTCAGATGACACGCATGCTGCACGACAGCTTGCGCGGACTCGGATTTGACCAGCTCATTGCGAAGGCGGCCAACGATATTCCCGATGCGCGCGACCGCCTGGAATACGTGGCAAGGATGACGGAACAGGCGGCGCAGCGCGTGCTGACCGCCACGGAAACCGCCACCCCGTTGCAGGAAGAGATCGAGTCTGGTGCAAGCGATATCGCGCAGGGATGGCAATCCGTTCTCCAGGGATCCTTCTCCGAGCAGCACTACCGGCAGATGGCCGAGCGCACGCTGGTCTATCTCGAGCAGACGGGCGGCAGCGCAAACCTGACCAAGCAACACCTGCTGAACATCATGATGGCCCAGGATTTCCAGGATCTCACCGGCCAGGTGATCAAGAAGGTGACCGAGCTGGCCCATGGCCTCGAACAGCAGCTGGTGCAGTTGTTGCTCGACTACGCGCCGTCCGAGATGCGGCGCGAGGCGCCATCCGGCTTGTTGAACGGACCGCAAATCAATCCGGCAGGGAATGTCGACGTTGTCGCCAATCAGGGACAGGTGGATGACCTGCTTGAAAGCCTCGGCTTTTGACGGCCTTATAGATTACAACTCATGCAAGAAGAGAATTTCATTGTCCGTGAACCGCTGGTCAACGCACAGGAGAGGGTGCTTGGCTATGAGCTGTCCTGGCAAAAGAATGCGCTGATCGGATCTGCGCCAACGGAAGACGATGTTGTCGATCTGATCAGTTTCGTCTCGCAACAGCTTGTTGCCGAGGATGCGCCGGCGCTGCTTGGTGACCAGGTCATCTTCCTGGAAGTGACACCCGCGTCCCTTACGCATGACGCCCTGGCGGCGCTGCCGGCGAAGGGAACCGTGTTTGCATTGCGCGAGCCCGATCTGTCCGACGCTGATACGGTCGAGGTGATTCGTGCTGCCCGCGCAAGAGGCTATGGCATTTCGCTGCGTGGCATCAACCTCGCGACACTGGATCGCGGCATGCTGCAGCATGTGACGCATATCGAGGTGCCGATCAACGCGCAGGATTTCGCGACCCAGGTGCAGTTGTTCCGCAGCCTGAACCAGTCTTCCGTGCACATGATCGCGCGCAATGTCGAAAACTGGCAGGCCTATGATGTGTGTGCGCAGCTCGGCCTGTATTCCTTTGTCGGCAACCTGCACCTGACGCCGCGCCCGGGCAACCGTTCGCATGACCTCAACCCCGCGCAGGCCATGATCCTGCAGTTGATGGACATGGTGCGCAAGAATGCAGACGTGCGACAGCTCGAAAGCGTGCTCAAGCGCGATGCGGCGCTGTCCTACAAGCTGCTGCGCTACATTAATTCGGCCGGCTTCGGCCTCGGCTGCGAGATCCAGTCGCTCAAGCATGCAGTGACGATGCTTGGCTATTCCCCGCTGTACCGCTGGCTTGCGCTGCTGCTTGCCACATCGACCACCAGCGGCTACTCGCCGGTGCTGATGCAGACAGCGGTCATTCGCGGACGATTTGCCGAGCTTCTTGGCAATACTTTCCTGCCGAAGAACGAGGCAGAAAATCTGTTTGTTGCCGGCATGTTCTCGCTGCTGGACAAGCTGCTCGGCGTGCCGATGGAAGACGTGCTGGAGAAGATCCAGTTGTCCGAGTCGGTAACCCAGGCGCTCCTGTCGCGTGAAGGTATCTACGGCCCGTTCCTGGCACTGGCAGAAGCGTGCGAACTGAACTCGCCCGACATCGAGTCGATGGCGACATCGCTGTGCATCGGTGCGAACCAGGTGAACGAAGCGCAAATGTCTGCGCTTGCCTGGGCGCAGGCACTGAAGCTGTAGTTCCTGCAGTTCCACACTACGCCCGTCCCTACCACACCGCACTTCCCCCGCTTCGCACTTCTGAATAGCGGGGGGTTTCCTCACTTATTCACGGGATAGTCATTCTGTTATTTCGCGAATAATCCTTCCTATTAGCCCCCAAAGCGTCATCCGGAGCGCAGTGTGGCGGCGACATAGGAGTCGGCAATGGCCGAAGGCAGTGATCTCGAAAAAACAGAACCAGCGTCACCCAAGAGGCTGGAGCAAGCGCGCGAGGAGGGCGACATTCCCCGCTCGCGGGAGCTTGCCACCTGTACGATCCTGCTTGCCGCCGGCCTCGGCCTCTGGTTCACCGGCGAGGGACTTATCCGTCGCCTCAATCACATGCTCGCCTCGGGCCTTTCGCTCGAACGCGATCAGATCTTTGATTTCAATCTCCTGCTGATGCGTCTCGCGCCTACCTTGGGGGACGTGCTGATCGGCCTTGCGCCGCTGGCTGCAATCCTGATCCTGGTCGCGATTGGCTCGCCGATGCTGATCGGCGGCTGGCTGTTCAGCACCAAGGCACTCACGCCGAACTTCGCACGCCTGAATCCGCTGAGCGGCCTGGGCAACATGTTCTCCATGCGCTCCCTGGTAGAACTCATCAAGGCCATTGGCAAGTCGATCCTGGTCGGCTCGATTGCATGGATGGTCATTTCCAGTGACATCGAGGCGATGCTCGGCCTGAGCGCCGAGCCGCTGCAGGCGGGCGGTGCGCATCTCGGCAGGCTGCTGCTGACCGGCTTCATTGCCATCGTCTGCGGCCTCGTGGTCATCGCGATGATCGATGTGCCCTACCAGTTATGGCATTACGCCAACAAGCTGAAGATGTCGCGCGAGGAGCTGCGCCAGGAATCCAAGGAAAGCGACGGCGACCCGCAGATCAAGGCGCGCATCCGCCAGATGCAGCGGGAAATGGCACGCCGCCGCATGATGTCCGAGGTGCCGACCGCTGACGTCGTGGTGACCAACCCGACGCACTATGCGGTCGCGCTGAAGTACACCGAGGGCAAGATGCGTGCGCCGACCGTGGTCGCCAAGGGCACCGACGAAGTCGCTGCCAAGATCCGCGAGCTCGCCGCCGAACACAATGTGGCCTTGCTGGAAGCGCCGCCGCTGGCGCGTGCGCTGTACCGTCACACCGAGCTGGGTGATGAGATTCCGTCTGCGCTGTACACCGCGGTTGCCGAAGTGCTTGCCTACGTATTCCAGTTGCGTGCCTACGGCAAGCATGGCGGGATGCGCCCCGTTGTTCCCGCAGACCTCGACGTGCCGCCGGAAATGGATCCCTTGAACGCTGCTGCGCAAGCGAACGATGCCAACAACGCAAACAGCGCAAACAACGCGAACACTAGGTTGATGTAATGAACAGTCTGACTTTGCCATCCTGGCTATCCGGACAATCCACCAAGGCGCTGGCGGCGCCGATCCTCATCATCATGATGCTGGCAATGATGGTGTTGCCGCTGCCGGCATTTGTGCTCGATCTCTTCTTCAGCTTCAACATCGCGCTGTCCATCATTGTGCTGTTGACCAGCCTGTATACGGTCAAGCCGCTGGACTTCATGGCATTCCCGATCGTGCTGCTGGTGTCGACGATGCTGCGCCTGTCGCTCAACGTTGCGTCCACCCGCGTGGTGCTGACCGAGGGACATAGCGGGCCTGACGCGGCCGGCAAGGTGATCGAGGCGTTCGGCCACTTCCTCATCGGCGGCAACTACGCTGTCGGTATCGTGGTGTTTGTCATCCTTACCATCATCAACTTCGTCGTGGTGACCAAGGGTGCCGGCCGTATCGCCGAAGTCGGTGCGCGTTTCGCCCTCGATGCGATGCCCGGCAAGCAGATGGCGATCGACGCCGACCTGAATGCCGGCATGATCGGCGAACAGGAAGCCCGCCGCCGCCGTACCGAAGTGGCGCAGGAAGCCGAGTTCTACGGCGCGATGGACGGTGCAAGCAAATACGTGCGCGGCGATGCCATCGCCGGCATTCTTGTCACCATCATCAACGTCTTCGGCGGCCTGATCGTCGGCATGGTGCAGCATGAAATGGCCTTCGATGCCGCGATGAAGAACTACACGCTGCTGGCCATCGGCGACGGCCTCGTTGCACAGATTCCTTCCCTGATCATTTCCACTGCGGCCGGCGTCGTCGTGTCGCGCGTGGCCAGCGAGCATGACATCGGCGGACAGCTGATCAATCAGCTGTTTGCCAAACCTGAAGTGCTCTACATCACCGGCGGTATCATCGGCGGCATGGGCCTGATCCCGGGCATGCCGCATATCGCCTTCCTGCTGCTGGGCGGCGCCCTGTGCGGCGGCGGCTACATGCTCAAGAAGCGAGCCCGCATTGCGCAGCAAGCGCCGGCACCGGAGCCGGAGCTGGCAATGGCAGCGCCGGAAGTGGAAGAAGCCACCTGGCAGGATATCGTCCCGGTGGACACGCTCGGGCTCGAAGTCGGCTATCGCCTGATCCCGCTGGTGGACAAGGGGCAGAACGGCGAATTGCTGCGCCGGATCAAGGGCATCCGCAAGAAGTTTGCGCAGGAAGTGGGTTTCCTGTCGCCGCCCGTGCACATCCGCGACAACCTCGAACTGAAACCCGCCGCCTACCGCATCACGCTCAAGGGCGTCGAAGTCGGTTTCGGCGAAGCCTATGTCGGCCAGTTCCTCGCCATCAATCCGGGCATGGTGAGCGGCAACCTGCCCGGCACGGTCACCACCGATCCGGCCTTCGGCCTGCCGGCAACCTGGATCGATGCCGGCCTGCGCGACCAGGCGCAAGCGATGGGCTATACCGTCGTCGATGCCGGTACCGTGATTGCCACGCACCTGAATCACCTGATCACGACACATGCAGCAGAATTGCTCGGCCGCCAGGAAGTGCAGCAGCTTCTCGACCATCTCGGCAAGGAATCGCCGAAGCTGGTGGAAGACCTTGTGCCGAAACTGCTGCCGTTGTCGACGCTGCAGAAGGTCTTGCAGAACCTGCTGGCCGAAGGTGTCCACATCCGCGACATGCGCACCATCATCGAGACGCTCTCCGAGTACGCGCCGCAGCAGCAGGATCCGAACGAACTCACCGCACTCGTCCGCATAGCACTCGGCCGTGCCATCGTGCAGCAGATTTTCCCGTCAGCCAACGAGCTGTCGGTGATTACCCTCGACAGCCGCCTCGAGCGCATCCTGATGCAGGCGCTGCAGGCGAGCGGTCCGGATGGTGCCGGCATCGAGCCCGGCCTTGCCGACACGATTGCATTGCAAGCTGAACAGGCAACGCGCAAGCAGGAGCAACTCGGTGTAACGCCGGTGCTCCTGGTGCCGGGGCCGCTGCGTACCTTGCTCGCACGCTTCCTGCGTCGCACGCTGCCGCAATTGAAGGTGCTGTCGCACGCAGAACTTCCCGATTCCAAAACGATTAGAGTTACCAGCCTAGTTGGAGGCCAAGCATGAACGTAAGAAAATTCACTGCAAACACGTCGCGTGAGGCGTGGCGCCTGGTGCGCGAAGCGCTCGGACCCGATGCGGTGATCCTTTCCAACAGAACCATCAACGGTATGGTCGAGATCCTCGCCCTTGCGCCCGAGGACATGTCGGCACTGGCCGAACCGGTGATCGAAAAGCCGGTTCGCTCCGAATCGACGCTGGCAGCGCTCGGCGCGAGGCGCGCACCGGAACCGGACCAGGTATCCAGCCTGCCGGCGGCGCACGCCGCCGTTCGTGCTCCCGCGGCGCCGATTGAGCAGCCGATCGAGCAACCGAAAGAGCAGGCGGCCGCGGAGCTGAAAGTCGTGATGTCCGAACTGCGCTCCATGCGTGGCATGCTGGAGTCGCAACTGGCCGAGATTGCATGGAGCACGCAGCAGAAGCGCGAACCTGCAAAGGCGGCCGTCATGCGCGAACTCCTGTCGGCCGGTTTTTCCGCCAGCCTTGCACGCTACCTGACGCAGAACCTGCCCAAGAGCGAGAAGCCCGAAGCCGGCATGGCCTGGGTCAAGTCCGTCCTCGCCCGTAACCTGAACGTGATCAGCAACGAGAACGAGATCCTGGAGCAGGGCGGCGTCTACGCGCTGGTCGGCCCGACCGGCGTTGGCAAGACAACCACCACGGCGAAGCTTGCAGCGCGCTGCGTGATGCGGCACGGCGCCGGCAAGCTCGCGCTGATCACCACCGATGGCTATCGTATCGGCGGCTATGAGCAGCTGCGCATCTACGGCAAGATCCTCGGCGTCATGGTGCATTCGGTGAAGGACGAAACCGACCTGCGCATTGCGCTCGATGAACTGAAGAACAAGCATACCGTGCTGATTGACACTGTCGGCATGGGTCAGCGCGACAAGATGGTTGCGGAACAGATCGCGATGCTGTCGGGCAGCGGCAGCAAGGTCAAGCGCCTGCTGTGCATGTCCGCCACATCCACCGGCGAGACCCTCAACGAAGTGGTGCGCTCCTACATGGGCGGCGGGCTCGCCGGCTGCATCATGACCAAGCTGGACGAGGCGGCGACGGTGGGCAATGTGCTCGACGTCGTGATTCGCCAGAAGCTGCGCATGTTCTATGTCGCCAATGGCCAGCGCGTGCCGGAAGACCTGCATGTGCCGAACCAGCATTACCTGATCGACCGCGCCTTCAAACTCAAGCGTGAAACCGCGCCGTTCCAGTATCAGGACGAGGAGCTGCCGCTGGTAATCGGCAATACCGCGCATGCAATGAATGACAAGAAACTGCGTGAGGTGGCACTTGGCTAGTTTTGACTTCGACCAGGCCGAAGGCCTGCGCCGCATGCTCGCCGGCCCCAAGCCGCGCGTGATTACTTTCCTGTCGGCCGCATCCGGCGAAGAGAAGAATGCCATGCTGGTCAACCTCGGCGCATCCATGGCGCAGGGCGGCCGTGACGTGCTCTTGCTGGATGCATGCCTCGCGTCGGAAGGCGTATCCACGCGCATGAATGTGTCGCGCGGCTCGACGCTGCTGCAGGTCGCGCGTCGCGAGCGCTCGCTGGATGACGTGATGGTGTCGATGCCGCAGGGCTTCTCCATCGCCGCGCTCAAGCGCAATGCGCAGCGCCTCGACATGACTGGTGAACAGGCCCGCGGATTGCACGATGCATTCGATGTGCTGGCCACCCGCGCCGACATCGTTGTGGTTGATGCGGAGCTGGACAAGGATGACGGCTTCCCGATCTCGTCGCTCGCCGACGGTGACATTGTGGTGCAGGTCTCCAACAGCCCGACGTCGATCAAGGAAGCCTACGCGATCATCAAGCGCCTGAACGGCAAGCTGGGACGCCGTCCGTTCAACCTGCTGGTCACGGGCGCGTCGGAGAAAGAAGCCAGGGTCGTGTACCAGAACATGGCGCAGGTGGCCAACCGCTACCTCGCAGTGCGGATCAATTCCGTGGGCTCCGTGCCTGCGGACGAACATACGAAGCGTGCGATGCACCTCGGGCGTGCCGTGGTCGATGCTTTCCCGCTGGCCGGTGCGTCGGTCGCGTTCCGGCAACTCGCGGAGCGCTTCGTCGTCGCCGAGGCTGCCGTGGCCGGATAGCATGGCCGGCCCGCATTACGTGGATTTTCTGCGCAGGAGGCCGATACCGGCTTCCGGGAATTCTTTCGAATATGTATACCGTTAGCGGAAAATCAGACAAAAACCTGCTGCTGGAAGAACATGCGCCGCTGGTGAAGAAGCTGGCGCACCAGATGAAAGCCAAGCTGCCGCCGAGCGTGGAGGTGGACGACCTGATCCAGGCCGGCATGATCGGCTTGCTGGATGCAGTCAGCCGCTACGAGGAAAACCACGGCGCGCAGTTCGAGACCTATGCGGTGCAGCGCATCCGCGGCGCGATGCTCGACGAATTGCGCGGAAGCGACTGGCTGCCGCGCAGCGTGCGCCAGAACATGCGCAAGATCGAGGTGGCGATGAACGCGGTGCAGCAGCGCCTCGGTCGTCCACCGAAGGAAGCGGAGATCGCGAAGGAACTGAAACTCTCGCTGACGGAATACCAGCAGATGCTCGATGAAGGCGCCGGCCACCAGCTGGTGTATTACGAGGATTTCCACGAGAAGGACGAAAACGACCATTTCCTCGACCGCTACTGCGTCGATCTGGTCAGCGACCCGCTGCAGGCATTGATGAACGGCGGTTTCCGCCAGGCGGTGATCGAGGCGATCGAGGCCTTGCCGGAGCGGGAGAAGATCCTGATGGGTCTGTACTACGAGCAGGAAATGAACCTGAAAGAGATCGGCGCCGTGATGGGCGTCTCCGAATCACGCGTGTGCCAGCTGCATAGTCAGGCGATTGCACGCATGCGCGCAAGACTGAGGGAGCAACTATGGACTGGGCTAGCCTAGCCGGGCTGGCGCTGGCGCTGGCTGGCGTCGTCGTCGGGCAGGCGCTGGAGGGCGGGCACATCAGCTCGCTGGTGCAGCCGGCGGCGTTTGTCATTGTCGTCGTCGGCACGCTGGGCGCGGTGCTGCTGCAAAGCGGCGCGGCAAACTTCACGCGCGGATTGATCATGCTGCGCGACGTCTTCCTGCCGCCGGCGGACAAGGGGCTGACACTGTCGCAGGACATCACCCTCTGGAGCTCCACTGCGCGGCGCGAAGGCTTGCTGAGCCTGGAACGCCACATGGAACAGGTACAGGAAGAATTTACGGCCAAGGGATTGCGGCTGGTCGTCGACGGCATCGACCCCTACAAGATCCGCGAAATTCTCGAGGTGGATATCACCACCTATGAGCGTCGCGAGCGGCAGGCGCTGAAGATCTGGGAGGCGGCCGGCGGCTATGCGCCCACGGTCGGGATTCTTGGTGCGGTGCTCGGGCTGATCCATGTGATGGAGAATTTGTCCGACCCGGCAAAACTCGGCGGCGGTATCGCTGTCGCGTTCGTTGCGACCGTATATGGCGTCGGCCTCGCCAACCTTGTCTTCCTGCCGATTTCCAACAAGCTGAAGGCGGTCGTTGCCGACGAAGTGCGCCGGCGCGAGATGCTGACCGATATTTTCTGCAGCATCGCCAACGGCGACAACGCGCGCGTGATCCAGGAGCGCATGCTGGCATACAAGCCGTAGGCTGCAACAGCGCGACGCTCTCACCCGAACCGCATCCATGGCCCGAAAACGCTACGAGGAAGAAGAAGACAACCATGAGCGGTGGCTGGTGTCCTATGCCGACTTCATCACGCTGCTGTTCGCCTTTTTCGTCGTCATGTATGCGCTGTCCTCCATCAACGAGGGCAAATACCGCGTCCTGTCCAATGCACTGATGAATGCCTTTGGCAAGGCACCGGTCGCGCCGATCCGTTTGGAGGCGCCGCCCGTCGTACCGCCGTTGGCACAAGTGCCGCGGATTACGCCTGCCGCGCAGCGCAACGCGGAAGCATTGCGCCGTGAGAAGGACAGGCTCACGCGCGTGGCGCGCGATATCCTGGCCGTGATGGCGCCGCTGGTGGAGCAGGGCAAGGTTCGTGTGACCCAGACCAGCCGCGGCGTGAATGTCGAAATCAATGCCAGCGTGCTGTTTGCACCTGGCAATGCCAGCCTGTCCGAACAGAGTACCCAGGTGTTGACCGCAGTGGCCCAGGTGCTGAAGGACGACGACCACGAGATCCAGGTCGAAGGCCACACCGACAGCGTACCGATACGCAATGTGCTTTTTCCGTCCAACTGGGAATTATCGGCAGTGCGCGCCTCGACCGTGGTCCGCCTGTTTATCGATAATGGCGTCTCGGAAAGCCGCCTGACCGCCGTAGGACATGGCCCGACGCAGCCCGTGGACACGAACGAGACAGCCGAAGGGCGGCTGCGCAATCGCCGGGTCTCGGTGATGATCCTTTCCAGCCTGCCGGAAGTGACAACAGAAGTGCCGGTCGGCCCATTGCCGGCGCTGCCGGCGGTTCCGCCTGTGCTGCCGGTCGAAGTGGCGGCTGACGGGAAAAGTTAAGACTTCTACTTGTTGGCCGCGTCCGGGCGCCCCCTCGGGAGAAGACGGAATACTGCGGCGCGCATTCATCCAGCGGCACGCAGTCATAAAAAAACCGGCCATCGGCCGGTTTTCCATGGAAATCTCGATTATCTAACCGACAACCAGCCGGCGGCTACTCGACTGCGCGGTGGACTGGCCGTTCGGGCCGTACATCGTGCCGCTGTCCGGGGCGCCTTGCAGCACGTTCAGTGCAGCCTGGTTGCGCGCCATATGCTGGCCGATCAGCAGGCCGTTGGTGCGGTTCAGTTCCTTTGCCTGCCGGGCCACATCCAGCAGGTCTTTCCAACTCTTTTCTGTCGCCGGGGAGGAGGTACGGCTGTTCAGCCATGCCTGCATGCCGGATTCTCCGCCCTCGAACCCGCTGGCGCCGAGTGCACGGTGGCGCTGCTGCGCCAGTTCCGTCATGTGCGCGACGACTTTTGCCTTTTCTTCGGTAAGCCTGTTCAGCGCTTCGAGATCGGCGTTGATCAGATGTTCCTGTTCCTGCTGGAGCAATTGCAGCAGGACATTGCCTGCCTTGAGCTCTTCGCCGAGGCTGTCCGCCGGGGCGTTACCGAAGTTTTGCATTACTGTTAAGCCTTGCGTGTATGAATCAGGTCATTGACCGTATCGAGCAGGCCGTTGGCGACTTTTTCAGGGTCGACATGGAAGCGGCCTTCTGCGATCGCAGCCTTGATTTCTTCCACTTTCTTCGCATCGAACACGCTGTTGCCGCCCATTTGGGTCAGCGACTGTAATTTCGACGACAGGTGGACATTGTCGGATCCGGCCGGAGCCTTCTCGACGGTAGTGGCCTTTTCGGCACTCTTGCCGGGGCGGGTCGGCGTGGCGCCAACGTTCAGGCCTGCGGCTTTTTTCAGGGAGTCATCGATTTTCACGGCATTTTCCTTCTCGGATAGCGGCTGGCGCCGGTCTTTTACCTCTTGTCATAGTTCTTATCGACGCAATTCTCACAAACTTTAGCAGCAAGTCCCGAAAACAAGAAAAATTAGTGGGGCGTGTACTAATACGTCACGTCGATGATCCCGCCGGCCCGGGCCACGCCGCTCACGACCTGGCCGGAAGCCGTCCTTGCCTGTGCCACCTGGCCTTCGGCTGCATTGTTCAGCGCCCGTGCTTCTGCCGAGACGGTAAATCCCGGGCCGGTCGATGTCACGCGCACCGTCTGTCCCTGTTGCACCGCCTGTACGCTGCGCAGCGCATCGTTGCGCAACGGCGTCCCTGCCGGCAGCGAAATGGACATTGTCCTGCCGACCGCCTGCGACGTATCGGTAATGATCCCTACCGGCAATGTTGTCAGATCGCCCTTGATTTTCGCGAGATCGTTCGGCCCGACCATCTGCCCTTGGGCAAGCGGAGCCGCCGTGACAAGGTAGTCCGCGACCACCTGCACCGTGGCTGCGACATAAATCGTCCAGGGAGAGGGGGCCGTGCAACGCACGCCGACCGTAGTCTTGCCCCACAACCGACTTCCGTTTGGCAGAAAAGGTTCCGGAGCCGGGCAGGCAGGGAGGCTGGTCCGCGCATCGATCTGGCCGACCTTCAGGTTGACCTCGCCGGGCAGGCCGGCGGTCTGCACCTTCAGGAATTGCTGCACGGCGTAGCGCAGCACTGCCGGATCCTGCCGGGGCGTCTGTGCTGTCTGCGCGATGGTGGCAGAACCCAGCGTGCACAGTGCGGCAAACAGCAGGTGGCGGGAAATCTTCATGGGCGGCAGCGGGATTAATTGCAGGCTCCATGTTAATGGCCGTCGTGTAAATCAAAAGGATAAACAGGGGATAGTTTTATGGTCTTCTCTTCCGATAGGCGTGACTTTTGCCTCCGTATGATCGAGCCTACATTAATCCCTCATCGGTCCGCCTTTGGCCAGGAACCGGTGAATCCCGGAGAGAGTCATGATCGGAAAACTTGACGAAGCGTTACGTTTCCAGCAGACGGCGCTGCGCTTGCGCGCGGAGCGCCAGCAGACGCTCGCGTCGAACATCGCCAATGCGGACACGCCGAATTACAAGGCGCGCGATGTCGACTTCAACAGTGCGCTGAAGCAGGCGATGGGTGCGGGTGCACCGAGTCACACGCCGATGGTCAAGACCTCTGCCGCACATCTCGGCGGTGTCGCTGGCAACGCAGGCACTACTGCCAGCGGCGCGCCGCTGCTGTACCGCACGACCGCGCAAGGCAACGTCGACGGCAATACCGTGGACATGGATGTGGAGCGCAACCAGTTCACCGACAACGCGCTGCGCTATGAGGCAGGCGTCACGTTCATCAACGGGCAGATCAAGAAGCTGCTGACGGCAATCCAGGGGCAATAATCATGTCGCTATTTAATATCTTCAATGTCGCCGGATCGGCAATGAGCGCGCAGGGCCAGCGTCTGAACACGGTGGCGAGCAACATCGCCAATGCCGACAGCGCGACCAGTTCGACCGGCGAAACCTACCGCGCCAAGCACGTCGTGTTTGCCGCCGTGCCGACGCCGAATGCAGCCGCCAGCGGCGTACGCGTGCAGCAGGTGGTGGAGGATGTGTCGCCGCCCAAAATGGTGTACGACCCCAAGCATCCGCAGGCTGACGAGAGTGGCTATGTTGCGATGCCGAACGTGAACGTGGTCGAGGAAATGGTCAACATGATTTCCGCCTCGCGCTCCTACCAGACCAACGTCGAAACCATGAATGCGGCAAAGACCATGCTGCTCAAGACACTGACCATCGGCCAGTAAGCGGGAGGAATTGAATGACAACAGTACAAACCAACGGCGTCTCCGCGGATCTTCTGGCGACGATGAATAACACCGCCGCCAAGAAGGTCGGCGATGCCAGCGTGGACGATGTGCAGAACCGCTTCATGACGCTGCTGGTCACGCAGATGCGCAACCAGGATCCGCTGAATCCGCTGGACAACGCGCAGGTGACCAGCCAGCTGGCCCAGTTGTCCACGGTGACCGGCATCAACAAGCTCAACGCCACGCTCGAAATGCTGCAAGGCAGCTATCAATCCAGTCAGACGCTGCAGGCCGCAAGCATGATCGGACGCGGCGTGCTGGTGCCGGGAACCGATATGCACCTGACGGAAAGCAAGGCGATTTTCGGCATCGATGTGAGCGAGGCGGCCGACAGCGTGCAAGTCACCATTCGCAATGCCGCTGGCGTGGCGGTGCGCACTATCGATCTCGGTGCACAGGAAACGGGCACGATACCGCTTGGCTGGGACGGCAAGATGGATGATGGCAAGACCGCACCGGACGGCAAGTACAAATTTGAAGTGAATGCAGTACGTGGCGACAAGAAATTGGAGCTTGCGCCGCTGTCGTTTGGCGAAGTCGCCAGCGTCACAACTGGCACCCAGGGCATCCAGATGAATGTGCCTGGTGTGGGCACCGTCAAACTGGCCGATATCCGGCAGATTCTTTAAGTATTCGACAAGGCAAGGGGAAGAACATGAGTTTTCAACAAGGACTGAGCGGCCTGAACGCGGCTTCCAAAAGCCTGGAGACGATCGGCAATAACGTCGCCAACGCGAATACCGTCGGCTTCAAGGGATCGCAGGCGCAATTCGCGGATGTCTACGCCAACTCGCTGATGGGCGGCGGCGCCTCGCAAATCGGTATCGGTACCAAGGTTGCCGACGTCATGCAGCAGTTCACACAGGGCAACATCACCGCCTCCGCCAATCCGCTGGATGTGGCGATCAACGGCGGCGGCTTTTTCCGCATGAGCAGCAACGGCACCGTTACCTACGGGCGCAACGGCCAGTTCCAGCTGGACGGCCAGGGATTTATCGTCAACTCCAGCGGTGCGCGCCTGACCGGCTACACCGCCAACCTGCGCGGCGTGCTGTCCACCGGCGCACCGGCAGAACTGCGGATCAATACCGCTGACATCGCACCGCGTGCCACCGAAAACGTCACGGCCCGGATCAACCTCGATTCGCGCATGGAAAAGCCGGTGACAGGACTGTTCGATGTCGATGATCCGACCAGCTACAACAGCGCGACTTCGGTGACCGTGTTTGACACGCTGGGCAATCCGCACATCCTGCAAACCTACTACGTCAAGACTGACATAACACCGCCGGCGACTGGCGGCGCATGGACCGTGTATGCAGCCGCGGATGGTCAGCAGATCGGTTATACGGCGCCAGTCGCGCCGACAACGCCGCCGACCGGAAACTTCACGCTGGGCGTGCCGGCCATCGGCGACATTCCGGCCGGGACCTTCTCGATCAATGGTGTGAGCATCGGTGCTATCACCGCCGGGGCAACCGCCATCGTGCAGGGCCAGAACATTGCCAATGCCATTAACGCGGCAGCCATTACCGGGGTGACGGCATCGCATGATCCTGCAACGGGCGCAGTGACCATCAACAATACGGGCACCACGACGGTCACGCTGAACGGCGCGGCCGCGACTGCAGCGACCGCCGCAACGAACAAGACAAATTTCCAGAACCTGACCGGTTTTTCGGCTGCCCAAGTAGGCACGCAAGCCGTCAGCACGCCGATCGGCACGCTGCGTTTCCGTAGCGCCGATGGCACGATCGATCCGACTACGACGGTACCCGCGCCGCCGATGCCGTTTGTTGCCAGCATTCCGATCGCTCCTAGCGTCGGCGCGCAGGATCCCCTGACTGTGGACATCGATTTCGCTGGTACCACGCAGCGTGGCGCAGCCTTCAGCGTCAATATCGAGCAGGATGGCTACACCTCCGGCCGCTTGTCCGGCTTCAACATCGAGTCCAACGGCATCATCACCGGCCGCTATACCAACGGCAAGTCCGCAACGCTGGGGCAGGTGGTACTGGCCAACTTTACCAATCCCAATGGCCTGCAGCCGCTGGGCAATAACGTCTGGGCCGAGACTTCCGAGTCCGGCTCTGCACAGGTCGGTGCTCCGGGTTCCGGCAACATGGGCGTGCTGCAATCGCAGGCGGTCGAGGATTCCAACGTCGACCTGACTGCAGAGCTCGTCAACATGATCACCGCGCAGCGCGTCTACCAGGCCAATGCGCAGACCATCAAGACGCAGGACCAGGTGCTGCAGACGCTGGTCAACCTCCGGTAATCAATGAATGGGTGCAGGCTGCCATGCCTGCACCGGGGAGAACTGAATGGATCGCCTTATCTACACCGCCATGACCGGCGCAAAGCACATCCTGGAAAGGCAGGCCACGACGTCGCACAACCTGGCCAATGCCAACACGACCGGATTCCGCGCGCAGCTCGATTCCTTCCGCGCCGTTCCCGTGCAGGGTGCAATGCTGCCTACGCGTGCCTTCGTGGTGGATTCGACGGTCGGCTCCGATTTTGCGCCGGGCGCCATCCAGCAGACCGGACGCGATCTTGACGTCGCGGTGCAGGGCAGCGGCTGGATTGCAGTGCAGCGCCCGGATGGCACGGAAGGTTATACCCGCAATGGCAGCCTGGAACTGAGCGAAAACGGCATCCTGCAGACGCAAAGCGGCATGCAGGTGATGGGTGACGGCGGCCCGATTGCGATTCCGCCCGACGTTACGATTGCGGTGGCCAAGGACGGCACCGTCAGCGCCATCGGCACCGGTTTCAAGCCCGGCGTCGCGACAACGCTGGGCCGGATTAAGCTGGTCAACCCACCGGAGGAAAACCTGGTGCGCGGCGATGACGGACTGTTCCGCCTGAAGGATGGCGGCGAAGCCGATGCCGACGCCAACGTGACGCTGATCGGCGGCGCCCTCGAAGGCAGCAATGTCAATGTGGTCGAGGCGATGGTGGACATGATCGGCCTGGCGCGGCAGTTCGAGATGCAGATGAACATGCTCAAGAATGCGGAAAGCAACGAGGCGAAAGCCGCGCAGCTTCTGTCTTTGACGGGCTGATAGCAGGCAGAAAATTCAGTTAATGATGTGGAAGTTATACCCCTATAAATCAGGTTTGATGGAGTAAGCATGATTCGTTCACTATGGATTTCCAAGACCGGTCTTGATGCGCAGCAGACGCAGATGGACGTCATCTCCAACAACCTGGCCAACGTCAGCACATCCGGCTTCAAGCGTTCGCGCGCGGTGTTCGAGGATTTGCTGTACCAGACCTTGCGCCAGCCCGGCGCGCAGTCATCGCAGCAGACGCAATTGCCGTCCGGCCTGCAGATCGGCACCGGCGTACGCCCGGTGGCCACCGAGCGCATTTTCACGCAGGGCAACCTGCAGCAGACCGGCAACGACAAGGATGTCGCGATCCAGGGCGACGGCTTTTTCCAGATCATGATGCCGGATGGGACCACCGCGTATACGCGCGACGGATCCTTCCAGATCGACAGTCAGGGGCAGCTGGTGACTTCCAGCGGCTTTCCGGTGCAGCCAGCGATTACCATCCCGGCCAATGCGAGCAATCTCACCATCGCGCGCGACGGCACCGTCACCGTGAGCCAGCCGGGCACGACTGCGCCGGTGCAGCTCGGTGCCTTGCAGCTTGTCACGTTCATCAATCCGGCCGGCCTGGAAGCCAAGGGCGAGAACCTGTACGTCGAAACCGCTGCATCGGGCACACCGAATACCAATGCGCCGGGTACCAACGGCGCCGGCCTGCTGGCGCAGCGCTATGTGGAAACCTCCAACGTCAACGTGGTCGAGGAACTGGTGAACATGATCCAGACCCAGCGCGCTTACGAAATCAACAGCAAGGCGATTTCGACCTCCGACCAGATGCTGCAGAGACTGTCGCAACTGTAATGACGTGCAAGGGAATGGGGAGCTGATGTGATGAAGACGAACTATGTGTCGACAGGCGTGGCGGCAATGGTCCTGCTGCTGGCAGGCTGTTCCACCGTGCCGGACACCATCACCCAGCACCCGACCAGCACGCGGCCGCAGGCGGCTGCACCTGCCGCGCCGGCCAATGGCGCCATTTTCCAGGCGTCGAGTTACCGCCCGATGTTCGAGGACCGCCGTGCGCGCATGATCGGCGACACGCTCACGATTGCCATCAGCGAGCGCACCAGCGCCGGCAAGACAGCGGCAAATTCGACCAGCAAGTCCGGCAGCGTGGAATTCGGCGCGCCGACCATCTTCGGCATTCCCGCCTCCACCACGGCGAAGGCGTCGCTGGGCATCGGCGGTGAAAATACCTTTGAAGACAAGGGCTCGGCGAGCTCCAGCAATACCTTCAGCGGCACCATTACCGTGACCGTGGTCGATGTGCTACCCAACGGGAACATGCTGGTCAGCGGCGAGAAGCAGATTTCCTTCGACAAGGGCGTCGAGTACGTGCGTTTCTCCGGCGTCGTCAATCCCAACAATGTCGTCAACGGCAATGTCGTCTCGTCCACGCAGGTGGCCGATGCGCGTGTCGAGTACCGCACCAACAGCCGCATCGACAAGGCAGAGGTCATGTCGCAGCTGACACGCTTCTTCCTGAGCGTCCTGCCGCTGTAACGACTGACTTGTCATGTACGGACCTGCCATGAAACTGACCTTTTTAAAACCGCAGACGCTCCGCAGCGCAATGGCAGCTGTGCTCGGCGCCTGCTGTCTGCTGACAGCCGGCGCAAGCCATGCCGAACGCCTGAAGGACCTTGCCAGCATCCAGGGCGTGCGCCAGAACCAGTTGATGGGCTACGGCCTCGTCGTCGGCCTCGATGGCAGCGGCGACCAGACCACGCAGACACCATTCACCGTGCAAAGCGTGGTCAGCATGCTGCAGGGCATGGGCGTGAACCTGCCGCCCAGCACCAGCCTGCAGCTGAAGAACGTGGCCGCTGTGGTGGTCACCGCATCGCTGCCGGCTTTTGCACAGCCCGGACAACTGCTGGATGTGACCGTCTCGTCCATGGGCAATGCAAAGAGCCTGCGTGGCGGCACGCTGCTGATGACGCCGCTCAAAGGCGCGGACGGCCAGATCTATGGCATTGCGCAGGGCAACGTGCTGGTAGGCGGCGTCGGCGCTTCGGCCAGCGGCAGCAAGGCACAGGTCAACCATCTGAGCGTCGGGCGCATCTCCGGCGGCGCAACCGTGGAACGCGCCGTGCCGACGTCGGTCGGGCAGGGCGAACTGGTGCATCTGGAATTGAACGACACGGATTTTTCCACCGCCAGCCGCGTAGTGTCCGCGATCAACCAGCAGTTCGGGCCGGGGACGGCCGCTGCACAGGATGGACGCGTGATTCGCGTTCGCGCGCCGGCAGGCAGCGACGAACGCGTCGCCTTCATCGGTGCGCTGGAGAGCATCCACGTCACACCCGCGCAGGGGAGTGCGAAAGTGATCCTGAACGCACGTACCGGCTCGGTGGTCATGAACCAGACCGTAACGCTGGAAGACTGCGCTGTCTCCCATGGCAACCTGTCCGTCGTGATCAATACCGAACCTGTCATCAGCCAGCCGGCGCCGTTCTCGGGCGGCCAGACGGTCGTGACCACGACCTCGCAGATCGATATCAAGAAGGAACCGGGCCAGGTACTACTGCTCAAGGGCGGCACTTCGCTGGCTGATGTGGTCAAGGCATTGAATGCGATCGGTGCCACGCCGCAGGACCTGCTCGCGATCCTGCAGGCGATGAAGGCGGCTGGCTCGCTGCGCGCGGAACTGGAGATCATCTGATGGTCAGTCCGCTCGACAGCACGAACAGCTTCGCGCTCGACGTCAAGGGCGTCAATGACCTGCGCCAGGCTGCGAAGCAGAATTCGCCAGAGGCGCTGAAGGAAACTGCAAAGCAGTTCGAGGCGCTGTTCATGAACATGGTGTTGAAGAGCATGCGCGATGCCACGCCGCAGGAAGGCATCTTCGACAGCCAGCAGAGCCGGATGTACACATCGATGCTGGACCAGCAGATGAGCCAGACCATGGCGTCGCGCGGCGTCGGCCTGGCAGACGTGCTGGTCCGTCAGCTGTCGAATGTGGTCAACGCCCAGAACGGCGCATTGCCATCGCTGGAAGAGCAGGGCGGCGAGAACACGGAGCTGCCGCTGCCACCACTATCGCGGCTGCCTGCCGGTGTGGCGGCGCAGGCTGCGACGGCACTCTCCACGATTAACGCACCGTCCGCGCCTGCTGCGTCGAGAAGCAATGCCTCGCAACCCGCACATGTCGCCGCCTTCCAGCAGCGCCTTGCGCCGCATGCGGAAGAGGCAAGCCGGCTTACAGGCATTCCCGCCAAGTTCATGCTTGGGCAGGCCGCGCTGGAGTCGGGCTGGGGGCGCCGCGAGATTGTTGGTGCCGACGGCACCAACAGCCACAACCTGTTCGGCATCAAGGCCACCGGCGGCTGGAAGGGCAAAGTCGTCGAAAGCGCCACCACCGAATACATCAACGGCGTGCCGCAGACGCGCATGGAAAAGTTCCGTGCCTATGACTCCTATGCCGATGCCTTCCGCGATTACGCCAACCTGCTACGCAATAATCCGCGCTACCAGCATGTGTTAGCGAATGCGCAAGATGTAACAGGTTTCGCTCAGGGATTGCAGAAGGCCGGATACGCAACCGACCCGAACTACGCCGCCAAGCTGACACGGATCATTACGCAGTCATTGTCTACCTGACAATTTTGCGCAGGAAGTTGTAACGCCACCTCAAGTTTTACGGCGCGCTGCCGTTCACACCAGTAGGGTGAAATAGCACATAGCACCCTCTAGATATCTACCTATAGAAGAAGACGACATGGGCTCAAGCATCCTCGGTATCGGACAAAGTGCGCTCGCCGCCGCGCAAGCGGGGCTGTCAACGACCGGACACAACATCGCCAATGCTGCAACACCGGGCTATTCCAGGCAGATGATCGTGCAGGGCACGGCCGGTTCGCAGAATCTCGGCTTTGGCTATATCGGCAAGGGCACGGTAATTACCGACGTCAAGCGCGTGTACAACGAACTGCTGGGCGAGCAGGTGCGCTCTGCCGAGACGACCAAGAACCAGCTTTCAACGTATTACTCACAGATCAGCCGCGTCAACAACCAGTTGGCCGACCCTGCCCTGGGGCTCTCGCCGTCGCTGCAGGAATTCTTCAAGGGCGTGCATGACCTGGCTTCCTATCCCAACAAGAATGAATCGCGCCAGACCGCACTGTCGAATGCCGAAGCGCTGGTTGCGCGCTTCCAGAGCCTCGATAACCAGATCAGGGAGGTGGGCGAAAGCGTCAACCGGCAGATCGAGTCCAGCATCAGCTCGATCAACGTGTATGCGCAGCAGATCGCCAAGCTGAACGATGCGATCGAGAAAGCCTCCGCCAATGGCAAGGCATCGAACGACTTGCTGGACCAGCGCGACCTGGTGATGACCGAGCTGAGCAAGGAAATCAAGACGACCGTCGTCAAGCAGGGCAACAGCTACAACGTCTTCATTGGCAACGGCCAGGGTCTGGTCGTCGGCACCAAGACCTACGACCTGGTCGCGACCGAATCGCCGACCGATCCGAACCGCATCGGCGTCAGCTATTCCTCGAACGGCAAGCTCAATCCGCTGCCGGAAGGCAGCCTGCCGGGCGGCAAGCTCGGTGGCCTGTTCGAGTTCCGTTCGCAGACGCTGGATACTGCGCAGAATTCTCTCGGGCGCATTGCCATCGGTCTGGCGACCACCTTCAATGCGCAGCACCGGCTGGGTCAGGACCAGACCGGCGCAATGGGCAAGGATTTTTTCTCGCTTAACTTGACGCACGCTGCCGCGGCCAGTTCCACAAACAATGCTGCCGCCTCCGCGGAGCTGAACTTCACGATCACGAATGCCAACGAGCTGACGACCAGCGACTATCGCCTGCAGCGCACCGATGGCAAGTTCGTGATCACGCGCCTGTCCGATAACCAGCAGGTGTATTCGGGCGACTTCAACGGCGCACGGACGGCGATTCCCGGTGTGCATCTGGACCAGATTTCAACCAACCCACCGGCAGAAGGTGACCAGTTCCTGATCCGGCCGGCTGCACTGGGTGCTGCCGAGATCAAGGTGGCGATCAAGGACGTGGCTGAGGTAGCCGCCTCCGCGCCAATCCGCACCGCAGCGCCGGCCACCAATACGGGCACGGGAAAGATCAGCGCCGGAACGGTCAACGGACCGGCACCGGTGGACCGCAACACGCTGACGCAAGGCATTACCATCAGATTCGATGGTTCAGGCAAGTACCAGCTATTCGATAGCAATGATTTCGATAGCAACGATTTGTCGACTCCGCTTGCCAGCGGCCCTGTGGATGGCTCATACAAATCCGGCGATACCATCTCCTACAACGGCTGGACCGTCCAGATCACCGGAACGCCAGCCGCCGGCGACAGCTTTACCATCGCTGCCAATGATGGCGGGGGTGATAGCCGCAATGCGGTACTGCTGGGAGAGCTGCAATCCAAGAACACCTTGTCCAACGGCACCGCGACTTATCAGGGCGCCTATGGGCATCTGGTCAGCATAGTCGGCAACAAGACAAGGGAAGTGGAAGTGGCCAGCAAGGCGGAGACCCGCTATCTGGAGCAGGCAGTGGCCGCCCAACAGTCGGAGTCCGGCGTCAACCTGGACGAGGAAGCGACCAACCTGCTGCGTTACCAGCAAGCGTACCAGGCAGCCGGCAAGCTCATGCAAACAGCGAACCAGTTGTTTGACATGCTGCTGACCCTGGGTGGAAATTAAAAAGCGGCAGTTTGAGGTAATTCATCATGCGCATCAGCACCAATACTCTGTTTGAAACCGGCTCGAACCGTATCGGCGAATTGCAGTCGAGCCTGGCCCGGGCGCAGGAACAGATGACCGCCGGCCGCCGCATTCTTGTGCCGTCGGATGATCCGGTGGCTGCTGCGCAGGCGCTGGAACTCACGCAGTCGCAATCGATCAACAGCCAATTCGCCACCAACCGTAAGGCGGCGACGAGTGCGCTCAACATGGAAGAGCATGTGCTGCAAAGTGTGACCGGCCTGATCCAGGACGTGCAGGCGCTGGTCGTCGGTGCGGGCAATGGCACGCTCGATGACACGCAGCGCAAGTACCTTGCGACAGAACTGCGCGGCCGCTTCGATGACCTGCTCGGCCAGGCCAACACACGCGACGGTGCGGGCAATTTCCTGTTTGCCGGCTACCGCGTCAGCGACCAGCCCTTTGCACAAATCGCGGGCGGTGCGCGCTATGACGGCGACCAGGGACAGCGGACGCTGCAGGTGGGCCCAATGCGCAAGATCGAGACGAATGATCCGGGCAGCGTGGTGTTTGAAGGCGGGCGGACAGGAAACGGTACATTCACGACGGCAGCCTCTTTTAAAAATGACGGAACCGGCATCATTTCTACAGGCTCCGTGGTCGATAAAAGCTTGCTGAACGATCATCGTTATGCTGTGGACTTTACTGTTGCAGCCGGCGTCACGACGTATTCAGTCTACGACCTCACCCAGGATCCGAATCGGACAGGTGCACCGCTGACGACTGGACCTTATACCAGCGGGGAGTCGATCACTTTTAACGGCATGCAGTTCAGCATTTCCGGCAACCCAGCTGACGGCGACAGCTTCTCGGTCGAGCCGAGCGAGCGCGAAAGCCTCTTCAAGACCGTGAGTTTCCTGATCAATATCCTGGAAACGCCGGCAACTGGCGCTGCAGGACAGGCTAAATTGCGCAACGGCCTCAACACCGTGCAAAACAATCTCGACAAGGCGCTGGACAACGTACTCACGGTACGCGCTGCGGTCGGCTCGCGCCTGAAAGAACTGGAATCGTTGGATGCACAGGGCGAGGGAAGGGATACGCTGTACGCACAATCGCTGTCCGAGCTGCAGGATCTGGACTATGTGAAGGCGATCACCGACCTGTCGAAGCAGAAGATCATGCTGGAAGCCGCACAGCAGGCCTACGTACAGACGTCACGCCTGTCGCTGTTCAATTACATGTAACCCGCACGTTGCGAAGGCCGGTGCGCCTTCGCAACTCCTCCCTTATTGCGGCGCCGCCGTGCCGATTTGCCGCATTATCCCGAGTCCCTCATGGAACAGCCGTTCAAGCGGTGTGGCCAGATAGGGGAGCATCAGCATCAGCAGGATCAACCCCGCGCCCAGTGTGATCGGGAAACCGATACCGAACAGGTTGAGCTGCGGTGCGGCGCGGGTCAGTACGCCGAGCGCGATGTTGGTCAGCAGCAGGGCAGCGAGAATTGGCAGGGAGAGCTGCACGCCGGCACTGAAGATCAATCCGCCCCAGTTCGCCAGCTGACGAAATCCTCCCGTGCCCACCGGCGTTGCCGAGATCGGCATTGTCACAAAGCTGTCGGCCAGTATGGACAGCATCATCAGGTGAATATTCAGTGCCAGAAAGAGCATCAGCGTAAGCAAGGCAAGGAACTGGCTGATTGCCGACGACCGGCCGCGCGTCTGCGGATCGAAGAAGACGGCGAAGCCGAAACCCATCGTCAGGCCCGCCACTTCACCGGCCATCTCCACCGCCGCAAATACGATGCGCATTGCAAATCCCATTGCCAGGCCGATGACAAGCTGCTGGATCAGGATCAGGAAGCCGGGGAGCGACATCGGGTCGATCGCTGGTACTTCCGGCACGGTGGGGGCGATCACCATGGACAGCAGCACGCCCAGCCCCACCTTGACGCGGACCGGGATGCTGAGGTTGCCGAACAGCGGAGCCGTAGCGATCAGGCCGAGGATCCGGGTCAGCGGCCAGACGAAGGCGGCGACCCAGGAGTAGAGTTCGGCGCTGCTGAGGGTGATCATGAGGGTGGTGAATGTCGGACGCGAGAGTGCGGGGCGTGTTAAAGATTCTGTTCTTAATCGCTGTCACCCACGTCACCGCTTGCAAGCGACTCCGATGAGCACGGCGCAAAGCTTGCTTTGCGCCGTGCTCATCCCACCATCCCCGGTATGCTGGTGAACATCTGGCGCATGTAGTCGAGCATGATCGTCAACATCCACGGCCCGGCGAGGATCAGGGTGATGAAGATGCCGACCAGCTTGGGAATGAACGACAGCGTCATTTCGTTGATCTGCGTCGCGGCCTGGAAAATGCTGACGACCAGGCCGACGGCTAGCGCAACGAGCAGCAGCGGCGCGGCCACCATCAGGGTTACTTCCATGGCCTGGCGGCCGATTGTCATCACGCTTTCAGGAGTCATGGCGAATCCTCAATAAAAACTTTGTGCAAGGGAACCAATCAGCAGCTGCCAGCCGTCGACCAGCACGAACAGCATCAGCTTGAACGGCAGCGACACGATGGCCGGCGACATCATCATCATGCCCATCGACATCAGGATGCTGGCGACCACCATGTCGATGATCAGGAACGGGATGAAGATCGCAAAGCTGATCTGGAACGCAGTCTTCAGCTCGCTGGTGATGAAGGCCGGCACCAGCACGCGCAGCGGCACGTCTTCCGGGCCGTTCAGCTGCGGGCTGTTGGAAAGCTTCACATACAGCGCGAGGTCGGCCTGGCGGGTCTGCCGCAGCATGAATTCCTTCAGCGGCACGGCACCGCGCTCGAGCGCCTGCGTCATGTTGATCTTGTTTTCCGACAGCGGCTGGTAGGCGTCGGTGTAAATTTTGTCCAGCACCGGGCTCATCACGAACAACGTGAGGAACAGCGCGAGGCCGATCAATACTTGGTTCGGCGGTGCAGTCTGCGTGCCGAGCGCCTGGCGCAGCAGCGATAGCACGATGATGATGCGCGTGAAGCTGGTCATCATCAGCAGCGCTGCAGGCAGCATTGTCAGCGCTGTCAGGAAGATCAGTGTCTGCAGGCTGAGGGTATAGGTCTGGCCGCCGCCGGGTGCAGGGGTGCTGGTGACGGCCGGCATGCCGACCTGGGCGACTGCCAGCAGTGGCATGCCGAGCAGTGCCAGGGGAAGGAGGCGCATGAACGCCGTCACGATACGGTGCGCAGGGCGCACCCTACCGGTGTTATTGCTGATTGCCATTACGCTTATCGATGGTTTGCTTGAGCCAGGTGGCGAAGTTCTTTCCGCCGGGTGGTATGTGTGTCGTTGTTGTGATTTCCTGGCGCGGCATGGTGGACAGCGCATTCACGCTGCCGGGTGCAACGCCGACCACAATCCACTGGTCGGCCACTTCGACGACGACCACGCGCTCGCGGTTGCCGACGGAGACGCCGCCGACGATGCGGGCGACATTGCCTGCACCGGCCGCGGCCACGCCCATGCGCTTGAGGACCCAGGCGGTGGCTGCCATCAGTGCCAGCACGACAACAAGGCCCAGCAGTACCTGGAGCAGATTGCCCGCGGAGCTCGGTGCCGCAACTGCTGGCACGGCTGCAGGTACAGTCGCAGGCGCACTTGCCGCGGCTTGTGCAATCGCATGCAGCGGCGCGCCCAGCATTACCGCCGCTGGCAGTACAGCGCGCAGAAGGACCGGACGAATCATTTGTTGAGCTTGCGGATGCGTTCGGACGGCGTGATGATGTCCGTGAGGCGGATGCCGAACTTGTCGTTGACCACCACCACCTCGCCTTGCGCGATCAGGCAGCCGTTGACCAGCACGTCCATCGGTTCGCCTGCCAGGCCGTCGAGCTCGACGACGGAACCCTGCGCCAGTTGCAGCAGGTTCTTGATCGCGATCTTGGTGCGGCCGAGTTCCACGGTCAGCTGGACCGGGATGTCGAGGATAAAGTCGATGTCGTTGTGCGTGCCGGTCTTGACGGCGCTGCTGGCAAAGTCCTGGAACATGGCAGCAGCGGCCGGCTTGGCTGTCGCGGCCGCAGCTGCTTCCGCCTGGCTTTGCTCGGCAAGCGCCGCGCCCCAGTCATCGTCAGCGATGTCCTGGCTACCGTTTTCGTCAGCCATGATGATCTTCTCCTTGCATTGATTCGTTGGTGCTGTAGCTCAGCAGCTTTTCGACGCGTAGCGCGTACTGGCCGTTGAGCTTTCCGTAGGTGCATTCCATCACCGGCACGCCGTCGACCTTGGCCGCCACCGTTTCCGGGATCTGGATCGGGATGACGTCGCCCACCTTCATGTTCAGGATTTCGCCCAGTGTCATCTCGGCCGTGCCGAGGTCCGCAATCAGCTGGACTTCCGCCGTCTGGATCTGCTGCGTCATCAGGCGCACCCAGCGCTTGTCCGTCTCCAGCGTTTCGCCCTGCAGGCTGCTGGTGAGGAGATCGCGGATCGGCTCGATCATCGAGTAGGGCGTGCAGAAGTGCATTTCGCCGCTGACCGGTCCGAGTTCGATGGTGAAGGTGGTCGCCACCACCACTTCGTTCGGCGTCGCGATGTTGGCAAACTGCGTGTTCATTTCCGAGCGGATGTATTCGAACTGAACCGGGTACACAGGTTCCCAGGATTTCGCATACGTTTCAAAAACAATGCTCAGCACGCGCTGGATGATGCGCTGCTCCGTCTGCGTGAAGTCGCGGCCCTCGACGCGGGTATGGAAGCGCCCATCGCCGCCGAACAGGTTATCGACCAGCAGGAACACGAGGTTCGGGTCGAACACCATCAGCGCCGTGCCGCGCAGCGGTTTGATGTGAATGAGGTTGAGGTTGGTCGGAACGACAAGGTTGCGGATGAACTCGCTGTACTTGTGCACGCGAACCGGGCCGATCGACACTTCCGCGCTGCGGCGCAGGAAGTTGAACAGACCGATGCGCAGCAAACGGGCAAAGCGCTCGTTGATGATTTCCAGCGTCGGCATCCGGCCACGGACGATGCGTTCCTGCGTGGCGAGGTTGTACGGACGTATCCCCGATTCGTCGATCGGGACCGAACTGTCGTCCTGGTCGCCGGTCACGCCCTTCAAGAGGGCGTCGACTTCTTCCTGGGATAGGAAATTATCGGCCATGGTCGTGTTACTGGATCACGAAAGAGGTGAAGAACACGGCGCTTACTTCCTGCGGCTTGCCTTTGGGGGCAAAAGGCAGCTTCGCCTGCGCAAGGATTTCGTCCTGCAGCTTGCGCTTGCCGTCTTCCGTTGCCAGTTCACTTGCTTTCTTGCTTGTCAGGAGCATCAGTATGCGGCTGCGCAGCAGCGGCATATACAGCTTGATCTGGTCAATCTGTTCCTGTGATCCGACCTGCAGTGTGAATGCGACCTGCAGATAGCGTTCGCCGTCATCGGATTGCAGGTTGACGGTAAACGGTTCCAGCGTGACGAACACCGGTGGCGCCGGTGCCACTTCCTTCGGCTGGTCCGGTTCGGCCTTCTGGTTCATGAAAAACCATGCGCCGCCGGCACCGCCAGCGAGAAGCGCGACGGCACCGATGATAACGAACAGTTTTTTCTTCGACTTTGGTGCTCCAGCTGCACCGGCCGCGTCGTCGATCGGGACGACCTTGGCCTTTGCTGCTGGTTTCGGGGCTGTTGCCATTTTTATTCCTCTTTCCTGCTCTTGAACCTGTCGCTCCTGCGTTCCACTTTATGCTGGCGCTTTTACCGCGGGCAGGTGATTGTTATCGATATGTTTCTGCTTGTTAGTAAGGTAACGGCAGATTGTGTCGAAAAAACAGGTCAGGTCAATGTCTTTCAAGCGATTTCGTTTCTCGGCAGGGGTTCGGGACCAATCCTTCGCCGACCATCCTTGGCATCCGGCCCTTATACGAAGGTATCCACGAGCCCGACGCCGGAGCTGCCCGTCTGCACGCGGCCGCCGTGTACGGATGCCGTTGTGCTGGGCGCATCGATGCCGTCGCGGCGCCCGCCGCCCAGCCCGGAGCGTTGTGCCGCCTGCTGGTCGAACATGTTCTGCTGATTCGGTTCGCCGCTGTTGACGTTCGCTTGACCCAGCTGGATGCCGGCATCGCCGAGCATTTCGCGCAACTTCGGCAGTGCGGCTTCCAGCGCCTGGCGAACTTCCGGCTGCGCTGCGATAAAGGTTGCGTTTGCCTGCGAATTGGAGACGTTCAACACCACCTGCAACGGGCCGAGGTCCGGCGGATTCAGTGTCAGCGATGCGCTCTGCTGTTCGCCGGCGACCATCCATACCACCTTCTGTCCCAGTGCCTGGTCCCAGCCCGGTGTGCCGACGCGCGGCGTCAGGCGGTCGACGGCGTTTGCTGCCTGCATGGCAGCGTTCTGTACCGGAGCCGTTGAAGCAGCCATGGCGGACATGGAATTCTGTACGGCGGCGGAGAAGTCCGTCGGTGCCTGGGTGAGCTTGGCGTCCTTCGCATCGGCGCCGAGGGCGGCAAGCGACGTCGCCAGCTCGGTGTCTGGCACGGTCGTTTCCTGCTGCGCTGCGCTGCGGTCGATGGCGGCTGACAGAGCCACATCCTGTTTGCCTTGCGCGCCGGCTTTCTCCGTCTGTGCCAGGGCATCCAATTGTGCGGCGAGTTGGCCGGCGTTCTTGTCGGACTGGGCGCCCGCCATCAGCAGTGCCGGATCGGTGGCGACCGGGGTTTCTGCAACGAGTGCGTCCGTGCTGGCGGCTTCCTCGACCGGTGCGGTTAGCTGGCTCACGTTGGCGACCAGCGCCAGCATGTCTTCCGATGCCTGCGCTGCATCTGCCGGCACATCCTCTGCGGCAGCGGCTTCTTCCTTGGTCTTGCTCTCTGCGGCCGGTTTCGACTCTGCCTGCTTGGTCGTGTTGTTCTTCACCGGCTGTTTCGAGGCATAGGAAGAGGGCGGCGAGGCTTCCTTCGTCTTGTTCGCTTCGGCGGCATTGGTATTGCGGCGGCCGTCCATCTCGCGCGACAGCACCTGGTTGAACGGCTGCGCAGCGGAGTTTGCGTCTGGCTGCTTGTTCGCAGGCGACGGGGCGGTGAACATATTGGCCGGATTGCTTACCTGGGATGTCTGCATGGTTGGTCTACCGTTTGTAATTTGCTTGCCGCGTGGCGTGTTCGTCCATCAGTTTCTGGTCGCGCTTGTTGTCCTTGCGCTGCTGCACCTGCTGCGCGCGGGTTGCGAGCGTGTCGTAGGACATGCGCTTGCGTTCGCTTGACTGCCACAACAGGCGTTCTTCCTGTATCCGTCGCTTTGCATCGTTCACGATCTGCTGCTGGCCGTCGATCGCTTTGTCCAGTTTGTCCATGAAGAGCTGGAAGTTGCGATATCCGGCGGCGGTAATGCCACCGGCCATGCCAGCCTTGAAGCGTGCGTCGTAATCGTCGCGGTACTGCAGCAGAAGGGCGAGTTTCTGTTCCGTGTCCTGGCAGGCACGTATCGCCTTGCCGAGCCGCTTCGCAGCCTCGTCAGTCTGGTTCGTTGCCAGTTCGATAAGTGTTTCGAGCGCAGAATTTGTTGCCATGATTCATTATAGGTCTGCGCCCTGAAAACCTATCCCCCGAATAGCGTGGCAAGTTCCCCCAAGCTCTCGGCAATGCCGGAGCGCTCGTTGATTCCCTGTTGCAGGAATGCTTCGATTTTCGGGTTCAGCACGATGGCCTGATCCAGCAACGGGTCCGAGCCGGCGCTGTATGCGCCGACGCTGATCAGGTCGCGGTTGCGCTGATAGCGGGAATACAACTGCTTCAGGCGGCGCGTCAGTTTCTGGTGTTCTTCGCTGGTGATGTTGTGCATCGCGCGGCTGATCGACTGTTCGATGTCGATCGCCGGATAGTGGCCAGCCTCGGCCAGGCTGCGGTTGAGCACGATATGGCCGTCCAGGATCGCGCGTGCCGAGTCGGCGATCGGATCCTGCTGGTCGTCGCCTTCGGTCAGCACGGTGTAGAAGGCGGTAATCGATCCGCCGCCGCTCTTGCCGTTACCGGCACGCTCGACCAGCGTCGGCAGCTTGGCAAAGACGGAAGGCGGATAGCCCTTGGTCGCCGGCGGCTCGCCGATGGCAAGTGCAATCTCCCGTTGCGCCATCGCGTAACGCGTCAGCGAATCCATGATCAGCAGCACGCTCTTGCCCTGGTCGCGGAAGTATTCGGCGATGGTGTGCGTGTACGCGGCGCCCTGCAGTCGCATCAGCGGCGGCGTGTCGGCCGGTGCGGCAACGACGACCGAACGTGCCAGCCCTTCGTTGCCGAGAATCTGTTCGATGAATTCCTTGACCTCGCGTCCCCGTTCGCCGATCAACCCGACCACGATCACATCCGCGCTGGTATAGCGCGCCATCATCCCGAGCAGCACGCTCTTGCCGACGCCAGAGCCTGCAAACAGGCCCATGCGCTGGCCGCGCCCGACTGTCAGCATGCTGTTGATCGCGCGTACGCCCACATCCAGCGTATCGGTGATCGGTGCGCGCGCCAGCGGGTTGGCGGCGCGTACGTTGAGCGGTGCGGAGTGCGCGGAGTGCAGTGGTCCGAGCGTGTCGAGCGGACGACCCGCACCATCTAGCACGCGGCCGAGCAGTTCATCACCGACCGGTAGGTGGCGGCCGCGATCGCTGGGACGGCGGCGGGGATGGCTCACGGTGCCGGGGCGGGGCAGGCTCTGCACCACTTCCACCGGATACACGCGGGTGCCGGGCACGATGCCTTCAACATCGCTTTGCGGCATCAGGAACAGCTTGTCATTTTCAAAGCCAACGACTTCCGCTTCGATCTTCGTGCCGCTGGGCAGAGGCACGGTGCAGGCGCTGCCGACGGCAAGCTTGAGACCGACCGCTTCCATCACCAGGCCGGCCACACGCGTCACGCGCCCCGATACCTGCATCGGTTCAGGGATGGCTGCCAGTGCCTTGCAGTCGCGCAGATAGGCTTGCCAGCGCTCGGTATGCATGCCTATTCCATCCAGTCGGCGTGCTTGCCGAGGGCGTCGGCGATGCGCTGCCAGCGCACTGCTGTGGAAGCGTCAATCTGGTTGCTGGCGGTTTCGATATGGCAGCCGCCCGGTTCCATCTGCGGGTCTTCCGAGACCCGCCAGCCGGCTTTCGCGAGTTCGTCGGTCATGTGGCTGCGGACAAGTTCGGCATCCTGCGGGTGAAGTACGAGCAGGGCGGGTTGCTGAACATTCGGCAGGTAGCGGATTGCCTCGCTGACGATTGGCAGCACCAGTTCCGGGCGAACCTTGAGTGCGGTCTTCAGCATGGCCTTGGCCAGATCGAGCGCCAGGTCCAGCACATCGTTGGCAACGGCTTCGTCCACGCGCGCGACTTCGCTGCCGAAGGCGTCCGCGATCTGCAGCATGCGCTGCGCTTCGCGTGCGCCTTGCGCGCGCCCGGCTTCGAGTCCGGCGGCACGGCCTGCCGCATAACCTTCCGCATGGCCTTCATCGTAGCCTTGCTGCTGCGCCTGTTCGCGCAGCTTGGCAATCTGCTCGGCCGTCTGCTTGTTGGCGGCAGCCGCCGCTTCGGCGGAGTGCTGTGCGCTGGGACGGTCGTCGCCGAAGGACGCGAGTTCCCAGCGCTGGTAGGCGGAGAGTTTTTCCTTGGGGATGACGTTGGAGCTCATTGAACTGGTCCCTGGTAGAGTTCCCTCCCCCTTGCAGGGGGAGGGTTAGGGTGGGGGTAGAGTGGTCGAGCAAACGGTTTTTCCGATTCGACGACTCAACCCCCATCCCAACCTTCCCCCTACCAGGGGGAAGGAGCGATAAGAGCTGGTGCGATTAAACGTATGCATCCTCGCCCTTGGCGCCGAGGATGATCTGGCCTTCGTCGGCGAGGCGGCGCACGATCTGCAGGATTTCCTTCTGCTGTGCTTCCACTTCGGACAGGCGCACCGGTCCCTTCGACTCCAGGTCTTCGCGCATCATCTCTGCAGCGCGCTGCGACATGTTCTTGAAGATCTTCTCGCGCAGGTCCTGGTTGGCACCCTTGAGCGCGACGATGAGCGATTCGGACTGCACTTCGCGCAGCAGGATCTGGATGCCGCGGTCGTCGATGTCGATGATGTTGTCGAAGACGAACATCTCGTCCATGATCTTCTGCGCCATGTCGTTGTCGTAATTCTTCAGGTTCTCCATCACCGACTGCTCGATGTCGCCCGACATGAAGTTGAGGATTTCCGCAGCCGAACGCACGCCGCCGATCGGCTTCTTCTTCAGTTGCTCGTTGCCTGTCAACAGCTTGGTCAACACTTCGTTCAATTCACGCAATGCCGTCGGCTGTACGCCGTCGAGGGTCGCGATGCGCAGCACCACGTCATTGCGCAGGCGGTCGGTGAAATAGGTCAGCACTTCCGACGCGTGATAGCGCTCGAGGTGCACGAGGATGGTCGCGATGATCTGCGGGTGTTCGTTGCGGATCAGGTCGGCCACCGACTGGCCGTCCATCCACTTCAGGCTTTCGATGCCGCTGGCGTCGCGCGTGCCGAGGATGCGGGTCAGCAGCGAGGATGCCTTGTCCTCGCCGAGCGCCTTGGTCAGCACGCTGCGGATGTACTCGTCGGAGTCCACGCCGAGCGAGGTGTTCTGCTCCGTCTCGTCGCGAAAATCGTTGAGCACCTTCTCCAGCTGCTCGCTGGGCACTGCCTTCATCGTCGACATCGCCGCGCCGAGTTTCTGCACTTCGCGCGGGCCGAGATACTTCATCACCTCGGCGGCTTCTTCCTCGCCCAGCGCGAGCATCAGGATTGCAGCCTTGAGTACGCCGTCCTCACTCATTTCCCACCCATGCCTTCACAACGTTGGCGACCATTTTCGGGTCCTTCCTCGACAGTTCCTTTGCCGCGTCCAGGTTGTCCTGGTACGTGCGCGGCCTCGCTCCCATCGCGTTTCCGTGTTCAAGATGCACGACGTCGTCTTCCAATTCCAGTTCAGGCGCAGGCTCCGGCGGAGGAGGGAAGAGCGCCGCTGTCGCGCGTTTCATCATCGGGCGCAGCACCGCAAAGAACAGGTACAGCAGGATGATCGCGCCCAGCAGGTATTTGCCCACCATCATGGCCAGATCGATCATTTCCGGCTGCTTCCACAGCGGCGGCTCAACGATCTCTTCCTTGTCCGACGCGAACGGGCTGTTGACCACGTTCAGGCTGTCGCCGCGCTCCTTGTTGAAGCCCATCGCCTCGCGGACCAGGTCGGTGATCTGCGTCTTTTCGGCATCCGTCAGCGGCACCATCGACGTCTTGCCATCCTTGCCGATCACCTTCTTGTAGTTCACGACCACCGCCACCGACAGGCGCTTGATGCCGCCCATCGGCTGCTGCACGTAGCGCACCGTCTTGTCGACTTCGTAATTGACGGTCATGTCTTTTTGCGAATTGCCCGTCGGTGTCGCCGGTGCGGCCGCGTTATTGCCTGCCGGTGGTGCGGTCAGCGGTGCAGTCGCCGGTGCCGGCGGCTGGTTGGTCAACGCGCCCGGCACGCCAGACGCGCCTAGCGGGTTATTGCTCTGCGATTCGCTGATCTGCTGGCTGCGGATGCTCGCGGCGTTCGGATCCTGATTCGGCCGATAAGTTTCAGCCGCCTGTTCGGAATGCGAGAAGTCGACATCGGCCGTCGCTTCTGCGCGCACATTGGTCGCGCCGACGATCGGCGTCAGGATCGATTCGATACGCTTGACGATGCTCAGTTGCAGTTCCTGCACATACTTGAGCTGGCTCGGGTCAAGCCCATTGGCGCCGAGCTTGCCGATGTCCGACAGCAGGTTGCCGTTCTGGTCCACCACGGTCACGTTCTTCGTCGGCAGGTCCGGCACGCTGCTGGCCACCAGGTGCACGATGGCGCTCACCTGCTGCTGATCGAGCGCGCGGCCGGGATGCAGGTTGAGCAGTACGGACGCGGTCGGCTTTTGCTGGTCGCGCACAAATACTGATGCCTTCGGCAATGCGAGGTGCACACGTGCGGCCTGCACCGCGGCGACCGACTGGATGGATCGCGCCAGCTCGCCTTCAAGCGCACGCTGGAAATTGACCTGTTCGAGAAATTGCGAGATACCCAGCTTTTGATTTTCCATCAGCTCGAAGCCGACATTGCCGCCCTTGGGCAGGCCCTCAGACGCCAGCTTCAGGCGCGCGTCGTGCACCTTGTCGGCCGGGACGAGAATCGCGCCGCCGCCGTCCGCAAACTTGTACGGAACATTCATCTGCTGCAGCGACGCGACAATCGCGCCGCCATCACGGTCGGAGAAGTTGGAGAACAGCACGCGATAGTCCGGCTGCTGGCTCCACATCCACACGCCAGCCATCACCGCGACCACCGCGGCCATGCCTACCATCAGGAAAAGGTTGCGGCCACCTGGCGACTGTGTGAAGGCGGCAAGCCCGGTCGGTGCCGGCACCACGGCTGCGCTATCGCCGGTCACAGCCATGATCCGCCTCGTGCGTTGTTGTTGCCGATGTTATTGGTCATTGTTGTCCTGCAAATATGTCGTGCAAAGTGTTCGCGCAGCGCGCGTGGTTTATGCCTTAGTGCAGGATTGTCGCTGTGTTAGTCAAAATTAAACCGTGGAACAGACCGTGGTTTTCGGCGCTTATCCTGCATCAAGCTGGTGTTTTCGCGTGATACCGTAGCGCTGTGAAAAAGTGTGCTGCTATGCCGGCACCGCAATGCATTGAATTGGAGGCCTATGAAAACCGGAATGATCGATACAAGCAGGATCGAGGCGATGATTTCGCAGCTGAAGGCTGCAGCGACCCGCCCTGAAGCTGGCGTGGGCGGCATCAATCCCGTCCAGGGAGAGAAAGCAGCGCAGAAGGTCGACTTTGCCAGCGCACTGAAGGCGTCACTGGATCAGGTCAATGGCGCGCAGATCAAGTCGGAAGACATGGCCAAGCGTTTCGTGATGGGTGACGACAGTATCAACCTGTCGGACGTGATGATCAATTCGCAAAAAGCCAATATTGCGTTTCAGGCGACGGTCCAGGTGCGCAACAAGCTGGTGTCGGCTTATCACGACATCATGAATATGCAGGTGTGATGGGGTTGGAGGGCGGTGTGGTGCGGCGCTGTTCTTGTGCGAGACATTAAGAGTATTGCGCACAAAGCGTCACTTCAAAGTTCCCTCCCCCTTGCAGGGGGAGGGTTAGGGTGGGGGTAGAGTGCTAGATCTATCTCCAGCAATTGTTCGACCTCACTACCCCTACGCGGGCCGCCCCATCCCAACCTTCCCCCTACGCCGGGCGCCCCTGCAAGGGGGAAGGAGCCGTGAAATTAAGCTTTCAACGCCGTAGCACTTAAAGCACTTCTCCCAAACCACCTCAACGCCACCCCACCCCCCTCAACTCATCCCCGTCGCCTTCGCATTCCTCTCACGCTCAAGCTTCGTGATATACCGCTGCACCGCCGCAAGCATCGGATTCGGCAAATCGACAAACATGCAACCCAGTTTGCGTAGCGATTTGCCGCTGGTAAGCGTCAGGTCCAGCGAGTTGCGTACCTGCAGCTTCACATTCAGCATCCCGCCCGGCAGGTCGATCTTGCAGTTTTCATAAACGCGCCCGATCGTGTTGTCGAGCACTTTCTTTTCATCGACAAGCGCGATGCCGCCGCAACTGATGTCTTTTAAGGTCACCACCACCGTCGTCCCGCCAACGCCGTGATCGTCCGGTGGGATGGTGATCGTGCAGCGCACCGGGGAAGCAATCGGCGTTGCAACGCGATAATGCTCGCGCCGCTGCAGGCGCACCATGCTGGCGGGAATGGGGATGTAAAGCGCGGGAAGGTTCTCGTACAGGCATTCGCCGACCTTGTCCGAGAAGAACATGATGCGGATGTTGTCGAGCACCGTTTCAAACGACACATTGTCGCTGTCGAGGATGCGCTGGTTGACGAGGTTGCTCGGTGCCTTGTCGATCACCACCATGCCGCTTGCTTCGTCAACCGCCAGCACGGAGGTGACCACCGCGTCGGCGCCGCCGTCGGCCTGCATGCTGACCAGCTGGCCGCGTTCTTCCATGGCATGCAGCAGCGCGATGATCTCGCGCCGTGAATGCACCAGATACGGGCTGACGTCTTCGGTCCCGAACTTGGATTTGAATGACATGTGATCCTGCTAATGAATTGCCTGTGAATGAAAATGCACATGGCGCTCTGGCAGGTTGGTGAAACAGCAACTGCGGCCTGTGGCAAAGGTCAGGCGTTTGCATTCATGCAGCAGCTTTTCAGTAACCTGCTATGGCGTCTTGTCTCCTGAGTTCTTGTTTGCGTCGATATGGTAAAGCCATGCGAGCAATTCCGCCACTGCCCTGTACAGGGCGGGTGGAATGTGGCTGTCCAGGTCAACCTGGGACAACAGTGCCACCAGTTCCTTTGACTCGTGCACAAAAACGCCGTGCTCGCGCGCGCGTTCAATGATCTGTTCGGCAATCAGCCCGCGGCCCTTGGCTACGACCTTGGGCGCAAGGTCGCCGGTCTGGTAGGCGAGGGCAACCGCCGTCTGCGTCGGCTTAGGCAGGTTCATTGCGCTTGACCAGCAGCGAGTCGAGTGGCGAGCCGGCCGCTTCCAGCGCATCGGCCAGCAAGGCACTGTGCGCGCGCAGCGTGGCTGCCGCGTCGTCGTCAGCGGTGTCGACCTGGATATGCACACGGTCGCCCACGAGCCGGATGGTCGCCGACACATCGCCGAGGTGCGGAAGCGCAAAGCGCACAACGCTGCTCCACGTTGATTGTTCCTCCGGCGACTGCCCGTTTCCGTTTTTTTCCTCCGTCACTTCCCATTCCATCGGCTGCCCTGGCCAGAACTCGCCATTCCAGCGGAACTGCTGGTGCTCCAGCGTGTTGAGCTGCAGGTTGATCAGGCGCGCGGCTTCGGGGTCAAGCGTGGGCAGGGGGGCAAGCTGGTGTTGCGAGATCAGATCCGCATCCGCACCGGGATGCCGCTGTGCCTGGCTGATCAGGTTGGCAAGATGCTGCGCGCCGAGCCCGATTTCCCGCAGATGGCCGGCCAGCTTGCCGATATCGAGATTGCCCAGATTCGGCGCAAGTTCCTGCGACGCGCCGGTACCAAGACGGGCCTGCGGCTCCTGCTTGATATCGGCCAGCGAGCGGCCACCGCTCAGCCACTCCTGAAGATGCGATTCGTAGAACAGGCCGCTGAAGCCAAGCGATTTTTGCATGGCAGCGGCAAGCTGCTTCGGATCGAAAGCGCCAGCGGCAGCAAGCAAGGGCATCTGTCCGTCGACAGAAGTCGGCGCGCCGTCCTGCTGTGCTGCGTGCAACAAGTGATCGATGAGTCGCGCCGCAGTGCTGAGGGAAGCAGTCGAGCTGCCTTGCTGCGTCAGTAGGAAGGTCGGGCGCGGCTCCTTCGCGATAAAGATCATCGACAGCGTGTCGCCGACCTTGGTGCCGACAGGAAGCGCCATGCGCGCCATCGCGTCGGAAATCTTGACCAGGTAGGTGCCGTCGTCGAGTGCAGAATCGACGATAGCCTGCATTTCGCGGCCGATGCCGATCTGGTTCAGCCGGCGAAAAACCTCCAGCTTGGGATCGGTGGAGGAGACAACGGGCGTCGACGACTCAAGCGAGCCAGGCGGCCTGGTCGGATTGAGTTCGGCCCGCGACAGCATTCCCGTCAGCCCGTCTGGCTGGTGCCGTACGCCTTCGACAGCTTGCGTTCGGTGCCGGTGCTGTTCATCAGCATGGAGAGCTTGGCCATCCACGGTTCCGTGATGTCACGGATCTGGCGGTCGTCGTCAAGAATCTTCTTGATGATGCGCGTCTTCTGCTCGCGCGCCATCGGCGTTAGCGGCTGACGCGGCTGGTCGTTCTGCTTGATGATCTCGACCTGACTGGAGCAGCGCGACTCCAGCACGGCCAGTTTTTCCCAGTCGCCGGTGCGTGCAGCTTCCAGCATCTGGTCCGTGATGCCCGCCACGGTTTCATACAGGGCAAGGATTTCCTGGTTATCCATTTGATCAGGCCTTCAATAAACTGGATTTGGCTTGCGGCGCGAGCGGGTCGTACGCTGGCATTCTGGGTGCCGCCGGTGCCGGCTGTTGTGCGGCGGCTGCCGTGGCAGAGTCGGGAGCGATCGACTCCCATGCATCCTTCAGCCCCTTGATCAGCTGATAGACCTCGTCCAGCACCTGCGGCTGGTTCTTCAGGTTGGCAATCAGCAGCCGGTTGCTCATGTATTCATACAGTGCATCGAGATTCAATGCGACCTCGCCACCGACCTTCTTGTCGAGGCTGGCGCGCAGGCCGTTGTCGATGATCGAGATGGCCTTGGAAATGGCAGCGCCCTTCGCCGCGACGTCGCCGGCCACCATGGACTGGCGTGCCGAAACGATGGCGGCCATGGCGCCTTCATACAGCATGACGACCAGCTTGTGCGGGCTTGCGGCCGTGACGCCGGTCTCGACACCGACGGCAGCATAGGCGTTGACGCCGCTACGTGTTGATCCAAACATTGATTTCCCCTTTATCCGTTCTGCGACAGGCTGGCGAGCTGCTGCGACAGGTAGTTGCTGGTCTGGGACATATTCGAAAGCATGACGTCCAGTGCGGTGTACTGCGCACGGTAGCGTTTTTCTATCTGTTCCAGCCGGTCGTTCAGCCGTTCTCGCTCCTTGCCAAGGTTCTTGAGAGATTCGTTATAACCGTCGGTGCGGGCCGAGATTGCGCCCTCGCTGGCGAGCATTGTATCCAGCAGCTTGTCGAATTGATACGCATAGCCTTTCGAATAACCGACGCTGCCCCGGCTGCCGATTGCAGTGCCGGTTATCTGCAGTTTCAGTCCTTCCGAAGCATCGCCGTCGGCACCGGTCAGGAACTGCCCTGAGCCCCGTGCCGCCACACCGTTGATGGTGCCGACGATGTCCTTCCCGTCCGTCACGTCCGCCGGGGCCACGGTGACAATGCTGCCAGTAAGGCTGATGTTCGACGCAGAGCCATAGCGTGCGGATACCAGTGTCAGTGCGCCAGCGTTATTGGTAACCGTCACCGACGATCCGGCGCTGACGAATTCCGTCGCGCCATTGATCTTGGCTTGTATATCCGCAGCCAGCGTATCCGCATTGATGCTTGTTCCGTGGTTGAGCTTGATCGTGACGGTCGTGCCGTCCAGCTTCACCTCCAGCGAGTCGTTGCTGCCGTCGACGGTCAGTGGGGCGACGATCTGGCCAATCATTTGTCCCTGCGTTGCAGGCTGCGTGACATTGACGTCGTACTTCCCCGGCACCGTCTTGTCAGTTGCGCTGACATAGGACACCAAGCTGTCCGTGGCCTTGCCGGCGGCGGCAAACAGGCTGGCGATATCGCCGAAATTGCTGTTGATCGCCTTTTCCAGCTTGCTATTGTCTACCGCCAGCGTGCCGTCCTTCTGGATGCTCACACCAACCTGGCTCAACACCGAAAAGGCACCGCCACCGGCAACAGGCGCACTTAACAGACCGCGAATCTGCGTCTGGATCGTGCGCACCGTCGCATCGCCGGTCAGGACAGAAGCCTGCTTTGTCTCGGCGTTATAGGACGACAGACCGGTCAGGGTCTTGTTGATCTGGTTGTAGGCGGTGACGAACTGGTTGATGGATGCCGTCACCGCCGCCGTGTCCCGCGCGACCGAGATGTTTGTCGTGCTGCCGGCATTGGTCTTGTTCAGCGTCAGCGTGACGCCGGGGATGACATCGTTGACAGTGTTGGTTGTCTTGGAAATGGACAGTCCGTCAACCTTGAATTCCGCATTCTGTGCGGTCATGGTTTCCGAGAGGCCCTGCGTGCCGGCTGGATCGTGGTTGAGCAGGCTCTTGAGTGCTGCGTCTCCGTCTTCGGACACGGAAATCTTCATGCTCTGCGTCTTGCCGGTGCTTTGCTGTGTCAGCACCAGTCGATAGGGCGAGGTGCCGCCGTCATTGACGATGGAGGCGGTCACGCCGATGCCGGCGCTGTTGATCGCATCCCGGATGCCGGACAGCGAGTTGTTGGCGCTGTCGATCTTGACGGTCTTGACCCCAGTGCCATTGCTCTCGAAACTGCCGCCGGAATATTTGCCAGTGGCAGGGTCAAGAGTACCGGTCTTGATGGTGCCGAAATCAAAGGTAATCGTGCCGGTGCCAATCGCAGTGCTCGCACTGGCTTGGCCGGCCGAGGCCAGTTTCTGCGCCTGCGCCAGTTTGCTCACTTCCAGCGAGTAGGTGCCTGGCACTGCACTGCCGCTGCCGGAAACGCTGGCAATCGCACTGTCCGCCACGGTCGCCTTGACTGCCTGGAATTTGCTGATATCGGACAGGCCGCGCACCGCCGTCTGGAAGGTCGACAGGGCAGACTTCAGGTTGCCGATCGCCGACAACTTGGCCTTGATGCTGGATTCCTTCTTACTCAGACTGGTCAACGGTTGTTGTTCAATCTGCATCAGTTGGCTGACGATGCTGTTGACGTCTAAAGCAGAACCGACTGCGGATGTGGCCACACAAGTCTCCTGTGGAAAAACACAATGTAACCTGTTAACGGCAGGGCCAAAGCTGACTTTAGAAGGCGATTTCCCTTTCTGTTCAGGTGTCGCCGGGTGCTACGGTCTACGCTTTCTGGCGAATCAGCAGGCCGGTCAGCTGGTCCAGTGACTTCGAGATCTTCAGAGCTTCTTCGGATGGAATCTGGCGCAGCACTTCCTGCGTCTGCCTGTCGATCACCTTGACGATGGTCCGGTTGCTGTCCGGGTCGATCGAGAATTCCAGGCCGGGTGACTGGATCTGCACAATCTTGTTGATGTTGTCGAGCGCGTGGTCCAGTTCCCGCATGTTGGGCACGGTGCCCGGTTGCTGGACGCTGGTGACGGCTTCTGCCGGGGCGGCGGCAGGGCGGGCGGCGACGGGCGTTTCGGCGGCGACGGAGCCTTTTTGCAGGCTTTCCATGCCGATGCTGACCGACGTATTGATAGATGGTATTGCCATGATGGCCTCCCTTCAAGTTGAAAAACCCGGCCGTAACGCCGGCCGGGTTTTTTGCGTCTGCGGGCCTGGATTAGCCGCGGAGCAGGGACAGCACGTTGTTTGGCAACGAGTTGGCCTGTGCCAGCATCGCGGTACCGGCTTGCTGCAGGATCTGGCCGCGGGTCAGCGAAGCCGTTTCTGCTGCGAAGTCAGTGTCCTGAATCCGGCTGCGTGAGGCGGACAGGTTTTCCGACGTGGTTTGCAGGTTGGCGACGACCGAGGTGAAGCGGTTCTGTACTGCACCGAGGTCTGCGCGGGCGTTATTGACTGCGTCCAAGGCTGCGTCCATTGCCAGGATGGCGGAATCAGCGCCATCAACTGTGGAAATGTCGATTGCATCGAATCCAGTCACATCTTCACGGGCCGTGGTGCCCGTCGCTAAGCCAGTTTGGTCAAGCACGGTTGCAGCACTGGTGCCGCCAATAACCAAGTCTTTAGTGTTGTCCTTGGAGCTCAGTTTCAATGCGCCGTCTTCGATTGTGGCTGTTACACCAGCGGTCGAGGCGTTGATCGCCTTGGCGAGGTCGGTCAAGCGGGTCTCGGCATCAGCTGCGGCGTCCACCTCGATATTGACATTGTTGATGGTGAATGCGCTGCCTGTAAGAGCAGTAAAACTGGCGGCCGCACCGTTGGCCGTGGCACCGGCCGGAGCTGCGTTAAAGCCACCGCTCGTACCGTATGCAGTGCCGCCCTCAGTTTCTGCATAGGTAAAGTTGGTGCCGTCGGCACGGCTGACGGTCAAACTACCAGCAGTTATCGCTCCTTCGATTGTTGTCGCAGCACCCAAGTTCAAGCTGAACCCGTTGACAGTTCCAGTGCCATCTGCAGCAAAGCCTTCAGCTACATAAGCAGCTGCAAGGGTGGTGGCACTGACGGGGCCGGTAACGTCGACAGCCAAGGTGTCGGTCCCGGCCGTGAAAGTGCCAGTGAACGTACTTGTGCCGTCGCCACCTGCAGAAGCAGTGAATGCCCCCATTGCCTTGGTGGCAGCGGTGGCGCCACCGTCCGGGCCCGCAGTGGCAGCTACTCTGGCAATGTCAGTCCAGTTGCCGAGTGCATCCTTGTTCGCGTCAGCGATACCCGTGATCGAGATCGTCTGCCCCTGGTTAGCGCCAACTTGGAATGCCTGAGACGTGAAGCTACCATCAAGCAGTTTGATACCGTTGAAGGAGGTGTCGTTGGCGACACGGTCGATCTCCGACTTCAGTTGATCGACTTCCTTCTGCAGCTTTGCACGGTCTTCAGTCGAGTTCGTGGCATTGCGCGACTGTACGGCCAGTTCGCGGATGCGCTGAAGGTTGTTGCCGATTTCGCCCAGCGCGCCTTCAGCGGTTTGCGCCAGCGAGATGCCGTCGTTGGCGTTGCGGGCCGCCTGGTTCAGGCCGCGGATCTGGGTGGTCATGCGCTCGGAAATCGCGAGGCCGGCGGCGTCGTCCTTGGCGCTATTGATGCGCAGGCCGGAAGACAGGCGCTGGATGGAGGTCGACAGTGCGCTTTGCGACGTGGTCAGGTTGCGCTGTGCGTTGAGCGACGAGATGTTGGTATTGATAACTGCAGCCATGATATTTCTCCTGTTTGACTGGGGTCCGATTCGTACCGGCTAGGTCTTTCAACCTCGGTTCACCCCAGGATGTTTGGGCTGTTGAACCGCTGTTGTTAGGGTTATCGGACGGGTCTGAAAAAACTTTAGGGCTTATTTCGCTTTCTCTTTTTTCAGTCCTGCCTGATCCTGCGCCAGACACCTGCTTCTTCGACGGGTAGGAAAAATTCTTTAATGGTGGGCGCGCAAAAAAACTATTTGCGTGGCGGGTGGTCTTTATTCTTTGGCAAGTGGCGCCATGGCCTTGTGTGAGAACGCCACGTACTGTCCTCTCCTGCTGCGGCAGAAAAGTTTCTTCAAATCAACGAGTTGTGACGAGTTGTGTGTTTCTGCTTGTAACGGGAATAGATGGCGCGCGAGGGCTTCATGCCGTGAAAACAAGCCGTCAAGCGGGGAGGGCTCCACACACAATACGAACAAAAAAAAGAAGAAGCCCTAAAGAAAACAGAAAACGCGCCGTTATAGCGCGTCTTGTGCCGGACTGTCAGTTGGCGTTGTTGTTATGTCAGCAACTTCAAAGACAGGGTTGCTATAAGGTTCCCATCGTTCACGGGCGTTTGGCTCCGTGGAGCTCAGGAGAGGAACGGGGAATTTTCGTGCAGCATCAACCCATCCCCATCCCAGCCTTCCCCCAACGCCGGGTGCCCTTGAAGGGGAAGGAGTAGGGCGCCTAATGCCGTCGCCTTGATTCGCTCTTTCAAGTAAAGCGAGGCGATAGAGCATGCCGCGTCAGACGGCAGCGATGACCCGGTTCTTCCCCGCCTTCTTCGCCGCGTACAAGGCTTCGTCCGCACGCTTGATTAGCGCCGTCGAGTCTTCACCGGGCTGGCGCAGCGCGACGCCGGCGCTGAAGGTGATCAGCAGGCGTTGCTGGTTATACATGAAGATCTGCTTGGTCAGTTCGCGCTGGACGCGGGTGATGGTCTTGACTGCATCGTCCAGCGTGGTGTCGGGCAGAACGATCAGGAATTCCTCGCCGCCGAAGCGGGCGATCACGTCCAGCGTGCGCAGGGTGTCCTTGATGACGCGCACGAGGTGGATCAGTGCCTCGTCACCGGCGGCATGGCCGTAGGTGTCGTTCAGACGCTTGAAGTCGTCCAGATCAAGCATGGAGATGCACAGCGGGGAATTGCGCCGCTCGCAGCGGGCGAGCTCGCGTTCGAACACGTCTTCCAGGCCGCGCCGGTTGAGGCTGCCGGTCAGTGTGTCTTCGCGCACCAGTTCGCTTAGCTGTTCGAGCTTGGTTTCCAGTTCCTGGATGCGGGCTTCGGCTTCCTGCACTTGCGTGCGCGCGGCGACCATGTCGTCGCGGGAGCGCAGTGCTTCGGTTTGCGCGACCTTGGTGTCGTGCATGACGTCCTGGAGGATGGCGTTGAGTTCGACAATCTCCTTGGCATTGCTGATCTTTTGCGAATACTTGTCGATCTTCTCGTGGTAGTTGCCGGTGCTGCTGGCGATGGCGCCGAGGCGGTCGATGAAGGTCATCATCATCGTCTTCACCGTCGCCTTGGCTTCCGCGAGGCTGTACTTGAGCGCGCTCTGCTTGTAGATCACTTCCTTGAGGCTGCGCGTGGCGTCCTGCAAGGCGAGCGGATTGATCGGGCCGTTCAGTACATTCTGCACGGCGGCGACCTGGCCGCTCAGCCAGGAGTCGTCTTCGAGCAGTTCGCCGACGTTATCGAGCAGCAGTTTGAACAGGCGCAGCAGCAGCTCGCGCTCTTGTGTCAGGTCGTCTGCTTTCAGCTCGATCTTGAAGCACAGCTGTTTCAGGCGGGTGCTGATGTTGTTGAGCTCCTGCTCGGTCGCGGCTTCCTTGATCGACGCAGCCAGTGCTTCCGCTTCCTCTGCCAGTGCAGGCACGCCGCGCAGCAATGATCCGACGGCGAGCGTCAGCGTGCGCGTGAGCAGGTCGCGCATGAGCTGCATCTTGCGCGTTTCGGCAACAGCGGGCGAGGCGGCGGGGCCGCGCACCGGTTTCTGGCGGGCGGCTGTGTCCTCGTCATCATCGACGAGGGAAATCGAGCGCGGTTTTGCCGCAGGCGCGGGGATGTCGTCGACGAGCGGGATGGATGCGGCCGGTTTCTTGTCTGCTGGCTCGGTGGCGGCGGGCGTTGTGTTTGGAGCTGCTGCTAAGGCTGCTGCTGCGGCGGGCTCTTCCTGTCTGGCGAGGTGCGCTTCCACCAGCGCAGCAAGCTGGCGGCTGTATTCCTGCCAGTCGCGCTTGTCGGCGGCGCGCTTGAACTCGGCAGCGCGGCGGCGGACGGCGTCAGGGGCGCTTGCGGCATTCGACAGGGCGTTAGCAAAGTCAGCCAGCACCTGTTCGGCGCTGCCCTGGTTGCCCTGCGTGCTTTTTCCGGCAATCTCTTCGTAGATCTCGCGGTAGGCGTCCGGCGTCGGGGCGATGCGACGCACCGCGAGGCGGCGAAAGGCCTCGCGCGCGATGTCAGCGGGGCTCATTGGTCCCGGTTTGAGTTGTTCTTGCATGGCGGCTTGCGATTGATTCCGGCAATAGTAATTGCCCCGGAATCGCGTCAATGGGCGGATCAGGGCTTGAAACTATTGCCATTTTGCGCGATTGAAGCCGCATGCGGCGCGGCGCCGGTGGTGTCGGGAAATGGTTGTGCCGATTTCCCAACACCGGCTGGCAGAAGTTAATCGACCAGGTTGTTCTTGATCGCGTAGTGCGTCAGCTCGGCGTTGTGCCGCAGTTTCATCTTTTGCAACAGGCGCGAGCGATACATGCTGATCGTCTTGACCGACAGCGTCAGTTCGGCAGCGATGTCGCTGACGGTCTTGCCGGAGGCGATCATCACCAGCGTCTGGTACTCGCGGTCCGACAGGGTTTCATGCGGCGGCACTTCGCGGTTTTCGTCGCCGACGTGGTTGGCCAGTTCCTGCGCCAGCGCCGGGCTGATGTACTTGCGGCCGGAGGCGACCAGGCGGATGGCGTCGACCAGCTCGGATGGCGCACTCTGCTTGTTGAGGTAGCCGGCGGCGCCTGCCTTGAGCGAGCGGATGGCGTACTGGTCTTCGCGATGCATGGACAGCACGAGCACCGCGAGTTTCGGCGTTTCCTTCTTGATCTGCTTGAGCACTTCGATGCCGCTCTTGTCCGGCATCGAGATATCCAGCAGCAGGACATCGGCTTCGGTGCCACGCGCGAGCTTGATGGCGTCGTTGCCGTTCTCGGCATCGCCGGCGACGACGATGTCCTTGGTGTCGGCGAGGATCTGCTTCAGGCCTTCCCGTACGATCGCGTGGTCATCTGCGATCAGTATTCTTATTGATTCATTGGCTGTCATGATGTTGCTTTCTTGTTGCTACTTGTTTGCTGCGTGGTCGCTACTTATTAGCTGTTCATTAGCTATTCATTAGTTGTTCGTTTGCGGCTTCGATATCGGAATCTTCAGCGTGACTTCCGTGCCGCCGCCTTCGGCGTTACTGACCGATAGCTTTCCGCCGAGCGCGCTGGCGCGCTCCACCATGCCGCGGATACCGAATGACTTCGGCTTCAGGCGGTCGGTCGATTCGATGCCGCGCCCGTTGTCGATGATCTGCAGGCGCACGTTGTCGGTATTGCGTTCGAGGTGCACCGATACCCGGCTGGCATTGGCATGCTTGCCGATATTGGTGAGCGCTTCCTGAAAAATGCGGAACATGGCGGTGGCTTGATCAGGGCCGAGCTCGACTTCTTTGTCGTTGGTGGTGAACTCGCACGGGATGCCGAGTTGCTTTTCAAATTCCCGGGCTTGCCAATCGATGGCCGCCACAATCCCGAAATCGAGAATGCTGGGACGCAGATCGCCGGAAATGCGATGCACCGCTTCGATGGTCCGGTCGACGAGCGACACGACATAGCTTGCCCTTTCGGCAAGGGCGGTGTCTTCCGGTGGAAGGCGCTTTTTCATCAGCGCCATGGCCATCTTGATCGCCGTGAGATTGCCGCCGAGGTCGTCATGAATCTCGCGCGCGATGCGGGTGCGTTCCTTTTCCTTGACCGTCTCGACGTGGGCGGACAGCTCCGCGAGCTGGGCGCGCGAGCGCTTGATCTCGGCTTCTTCCAGCTTGCTCTGCGTGATGTTGGTCATGATGCCGTCCCACTGCACGCCGCCGCCGGGCAGCGCACGCGGGGTGGAACGCAGGTTGATCCACTTGATGTCTTTCCACTTCTCGATGCGGATGCGGCCTTCCCAGTTCCATTCCTTCATCTCGCGGGCGGAGGTCTGCATTGCATCGCGATAGGATTGCCGGTCTTCGGGCAGGATCAGCTCCAGCAGCAGGTTAGGGGTCGCGAGCAGCTTTTCCGCGCTGATCCCCAGCAGTGCCTGGCAGCCTTCGCTCAGATAGGGGAAGGAGGTGCTGCCGTCCGGTTTTTGCTGCAGCTGGAAGAACAGTCCCGGCGTGTTGGAGACGATCGCGCGCAAGCGGGCTTCGCTGGCGCGCAGTTCCTTCGCGGACGTCTGGCGGGCGCTGATGTCGTTGCCGATGGCAATGTAGACAGGCGCGGTATCGGACTGGTGGCAGAACAGGCGCAGCTCGATCGGATAGGTCGAGCCGTCCTTGCGTGTGTGGACGGTCTCCATCGACGCGCGCCTCGCGCGACCGCAGCGTAGCGGCAGCAGGACGTTCTCCAGTACCTCGCGCGAGATGGTTGGGGCGATATCCAGCGGCGTGAGGTTGGCCAGCTCGCCGGCGGTGTATTGCAGGTTCTTTCGCGCGGCCTGGTTGGTCTGCACGAAGCGCAGCGTGGCGCAATCCAGGACGTAGATCTCGCTGAACGAACCCTGCAGGATGATGGGCAGCCATTCTGCTTGTGTCATGCTGCGCTTTCTATCCTTGTCTTTCTGATCATCACCACTGGCGCGTCCTTATACAGCGCATTAAGAAATACTCGTTATACGTTTCCAGAAGAATTCTTACAAGCAATTCCCATGCCGCCGCGTTGAAATATCGGGCGCATGTCGTGTGACGAGGTGCGACGAGGTGCGGCGAGGTACGTCGAGTATTGGGGCAGTTGATGTTTCGTCATCCCGCATCCGCATCGCATGGGGCGCTGCCTTGCTCCTTAAGATATTAAGTGCTCTCAACAAAATTCCTGCAAAACCCGGGGGCGCAGTAATGGAATTTTTCTCAAAGATGGAGGGAAGGGCAGGCGCGGAGAAAGGGATGCCTGAAATCCAGTAAACGAGGGAATCAGACTCATCGCAAACTCATCGCAGAAAAGGGCTTCCAAAAATAAATAAACTGGTGCTATAATTTTGTCTTTCGCGGCCGTAGCTCAGCTGGATAGAGTACTTGGCTACGAACCAAGGGGTCGTGGGTTCGATTCCTGCCGGCCGCGCCATATACAGGGCGCCAGATTGAAAGATCTGGCGCCCTTTCTGGTTTACGCGCGGCTTTTTGCGCGATTGTCCCTGTTACCTGCCATTCACCACTTGCAGCACCGCGACTTGTTCTTTGATAAGTCACATTCCGAAAGACAAGAAAACATTCTCAGTATTCGGAAGGTGAGGGGACAGTAATGCGCGCTTGCGCAACCTGTCTCATGCAGCAAGCATGTTTCCACCGGCAGGCGTGCATGCATCGTCCGACACAACCACGCGGTTGCGTCTCTCTTCCTTCGCACGGTACAGCGCCGTCAGGACAGCTGACCGGGTCTTCCAGTGGCGGGCAACAGGACAAGGAACTCTTCGCCGCCGAAACGGCACGCGACATCGGAGGCACGCACACTGTTGGTGAGGATGGAGCCAAGCTGGCGCAGCACTTCGTCGCCGGCCTGGCGCGGCAGCAAATTCCCGATCTGCTGAATTTGTGTGGCACTCAGTTGCATGACTACTCCTTGCGTGCATGAGTGCTTATAGTTTTGGTACCGCCACGGCAATTAACAAGTTGTCTGAACAGGCCCTATCGCTGGGCAAGTACTTTTGAAGGGGCGTTTCCAGCGGTAGTCATCTGGTTTGCGAGCGCCTTCGCGGCTTCAACTTCTTCCCGCGACATTTTCCGCGAGAGAATATCCAGCGCCAACTCGCCGGAATTTCCTAAAGAGGCATCGCCCCCCTTGGCGGAGAGGCTGTAGAGAGCGTAGGCAGCCACCACGTCCTTCTTCACTCCCGGGCCGCCAGATGCATACATCTCGCCCGCATTGAACTGCGCCCGCGCATGTCCCTGGTCGGCGGCCTTGATGAACCATTGCAGCGCCTGCGCCGGATTCTCACGCACGCCGAAGCCCCGTGCATACAGTTCCGCCAGATGGTATTGCGCTTCCACATATCCCTGTTCTGCCGACTTGCGCATCCACTTCGCCATCTGCATATCATCGTGTGGCAGCCCCTGGCCTTCAGCATGCATCCGTGCGAGCTGGAATTGCGCCTGCGGATTGCCGTCTTCGGCCAGCGGCTTCAATTCCTTGACTGCGGCTGCATAGTCGCCGTTGCGATAGGCAGTCATGCCGCGTTCCAGGTCGCCATGGTGGCGCGAACATCCGCCGAGAACCAGGGCGGTGGACAAGAGCAGGGCGGTGATCAGTTTGTGCATGATTTGTTTTCTCATTCAAGGACCAGTGCGGACCAGCCGCAGGTAGGCAAGTGTGTAACGCGGTTCATTGCCGAAACTGTAGCCTTTGCCGAAGTCGACGGTCCAGGCCGCGCCGGGATTGGTGTCGCTGGGCGAAGTGGACCAGAAAGCGCCTGGTTCGGTGCCGGGAAAAATACGCGGGTCGATCTTCTCGTAGTCGGCCCTGCGGAATTCAAGGAGGCTTTTCAGCTCGCCGACCTGCGGCGCTCGCCACCCGCCTGCCCCTGCGCGCGTTGCGTCATGCCAGTTCATTTTGCGGCCCGCGCCCTCGCAGTCCATGCCGCTCCATTGTTTTCCTTCCTGACAGCGCTTCCAGGTCAGCCCGGTCCTGTTGTCGATGACGGTGCTGCCATTGTCCGCGAGGACGAATCGCACCCTTGCCGGGATCGTGATGACGGCTGGTGCGTCCTGGCGCAATTCCGGCGACCGCGTGTCGCGCACCAGCCGCAAGAGACTCTTGTAGCTGCGTTTCGTATAACCAAAGGCGACGCCTTTTTCGAAATCGACGGTCCATGCTGCGGCCGGATCGTTGTCACTGGGAGAGGCTGACCAGAAGAGTCCGGGATCGGTGTCCGGGAAGGCGGCCCCATCGATGGTGGCGCCGTCGTAGTTTGCGGGACCCGTCAGGCTCTTCAGCTCGCTGACGGAGGGCAGGCGCCACGCGTCACTCGATGCCCGCCGCGCATCTTCCCAGCCCAGCTCCTTGCCTATGCCTTTGCAGAAGCGTCCATCCCATTGCTTTCCTTCCTGGCAGCGCTTCCACACCAGCCCCGTCTTGCGGTCGACTACCGCATATCCGTCCTCCACCAACGTATAGCGGCCTGCGGGTTGGGCCATGGCATCGCACGAGGCGATCAAGGCCGTTACCATCAGCATCGCAGTGCCCGCCATTTTGTTCATTCCAGTCTCCTCGGCTGTTCAGTTTTCAAGGCGCCCTATGCATGAGCGTGGCCGCTCTGTCAATTTCCCGTGCAGGCTTTCATGGCGGCGTCTTCCACCGTGGTGAAGTAGGCATCGCCAGTCAGCCCGGTCAGGATGCGTTGGGTCTGCGGCGGCTTTCGGTGCAATGCCACCGATGTGCCCGACTGGCAGGTCACGATGGATGACTGGCTGCCGTCGCCGGCGGCTCGCCACGCCTGCGTCATCGTCCATCCTTTGCCCGAAGGCAGGCCTTGGCTGCGTGCCTTGGCGAGAAACTCGTCGTGGCTTTGCCGGTTCGCTTGCTGTGCCTGCTGCCATTGCTCGCATGCGCCTTGCCTGCCTTCGATGCAGTCCAGGGGCAGGCAGGCTTGCGCATGGTTCTTCGTCCTGCATGCATGGAGCCATTCCCGGAACTTTGCGCGATCGGCTTCATAGGCCCGGCAATCGGACAGGGGCTCGCCGCTGCCTTGCTTTCGTTGAAGCAGGCAGCGCTTGTCGAGCATCTCCTTTTCGAAGCAAGCGTCTTTCTTTCCCCGGTCGCAGCCGTACAGGATTTTCATGTTGCTGGTGAGGAAAGAACTGGCATTGCTGTCGTTATGTGCCGGAGAGTGGCTGATCCCGAGTGAAGCGGATTGGGAAGATGCTGCGCAGGGCTGGTCGCTGTACGACACGCGGCCATCCGCATCGGTGCATTTGTTCAATGCATGGACACTGCCGGCAAAGAGGAACAACACCGCCGCGCAGGCTGACATTGCGGTCTTCCATGACGACTTTTTCATGACGGTCTCCTTGTTTGGGACATGCAGCCCTTACTCGCAATGACGCGCGGATTGTAGCTCGCGTATTTGCATTAAAACAAGAAAAACGCCTCGCTGAGTGTGAAAAGCAACGAAACGCTCCTGCAGAAAGTATTCGGAGCACAAATATTTCGACGTGGATAGGGGGGATGAAAATCATTGTCGTTCTTGCACAAAAGCGCTGTACTTATTGATAACCAGCAAATAAAATTCTGCCAACATTTGTAAAAAGGCAATGGATCTTCTCCATGCATTGCGGCGCTGGTCGGAGTTTTCTCGGTACAGCCATCAAAAGTGTGCGCGCTCGCAACGCTGTAGATGATAGGTTTGGATGAGCAGGATGACGGCCGGTCAAGCCGTTTGCAACAGGTTGCGTTATCGGAGTCTGTCTTACAGCAGCGTGTGCCGCATGGGTACGTCCGACGCCTCTTTCCTCTTCCTTCTTCCTCCCCGTTTCCCTCCTGCCTTTGGCAAATGCCCGATTCGCACAGCTCTACACCAGTCGCGATCGGAACAATTTTTTCCAGTGCGCAAATTAGGCGCGACAAATCACTCTATACCGGGGGTTACATGACCAAGCCAGGGATGAAGAACGGTTCCAGCAAAAACAAAAACAAGAAAGCCAAATTGACGCCGCTGCTCAGTGCAGTACGCAACGCGCTCAAGGCCAAGCCCGCCTTGAATGTTGCACCGGCTCCCGAAAAGGCGAAGGCAGCTCCCGCAAGCGCGCGCAAGGTCAAGTTCGAATCGCTCGAACCGCGCGTGCTCTTGGCAGGCGACGTCAATCCCGCGGCGCTGACGATCAGTGGCGATATCGCAGCTCCCGGCGAGCAGGATCGCTTCGAATTCACCCTCGAGGAATCGGCCCGCGTCGTGTTCGACAGCCTGACGAACCGTTCCAACATGTCCTGGAAGCTCGAAGGTCCGAGCGGGCAGGTGGCCAACCGCTCGTTCAGCTCTACCGATGGCGACTGGGAGGCTCCCGCCTACGAACTGGTTGCGGGCAAGTACAAGCTTACGGTCGATGCTTCCGGAGATGCCACCGGCGCTTACGGCTTGCGCGTGATCGATGCCCGTGCCGCCGCGACACTCACCCCAGGCACCAACATCAACCTGGCGCTGGACGCGGGCAACAAGACCGCGGTGTACAGCTTCAATGCCACGGCAGGCGACAAGTTCTTCTTCAAGAGCAATTCGCTTAACGGCGGCACGGTGAAATGGCGCCTGATCGATCCGTTCGGTCGCCAGGAAGGTTCGCTCTCCAATGCGAACACCGATCTGGACACGTTCACGGTGGCGCGCTCCGGCGCCTACCTGCTGTTGATAGAAGGCGCGAACAGCAACACGACCCCGGTCAATCTCAACTTCAACCTGCAACCGGTCCTTGACACCACCACGGCCGTCTCCTTAAACCAGACGACGACAGCCAGCATCGATCATTTCGGCAAGAGTGCCGATTTCACTTTCAGCCTTTCCGAGCAGACCGCGGTCATGTTCGACGACCTGAGCGGCTCCGCACAGTTCTACTGGACGCTGACCGGACCGTCAGGCCAGCAAGTTGCGCGGCGCATGCTGAATGCGGAAGCGCTGCACGGCGAGTCCGCATGGTTGCATCTTCCCGCCGGTGACTACAAGCTGACGATCGACGGTGACCTGGCCACACTCGGCGCACCGAAATTCCGGCTGTTGACAGGTGCCGGTGCCGCAAGCATGACGCCGGGCAGCATCATCACCGACACCATCGAGGCATTTGGCTCGCGCCTGTACCGCATCGCGCTGCAGGCCGGCGACAGCATCATGCTGGAAGGACGTTCGCAAACCAACGGCAAGGTAAAAGCCAGCCTGGTCGACGCCTATGGCGTACGCGTAATGCAGGCGGCTTACCTGACCGATGCGCGTAACCGGATCACCGTCACGTCCGCCGGCGAATACTGGCTGGTCCTCGATGCAGAGGCCGCGACCGTTGCGACCGACCCGATTTCCTACGAGTTCTCCCTGCATCGTCCGACCGATCTCGTGGCATCCGCCACGCTGGCCGGAACGGTATCCGACAGCCTGACGGTTCCCGGACAGATTGCGACATACGACTTCACACTTTCCGGCACGACGCAGCTTGTGCTGGACAGCCTCACCAACCGTAATGACCTGCGCTGGACGCTCAAGGGGCCGCGAGGAGTGGAACTGGCGGACGTGCCGTTCGACCAGGCCGCGGCTGCGGTTTCGATCCTGCCGGAGGGTGACTACCGGCTCGTCGTCAAGGGTGTCGGCGCCGCCGTGGGCAACTACGGGTTCAGGCTGCTCGATCTCGGTGCGGCCGCTGCGATGACGCCGGGAAGCGCGACGACGGGCACGCTTTCGCCGGGCAACAGCAGCACGGCGTATCGCTTCACCATGGCGGCGGGCGACCGTCTCTCGTTTGACAGCACTTTCGTCACCGGCGGTGCGGCGACATGGCGCCTGATCGACGCCTACGGGCGCGACGCGGCCGGCACGAGTGACCTGAATGCGGACCGAGTGGCGTTTACGCTTGCCCTTGGCGGCACCTATACGCTGCTCATCGAAGGACGCAGCGACAATGCGCAGCCGGTTGACTACAGCTTCCAGTTCAATGCAGCGGGCAATGAACCGCAAACGGCGCTGCCTCCGGGCGACGCGCTAATGCTGAACAATGCATACAGCGGCAGCCTTCCGACGCTGGGTGCAACCAAGACCTACCGCTTCACGCTCACTGCCGACAGCGTCCTGCTGTTTGACTCGCAGACCAATTCGTCGGGCCGGACCTGGACCCTGGTCGGCCCGCGCGGCGTCGAAGTCAATGCACGCAACTTCCAGTCCAGCGACGCCAATGCCGGCGATCCGGTCCTGAATCTGGTCGCCGGTGAATACGCGCTGACTATTCGGGCCGCCAGCGGTACCGGCGCATTTGCATTCCAGCTGCTGGATGCCGCGACCCAGCCCGAGCTGGTTTTCGGAGAAGCCATTTCCCGGACGCGTTCGCCATTCAATGCCAGCATCGGTTATCGCTTTACGGCAGCTGCAGGAGAAACCTTCAGCATCGTCCAGACCTCCGGCGGCGGATTCTGGCGAGTAGTGGACCAGTACGGGCGGACTGTGAACACGCTGTCGACCGGATCGCAGTCATTCACTGCCACTTCGACAGGCACTTACACGGTATGGAACGAACCGACCTACAACCAGTCCGGTACCACCACGCTGTCGTTCAGGCTGAATCGTCAGACCGTTCAGACCGCCCCCCTGGTCTTCAACGACGTCATCTCGGGCAGCGTCGCCGGTGCGCACGATACCGCGAGCTATACATTCACGCTCGATACGCCGACCACTGCCATTTTCGACCTGCTCGAAACCACAGTCTCGCAGACCTACAACGGCCAGTGGCAAGTGAGCGGGCCGCATGGAATAGTCCGCGACTGGACTTCCTTCGGACAGACTGATGGGGGGAACCATGCGCAGGTGCTGGCACTGGCTGCCGGCCGCTACACGCTTTCCGTGCGGACCACGGAGACGGTTCCATCCACCTTCAAGTTCCGTGTTCTTACAAGCGACGCGGCGGCGACCCTGACACCCGGAACACCTTACAGCGGCAAGGCGGACCCCGGTTACGCCACACAGCTGCACCGATTCAGCGCCACGAAGGGCGAGCGCATCTATTTCGACGGCATCACCGGCGACCGCGCCTTCCTGATCATCGATCCATTCGGGCGCGTGATCCATTCGAGCAACCTGCAGTACGACCAGGGTGGCATTGAAATGACGGCCACCGGCGAATACCTCGTCGTCGTCAGCAACTATCAGAACGGTACAGGCGTGGGCTACGGCTCGGCGCCATACAGCTACAGCTTCAATGTAATCCCCGAAGTCGTCACGCAGGCGACGCTGTCGCTCGACACGCTGATCACGGGCTCGTTCACCGATTTCGGTCAAAGCGTCAAGTACGGCTTCATCCTTGAGCGGCCGACAACCGTCATGGTGAGCACCGGAACCGGCACGTCCGACTGGACACTGAAGGGACCGCGCGGTACCGAGGTCAGCCAGCGCAGCTTTATCAATGGCATGCAGATTCTCGAACTGCCAGCCGGCGAATATGAGCTGCTGGTCTCGCATCCGGACACCAGGACCGACAATTTCAGTTTCAGGTTGAGCGACCTGTCCAAGGCCACGGTTCTCGGCATCTCGGAATCGCTCCACGCGTCCCTCACGCCGGCCGAGAGGACAGTCATTCGTAAGCTGGTCGTGACGGAAGAGCAGGATGTCTTCGTCGATCTCATGGCCAACTCCAACACCGGAAGCTGGGCCACTACCTGGGGGATATACAACCAGCGCGGGGTTTATCAACGCGGTTCCGAAGCGCGTTGGGATTCGTCGCCGTTCAAGCTGACGCCGGGCGTCTATTACTTCGCCGTCAACGCAAGCGCCAACGTTGCGGCCGATATCGACATTGCCTTGCGGCGTCCAACGCAGAAGACGCTGCCCATGGCCCTCGACACTGACATCGTCGATGCGCTCGACGCACCAGGGCAGACGGCCAGTTATACCTTTACGCTCGCACAGCCCACGACCTTGCTGTTCGACAGCCTCGTCAACAGCAACGACCTGTATTGGGATCTCATCGGACCCAATGGTTCCGTACGGTACGGTGTTTCCTTCGGCTCGGCCGAGAATGGCCCGGACTATGCCTTGCTCAATGCCAGCGTCGCCGGCAACTACACGCTGAAAGTCTGGTCGCAGTCGAATTCCGCCGGACCGGTCCGCTTCCGCCTGCATGACCTGAACGCGATACCTGCGCAGGCGCTGAACGGCCCGCACCAGATCACACTGGCACCCGGCAATTCCACCACCGTGCTTGCATTCGATGCGGCCGCCGGCGACTACTTCAGTTATGACGCGTTGAACGTGCCGGCCGCTACGGCGCGGATCTGGCTGATGGATGCTGCCGGCAATGACATCATCGATCCGGACGAGGCAAATCGGGATACGAGCCTGCAGCTGCAGGCTGCCGGACGGTACTACCTGTTCATTGCAGGTGCGCTGTCCAATACCCAGCCTGTCGAATTGAACTTCTCGACACGACTCGTACGAAGCCGCGAGAGTGCAGTAACGCTCGGCAGTACCGTCAACTCGAGCATCGATGCATACGGTGTATCCGAAACCTGGACATTTACGCTGGATTCACAAAAGCGAGTGCTGCTGGATGGCTTGTCTGGTACCAACATCGCCTGGGCACTCTTCGACGAGGGAGGCGAAACGGTCGCAAGCAGCAACGGCAATGAGAGCCTGTACGTGGCCGATCTCGCGGCAGGCGAGTACCGCCTGGTGTTTCAGGGCAATTCCTCCTCGGTGCCGGTGCCGGGCGCCTACGGTTTTCGTTTGCTCGACGTGACGGTCGCTTCCACACTGGACGTGGGTGTGAGCCATGCAGCCACCGAAGCGCTGCCGCAGGCTGCGAACATGTACCGCCTCACGCTGCAGTCCACTGATCATGTGCTGTTGCGCGCGGCCGCCGCAGGCGATGCGGCTGGTACCATCACCATCTATGCTCCATCCGGCGAAAAGATTGCCACACTCGACCTGGCGGATGCGGACTACGAATTCTTCCCCGATGGACAGTCGGGCGAATACCTGATTGTCGTCGACGGTTCCCTTGAAAATACAGGTCCGTATTCGTATACGCTGGACCTCACCCGCGTGGAGCAGGTCATCGAGGACGCCGTGCTGGGGCAGATCATCGAAGGTTCCACGACGGGCCCGAGCCAGTATCGCAGCTACCGTATCAGCCTCGATTCGCCGCGCAGCCTGCTCATCAGCGATGCAGGCTCGGAGGAGGGCATGCGCTGGCGCCTGGTTCCGGCGGGCGATGTTTCTCTCGATTGGGACGATCTTGTCCCCGGCGGGCCGGACGGCTTCGTCCACCTGTCTGCGGGTGACTACGTGCTGACCATCTCGGGTATGAACGAAGAAGGTAGCGACTTCCGCGTACAGCTGCTCGACACGACGGCGCCGGCCCAGTTGCCTGCCGCACCGACCGAAATGTCGCTGGCGACAGGACGCGATGTCGCCGCCTTCAGCTTCACACTGGACACACGCCAACGCCTCAGGATTGATCTCGCGACGGCGGATGCCAGCCAGCTCGAATGGGCGCTGTACCGCAACGGCTACATCGTCTACGACAATGGCCGCAATCCGAGTGGTGTAACACGCGACACCTCCGAACTCGATGCAGGGCAGTATGTGCTGGTCGTTTTCGGCAAGGGCGATTCCGCAGCCAGCCTGATGTACACCATTGGCATGTCGCCGCTCGCTCCTGATGCCTTGACGGTCGGCGAGACCATCGACGGTGCATTCCCGGCATCGGGCGACGAGATCGTGTACGAGTTCACGCTCGCGACGGCCACCTCGGTGCTGTTCGATGCGCTCGAAGGCGGCGCCGATTTCACCTACACCCTCAGCTACAAATCCGGCGGCTTCATCCGGGGCGAGAGTTTCGACGCCGATACCTTCATGTCGAACCGGATGATCAACCTGGCGGCAGGAAGCTACCAGCTGAAGATCGCCCGTCCGAGTACCCTGGAAGAGCCGAGCAGCGTTGCACCCGAATTCCGTTTCCGCATTGCTTCTCTGGACCAGGTCGCCGGTAACAGCGCGGCCCTCGGCGCGCCGCTCACCGGCAGCCTGGCAACAGGCCGCGAATCGGTCGCGCATCGCTTCAGCGCCCAAGCCGGCGACCTCATCTCCATCGTTCCGTCCGCACTGACCGGCGGTGGCATTTCATGGCGCTTGCTCGGCCCTGATGGGAGCCTGGTCATTTCAGCGCATTCGGCAACCAGTGATGCACTTGGTGACGTAACAAGCCAGAACCTTACGCGCAGCGGCGTATATACGCTGTTGATCGACGGCGAACTCGGCAACACGCAAAAAACCGACTATGCGTTTGCGTTGACGCTGGACAGCCACACCGATCTTCTTCCTGCAGGCGATACGTTCCTGCTTGGCACATCGGTTACGTCCGAGCTGACTTCGAACTCCAGCAAGAGCTATCGCTTCACCCTGACGGAGCCCGGGTTGGTTGCCATTTCGGGAAAATCCGGCGATGGCAGGCAATTGCAGTGGCGGCTGGTCAGCACGAGCGGCACCGTGACGGACGGAAATTTCTACGCCCATCCCAATGCTGCCAATATTGTGCGACTGGAAGCGGGCGAGTACGCGCTGACGGTCATCGAACCGCAATATGGTGAATCGTCCGATGTGGAATTCAGCCTGCGTATCGATGGCAGCGGCCAGGCTCCGCTTGTGACGATCGAATCGGATGTGGTAAGCAACGGCCCGCGCCTGTTCAAGGCGTCGTTCACCGCGGGCGACATCATTTTCCGCTCGCCGGGCACGGGTTCGTGGACGATTTACGACTCCAACATGAATTCGGTGGGCTGGGCCTATGAAGGCAACACCTCCTTCCAGCGCGTGAGCATTCCTCAGGATGGCACGTACTACATCGCGTTGCACCATGACAGCGCCAATACCCAGGCCAATACCACACTGGAGCTGGACCGCGTCACCGAGCGTGTCAATCCGCTGACTTTCGGGGCGCTCAACGCAGGCACGCTGGACAACTCGGTCTCCGACATCTATACCTTCACACTCGACAGCGAGCAGCTCGTGCTGCTGGACGTCGTCATGGGCGACAACAACTACGACATCGGCTGGAAGCTGATGCGCGACGGCGAGGAGATCGACGACGGATACTGGTATTACGGCAACAGCGATTCTTACCTTAACCGGATGTTCCTGCTGGAGGCTGGCACATACCAGCTGAAACTCGGCAGCTACAACGGCGAATACAAGTTCCGCCTGCTCGATATGCAGGATGCGCCGGCACTGTCCGGCGAAGAGTCGACCGGCACACTGCTGCCTGGCCTGGCGCTTGCATATCGCTTCAATGCAACAGCCGGCGACAGCCTGGTTTATGCGCCCATCGACCTCGGCAGTCTGAACGGCCGCTGGCGCCTGTTCGACGCATCCGGACAGGACCTGAGCGAACCCGGCGGCGGTGAAGGCGGAGAGTGGATCGAAGGTGGAGAGTGGATCGAAGGCGGAGCGAGTGGATTCTATGGCACCGCATGGATTGACAGCAACCGCATTCTTCGCAACCTGCCATCGACCGGCGAGTATTTCATCGTCTGGGATACTGACCAGAGCTGGGATGGCACCGAGAGCAACTACTCCTTCAGGTTCACCCATGTTGCGCAAGGCGTACCGGCTGCAGTGTCGCCTGACCAGGTCACGACCGGCACGCCTGCTGCGGACGGCTTGTTGTCCTACCAGCTGACGCTGGACGAACCGGCGTTGCTGTGGCTGGAGAGCATGAGCGACAGCCTGCCACACTGGACCATCCTGGATGAGGATGGCGAAGAGCTCTATTCCAACTACGAAGGCGAGGCGCCGATCCATCTGACGGAAGGCGTCTATACGATCCGTTTTCTCTCGGAAGAGAACGACGTGCCGGGCACCGATCCTTTCACGTTCCGCCTGCTGAACATCGAATCGGCAGCTGGCGAACTGGTTACGGGTACCGACACCACCGGCACGCTTGCACCTGGACAGACCGTCGTCTACCGCTTTGATGCGATCGAAGGCGACAGTGTGCTCTATTCGCCGGTCGAAACCGGCACGCTCATTGGAAGTTGGCATCTGGTGGACGAGTCGGGCCAAGTGCTGGCCAGCGGCCATGCCCTCGACGAAAGCGAGATCCTGCGCGATCTGCCGTCCGACGGCAGCTATTACCTGCTCTGGAGTGCCGATCCCGATTCCGGCAATCCGGATGCGTCCACCTATACCTTCGCGCTCGAAACGATCACACCGGCCGCGCCTCTCGTGTTGACGCTCAACCAGGCCACCACCGGCGTACCGGGCCCCGACGGAGCGGTCAGCTACCAGGTTGATGTGGCCGGCCGCACAAACCTGTGGCTCGATGTCCTGTCGGACAGCGGCAACCTGCAGTGGGAGCTGTTGAATATTTACGGCGACATCATCGCTTCCGGGGGACTGAACAACGCCTGGTCGTCGGCAATCTCCATTGACAATGCAGGAAGCTACGTCTTGCGCATCCGGCCGGATTACGGCCTGCCGTCTGTCGATACGATCGATTTCAAGCTCGTCGACGTCGCGTCTGCTGGCGCCACGCCGATCGTTGCCTTGCGCGATGTCGATCTGACGCTCGGACCGGATGACAGCCTTCGGATCTACTCCTTCGATGTCGACTCCGGCGATCAGTTCGAATACTTCTTCACCGACGGCGCTGCCTCCGGCGTGACATGGCACCTCTATGGGCCTTCCGGAAAGGTCGCCAGCGGTTACGCCAACGGCAACGGCGGACGCTACAACCTATGGGAATCAGGAAAATACTTCCTGCTGTTCGACCTTCCGGCTGCACAGACAGAAGAACAGTCGTTCCGCTTTACCGTCGGTAACGGGATGCTTCCGCTCCCGCTCAATACCACGCTGACAGGGACGGTGTATACGTACAACCCGGTCCGCTTCGCGCTGCACCTCGATCAGGCGGCCTGGCTTGCGTTCGACAACATTGTCGGCAGTGCATCTTCCGCCTACGCGTCCTGGAGACTCGACGGTCCGGATGGGCAGGTATTCACCGGCACTGCCCATCCAGGCTATTCACGGGACGCCATGCAGATGCTTGCGGCAGGCGACTATGTGCTGACCATCAATGCGACCAACAACTCGTGGTGGAGCGGGTATGTCAACTACCGGTTCAGGGTCCTCGACCAGGGCGGTGCGACCGTCCTCACGCCGGGCGAGACCGTCAACGCCACGCTCAATCCCGGCAGCAGCACGGCTGTGTATCGCCTGGATGCGGTACAAGGTGAGCGTTACCTGTTCCAGGATCTGAAGAACTTCAGCGGCTACTGGCGCCTTTTCGATCCGAGCGGACAGGAGGTCTTCAACGCCAGCAAGAACTACAACCTCGAATCGCAAGCCGTCGCCATCGCGCAGACCGGCGCCTATACGCTGGTCCTCGAAGGGGAGAATACCAACGGCAGCAACGCGCAAACCTACACGTTCAAGGTGATGCAGCTGATCGACACGCCGATCGAGATCGGCAGCACGATCAGCGGCACGGCCGAAGCCCGTACCGCCTACGGTTACAAGCTGCATCTCGATCAGGCGGCGTGGATCGCATTCGACAGTCTGACGGCAGTCAGTGGCATGGCCTGGCAGATGACTGGTCCGCAAGGCAAGGTCTTCTACAAGTCGATGAACGACTACTACGGCAGCGACCACATGCAGCAGTTTGCTGCGGGCGACTATTACCTGACCGTCGAAAACAAATCGACATCCAACGTCAACTTCTCGTTCCGTACTGTCGATGCGGCCACCGCATCGACGATCACGGCGGGAACGGTCGTGACCGACACGCTCACGCCTGGTAACGGCATTGCCATGTATCGCTTCGATGCCAATGCGGGCGAAAGGTACTTCTTCGACACCAAGTTGTCGGCCGATGGCTTGTGGCACCTGTACGATCCGGCAGGGAACCAGGTTTTCCGTGATGGCCTGAGTTACGACGTGGAGCCTCAGACGTTCACGATGGCGGGCTCCTATCTGCTGGTGCTGGAAGGCCGCAGCTACAACACAAACGCGTTCCTGAACTACAGCTTCAACGTCGTGCCTGTGCCGGAGAATCCGCCGGTCGTGCTGGACACCATCGTGGTCAAGCCGGCAGCGGACCTGGCGCTCAACAGCCTGACACTCAGTCCGGCCTCGGACCTGCAGACTGGCCAGACCGTGCGCGTGGAGTGGGTTGTCGAAAACCGCGGTCAGCTCCCGGCTGAAGGCAGCTGGAATGATCGCATTGTGATCCGCAACCTGGACAACGGCCAGGTGCTGGCAAGCGTATCGGTGCCCTACGACGAAGCTGATTCCGGCGCCATCGGCGCGGGTGAAGCGCGGACGCGCAGCATCGATATCCGTCTGCCGGACGGCTCGGTTGCGGCCGGCCGGATCAGCGTCGTTGTGCTGACCGACGCCGATAACGTGCTCAAGGAAGGCAACGCCACTGCGACCGGCGAGAGCAACAATGCCGCCAGCCTGGAGACCACGGTCACGCTGTCACCTTATGCAGACCTGGTTGTCGAGGATGTCACCCTCAGTCCGTCCAGCGATTACCAGCCGGGAGAAGAAGTCACGGTGCGTTGGAGTACCGCAAACCGCGGCACGAGGGATGTAGACTTGCCGTGGAGCGAGCGCCTGGAAGTGCGCAATCTCTCCACCAATGAACTGGTGGCGGTCGTGAACCTGCGTGACCTGCTGTCCGACGGTGTCCTTGCGGCAGGGCAGTCGCGCAGCCGCGAGGGACGTTTCAACTGGCCTGTGGGCGCCTCTGCTTCCGGCCGGTTCTCGGTGCGCGTCATTGCTGATCGTGCGTCCGAGATCCCCGAAGCCAACGTCGCCGGCACCGGGGAATCAAACAACACGACCCAGCTGATCGTCAATTCCGGCCCCGACATGGTCGTCAGGAACCTGCGCATCGAGGCCGACAGCCTGCTCGCAGGCGATCTGGTCACCTTGCGATGGGAAGACTGGAACCTCGGCAGCAGCTCAACCAATATCGGATTCGACGACCGCATCGTCGTCAGGAATCTCGACGCCAGCCTGGTCCTGCTCGATACGCGCCTGCGCTACGAAGCGCTGGACGCCTCGGCCGGCCCGATCAAACCGGGCGAATATCGCGAACGCAGCTTCACCTTCCGCTTGCCGGGCGGCTTGCGCGGTACGGGCGAGCTCCGTTTCACGGTGACCGCCGACCAGAACACGGCAGGATTGGGCGTCCTGTATGAAACCAATCTCACCAACAACGCAGAAACCAATAACAGCGCCGTCATCCAGAAGACTTCCCAGCGCGGCGATTCCTATTCGGACCTGCGACTGGAAAGCCTGAGCGGTGTGCCGGCCGCCGCGCGCAGCGGTGAAAGCATCAAGATCACCTGGACGGTGCGCAATGACGGCGTGGCGGTGACCGACCTTTCGCAGTGGACCGATCGCGTCATTCTTTCGAGCGACGGCACGCTTAGCGCCGATGATATCGTGCTCAACGGCGCAATCACGCACAGCGGCTTCCTCGAACCGGGCCAGAGCTATACCGGAACGGCTACCATCACCTTGCCGGGCAATCTGACCGGGGGCTTCTTCGTCATTGTCGATACCAACGGCGCTCGCTCCATTCCCGAGAACGGCCGCACTGGCAACAATGCCCTGTCCGCCGCGATCAGGCTCGATGCGCCTGCCGACCTGGCCGTGTCGGACATCGTGGTGCCGGAGATCGTGATCGACGATCCGGCACCATTGAACCTGTCGTGGAAAGTCACCAACCAGGGCTACGGTGCGGTCAATTCCGCCTGGACCGACCGTATCGTCCTGTCCAAGGATGACATCCTTGGGAACGAGGATGACTGGACCGTGGCTGAGTACCGCCATGAAGGCGCATTCGCGGCTGGCGCATCCTATACGCGCAATGAGAAGCTGTACCTGCCGCCGGGCAGCGTCGGACGCTACAAGCTCTTCGTGTCAGTTGATGCACGCGCCGAAGTGTTCGAAAACAATGTCGAGAGCAACAATGTAGGCAAGGCCGACCACAACGTCGACATCATGCCTGTCGCTTACGCCGACCTGCAGGTGGCCGCGCTGACGACCGAAGGTAATGCCGCCAGCGGACGTCCGCTGCGCATCACCTGGGAAGTAGTGAACAACGGCATCGGCATCACCAACAAGGAAACGTGGACCGATGAGGTCTGGCTGAGCAGCAAGGCGGACGGTTCCGATCGTATTGCAAACTTCGGTTCGGTCAGCCACCTCGGCCGGCTGATGGTCGGAGATCGTTATGCCGCCAGCCTGGATGTCGTCCTGCCGCAGGGTATTTCGGGTACGTACTATCTGCATGTGCGCTCCTCCAATTCGTCCGGCCCGTTCGAATTCGTGTTCGGTGACAACAACAGGAACAGCCTGGTGTTGCCGGTCGAGCTGTCGAAGTCGCCTGACCTGAAGGTCGAAAGCGTCACTGCGCCCGAGATTGCCGCCGAAGGGGGCCTGATCGATATCTCCTGGACGGTCCTCAACCAGGGCGAGGTTTCTGCGTCCGGCATCTGGACCGACAAGGTCGAGCTGGTCCCGGTCGCGGGCGGAAACAGTATCGTGCTGGGAGAGTTCCAGTACGATCGCGGCCTGGAAGCCGGCGTGCGTTACACCCGTACCGAACAGATCCGTGTTCCCGCGAAGATCGAAGGGCTGTACCGCATCAAGGTCACCAGCAACATCTCCAACACGGTCTATGAAGACCCGGCGGCACGCACCAACAACAGCCTGACAAGAGCGGCCGATACCTCGATCCAGATGAACCCGCGGCCGGACCTGAGGGTCACCATGCTGACCGTTCCGGCGCATGTCACTTCCGGCACCGGCGCAGGCATCCGCTACACCATCACCAACATGGGTTCGGTGGCGACCAGCGGACGCTGGACGGACAAGGTCTACCTGTCGCTCGATCCGTATCTCAACGGCACCGACCAGCTCATTGGCGAATTCACCAATGGTTCGGCGCTGGCGCCTGGCGAGAGCTATACGATCGAGACTGCGCTCGTCAATATTCCGATCCGCTTCCGTGGCGACGCTTACCTGATCATCCAGGCAGACGGCAATTACCAGGTTGACGAGTATCCCAACGAAGCCAACAACGTCCGCGCAGCGAACTTTTACGTCGATGCAGTCCCCTTCGGCGACCTGGTCACCAGCAGCGTTGTCGCGCCCGACCAGGCTGTGCATGGAAGCAGCATCGAAGTGCGCTACAAGGTCACCAACAGTGGCAGCGGCACGACCCGCGGCGAGTCCGCATCCGTCAATAGCTGGACCGATACCATCTGGCTGGCGCGCGACAAGACCCGGCCGGGCGCCCACAAGGGTGACAGGCTGCTCGGCTCGTTCACCCATCTCGGCAACCTTGCCGTCGGCGAAGACTATCTCGCCACGGCGCAGGTCGCCATCCCGGACGATGCATTGACCGGCAGCTATTACATTACCGTCTGGAGCGATACCTACGACGCTATCCTGGAGGACACGCTCGCCTCGAACGTGAATCCGGACGATCCGACCCAGCTCGACAACAATAACTACAAGGCGCGCGCCATCGGCATCATCGGACGTACCGTTCCGGTCGTCGACCTTGCGGTAACCCAGGTTACCGCGCCGCAGACAGCGTTTTCCGGAGCCGACTATTCCTTCGGCTATACGGTCCAGAACAAGGGCGATGCGCTGAAGGGGCAATGGCTGGATGTTGTCTACCTCACCGATTCCCCAGACTTCGACGCTTCGACGAAGAAGTGGGAGATTGCCCGCATTAACCAGTCGCGCAACCTTGGCAACGGTGAGAGCTACAGCGTTAACCAGACCGTGCATCTTGCGCCTTCGGTCGCAGGACGCTACCTGCACGTCGTCACTGAATCCCGCGACAGCATCGAAGAGTCGGTCGAGACCAACAACATCCATTCCGCGCTTTCCGTGGTGGCCAGCCGTCCCGCCGACCTGCGTGTGACCTCGATCGTGACCCAGCCGGAAAACTTCTCGGGCGAGGAGTCCGTCATCACATGGACCGTGACCAACTTCGGCGAGTCCGTGTGGCCGCGCACTGAGAACTGGCTTGACGCGGTCTACATCAGCAAGGACCCGACGTTCATTCCGAGCCGGGCGACGCTGGTTGGCACCGCAACCCACTCCAATGTCCACGGATTGGCGAACGGACAGTCCTACACGACTTCGATCAAGGCCACGTTGCCTGAAGGCGCTGACGGCGATTACTACGTATACGTCATCACCGACAATGAATACGTCGTGCTCATTGATGGAGTTGCGTACAACGAATTTGGACGGGTGGCCAGTCCCGCTCAGGACTTCAAGCCGAAGGCCGACAGGCCGAACAACGAGGGTGACCTGGGTACGTCGGCTTACGCGGACGATAATGCTTTCGTGTCCGAGTATTACGCGAAGGAGCGGTATTCCCGCCACGGCACCGTATACGAGGCAGGAAAGCTTGAAAACAATATCAACAGCGCCGCTCTTCGCATCACCTACCAGGAACCGGATCTGCAGGTCGACAGCATCGTCCTCTCGGAAACCAACCCGGTATCGGGCCAGGAAGTGACGGTCACCTATACCGTGACCAATCGCGGTAACCGCGCGACACGCACCAATACCTGGTATGACGGCATCTACCTGTCGCGTGACGGCTCCCTGGACCTGCGCGATCACGCTCTGATCGTTGGACAGGTCATGGCCGGCAGCGACACCACGCCGGACGACGGCCGGAATGACTACCTCAAGCCCGGCGAGTCGTATACGCGCACGGCAAAGATCCGCCTGCCGGACTCGATCAGCGGCGACTTCCGCCTGATCGTCAAGACCGACACACAGATCGTTGAGAAGCTAAACAGCGGCGACAGCACGGTACGCCAGGGCCTGAACTCTCTTGCATTGCTGTACTCACGTCCCGATGACGCTCCCGGCGCCATTCGCGAATTCGCAGGAGAGGGCAACAACACGAGATCCGTGGCCTTGCCGGTCACGCTGGCGACGCCGCCCGACCTGCAGGTTGCGGAAGTCACCAGTCCGCCCAGCGTCCTGGCCGGACAGACATTCCAGATGACCTACCGCGTCGTCAACCAGGGAGGCGCGACACCGGCCGACCAGTCGCAGTGGTGGGACATGGTGTACCTGTCCAAGGACCGCTTCCTCGACGTCAACCAGGATACCTACGTCGCTTATGTGTCGCATTCCGGCGGACTGGCGGCGGATGGCAGCTACAGCCACACCCTGCAGGTGACTGCCCCGGGCAACCTGGAAGGCCCGTACTACCTCTTCGTCGTAACCGACCCCAACAACATATGGGGCGGCAAGGAATTCGGCTTCGTGCGCGAATTCGGCAAGGACCAGAACAATGCCACTGCAACGGTCCAGCCGATCCTGATCGAGCTTCCACCGCCTGCGGACCTGAAGGTCAACGGCATCAATGTGCCGGCCGAAGCGGAAGTTGGCGATGAAGTGGAGATCAGCTTCACCATCGCCAATGACTCGAACAATATTGCGTACGGCCGCTGGACCGATGCGCTTTACCTGTCCGCCGACGGCAACTGGGATATTGGCGACGTGCTGCTCGGCAAGGCTGAGCATGTCGGCAACCTGGGCGCCAACGGCAGTTACACAGGTGTCCTCAAGGCCAAGCTGCCGCCGCTGCGCGACGGCAACTGGCGCATCATCGTCCGTCCGGATATCTACAACGAGGTCTACGAAGGGAAGATTGTCTATACATCGACCGGCCTGAACATGGCGCCGGGCGAAGCCAACAATCGCACGGCCTCGTCGTCGACCATCAAGACGACCGTGCCGGCACTGCAAATCGCCAACACGCTGGGCACCACGCTCAGCGCCGGCCAGGAAAGGCTCTACAAGATCACGGTAGGCAGCGGCGAGACGCTGCGTGTGCTGCTGGATTCATCGGCTGCCGATGGCGCCAACGAGCTCTTCATCCGTTACGGTGATATACCGACCAGCTTTGCGTTCGATGCCGCCTACAGCAACCCGCTGTCGGTGGATCAGCAGGTCGTGATTCCGAGCACCAAGGCAGGCGACTATTACGTGCTGGTCAGGGCCCGCCAGAGCGCGGCCAATACACCGGTCCAGTTGCGCGCCGAACTGTTGCCGCTATCGGTCACCAAGGTCACGCCCGACCAGGGCGGAACCGGCGATAACGACCATCGCTGGGTCACGCTCGACATCTACGGCTCCAGCTTCAAGCCGGGCGCGCTCGTCAAGCTGGTCCGTCCGGGCGTGCATGAGGCCGAGTCGGAGCGCTGGCAGGTGCTGGACGCCACGCATATCCGTGCCGTGTTCGACATGCGCTTCATGCCGCACGGCCTGTACGACGTCGTGGTCATCAACCCGAACGGCGAACGCGTCGTCGAGGCGGCCCGCTATCTCGTGGAGCGCGGCATCGAGGCCGATGTCACCATCGGCATCGGCGGCCCGCGCAAAATGGAACCGGGCGACAAGGGCACTTACAGCGTTTCGCTGCAGAGCCTGACGAACGTCGACACGCCATATGTGCGCTTCGATTTTGGCGCGCCCGAAATGGGCCGCAATGGCAGCATGCTGGGTCTTCTCAACCTGCCTTACCTGATTTATACGAGTAATGTCAGCGGCGCGCCTGACGGTCAGACCCGTGCCGACTCTGCCAATACGCAGGGTTACGGGCCGACGCCAACCAATGGAACAGGACGCAGCGACATCCCGTGGGCGAGCCTCGACAGCACGCTGAACACCAACGGCTTCAACCTGACGCCGGGCTATGCCTTCGATGTGGCTGCCAACGGCTTTGCGGGGATGACTTTCGAAATCCAGACCTATCCGGGCCTGAAGGAATGGCTGGCCTACGATTTCGAAGGCTTCCGCGAGAAGATGTACATGATCCGTCCGGACTGGAAGGCGCAAGGCCTGCTCGACGGCGGTGTTCAGGACCTGGACAAGATTGCCGAGGGACTGACTGCGAAATTCCTGTCGCCGCCGGGACCTGACTCGATCCACTTTACGGAGGCAGAAGCCAAGGCATTACCGTTCCGCTTCAATGTGGTCGGCGCAGTGACCCCCTTGACGCGTGAGGAATTCATTGCTGACCAGACGAAGCACGCCAAGCGCCTGCGCATGGCGATCCTGAACGACGTCAATTCTCCTGCCGCGTTGACGGTGCTCGCTTCCAACGAGGCACAGTGGGTATCCGGCTGGCTTGCAGCCCTGGAAGTTGCGGGCATGCTGCGTCCATCTTCGGAAGCTCCGCCCATCCGGGACAACGTCGAAGTCATCAGCTTGAACGCCACGCTGGCCAGCGGCATCCTGCTGAGCAAGGGCGGCGACAACTATCGTTCGCAGGGTGACATTCTTGGCTTCTTCACCAAGGTGCAGCAGTGGTATGGAGACACCGCGCGCTGGGCCGGCGATCCGGAAGCCATGAAGGCAACGAGCGGAAGCGTCGGCAACATGGCGGACCCGGCCTTCTTCGACCTGAATGCCACCCAGGACACGCACTTCATCAATTTCAACGTGTTCGCCGGTGACAAGGCCGAGCTCGAATACCTGCGCCAGATCGGGCTGTTGAACAGCAACTACGAACCGGTCGGTCCGGCCAGCCTGAACCTGATGCAGTACCTGCAATCGCGCCAGCAAACGTCGGCAACGGATGGCCTGGTCAGCGTGCGCGGACCACAGCCGGTGCTGGGCGCCGACGGCAACAGCTACCTGCCGGTCGAGACCGCGCTTCCGTACAACATTGCCTTCGGCAATCCTTCCGCGAATGCGGTCGGCGAGCTGCGTATCACCACCCAGCTTGATGCGGACCTCGATGCGCGCACATTGCGCCTGGGTGACCTGAAGATCGGCGATATCAACATCCATATTCCCGATGACCGGGCCAACTTCCAGGGCGATTTCGACTTCACCGGCAGCAAGGGATTCGTCCTGCGCGTGAGTGCAGGCGTCGACCTGGCCACACGCACCGCGACCTGGTTGTTGCAGGCGATCGATCCGGATACCGGCGAAGTGCTGCGTGATCCGGTACGCGGACTCCTGCTTGCTGCCGCAAGTGGCGATGCCTCGTTGCAGAAGCGCGGTTTCGTCAGCTACACCGTCCGTACCGCCGCCGGCGTGAAATCCGGCGCGGAAGTGATCAGCTCGGCCAGCATCACCTTCGACAAGTCGCCTCCGGTTGCGAGCTCGTCGACCAGCGCCAAGCTGGATGCGGCGGCGCCGGTCACCACGCTGACGGTGACCTCGCTCGGCAACAACACGGAAGGGGCGCCGGCCTATGACGTCAAGTGGACGGCAAAAGACGACGCCAGCGGCGTCAAGTCGGTGACCGTCTACGTCGCCGAAAACGGCGGCGACTTCAAGATATGGCTGCGCCAGGTCGAACCGGGCCAGACCCAGGCCGTGTTCACCGGCGAGACCGGCAAGCGTTACGACTTCCTTGCCGTCGCCACCGACCTGGCGGGTAACCGCGAGGCGGCATCGGTCTCCAATGCGGTGCTGCCGGACGACGGTGCGCGCCAGCAGGTTCTGGACGGTATCGGCGCCAACGAAACCGTCACCTCGTCTGCCGAGATGCCGGTTGCCACGACCGACCGCAGCTATGCCGACAATGCGCTATTCGACCAAGCCATGCAGCAGCTGCCCGGACGGGTGGCCAGCGTGCAGACCGGTGACCTGCGCACGGTTCTCGCGCCGTTCACCCTGCGCGGCTTCGCAGATGGCTTTACCTCGGGCGACGCCGACATCGGCGCGCTCGCCATGGTCGAGCTGGCGGATCGCAGCATCCTCGTCAGTGCAGGCGAGGAGCGCAACAAGGTCTATCGCTACAGCAAGGAAGGCGGCCGCAGCACGACGCCGGTCTTCACGCTCGATTCGCCGGTCCTCGACATGGCCGTCGACAGGCTGGGCCAGCTGTGGGTCATGACGGGCAGCGAACTGCTGCTGGTTGATGTCGAAAGCGGCTCGGTGCTCGAACGTTACAAGGGCCCCGGCGACGCGCCACTCACGCATGCACTCGCCATTCATCCCGAGACCGGACGCATCTATGTGTCGTCCGGCGAAGGCATCGAAATCTTCAATCCGGATGCAACCGATCTCGCCCAGGCATGGACCCGCTTCAGCAAGCAGCGCGTCGGCGATCTGGCCTTCGGTTCGGACGGCCGCCTGTGGGGCGTGCGCTGGAGCGGCAGCGATATCACTGCCGCTAGCGTCAGTCCGACCACGGACATCATCAGCTTCCCGATGAGCGGACCCAATACCGGCCGCGCGGAGCTGGAATACCGCCTGGCAGGCATCATCGACAGCATTGCATTCGGCAAGGCGGGTTCGCCGCTGGAAGGCGTGCTGGTGGCATCCAGCAACCTGAAGCAGCGTGCGGTCGTCAACGGTGTGCAGAACACGCCGCACCAGTCCGGCGTCTGGATGATCGAACTGGCCACGCGCCGCGCCCTGCAAGTGGCGGGCGGCGGCACGCGCGGCGAAAGCATCGTGGTGACGGCAGAAGGCCATATCCTCGTGGCACAGACTCATCGCATCGATGAGATCGCGCCGCGCCAGGCTCCGCTCGTCAAGTCGGTCACCATTGCCGACGGCGCCCTGGTACCGGTGCCGATGACGCAGGTCGGCGTGGTGTTCGACCAGGACATGTGGATCGGCCAGGTTTCGGATGCGGGCAGCGTGCTGAATCCGGACAATTTCTCACTCACCGTCATCGGTGCTGCCGGCGCGGCCGTCCTGCATCCGCAGGCCGTGCGCTGGGATGCCGCGACACGCACCGCGTGGCTTGACATGGCCGGTGTCCAGCCGGGCGAATATGAACTGAAGGTCGGCGCCCAATTGCTGAGCAGCGCGGAAATGCCGCTCAAGCAGACCCACACACTCCGCTTCACTGCGCTGCTCGACATGACGACCAGCGTGAAGCTCGATTTCGCCAATACCCGGGCCAACCGCACAACCGGCGAAATCAGCTACGACATCGATATCACCAATATCGGCACGGACGACCTGAAGGGTCCGCTGACACTGCTGCTCGACCCGAACCGCATGTTCAGCGGCCAGATCCAAGACGCGACCCAAGGCAGCGGTGACCAGTCCAGCCTATGGATCGTCGACCTGACGTCCGCACTGGCGGCCAGCGGCGGCAAGTTCGTCGCCGGCGCAAAACTGACGAACATCACGGTCACGATCGTTCCGGCCAGCCTGTTCGCTACCCATCCGGGCATGGCCGACCTGGTCAAGGCTGAACTCGGCCATGGCGTGTATGCCTTGCCGCAGCAGAACGTGCCGCCGCAACTGGCAGTACAGGGCATTACCAATCCGTCTTCGCCGCTCGCGGTCGAATTGCCGGCAGCCACCATCGGCCAGGAATGGACCGGCAACCTGGAGGCGGTCGATGCCGACGGCACGCGCTTCCACTGGCAGCTGGTGCAGGCGCCCCCGGGCGTCACCCTCACGCCGTCCGCCGACATCACACCGTCCGAGCGCGGTTATCATTCCCGCGCCACCCTGCGCTGGACGCCGGGCGCAGGCGCCGCGGCAGACACGGAAATTATCGTACGCGTGCAGGACAGCCGTGGCGGTGTTGCCACCAAGCGTTTCCATGTGCCGGTCAATGGCGGCAACCATGCTCCGGTGGTGGACATCATCGGCAACATCATCCTTGCGGAAGGACAGACGCTGACCCTGCCGGTCTCCGCCGCGGATGCGGACGGCGATCACCTCGCGATCACCTTCAGGAACCTGCCTCCGGGCGCGGTGTTCGACGCCGCCACCGGCGTGCTGACCTGGACGCCGACGCACGACCAGGCCGGCATCTATGAAAACTTGACTGTGGTGGCGAGCGACGGCATCGTCACCTCGACACGTACGTTCAACCTTGCAGTCGCGCAGAGCCGCCCGCAACCGGTACTGCAGGCGATCGCCACGCAGACGCTGCGCGAAGGCGACCGTTACTCGCTGCAACTCGCTGGCAGCGTGCCGGGCGGACTGGTCCAGCCGGATGGCACGACGGTCACCTTGCGTTACGTGACGTCGTGGCTGCCGGGTGGCGCCACCCTGAACCGCGACACCGGCTGGCTGGAATGGACGCCGGGCTTCAACCAGCACGGCAGCTTCACCGTTCCGGTCACCCTGGTGGCCGAATGGCGTGCGCCAAACGGCAAGCTCACCACCACCAGCGTGACGCGCGACATCAGCTTCAATGTGCTCAACGCCAACGGCGCGCCGGTGTTCGTCGAAACCGGAGAGTGGAACGTGCTCGAGGGCCAGCCGCTGCGCATCAGTGTGTTCGCCTTCGACCCGGATAATCCGGCGTTCGCACCCAAAATCCGTCTGCAGACCGGTACGCCGGCGCAGGGCGGCTCGACCGGCATTGCGCCGACCGTCACCTATGACATCCAGGGCTTGCCGGAAGGTGCGAGCTTTGACGAGGAAACTCTGGAAATTGTCTGGGAGCCGGGACGCCGGCAGGCCGGCACCTACCACATCACCGTGACCGCAACTGACAACGGCGACGGCACGGGCACGCCCGCTTCGAGCCAGATCATCATCCCGATTACGGTGGCCAACGCCAACCGTGCACCGGTGGTGGGCGAACTGCAGAACGCCTTTGTCGACAAGGGCGCGGTGCTGGAAATCCCGGTCAGCGCGCTCGATGCCGAAGGCAATCCGCTCGAGATCACCATCAGCGGACTGCCGTCTTTCGCCACGTATACCCAAAATGGGTCTGGTGCGAACGGCAGCGTATCCGGCGTGATCCGGTTCGCGCCGGGTGAGGGTGATCGCGGCGATTACACCATCACCGTCACTGCACGCGACAACGGCGACGGCGATGTCAACCAGGTCCAGATCGACTCGAAGAGTTTCGTGCTGACCGTTCGCAGCGTCTCCGAAGCGCCGGTGCTGACCGCGCCGAAGCAGGTCGTTGCAGTGGTTGGACAGACGCTCCAGCTGGCACTCTCGGCAAGTGACGCCGACCAGGACGCACTCACCTGGAGCGCCGCCGGCCTGCCGCCGGGCGCCGTCCTGGTGCCGGGCGCTTCCTACGGCCAGGCGACACTGGTCTGGACGCCGGTTGCCGACGACCTTGGCGACCACGACGTGGAGATCACGCTGCGCGATAGCGGCCTGCCGCCTGCAGGAAGCGGTTACACGACGCCGCAGAATCCGGTGCCGAACACGGTCACGCAGATCCTGCGCCTGCGCGTCCGCGCCGCCAATGCGGCGCCGGAGCTGCTCGCCGTGCAAGTCACCGGCAATGTGGTTGCCGATACCGGCGCTGCGACGCCGGTGCGAGTCAATGCAAGTGAAGGGGTGCCGTTCTCCATCGAACTGTTCGGCCAGGACACCGATTCCGACCTGATCACCTGGACCACGTCCGGGCTGCCGCGCGGCATGAAGCTTGATGTGCCGGCTGTGGGTTACGCACGACTGGCATGGACGCCGGACATGTTTGCCGCCCAGGACAGCAATACCGGTACGCCGGGCCTGTGGCGCTTCATGGTCACGGGCAACGATGGCATGGCGAAATTCACCCGCACGATTGAAGTGACGGTGCAGAACGTCAACCGCACGCCGCGCATCCAGCCGGTGCCGCTGCAACTGGTGAACGAAGGGGAAACCCTTAGCTTCCAGGTGCAGGCCGTGGATGCCGACAACGACGCTGCGCTGATCTCACTGGTGTACGACGACAATACTCCGCCCGGTGTGTTCTTCGATGCAGCCACAGGCCGTTTCGAATGGACGCCCGGTCCGAATACCGTCGACAACGCGGAACAGTCCAGCCGCGCCTATACCTTTACCTTCAAGGCAAGCGACGGCACGGCCGTCACGACGCAGACCGTCCAGGTGCGCGTCCTCGACGTCAACCGTGCTCCAACCATTGCGGTCTCCAACCATGCAGTCCTGGTGGGCAACACCTTGTCGCTGCCGGTGCAGTTCGGCGGCACCCCGGGTTCCGGAATCACCGTCGCCGATGCGGACGGTGCGAACCAGACTGCGGTGCTCGCTGTCAGCTTCATCAACCTGCCGGAAGGCGCGTCTTATGACGCACAGACCCGCCGCCTGGTCTGGACGCCTGGTCCTGGACAGGTCGGCGAGCAGACAGTGACGGTGCGCGTCAGCGATGGCCGCACTGTGACGACCAGCACCTTTGTGCTGCGCGTTATTTCCGAAGCGGAAGCCTACGCACCGAAGATTCTGGTTTCGACCACACCGTCTACTCCGGTTGTGCCGGGGCAGGCTGTCGTCGCCACCGTGCGCGCCGACGCCTGGAGTGGCATTGCCGGCATTACCGTCGAAATGCGTGCGCTGGGCGCCACGGACGGCGCGTGGCAGCCGGTCGCGCTGGATGGCGCTGGCCGTCTGAAGATCGTGCCTGCCCAGGCAGGCTTGATCGAACTGCGTGTAACCGCAACCGACAACGACGGCTTTGTGTCCACGCACGTCCAGACGTTGCGGGTCAAGGACCCGGCCGATACGGCGGCGCCGCAACTGGGCTGGGCGGGTGCGCTGACCGGATCGACTGAATCCGGCGCCCCGGTGGTGCTCTCGGATCTGTCGAACCTCGCTGCACGTATCACCGAACTGCAACTGCTCGGCTGGCAGCTTGGTATTGCTCCGGCCAATTCCGATGCATGGACGCTGCTCGCATCGCAGGACGGAAAATCAGCCCAGCTCGATGGGCAGGTCAGCCTGGCGACCATCGATCCGCGCCGTTTTGCCAACGGCGTGTACCAGCTGCGGCTGGTGGCTTTCGATGTCGCAGGCCGTTCCACCGAACTCAACACGCATGTGATCGTCGACAGCGCGGAGAAGAACTTCGGCGCACGTCCGGAAACCGACTTCACCGCGACGCTCGGCGGTCACCAGTTCGCGTTCACCCGCGAATGGAGCGAGGTGATGCAGGGACAGGGCGACTTCGGCAACTGGAACCTGCCGCTGCTTTCGACGCAATTGACCGCCGACCAGCCGGCAACCACCGCGTCCGGCGCAACCGCACCCTGGAGCGAAGGTGCGCGCGTCTGGCTGACGGTACCGGCACAACTTGCGACCGCCGGTGCGGGACTGACCAGTCTCTCCTTCACGCTAGGCACGCAGGCACCGGCAGGGCAGGGCGTGGGCGCACCGCGTGTGTTCTATCCGGTCTTCACCAACGCACAGGGCTGGCAGTTGCGAGCCTGGAGCGGATCCGAACCCTTCGCTTCCAATGTGCTCGGCGACCCTGTCGTCCGCCAGGGCGGATACCTGTACAGCCAGGCGACCGGCCTGCCATGGGTGCCGACCGCATTCGTGCTGACCGCGCCGGACGGAACGCGTTACACGCTGGATGCGCGCGGCAATGTCACGCAAATCAGTTTCGCCGATGGCGCAAGCTGGCTGGTCTCCGATGCCGGCATCGTCGCCACTAATGGCAACGTGCTTGACCGCATCGACTTCCAGCGCGATGCCGAAGGGCGGATCAACCGCGTTTCCTACCGCGATGCTTCGGGACAGCCGGCCGCCATTGCCTATCGCTATGACGCAATCGGTCGCCTGATCCTGGCACGTGAAATGGATGGCAGCAGCACCGGCAAGGCCTACGCGTACGATTCGCAAGGTGGGCTGCTCAGTGACACGGTCACGGCCAGCCTCGGCGCTGCCGTCAACTGGCAAGGCGCCTCCGCGACCAATACATGGAACGGCAACGTCAGCGCCGACAGTACCACCAGCATCTCCTTTGCAGTGCGTGCCAGTGAAATTGCATCCGCAGTTCATGTACCGGGCAGTGCCGGCGCGGTGATCTATGCGATCGAAGCCGATCTGCCCGCAGGCGCCCAGATCGACGTGACGGGCGTCCAGTTGCTCGGTACGGCCAGCGTCAACGGCAAGACGACGCTGCTGGTACGTGCCATCGTGGATGGCGTCAAGCTGATCCGCCTCCATGGCGCCGACGGCGCCGCCAGCGTACGTGTCAGCGTCGCCGGCGACCTCAACCGCGATGGAAAGGTGGATGGCGCAGACAGCCAGCAATGGCAGGCTGCGGCACTTGCCGGCGACAGCAAGGCCGATATCACTGGCGATGGACAGTTTAATGCTCAGGACCGTCAGGTGCTGCTTGCAAACACCGGCTTCCAGGCCAACCAGGCGCCGACGCCTGCCGCGGCGCAGCCGCAGCTCAAGACGCATACCGACCTCGGCATGCGCACCAGCCTGAGCAGCGTTGCCGAGGATCTCGAAGGCGATACCGTGTTCTGGCGCATTGCAGGCGTCAGCCATGGCAGCGCCGCACTGAGCGTGGACGGCCGTACGCTAAGCTTCTCGCCCGAGGCAGGCTATAGCGGACAAGCCCGCATCACGCTAGTGGCGGATGACGGATTCTCGCAAAGTGCACCGATTGAAATCCTGGTCGATGTCAGCGGCGCCAAGCTGTTGGCAATTCACCTGGCCAGCCTGCCGGCAATGCGCATGGGTGAAAGCGCCGTGGTCTCCGCAGTGGCGGACTTCGAAGACGAGAAGGGCGTGGTCATCAGCGACGCCAGTTACTTCAATGTCAGTTTGGGCGACATGGCCGGCATGGGCGCAGTCGTCACCAACCCGGTCGAAATCGACGATGCGAACGACCGTATCCGCGTCACCACGCTGAGCCCGGCGCACATCCTTGTGTCGCGTACCGACGGCATCGGCAGGACCATCCAGGCCTCCACCATCATCAACCCGCAGATCGTCACCATTCCGCGCCGCGTTGGCGACCTTGTGGACGCCACCATTGGCGTTCCGCAGGTGCTGGTGGATGTGTACCCCGGCACGCTGGCACTGGTGCCGGGCGCAACAAGGCAACTGAAGGTGCATGCGGATGATCCGCGCACCGGCGAGCGCGTGGATGTTCATGTTTCCAACCAGGCACTGCATCGCAGCACGCGCTACCTGGTCTCCGATCCGAGCATTGCGAGCGTGAGTGAAGATGGCCTCATTACCGCCCTGAAGGCGGGCCGTGCCATCGTCTCGGTGGTGCACTTGACCAGCGTGCTCGATGAAAACGGCAATGTGGTCATGCAGGCTATCGGCCAGACCGACATCAGCCTGACCATCGACGCAGCCCAGCTCGTCGACAACGACCCGGGTACTGCCACGCCGTCAGGCGTGGTCGTGAGCCGCGAGGATGGCGGTTCCGTCGCAGCGGCAACCGGCGAAACCGTCATGATCGGTGCCGGTGCGCTGGTCCAGGACACCGTGGTCAGCATCGAGCGCATCGCGCTTGCGGACGTGGAGACCGTGACCGGCATGGAAACGGCACTGCCCGACGTGATGCGCACGATCGGTGCCTTCAAGCTCGATTTCGGTGGCGGTAACAACGAGGCACCGGTGCAGCTGGCGATTCCGGTGCAGGACATGGCCGGCGTCACTGCAGGCGAAGAAGTGCTGTTCCTGCGGCGCGGCACGCTGCCCGACATCAATGGCAATCCCAAGGATGTCTGGCTGGTGATGGACAATGGTTTTGTCGGCACTGATGGCGTCGCGCGTACCGCAAGCCCGCCTTACTTCGGCGTCAAGGCCGGCACCTACACCGTGGCCAAGCTCAACCGCCAGACCGGCGGCGGCACGATGCGGATCAGCGGTGTCGATCCGGCCATCATGGCCATCGGCAACATGGCGTGGATCAACGCCCAGATGGCGATGCGGGGAGGTGCCAGCCTGGCCGGTATCATGGTTGGCGTCTCGCTGAACGCCGCGCTCGCTTCGCTGGCCAGCCCGTTCTTCTCGTATGAAGTCACGTTGCCCGGGGTTTACCAGGTACAGGAAATCACGAAGAACATTGATCCGAACGGCAATGTCACGCTGGATGTTCCGCCGGCGCCGCCGAGCAGCAATCCGTCGGCCGCCCTCAGTCCGACCATTACCGGAATGGAGTTCCTCAACGGCAAGCTCCACCTGGACATTGAGAATGCCGTCAACCCGGTCACACCGAACATTCAGACCAAGCTGCGCATCTGGATCGCGCCGGAGAACGCCGACGACCTTGGTATCGACTCCAATGGCGAAAGCACAGCGACTGAACGCTGGGACGGCAGGACACAGCAGCAGCAAGGTATGCTGCTCTGGAAGTATGTCGATGTCAGTGTGAGCGGTTCGACCAGCAGCGTCGACATCGACGTGCCGGAAGGCGTGGCATACAGCCTGCACAATGTCGTGGTGCAGCGCATGGTCCTTACGACAGAACCCGAAGTAAAGTGGGTTGCCAACGGTGACGTGGCCTCGCTCGAGATGAAGGGCCGCAGCGATTTCAGCGCGGTTGCCAAGACCGACAAGATCGAGCTGATTCGCCAAGGCACGGTCATCCAGGAACTGGAATACCGTGGACCGTCCGGCGAAACGACCAGCCAGAATGACTACGACTGGACCACCACCGGCATGGTGTTCAGCGAAGGTCATCGCCTCATGTTCGTGGCCGGCCCTGCGGGAACGATCTACGTCATGGACGGCGCTTCCCTGAAGATGGTGAATGCCATCACCCTGCCCGAACGGGCGGCGGAGCGCCTGCATCTCGCGGTCTCGGGCAAGTACCTGTATGCGGCCGAGCAGTCCTATGACATGACCGCCGGCGGCACGGCGCACCTGTGGCGCATCAACATCGATGCGCGCGATCCGGACTTCCTGAAAGCGAAGACCATCGGCTTGCCCGATCCGGCACCGGCGGATGGCTACAGCTCGGTTGCCGTGATTGAAACGAGCAGCGAGAGCTACCTCGCGGTGACTGGCCGCGATCGCGTTGGCATCATCAACCTGGACCGCATCGAGAATCCGGAAAACCACGGCATGCTGGTGGCGACCGAGGGCGACAGCTACATTTCGGTCACCCGCACTTCGGGCGTAGCCAATGTCCCGGGCATGACCAGCAATACCATCGACTTCAAGGCGGTACGCCATATCACCGCTGTCGGCAGGATCGACAACAAGCTGCGCTTTACCGGCGTCGACAGCTACCACCAGCGCTTCGGCCTGTTCACTGTCGAAGTGGACATCGATGATGATGGCAAGCTGACCGGCGTCGATGCGAAGACGATTCGCATGTCGTCCTCGCGTCCGACCGATACCCGGTTCGTCCAGACGCACGTCATTTTCGATACCAACGTCACCATCCCGGTCGACGTGGTGACCGTGAGGTACAAGGGCGTTGAGTACGCACTGGTGGCGGACTGGATGCCTTACAACCTGTGGGTGACCAAGCAGGGCTCGGATACCCCGAGCTATGCGGCCAAGGAACTGTGGGGCGGCAAGGTCGGCGTCATCAAGGATCCATTCGGCGACAAGCCGGAATTCCTGGGCACCACCTCGCCACTCACTGAAAGCTCCATCTATAACCTGCAGGTAGTCAACAGCGGCCAGACACTGTGGGCCTCGGTCAGTGGCAACGGCTTCGATATTCCCGATGGCCGGCTGGAATGGAATCTGGGCGAACTGCTCGATGCTGCCGAACTGCGCGCCATCAGCAAGCAGTCGACGGCGGTCGCACCGACTCCGTTTGACCGCAGCTTTGGCGGGATCAGTGCGCCGTTGGTCGTCTTGCCGAACAAGTACGAGCTGGGTGAGGACGAAACGATCTACGACATGGCGCCCAACACCAGCTTCCTGGAGTTGCTGACGCCTAACCTGCGCGCCGAGAACGGCCTGCCTGAGTTCACCTGGGGCCTGAACGGCACCGCGGTGGAAAGCATGCAGCTGTTCGTCAGCATCCTGCCGCCGGGCGAGGGCCTGTTCCCGGACGATCCGCTGCAGGACCCGCTGAATCCGGGCCGTGTCATCAGGGATACCGAGGACTACCTGCTCTGGAACGTCGAGCTGGAGGACTTCGACGTCAACCGTAACCGTATTCTGACCAAGGTCTTTGGCGAAAATCTGGGCACCGAAACGATCCGCTTCCAGTTGCCGGACAACCGTCGCCTGACGGCCGGTCAGACCTATTACTGGGGTGTGCAGGCGGTGACGAAGGATGGCCGCGTGCAGCGCGAAACCAGCAGCTTCAAGGTCAATCCGGTGAGTTCCCAGCAAAACTTCTCGTCGGTGACCGTGGTGACGCACGGCTTCCAGCCCTTCGGCAGCGCGGAAAAGATCATTGAAACCGCGTCCTTCCAGATTGCGACCCAGATCGCGTCGAAGAACGGCGGTGTGATCGTCGTGCAGGACCCGCAGACAGGCAAGTTCCTGCAGGCAGTACAGATCGACAAGACAAACTGGAAGATCCTCACTGCTGAGGCGAACCTGAATGCATTTGTCGGCAAACCCCTGATCATCGTGCCAAACTGGGAGGGTGAGTCGTCCCTGAGCGACAGCGGCTTCGGCGAAGCGGCAGCGGACGCGATTTTCGCCGGCCTGTGGAGTCTGGACCAGAAGTCCGGCGGCAAGGTGTTTAATTCGCCGCTGCACTTCATCGGTCACAGCCGGGGAACCGCGGTCAACAGTGAAATCGTCCAGCGCCTGGGCACGTTCAAGTCGGACATCAGCAATGTCCACATGACCAGCCTCGACCCGCACGACTTCGTGCAGGATTCGCTGAATGTTCCGCTGGCGGACTTGCTGGACTACACCTCGGCGATCTTCAAGACCTTCACCGCCATGTCGGGCCCGGCCGGCGCCGCGTTCTTCGGCTCGCTCTCCGCATTGGCAACCGGCGGCAAGATCGCATCCAATATCTTCGGCCTCAACAAGATTAACTTCGGTGATTTCAAGGATCCGGATGTGACGGTCTGGCAGAACGTCAAGTTTGCCGACAACTACTACCAGACCCTGGGTACCGGCGGTGATTTCAGGGAATACGGGAAGGACGTCGGTTCGGCACGCGAGACGCCGACCGGCGGTTATGACGGCGGCGGTTTCAAGGGCATGACCATGACGCCGAACGGGCGCCATATCACCAATGCCAGCATCAACCTCAAGCTGGACGGCAGAGCGCTGTTCGAACGCGACCAGACCACCTGGCTGCTTGGCGGCATGGCGCTTCCGCATTCCCGCGTGCAGAACTGGTACATGGGTACGGTGGACCTCAACACCTCGCGTTATGGCGACCTTATGGGTGGGGCCGTCAACTTTGCATGGCGCAAGATGTCGGACGTGAAAGCCGAGAAGGTGGAACCGACCGCCGGCTGGCTGTCGCTGCTCGGACCGGCGGATTGGACCGACAGCGTCGCAGGCCTGCCGTGGTATCGCGGCGAGTTCGACGGCAAGGAAAATCCGCCGGCGATCGAGACCGATTACTACGCGACCTGGGAAGGGATCCTCAGTGGATGGGCCCATTCCGTGCAGGGCGGCGCCAACCCATCCTCATGGATCCCGGTCACCGACACGACCCCGGTCAGCAGCGATGCCGACAACGAGGCCGGCGTCCATGACAAGGTGATTCCGACGGTCTTCAACGGCAATTTCGAGGAAAGCCAGAACGCGATCCTGGGCCGCTTCCCGAATCCGTCCGCGGCCGCATGGTTCGAAATCCCGGGTTGGTCGATGCAGGGCGGCAGCGGCGGTGCATTCCAGGGCCTCAACCTGAACATGACCCTCAGCATCGACAAGATCGCGGCGGCTGCCAGCGGCTTCCAGCTGGAAGCACAGGCTGTGGAAAAGATCCAGTGGGCAATCAGCAAGGTGAAGGATGAAATCAAGAAGCAGTTCGACTTCCTGATCATCAAGAACCTGACCATCGAGAACATTGCCACTGCGTTAGGCGGAACGGTCGAGGCCCTTGTCCAGCTTGCCAGGGACAAGCGCTTCCAGGAGAGTTTTGTCGAGCTGGCCGCACTGATGGCCAAGCTGGGCCTGAAGGGAGCTGTCGATATCACCAAGGGAACCATTGCCGGATTGGGCAAGGACGGCTGGGACGAGTACCTCGGTATGGTCCTGAAGTTCGCGTCCGAGTTCTGTGATTACTCCTACAACCTGAGCAGCGGCAGCAAGCTGGTGCACAACCGGATGCTGTTTGCGCCGGAGTACGACAGCATCAGCTTCGAGTTCACGCCAAGTTCGTACGTCGAAAAGGCGATGGCCAGCGGCATCCTGCTACCTGGCAACATCCCGATCAACAACTCGACATCGTCCATCGTCAATGACGTCCTGAAGACCCTGCCGGGTACGCTGACAGTGTTCGGCATCGACGAAAACGGCAACGAGATCACGCTGAGGACTGTTGCGATCACTTCCGATACCGATCCACGCACGCCGATCAGGGTCAGCGCACTGCTTGGTGCCCTGAAAGGCAAGATCGGCCAGATCGGATTCAAGTACACCGGAACCAGCGTTCCGGGCCTGAACCTTCTGCAATCAGTCGCCATCGACAACGTGCGCCTGAGCAATGCTCCGGCACCGGTGATCAACGCCACCCTCAGCCGCAGCCAGATCATCGAAGGTGACAGCGTCACGATTTCGGGTACGGTGACCAATGCCTTGAGCCAGGTTGACGGCCCGATCGAGCTGCATATCAAGTGGAGCCCGACGGAACCGGCCACGGTACTGCTGTTGCCCAAGGCGGGCGGTTCCTTCAGCTTCACGCACAAGTTCGCCGATGATGATCCTACCGGCACGGCGGAGGACACTTATCCGGTGACCATCACTGCGACCAATGCGGAAGGAGGGCAATCGGTACGTGACCTGCCGCTGACGATCAGCAACCTCGATCCGGTGCCGGAGCTGGTGTTCAAGAGCACCACGCTGCACGAAGGCGAGGAAGCCCACCTGACCATCCGCCTGACCGATCCTTCGCTGGCCGATACCTACACGATCTTGGTCGACTGGGGCGACGGCCAGGCGCCGGAGGAAATCACCACGTCGACCCGGGTCGTGGAACTGAAGCACCTGTACAAGGACGACGATCCGACCGGCACACCGCAAGACATCAAGAAGGTCAAGGTCAGGGTACGCGACGACGACATGGAGGGTGCGGACCGCCACGTTGAAACGAGCGCCGACATCACCATCCGTAACGTACTGCCGACGGTAACGCCGTCGGCATGGCAGAGCGGGCCGATAGGCAGCACCTTCGCGCCCTCGGTGACTGTCGCCGACGAAGGCGTGGAAGATACGTTTACCTACACCTGGACGATCTACGGGCCGACCGGCGCGCAAGTCGCCTTCAGCGAAGGCACGCTGGGTACCGGCGGGGGCAGCATCACCGGTCCGGCGGTGAGCGTGACGACGGCGGGCACCTATCGCGCCGTCATCAAGGTAATGGACGACGACAGGGGCGAAGCCACCCAGGTCATCGGTTTTGCCGTGTACGACCCGGAGACACCGCCTGCCGGTCCGGAAATCACTACGCCGGACTACGAGCCCACACCGCCGACCGTGTTCTCTTACCAGCACGGAACGGCCCGCGAGGTATTTACGGAAGGTGACACCATTACCCTGTCCGGCACCGTGATGGGTCCGTCCTACGGCAACCTGTTCATGGATGTTTCGTGGAATGGCGTCGTCCAGCGTGTCCCGGTCACGCTCGACAGCAGCAAGGGTTACGGCGTGTACTCGGTGCAGCTGCAGATCCCGGACGACGGCGTAGCGGATATGACCGAAGGGGTCATGCTCGTGACGTTCAAGCTGGTATCGGTGAGCGGAGGCGAAACCGTGCTGGCAACCGGCACGAGAACCATTGCCGTAAGCAACGCGCCTCCGGCCATCCAGAGCCTGGCGGCAACCAAAGGGGACGGGAAGGTCCTGCTGACGCTCGCTGTCGAAGATCCGGGTGTGAACGACACGTTCACCGCGGAGTGGTATTTCGGCGGTACCGAGACGATGGAAACCGACGGCCTGACACTCGAGGCCGACCTGGAAAACGGGCAACACACTGTCATGGTGGTTGTCAAAGACGATGACGGCGGCAAGGATTCCTTCTACGCCGTGATCCAGGTCACGAATGGCGAGCCGACCGTGGTCTTCCAGCGGCGCAGCGACGGCACCGTCATGGAGACGCTGGCCGGAACGCCGGAAGAAGCCGGTTCCACCGCCAGCACCGCAGTGCAAGGCGCCGGTTTCAGCGTGGCGCAGGCAGCGGCGCTGGTTGACGTGGCACGCAGCTACTGGAATGCGCTCGGCCTGACCGACGAGCAGCGCGCACGCCTGCAGGCGACGGAAATCGTCTTCAAGAACCTGCCGGCGAATGCCCTGGGCTACACCGGCACCGATGGCAGCGGCAATTCCAGGATCGAGATCGACCTCGATGCAGCAGGCAAGGGCTGGTTCGTTGATGCGACACCGTATGGCAACGAGGAGTTCTCGGGAACGCCGTCCGCACTCGGGGCGCTGGAAGGTGGCGCAGCGGCAGGGCGCTATGACCTGCTGACCGTGCTGATGCATGAGATGGGCCACGTGCTCGGCCTGGAGGATGTTGCAAGCGCCAGCGGCCAGCCCGGCCTGATGAACATGCAACTCGTCCAGGGCATGCGCCGCCTGCCGTCCATCAATGAAATGGCAGACTTGCAGGCGACCTCCGGACCTGCCTTGTCCAGCGCCTATCTGGACGGCGCCGTACAGCAGCCGGGCACGACCAGCGTGTCGAACGGAGCGGTTTCCGGCAATGTGGAGTTTGGCGCCATCGAGTACCACGGCACACCAAATGCCACCCTGACCAACGGCAGCTTCGAGGCTGCCGAGGGCTGGACCAGCAGCGGCAGCGTCACTATCGACAACGGCACGGCGGTCCTGAAGGAGGCAGTTGAAGGACAGACCCGCCTGAGCCAAGTCTTCCTGGTCGGTCCGAACGACCGCTACCTGAGCTTCACGGTGAGCGGAGTGGCGCTGACGGATCGCGAAGGCGGCCCGGATGATGCATTCGAAGCGGCATTGCTGAACGCAGCAACCGGCGCGTCGCTGTTCTCCGATATCGGCTTGTCGCGTACCGACTCGCTCCTGAACCTGCAGGCAAACGGAAACCAGTTTGCAGCCCAAGGCGTGACGCGCAGGGACAATGCCGATGGCAGCAGGACTTATCGCATCGACCTGGCATCGGTTCCTGCGGGTACGGCGGTCAACTTCTCGCTCGACCTGATCGGTTTCGGCGCTGCCGACAGCGAGGTCAGCGTACGCAACGTACGACTGAGCAACCTGCCGGTCGCAGTGGACGATGCGGTCGCTACGCAGGAAGACTTGCCTCTGCAGGTGGCGGCACTTGCCAACGACCTGGATGCGGACCTGCAAGGATTCCATCCGGTGGTGGTGGCTGCACCGGCGAACGGCACGGTAGTGGTGAACGCCGATGGCAGCTTTGCCTATGTGCCGAACAAGGACTTCTTCGGTACCGACAGCTTCACTTACATGCTGAGCGATGGTGCACTCGATTCGAACGTCGCCACGGTCACGATCACGGTCGCGCCTGTCAACGATGCCCCGGTAGCGCAGCAGGGACAGTTCACCGTGGCGGAAGATATGCCGCTAGTGCTCGACCTGGCACCGCTGGCAAGCGATGTGGACAGCACCACGCTGACGCAGAGCATCGTCACCGGCCCGCAGCACGGTACGCTAACTGTCAACGCGGACGGCACGTTCACCTATGTGCCGAACGCCGATTTCCACGGTGCCGACCAGTTCACTTACGTAGTGAACGACGACTCTCTGGATTCGGAACCGGCGACAGTCGTGATTACCGTCACTCCGGTCAACGACGCGCCGGTTGCGGGTAACGTCAGCGTCACGGTTGACGAAGACCAGGCGGCAAGCGTCGACTTACGCGGTGCGATCGCCGATGTTGATGGCGACACGCTGACTGTTGCATTGGTCGATGGTCCGCAGCATGGCAGCGTCACGCTCAATGCCGACGGCACCTTTACCTATGTGCCGGCGACGAACGCTTTTGGCACCGACAGCTTCACGTATCGGGTCAATGATGGCAGCGCCGAGTCGGGCGTGGCGGTGGTCACGATCACTGTCAATCCGGTCAACGATGCTCCGGTGGCGGCCGATATTGCTGCCGCCACAGCGGAAGATACGGCTGCACGCATCGATCTCCTGCCGAGCGGCAGCGACGTCGACAGTGCTGTGCTGACGGTCAGCATCATCGACGGCCCGGCGCACGGCACGCTGACGATCAATCCCGATGGCAGCGTGCTGTACACGCCGAACGCCAACTACCACGGCGAAGACAGCTTCACCTATCGTGTCAACGACGGTGAACTGGATTCCAACGTGGCGACGGTCAGGCTGAGCGTCACTCCGGTGAACGACGCACCGGTGGCACGCGACGTGCAGCTGCTGCTGGATGAAGACCAGCCTGTTACCTTCAGCCTGCAGCCGCAGGCGTCCGACGTCGATGGCGATGCTCTCGTCATCACGGTCGGCCAGCCGCAGCATGGAACAGTGGTTGTCAACGCCGACGGCAGCTTCACCTATACGCCGGATGCGAACTACTTCGGCGCCGACAGCGTCAGCTTCACGGTCACCGATGGCCGCGAGACCACCACGGCGGTTGTCAGCCTGGTTGTTGCGGCTGTCAACGATGCTCCGGTCGCGGCGGACGATGCGGTCACGACCAGCGAAGATGTGGCAACTCGCATCAATGTGCTGGGCAATGACGGCGATATCGATGGAGATGTGTTGACGGTTGCGCTGGTTGCTGCCGCAGCGCATGGCCAGGTTGTGCTGAATGCCGATGGTACGTTCACTTACACGCCAAATGCCAACTTCTTCGGCACCGACAGCTTCACTTACAAGGTGAACGATGGTCAGGCGGACTCCGCTGTCGCGACCGTGACTTTCACGGTTGCACCAGTGAATGATGCACCGTTGGCTGCCGATGCTGTGGTTACTACAGCAGAAGACTCGGCAGTGCGAATCGACCTCCTGGGTCTGGCAACGGACATCGATAGTGCGAACCTGACGGTACGCATCGTCAATGCGCCGGTCCATGGCACGCTGACCGCGAACGGTGACGGCACGTTCAATTACGTGCCTGCCACCAACTACCATGGCAGCGACAGCTTCAGCTTCGTCATCGGCGATGGCGAGCTGGAGTCGAACGTGGCGACAGTGGTGTTGAACGTAACGCCGGTCAACGATGTACCGGTAGTCGCTGACCACGCGGTCACGCTGCCGGAAGACAGCGAAGCCACGATTCCGGTCCTCGCGATGGCCAGCGATGTGGATGGCGACGCATTGACGCTGCAGCTGGTAGCCGGTCCGCAGAACGGCGCAGTGGTGATCAATGCCGACGGCACCTTCACCTACACGCCGAACGCCAACTTCTTTGGCACCGACAGCTTCACCTACAGGGTGAACGATGGTCAGGCGGACTCCGCTGTTGCGACCGTGATCCTCACGGTTACACCAGTGAATGATGCGCCGGTGGCTGGCGATGTTGCACTCGGCCTGTTTGAGGATGGTTCGCTGCGTATCGACTTGCGTGCGCAGGGCAGTGACGCTGAAGCTGCACCGCTCTCGGCGCAGATCGTAAGCGGTCCGGCACACGGCACGCTGATGGTGAATGCCGACGGCACCTTCACCTACGTGCCTGCGGCCAACTTCTTCGGCAGCGACAGCTTCACCTACAGGCTCAACGACGGCCAGCTCGATTCCAACGTAGCAACGGTGCTCCTCACCGTTGATCCGGTGAACGATGCACCTGTCGCGACCGATGCGCGTGCGCTGACCACCAAGGATGTACCGCTGACACTTTCGCTGGCCGCCAATGGCAGCGACATCGACAGCAGCAACCTGACTGTGACGATCGTGGATGGCCCGTTGCACGGAAGCCTGGTCGCCAATGCAGATGGCAGCTTTACCTATGTGCCGAATACTGGCTTTGCCGGCAGCGACCAGGTCACCTACCGTATCAGCGATGGCGTGCTGGAGTCGAACCTGGCAACACTCGTCATCACGGTCGAGTCGCTCAATGACGCGCCGGTCTGGACCACCACGCCGCCGGCCCGTTTCGACCTGCTCGATCCGCAGAAGTGGGGGGATTCTGTCGCCGTGGTGCCGGGGCAGCCGGGAACCATGACCACGCTGGACTTCAGCTGGCTAGAGCGCAACGGTTCGTTCAAGAACGAAATCGGCCTGTTCCTGGTCGATGACGCGAGCGGCCGTATCGGCAACCTGCGCCCTGGTGACAGGGGCTATGCACAAGCGGCCATGTCAGCCGACCGTGCACGGATCATCTTCAGGTCGGGTGAGACGGAAGGCGCCAGCAACACCCTGCAGGTGGCCGCCGGACAGTACGTCGGCTTCTACCTCGTGGCCAATGGTTCCACGAGCGAATGGCGCAACCGCCATCCGCTCGGTGCACCCTTGACCAAGGCGCCGCCGGCCTACTTCTCCATCGCGAGCGCGAATGCGGATTGCGTCGACCACTTGCGCGGTTCGTGGGACGAGAGCGGCAACTTCACACTGCGCTGGGAAGACCTGCCGCAGGGCGGCGACAAGGACTATGACGACGCCATCATTGTCGCCAAGGGCCTGCGTTCGACCAGCGCCGGACGCTTCGTGTACGACAGCGAAGCGATTGATCCGGACGGCGACCGCATCACGTATCGCTTGCTGGAAGGTCCGGCAGGCGCCTATATCGATGCGTCCACCGGCAAGCTGGTGTGGGATGCGGCAACCCTTGGTAACCATACCTTCCGCCTGCTGGCGGATGACGGGCAGGGCGGTATGACCGAGCAGGAATTCACGCTGACCGTTGGCATCGCCAATGCCGACCCGGTCGCCAGGGACCTCAGCCTGTCGGTCAACAAGGATGGCAGCGTCAAGATCGACCTCTGCAAGCTGGTGAGCGATGCCGACGGCGATCGTCTGACCATCACCGCAGGCAATCCGGCGCACGGCAGCTTGTCGCTGAAGAAGGATGGCACCTACACCTATCGTCCGGCGAGGGGCTATACCGGTACCGACAGCTTCACATACACGGTCACTGACGGCAAGGCGGTCATCACGGGAACGGTCTTCCTCACAGTCCGCAAGGACCACGACGATGACAATTGCGGCCATGGTCACGGTCATGGATATGGATACGGAGTGAAGAGCTCCGCTTCCTTGGTGATCGAGTCGGTCGCGGGCCTGCCGCAGGCAAGCAGCAAAGACCAGATCGTGGTCGTCGGTCTCGGCGGCTCCAGCGTGTACGGCGACCACAAGGGCCTTGCCATCGACTGGAACGGCAGTGCTTCCCTTGGCGCAATGCCGGTCAAGTTCAGTGATGACGACTGGGTTGCCAGCCTTCTGGGCGGCGGCAAGAGCGAGTCGTCCAGCCTGGCGGCGCTGACCGGCCTGAAGGTCACCCTGAGGGGAGGTGCCGGCGACTGCTGAGACCAGCCCTTGTGGCGGCATCGTCCCGGCTTGTGCAGGGAGGATGCCGTGTGATGCAAGGTGTTGCCTGTCACACCTCATGACAAGGGAGCAGGAAGGAAGGGACCGGTCACGCAGTTGACCGGCCCCTTCCGTTTCTGCGATCCGCAGCGCGGAGCGAGCCTGCGCGAGACGACGTTCTTCCGCCATGGCCGCAACATCTTCCGCGTTGATTCGAGGAATATCGATCTTGTTTCTTGCCAATAATGATGAAAATCAATTAACTTGTCGCAAATGCATTATTGCGATGTGGTTGTCTCTGTAAAGATCATTCCAAGTATGGTTTTCAAGTCTCAGGCCGGCGGCATGCGTGCGCCCGAAAAGAAGTCCGCTTCCAGGCGCGGAATGCATCAAAGGCTGGTGGCCGGCTTCCTTGCCATGGCGGCCACCATGGCCGTCGCCGGCAATCCCGAGGCTGGCGAGGGAACGGCGCCGCGACTGGCCACGACCATTCCCGCTGCCTACTTCCTGCATCTGGAACCGAGCATGTCGGAATCAGGCATGTCGGAACCGGCCGCGCCGAGTCTGTCCCTCCTGCAGGCCGTGCAGCGCGCGCGCGAGCACGAACCCGGCTACCTGTCGGCGAAGGCAAACGTTATTGCTTCCGAGGGCAAGCTACAGCAGGCCCTGGGCGGGCTGCTTCCGCAGGTTACGATGAGCCTGAACAGCAATGCCAATGACCGCAACTACGTCACACGCGATTCTCCCATTCCGCCTGCGAAGGACGGCTATAACAGCAATGGCGGTCAACTGAACATCACTGCGCCGCTCTGGCGCCGATCCAATCTCATCGCCTACCGGCAGGCCGATACCAGCGTGCTGCAGGCGCAGCTTCAACTGCAAGCGGCGGAAGTCGAGCTGCTGGTGAAACTGATGAGCGCGTGGTACGACGTCATGTCAGCCCGGGACGCCGTCTACGCCGCGAGCAGCCAGGTCGCCGCAGCAAACGCACTGATGATGGTTCAGCAGAAGGGCGCGGCGATCGGCGTGTTTTCCATGCCGGCCGCCGAGGAAGCGCAAGCCAAGTACGAACAGGCCATGGCGGAATCCCTGACTGCCGAGACGGAACTCCAGGTCAAGATCGCCGCGCTCGAACAGCTGGTTGGTCCGCTTGCCGGATTCCGGGCGCCATTCCTGTCCCCGAGCATGCAGCGAATCGACATGAAGATCGAATCCCTTGATCGCTGGCTCGCCGCCGCCGAGCAGGACAACCCCGCGATACTTGCGGCGGAAAAAGCACTGGAAGCCGCGTCCCAGGAAGTGGACAAGCAGCGCGCCGGTCATTGGCCCACGATCGATGTCGTCGCCAATTACGGCCGCAACGGCCAGTCCGCAGGCAACTTTCCAGGACAGAACGGTTACGACATCAAGCAGCATGCAGTCGGCCTCCAGCTCAACATCCCGATCTACTCCGGCGGAGCGCAGAACGGCAAGGTGAAAGAGGCGCTAGGCATGCAGGAAAAGGCCCGCCAGGACCTCGAAGCGACACGCCGCACCGTGCGCCTGAACGTGAAACAGGCATGGTTCGGATGGCGCGCGGCGGAAGCACGGCAAGCGGCCTCGCTGCAATCGCGTAAGGCGGCACTGGCCGGCGTGCGCGTTGCCGAGAAGGGAAGTGCCACCGGGGTCAAGACCGAGGCCGAGCTGCTGGATGCGAAGCGCCTGTCCGACGCCGCACTGCGCGACCTGAACAAGGCGCGTTACGACGCGATTGTCTCGATGGTGAAGCTGAAGGCTGCAGCCGGACTCATTGAGGATGAGGATTTCCAGCGCCTGAACATGCAGATGAGCCCGGAATACGGCGGGTACGGCAACGTGGTACTCAACCAGGAACAGACGGCAAGGTAATCGCAGCGTGGACGACGAGGAAAAGGTCGGCGACGTCTCAGAGACATATGCCCGCACATGCCGGCGATCAGAAAATTGAAGAGCACCGGACGAATAATGGAAAAACAGAAGAGCTTTTGCAGAATGCCATGAACACCAGAAATCAAACCTTCGCCGCGCTCTGCGGCATTGCCGCCGTTATCACTTGCAATACCGCAAGTGGCGCTGCGTTCGACTGCCTCGTCGAGCCCACGCAATCGATCGAAGTCAGTAGCCCCGTCACCGGCCTGCTGGACAAGGTGCATGTCCGGCGCGGCGACCGTGTCAGGAAGGGGCAAGTGCTGGCGACGCTGGAATCGCGCGCCGAGCAGGCAACGACGGAACTGGCACGCCTAAAGTCCGAAGCCACTGGCGCGACGACGACAGCGGAAAGCAAGATCGAGTTTTCCAAGCGCAAGCTCACACGCCGCAAGGAGATGACTGCCGAAAAGCTCATGTCAGTACAAGACCGCGACGACGCCGAAGCCGAATTCGAACTCGCCAAGGCCGAATTGCTGTTAGCAAAGGAAAACCGTCAGATTGCCCGCCTCGAATACCAGCAACAGAACGCCTTGCTTAACCTGCGCACCCTGCGCAGCCCCTTCGATGGCGTCGTGGTGAATCAGCTGCTTTATCCCGGCGAAGTGGTGGAGCCCAGCGGCGCGAAGAAGGCCATCCTGAAGCTGGCCCAGCTCGACCCCCTGCGGGTCCACGTCATTCTCCCCATGGCGGCATTCGGCAAGCTGACGCCCGGCATGCAGGTGGACGTGATGCCCGAGGCGCCCATCGGCGGCAAGTATGCCGCCAAGGTCAAGACCATCGACAAGCTGATCGACGCCGCGAGCGGCACCTTTGTCGCCTTCCTCGAAATGCAGAACCCGCAACTGGTGGTGCCGGCCGGCGTGAAGTGCAAGGCCGAGATCGGGTTGCGGGTGGATGTGCCGAGGAAGGAAGCGGGTGATAAGGGCGCGGCGGCGAAGAGGCTGTAACAGGCTGTTGGAAAACTACTGCGCGGTCCGATCTTGGCGCCTGCGATGCTCAGCGTACTACTCGTACGCTTGCGCTTCTCGACGCCAATCTCGACCCGCTCGCTACGTTTTTCAACAGCCTGGTAAGGCAAATTGAAGGAGGGGCCGGGATGGTTGTGAATTTTTGATTAGGGTCTGCGTCCAATCCATATAGGCCTGTTTGGACAAAGTCGCGAATAGATTACGAATCTGTAGCAGCTTATTTGAACCAGTGCTTTGAAGCGCTGCATGTCGACCAAGCTTGATGTAGAGGCATAAAGCACATCTGGCTATATGCGCCGCCTCACCGCTCCACCCCCGCAAACCCCATCATTTCCTGCATCTTCTTGTCCTGCTTCGTCGTTTCGAGGCGGATCTTGCGGTTGTGCCGTTCGGCGGTGTTCTGGACGGAGCTGACCAGCATGTTGAGCAGGCGGTCGGGAACCTTGCCGCCACGTGGCGTAACTCGTTTGCATACGGCGAGCATTAGCGGCGCAAAACGCTCGAACAGCTCGTCTTCCAGGCTCACCATGGCTTCGACAGTGCCGGCTTCGCCCTGGCGGGCGCAGCGGCCGAAGAGCTGGCGGTCGATGCGGGCGCTTTCGTGGAACTCGGTGAGGATGACGTGCAGGCCGCCGCTGGCCGAGACTTCCTTTGAAAGCTTGATGTCGGTTCCGCGTCCGGCCATGTTGGTGGCGACGGTAATCGCGCCCTGCCGGCCGCCTTGGGCGACTGCTTCGGCTTCGGCCTTGTCCTGGCGCGCATTGAGCACGGCGTGCGTGACGCTGCGTTCGGTGAGGAGGGCGCTCAAGCGTTCCGACGCTTCGACCGAACGCGTGCCGATCAGCACCGCGCGGCCGGCTTCGCTGAGTTCGACAGCACGCTTTACGACCGCATTCCAGCGTTCGTCGTGGGTGTGCCAGCAGGCGTCGGCAAGGCGCCGCCTGCGGCTGGGTTTATGCGTCGGGATGCGGACCACGTCGAGGTCGTAGACGCGGCGCAGTTCGGGAGCGATTTCCGCCGCCGTGCCGGTCATTCCGGCAAGCAGCAGGTAGCGCCGGAAGAAGCGCTGGTAGGTCATGCGCGACAGCGTCTTGCGCTGGCCGGTGATCTCGCAGCCTTCCTTGGCCTCGATCATCTGATGCAGTCCGCGTTCCCAGGAACGGTCAGGCATGACGCGGCCGGTAAATTCATCGACGATCTGCACCTTGTTCTCGACCACGATGTAGTGTTGGTCCGGCAGGAAGCAGTGGAGCGCGCTCAGTGCCTTCTGCAACAGTTCGCGCCGCCACACGGCGGATTTCCAGACACCCTCGAGGCCGGTGGCGAGCTCTTCCATGCCTTGCTCGGCCGCAGGCATCAGCCAGACCTGATTGTCCTTGGTGATGTCGTAGTGCTTTCCCCTGACCATGCGTCCGGCGAGCGTGATGGCGGTGTGGTAGAGCTCTTCGCCCATGTCGTCCGGCTGGGTTTCCGAGATGATCAGCGGCGTCCGGGCTTCGTCGATCAGCACGCTGTCGGCTTCGTCAACGATCGCCATGTGCAGCCCGCGCAGGAGGACGCCGGGCTGACGTCCCGTGCCGTGGAGCTGACGCAGCTTCATGTGTGAGCCCAGCATGTCGCCTGCCGCGATGCGGTCCTTGAGGTAGTCGAAGACAAGTTCCTTGTTCGATACATAGACGATGTCGCAGGCGTATTGTGCGCGACGGTCGGGGAGGGACATGTCGGCTTCGATGATGCCCACGCTCAGGCCCATGAACTGGTAGAGCGGCAGGTTTTGCCGCGCATCGCGGGTGGACAGGTAATCGTTGACGGTAATGACGTGCACGGCGGCACCAGCGGCGGCGGCTGTGCAGGCGGCGAGGGTCGCCACCAGGGTTTTGCCTTCGCCGGTTTCCATTTCGGAGATCTTGCCTTGCAGGAGCGTCCAGCCCCCGATCAGCTGCACATCATGGTGACGCATGCCGAGCGTGCGTGTGGACGCCTCGCGTACCGCAGCGAAGGCTTCCGCCACCAGCTCCGTACTGAAGCCTTTGCGTTGCATGCGTACGCAGACCGAGCGGAAATGGGCGGCGAGTTCCGCGTCGTCGCGCTGCTGCATTGCCGGCTCGTGCGCGCCAGCCTGGTCGAGCATGGCCTTCCAGCGCTTCTTGAGCGGCACGAGCCGGGGAAAGCGCGCGAAGATTGCGCGCAGCTGTTCCTCCAGTGCCGGCTCTTTCGTATCGGCACGTTCGATGTAGATGCCGTCATTGACCTCGGCCGGCCGGCCGGCGAGCAGGGCGGCGACGTTAGACATTGAAGCGGCTCAGGAAAAGCTGGCGCAGGCGCCGGTAGCCCTGGCCTAGGATGGGCTCCATGCCGTGGTAGAAGCGAACATGGACGCGTTGTCCGAATGCGCTCGGCTCGACTCCGGGAGGCAGGCGCAGGTCGAAGACAAACACGCGTTCAATCGTCTTCAGGCCGTTCCCGTCCTTCGGGTCGACAGGAATCGATCCACCACCATTTGCTCCGAGGGCGGCAGTCGGCAGCTCGTCGATGCCGCCAGGCATTTCCCGGATGATGCTGGCCTGATGGACCTGCGGGATGCTGTCGGCCAGCCGCAGTTCGGCCGATTTGAATCGTGTGCGCACCAAGTCGATGTCCTGCTGTTGCACGACGACGCGTGCAATGAAGTGGGTTCCCTCCAACGCATAGGCAAGCAGTTCGCCTTTCTTGAAATACTGGCCTGCCATGTCTTGCGGCTTGGTCGCGATCAATGTCCCGTCCATGCCGGCGCGGCCGATGAGTTTGCCGTAGCGTTCCTCGGTGCGCTGCAAGACGTATTCTTCATGCGCAAGCTTCTGTTTCGACATTTCTGCCTTGACCGGATCGCTGAACTGGTCGGCGCGGTAACGTGCAGCGGCTTCATCGACTTTGGCGCGGGCGACTTCCAGCTCTGCTGCGAGCAAGGGATCTTCCAGCATCAGGACCGGGGTGCCGGCCGTGATCCGGGTACCCGGATCGACCAGCCAGCGCTGGAAGCTGCCGTTGCCGCCGGCGCGCAGCAAAGCCTGGTCCGGCAGCCAGACGACGCCTTCCGCTTGGGTGTACATCGGCAGTGGCACGATGCCGACGAGGATAACGACTGCGGCGATCAAGCCGGTCGAAATCCGGATTGCCTGCTGGCGCCGGCGCTGCAATACCGGACTGTGCAGCACATGCTTGGCGGCTTTCCAGAGTGGCACCACAATCAGGCCGAAGACGCTCCAGATGGCCAGCAATACGCCAAAGATGAAAAACTCCTGTGCGACGAACAGGGCAATGGAAATCGTCACGAAAAACCTGTAGAGCCAGGACGTGATGGTGTAGCCGGCCAGCCATCGCTTTTCCGATTTCGACTCGTCCGGCTCTTCTGCTTCATGTACGCCGAAGAGATAGCGGTCGCACAGGTAAGTCAGGTAGCGCTGGCCGCGTTGCGCAAGGTTGGGCATTTCGATCAGGTCGGAAAGAATGTAGTAGCCGTCGTAGCGGAGCAGGGGATTGCCATTGACGACCACCGTGGAGATACCTGCAATCACCATCACGTTGAAGGCCAGGGCGCGCACGATGCCAGGCTCGACCAACACCCAGACAAACATCGCAATCGCGGACAGGAAAACCTCGACCAGCATGCCGGCGGCGCCAACCACAGCTCGCTGGTATTTCGAAGGCAGCGCGGCTGAAGAGGATGCGTCGACGTACGGCGCGGGTGCGAAGACCAGGAACATCAACCCCATTTCATGTACGCGTCCGCCATAAGCCTTGGCGGCAAACCCGTGTCCCAGCTCGTGCAGGGCTTTCACGAAGGGGAAGACCACCGCCATGATCATCAGATTGCCCGAGGAGAGGATCTGGTCCGAGATGTTGCCGGTCAGCTCATGCCAGTGCCGGGCCGCCAGCATCAAGGCGGGAATGACGACGGCCAGCCACAGCAAGCCGCCCTTGATGCCGAACAGCCAGGCGAGCCGAGCCACCCATCGATCGAGGAAGGCGTCTGGGTCGATCAGGGGAATCTTCAGGCTCATCGGATTCATCAGCCATTGTTTCCAGGTCTGGCTGCGGCGCTTCTTGTAGCGGCTGAACAGGGCGGCAGAGTCGGGCGTGACGTCGGATTGCAGCAGGTCCGCCGCATTCAGCTGCATCAGCAGGTCGACGACTTCTTCCTGTGTCGGGATGTCGCCTTCGGAATGGCGGCAAGCGTCATCCCACAGTTCCTGGACGGTCGCGGAGCCATCCATGCGCATGATCATGGCATGGGCGGAGGGAGACAGCCGGTGGTACTTGCCGCCGGCCTTGTCCTGTATGACGTACCACACGCGCCCGCGGTAGACGTGGCGCTGCAGGCGGGTATTCGGAAGAAGCCGCGGCTTGAGCTCGGCGACGCTATGCCAGGACTGGCTGAAGAGTGATCTGCCCATGATATGTCCTCAAGGCAACCAGGACCACAGGTTCAGGCGCAGCCAGTCGGTGAAGCTGTGAGTAAGAATCCACCACAGCCCGCGCGGCCCTGTTTCCACTTTTCCGATGCCTTCCATGCCGGGGCGCAGGCGTGCCGAAGCCTGCTGCAGGCGTGCCTCGACGCGGAAGAAGTTGCGGCCATCCTGCGCCGTTGCAACCGGGGTTACGCTGCTGACCTTGAACGGCATGGCATCTCCGGCGATGCCGGCGATCACCAGCTTGCCGGTCTGTCCCGCCTCAAGATGACGAATCTCCCTTTCATCCACCTGCAGGATCACGCGATAGCTGGCCAGCGGGGCAATCTCGAACAGCTTCTTTCCGTGCTCCAGCGGTGCGCCGATCTGCTGGCTGAGATCGCCGGACACCACGATGCCGTCAAAGGGCGCGGTGATCTTGGAACGCTTGATGCGTTCGTTGGCCAGCGCCAGCTGCGCTTCGGCCTGTTTTACCTGTGCGCTGATGACCTGGATGGAAGTGAGATCGCTATTGGCCATCGCTTCGCGCAGTTTGCCTTCGTGTTGATCGCGCTCATACGCCCATTTGGCCTGTTCGATCTTCAGGTCGCGGTCATCGAGCTCGCACAGGATCTGCCCGGCGCGCACGGTATCGCCGGCACGGACATGGGCGGCGGCAAGAAATCCTTCGAAGGGTGCAGCAGCGACGCGCTGGATCTCGCCTTCAATGACGGTCTTGGCCGAAACGCGGTAATCGATTTCAACAAGGGCCAGTACGGCGAAGCTGATTGTCAGGAGTGCGGCACTGCATTTCCACAACAGGTAGCGGGGGCCGAACAGGCGGGCGAAGAGTTTTTCGAGGTCTTCACGTATACGGGCAATGTAACCGGATTCCGCACGTTTCTTCTGGTCGATCACGGCGGGCAACAGGGAGACAAATGCATCCACCCATGCCTTGTCTTCCGTCGAAAAGGGCTCGGCGTTGCTTCGCTCGAGGGTGAGCACGCCGACGCAACTCACGCCCGCCATCAGCGGAACGGCAAGGATGTCGGTGGCCGCCGTTTCCTGCGCGAGTTCTTCAAGCGTGGAGATCGGGGAGGTCGCCGGTGCGGTGTTGTCCGTCGGGCGGGTGTAGCCAAGCGGCGCTCTCTTGTCGACCGCTTCGTCCATGACGGCCGCATAGCGTTTCACGAGGTTTGTATTCTTTTCAATCCATGCCGCATCGGACAGGGCGGTCACCTTGACTGCCTCGCGGTGCACGAGCCCGATGGCGGTACGCGAGCACTTGAGCTGGCGTGCGATGCTGTTGGCGACCTCGAACAGGGTCTGCTGGAGTTTCGTTGAACGCAGCGAGGTGGCCAAGGCTTCCATGACCGACGCGATGCGCGTGGCTTTGGCATCCGCCATCTGCAGTTCACGACGGTTGAAGATGTCGGCAAGCCATGCGATACCCCAGTGGATTTCGCGCAGGGCGTGGTTGATGCCGGTCTGTTCGGAAGAGGAGGTTTCCAGAGCGACTGCGCCGACAATTCGATCTCCGACCTGGATCGGGTAGCTGACCTGGACCGCTGCGGGCGCGGCATCCGCCACGCTTTGCACGATGCCGCGTCTTTCCACCAGCGCGCGTTCGGCGACTTTCCCGAGGCGGGAGAGGTCCAACGTTGGTTTGGGCCAGACCGCGATCGGGACGAAGGTGCGTTGTTCCTCGCCCGACTCCAGAAGCACGACGCCGGCGGAAACGCCTTCCAGCTTGTCGCAGAGGAGGCCCAGCCATGCCTGGCAAAACGCATCGGCGGTGCGGGCTGTCGTGAACTGGCGCCAGTAGGCTTCGCCGGTTCCATGGTCCTGATGTTGATCTTTTGCGGCGAAGGCGCTTGCGCTGGTTGTCACTTCATTTTCCTTCTGGTGCTTGTGCGACTTGGGGTGCCGCCGACCTGACGCTGGATCGGCGGCGGTGTGCTTGCAGCGTGGCTGCAGGCGGGTCTTGCCGTTTAGGCAAGGTATTACAGTACAGGGATGAATTTCTGTCAAGAAAACATCCGTGTATTGCGCTAATGCCGTTCAGTTAGGAGCTGAACGGCATTTAGCTAAGGCTTTGGCCGTCCCGCCAGCAACGGGCAATCTCGCGCGCCGTACCTGCTGTTCAAGTCTCAAGTGGTTGAACCTGACGCGACGTGACCGTCATTACCGACGCCGGCAAACCGACGATGGAAGCGGCAATGAGAAGGGAGCGAAGACCGAGTACGTCACGAGCACCGTCAACATCAGGTGAGTGCAATGGAATAATCCGGGATGGCTTACCAGACGACGAATGCTTGGATCGTGTATGTGCCCGAAGCTGGGCCGGAAGTAACGAAGAGAATGGCCGGAAAGCGGAGTGTCCGCCTCCCGGCGCGCAAGCGTTTCTAGGCTGTGTTTGACAAGTGTGGCGAGCGGTTCGGAGTGGTGTCGAGGAGCGCACGCGTACGACTGGTACGCCGAGCACCGCAGACATCAATCCGGGCCGCGCAGTAGCTTGTCAAACACGGCCTAGTCGCTTTCTGTCTTCATCTGCGCTTGCAGGTAGTTCTGCAGGCCAACGTCCTTGATCAGGCTCTGTTGGGTTTCCAGCCAGTCAATCGACTCTTCGCAGTGCTCCAGCAGGTCTTCCAGCATGTCGCGGCTGACGTAGTCCTGTGCGGTTTCGCAGCTGGCGATCGCCTGCATCAGCAGCTGGCGATGGCTCAGCTCGTAGCGCAGGTCGCAGTCGATGCATTCGGCCGCGTCTTCACCGATCAGTAGCTTGCCGAGGTCCTGCAAGTTCGGCAGGCCTTCCAGGAAAAGAATGCGCTCGATCAGTTCGTCCGCTTCTTTCATCACGCGGATGGACTGCTTGTATTCGTAGCGGTCAAGCTGGCTGAGGCCCCAGTTCTTGAACATGCGGGCATGAAGGAAATACTGATTGATCGCCGTGAGTTCGTTTCTCAACACCTTGTTGAGGAGAGTCAGGATTTGCGGATCGCCTTTCATTTTTCGTTTCCTCGAAGTCAGGTGTTGGGTGTCAAGTGGAAGAGGACGGATCCATCTGGCTTTGCTGATAATTCTGCAGGCCGACGAAACCGATCAGGCGAAGCTGTTTCTCCAGCCAGTCGGCGTGGTCCATCTCCGTGTCTTCCAGTTGGCTGACCAGCATGTCGCGCGTCACGTAGTCTTTCGCGACCTCGCAGGCGGCGATCGCTTTTTTCAGTTCGGCTACCACGCTGTATTCCACGTCGAGGTCAGCTTGCAGCATCTCTGGCACGGTATTGCCGACCTTTAATGCATGCCGCTTGCTGAGGTCAGGCCTGCCGTCGAGAAAGAGAATGCGCTGAATCAATGCGCGCGCATGCTGGCGCTCATGTTCGGATTCATGAAGGGTATGTTCAGCCAGCCGGGGAAAGCCGAAGTTGGCATACATTTCGCCGTGAATCAGATACTGATCGACGGCGGTCAACTCGCCGGCCAACAGGCCGTTCAGGATGTCGATGATCCCGCTATCGCCTTTCATGCTTGCTCCTTGGTTGATTTGCAAGGGAGCTAGCGTTGCATGTGGCCAGAGTATGGTCAAGTCTCCGCTTGCATTTTGTTAGCAATTCTCATTCATCAGGCTGACTTGCCTGAGCAACATCGCGGTCCGGCAAACATCGCTTTAACAGCTGGCAGCCTGTTCATGAAAAGAGGCCGCCATGCATAGCGCATGGCGGCCTCCGATTGTCGTGCTAGGCGGTGTTTGACAAGCTAGTGCGCGGCCCGGATTGATGTCTGCGGTGCGCGGCGTACCAGTCGTACGCGCGCGCTCCTCGACACCACTCCGAACCGCTCGCCACACTTGTCAAACACAGCCTAAAGCGTGTGTGCGTAAGAAGAGTCAGTGCGGACCGTAAGGACTCTTCTCCGCGCCACCAAGCGACGTGCTGCCAACCTGCTGCCCGCCTGGCTGCACGGAGGACGGCGGCGGTGCCGATGCGCTGTCGCTACCCGGTTGCATGGCGGCGCCATCAGGCTTGCCTTGCTGGCTCGTTTCCCGGGTGCGCTCCTCCATCGCGCGTTGCATCGTGTCCTTTGCGCTGGCGGCTTGTTCGCGCAAGGTTTCTTTTGCACGACCGACGAGCTGGTCCCGCTTGTCGCCCATCATTTCGTCTTCGCGGCGCGTGCCGGGCAGCATGGCGCCAAGGAGTGCGCCGACGGCGAGCCCGACTGCGCCGAGCACGAGCGGTTGCTCCTCGACCATGTGGCTCACGTTGTCGCGGGTGCGGTAATAGCTCTGCTGCGAACGTTCCCCGATCGCGCCGAGCCGTTCGCGTGCGCCATGCCCCATCTCGCGCGCACGCCCCGTCACTGCCGACGTGCGGTCACTGATGCGGTGGCCGAGTTCGCTCGTCTTGTCCTTGATGCCGCGACTCGTTTCGCTCGCCTTGTCCTTCAAGCCGCGTCCCGTCTCGCTCAGCTTTCCGGCTGCGCGCTTCATCGCGCCTTCCTGGTCCTGATGTCCCAGATCCACGCCCGCACCGGATTCCGCATAGCTGCCATAGTCGTCGTACTCGTCGTATCGCGCTGCAGCAGCGCGGCGCTGGCGTGCCTGCCCATCCGCATTGCGCCCCGATGCCATCAGCCAGGCGAGTCCCACGCCAATCAGTGCCACGGGAAGCGGATTGTCACGCACCGCATTGCCGAGGTTGGCGCCGAAGTCGGCAGGCAGGCTGGTGCGCGCGTAGGCGACCGCCTGGTCCATCATCTGGCCCGGCGTGAGCTTGCTCTGGATCGCATCGATCGTCGAGCTGACCTCGGCACGGGTGCGCTCGATATCGCTTTCGATTTCTTCCGGGCGGCGGTTGTCTTCGTAGTGGTTGCTGTCATTTCTCATCGCGTGGCCTCCCGCGCAACATTCTTGTTACGGCTGAGGGAATCCATCGTCCGGTGCGGCAGAAGCTTGTCTGCATGCAGCTTCGACGAGCCGCCCTTGAGCATCATGTAGCCGATGACGGCCACCACCAGCCCGACGATCAGCGGCGCGAGCCACGGCGCCATTTCCGGCGGCAGGACCATGGCCAGGCCATTGACGATCGCCTGCAGGATGAGGAAGAGTCCGGCGAGCAGCACCGCCGCACCTATCGCCACCGACGTCACGCCGGTCTGCGCGCTCGATACCTTCTCGGACATCTCTGCCCGTGCCAATGCAATTTCCTTGCGGATCAGGTCGACTGTCTCGCGGGTCAGTTCCGAGAACAGGGCACCCAGTGACTTGCTGGTCTTATCGGTTTCCATAATTGTTTCCTCCAGGTTTGGATTCGTTCAGGGAAGAAGGAGTGGCCTTGGTGTTGTCGCCTCCGCGTACCACGCTGGTGGAGTTGTTGCCGCCTTGTCCACCTTGCACCACCGTCGTGGAGCTGCTGCCGGTGCCAGCCTCTGGCAATGCGCTGCCGGCCAGGCCGAGCTCGCTCGCACTGTTGTCTTCGCCGGCCGACCACTCGTCTGCAACATACTCGCCGTAAAAGGCACCGTCCGGCGCATCGCGGTAACTGGCCAGCACGCGCTCGTCTTCATCCTCGTCCATCATGCTGCCCGCTGACCTTTGCTCATGCGGTGACTGGCGAGAACTCTTCAGGAAGCGCGAGAGCAGGAAACCAGCCGCCAGCGAGCCCGCAAACAAGGTCGCCGGCGAACGGCGGCCAAGGTCGGTGACATCGCGGATGATAGTATCCAGATCCTTCTGCCGCAGTTGCTGGGCAAACGATTCAAGCCGCTCTGCGGCGGAATCCACATACTGGCCTGCGCCTGACTGCTGATCCTCGTGGAGCTGGCTTGCCGCACGCCGGAATGCATGCGCCACCGAATCCACTTGCTCCGCAGCAGTGCCTTTCTGCTGCTCGAGGGCAGAACGGCTTTGCTCCTTCGCACGACCTGCCAGATCCTTGGCTGCCTGCTTCGTTTCGTCCAGTGTCTGCTTTGCTGCGCTGGTATCAGCGGAAGCGCTGCGTGGATCATTACCGCCCGTGTTGCCTGAAGCGGGCGGACTTCCTTTGCCGGACGGCGTCCGGCCTGTATCGATATCTGCCATTGAAATCCCTCCATCTATGCTGGGTCGCTGCGGAGGAGGCGATACGTCGGAATGCTATCGCCATCCCTGTCCTCATTAGACAGTGCAGCATGGGAAACACGGGTAGTTAGAAGTCTGCTATCAGCATTAGTTCGCTTCGGCATACCGATAAATCAGCTTGCAAAGGCAGTGACGTGCACAGGGACAGCTGCCTGCCGCACTGCACAACGCATTAGCAACCCTGTTTTCCCATCCCATGCGGCAAGCGTTTTCCCGCACACGCGCACTTGTTCTGCCACCGGCGCGCGCTGCGACCGGAACTTAACGATCGTTCACCGGCCCAACTTGTTGCCAATGTCAGCGTGCTCCCTGGACAGTGCGGGGAGCTGTGAAAGCAGCACGGTTGCACAGTTTGGTTTCATGGCGCAGAAGGTGCCGAAGCAGGATAAGAGTCCGTGCAGATGACTAGCGAACGTGCCTATCGAAAGTGTTCATTGAAAGTGTTCATTGAAGGTGTCCATTAAAGATGTCCATTGAAAGGAGCAAAAAATGAAAATACTCCTGTGGATTGTTGCGATCATTTTTATCATCGGCCTGTTGGTCGTATTCGGCGTCTTCAACCTGATCTTTTAAGGCGTAAAGACCGCCGGCGTTGGAGGTTGCAGTGGCATTGAACAAGGCAAAAAACACCGGCAGCGGCAGGCGGCAAGTGCCGTCAAGCGAGCCGCTGGCCGGGCTTGATGACGATCCGATCGAAGTAGGCGCAACAGAGGGCGCGCAGCTACCCGCGCGCACCGACAGCGCCGCGAAGGACGCAGCACCCAGGCGCGGCAAGCGCAGAAGGCCAGGACTGAATCCGAATCAGGGTGATCTTTTCAAGGAGTTCTGGCCTGATCCGGATGATTTGTAGCGGGGCGGGCAGGCCTTGCGCCCGCCGCTCCTAGATTGTGATTCCTGTGCCGTGATAGGCGGCGAGCCTGTTGGCTGCCGCATGCAGGTTGCAGCTGAATGAAGGTCGCTTGCACGCGCAGGATACTCGTCTATGGCTTGGGTATGCGGATCCGGCTTGAGCATGTACCGCACGACCTTGCATCACTTCGCCAATTGATGTGGAAGGCGCCTTAACAGGCTGTTGAAGACGTAGCGAGCGCGCTGAGACTGAGAGCATGTAGCGCACGTACGTGTAGTACGCCGAGCACCGCAGCCCTCGGGATCGGCCGCGCAGTAGTTTTTCAACAGCCTGCTAAAACTGGAACTTCGTAAACAGCAAGAGCACGTTCCCCTTTCCCTTGCGTGTCGACATGCGCGGAACATAGGTCGCCATCAGTTTGGCCTCTTTGATGCCGAGCGAAGCCACGGGCAATAACGCAGGAAAGGGCACGCCGTCGAACCAGTCCTCTCTTCGTATCAACATCGCGCTGATGCCCGCGCCAGCCTCGAACCTGCTGCCAAACAGAGGGTAGACCCATTGGTACGCGTAACCGACGGACCACTGCAGGTTCTCGCGGGAGTCGCGAATGACCAGTCCGTAGAGCGATTCGTCGTTCCCCTTCGCATTGCGAATGGTCTTGCCGAATCCGCCGCCCCACGCCTTCTCGTTCAGCTTGCGAATTCTCCGCTCCTCATACGTGCTGCGGCTGTGATGACTGTAACCGGACAGATATACATCCCACTCGCCATGTTCGGTAATGTCGTGAAGCGTTTCTTTGGTGTTGTCCCACCATGAAGAATCATCGGGTTGCTGCGAATGCGCTGGGCTGTAAAAAGCCCAGCAGAGAAAGGCGATGCAAAGAAGCTGCAATGCCCGCCATTCAGCATTTGTCTTGAAGGTCGGCATGTTGTTCTCCCTGTAACTGACAAAGAGAACTTTTTCCGATAAGCGACCTGCTGTTGTTAATCCGTAGCAAACATGATCGCCAACGATGGGCAGATCATCGTAAAAGGAAAACGAAAGTTGATACTCTTCAAGCAGATTTGCTCAGAGAAATGTGGTCGCACGCCAAGAGGTGTCAGCAAGAAGTCGCATGTCGTCGTCGATTCGATAACAGTTACGACGAGGCCGCTGACGCCGCAGCGATTGCAAAACAGAAAAAACGCCGAACACGCAGGATCGGGCCAGCTGATGACAGGCATGAAGCGGAAGGCGTCATGTCAGGCCGCACTCTGACTTCCTCTCCCGCTTGTGGGAGATGGGCAGGGGAGAGGAGTTAATTCAACGAACCACAGCCGGATCAATAACGCCCATTCCTCCAGCCTCCATGTCACTTCGACGCCGCTTCGCTCTGAAAATGCAGGAAAGCAAAACGGTACAGCTCCGCCCCGGTATTGATCGACAGCTTGCGCTTGAGATTCGTGCGATAGGTTTCGATTGTGTTGGGGGATAGTCCCAGTCGGGATGCCAGCTCGGACTTTTTGTAACCCATGCCCAAAAGCCGCAGGATCTCCAGTTCGCGGTCCGAGAGCGACGCCATCTTTTCCCACTCATTGGAGCGGTCCGTGTTGAACAGCCGCGCCATCAGCTGCTTTTGCATGGCGGCAGAAAGCCAGGTGCCGCCCTCCAGCACGGTACTGACCGCCTTTGCAATCTGATGGGCTGCATGGTTCTTCATGAGGTAACCATGCGCGCCCGCCCGGATGGCGCGCTCCGCATACAGCCGCTCTTCGTGCATGGACGCGATCAGGACGCGACTTGCAGGAGACGCCGCTTTTAGTTCGGCGATCAATGAAACATCCACCGCGCCAGCCAGACTCAGATCCAGCAGGATCACCTGCGGCGCATGCCTGGCCGCCATCGCCCGTGCATCGGCACTGTTCTCTGCCTCATAAAAGACATAGGCGGCATTGTCCATCTTCAATAGTGTCTGGAACCCCATACGGACAACAGGGTGGTCGTCGACCAGCAGCACGCTGGGCGTTGCAGATTGGGTAGGGTTCAGCATTCCTGTACTCTGATTGTGGTGCCGCGGTCGAGACACGAATCGACATGCAGCGTGTAATTGATGACCGACGCCCGGTGCCTCATGATTCGCAGGCCGGCGCCCGCAGTGCTGTTTCTCCACATGACGCCATGGCTATCGCGCTCAAAGCCGACACCATTGTCCGTAATGGAGAGCGTGACTTTTCCGTCCACCTCGTCGAGGCGAATCGTCACCTGCGTTGCCTTCGCATGCTTGAGCGCATTATTGGTCGCCTCCTGCGCAATGCGATACAGGTTCGCCGCAACGTTCGCGTCATCGATATCGACCGGGTCATCAAAATCGAAGGTGCATTGCGTTGCAGGGGTTGATGCTGCGGTGGCCAGCTGCTCCAGCGCGATCCGGAGTCCGTCTGGCTCTTGCGGTACCGGCACCAGCCCGTGTGTCAGCGCGCGCACGCTGGCGATGGTTTCCCTCGTGTTCTCTTCAAGGTTTGCCGCATGCGCGGACAGCTCGTGGGAAGTCGGCCTGAGTTTTTCAGACAGCGCCTTGAAGCTCAGGCTCAACCCGGTCAGGCGCTGCCCGATTTCATCATGCAACTCGTGCCCAATGCGCCGCCGCTCCTCTTCCACGCTGTTTGCCAGTTCACGCTCCAGCTGTTTGGCCCGCAGGATTTCCTTTTCCAGCTCCATGGTCTTCTTGTTGACGGCTGCCGCGAGCTCAAATTTGCGATGGACGAGAACCCGCACAATCGTCGCGATCAGTCCGAAGAAAAGAAGACCCGTTGCAAACACAAAAAACGGCAGTGTCGTAACCCGATTGCCAACAAGACTCGCCTGGTCTTTAATGAGCTCCACGCGCAGCAGCGCACCGCCAAAAGGCTGGATGAAGGAAGTCTTGTAGAGATCACCGGGCGTGCCTGTCAGGTGCTGTTGGCCGGCGTTGGTATAGATCTCGACCGGCGGGTTGTATGCGGTTCCATCGACCCGGCCGATATTCTCCACCCGATAGAACAGCCGGCCATCCGCAAACGCGGGCGCCGCCTCCTGAAAGAAATCCGCAATCCGGAAGGCCAGGCCAACGGTCCCTACCAGGCGGGGAATGTCCGTCCCGTTCAATGTAAATACACCCAGGCGCAGCGCCAGTGCAGGGCGTGTCGCGCCCGGTGCAAGCAGCGGCAAGCCGGAGCTGACAGGAATATTGCGACGGTACAGACTGCCGGATAACTGAAAACTGACATGCTTTCCCAGGCGATGTCCGTTGTTCATCAGGTCGTAACCAAGCCCAGGAGCGTCGTCGGGGAACGTACGTGTGATCACCATATGCTCATCACGGTCTGAAGCCAGTTTGAGCGATGCGCTCTCCACCGAACCTACACTTCCCGGAAACGCCCGCGCAAACTGTTCGCGCTGCGAACGGTCGAAGTACTCCGCGTAATTAAAGGAAGACAACGCCCGGAATCGGGCGCCGATATTCAGTGCTGCGGCATACGCAGCAAACTCCGCACGCGATACCGCGTGGTCCGCCCGATAGAGACCGGCCGCGCCAAACAGGAGGTCCTCGTACCGCTGGAACTGCATCGCCAGCGAGGACTGGAGCTCATAAGCCCGGAGCATGAAAGCACTGCGCGCTTCCGACTCGATTTTTTCGCTGATCTTCCAGCTGGCCCAGCCGCTCAATAGCCCGCCAATCCCAAAAATCAGCCATGGCAGGTGGCGCGTGATTCTTCTCACTGCAATATTTCCCAACAGCAATGTAACAAAGGATTACAGGATAACCGCCTTTTAAGCTTTCCTGCCATCACTTTTTGAGCGATTTGGATACTGAAGAAGGTGATTTCTTTGAACGGCTGGAATGAATAAAATTTGAGGAATATCAGAAGCTTAAGTCGGATTTTGTCTTACTCAATCGATCTATTTTTTGGAATAAATATTTCTTATGGGAAGGTTTGGTGGTGTAACAGAGCGTTACGCACTAGATAGTTGCGTGGGTTGACATTCTTAGAGCAATGTAGTACGGGATCGATCCCGTTGCCATAAAGCAGCAAGTAGAAGGCACCATGAGAAGTAGTTGGCAAATTCAACGGGCAGTGATCTCTGCATTATTCCTGCGCGAGGCCGTCAATCGGCTTTCCGCCGGGCGCGCCGCATGGCTCTGGATCCTGCTGGAGCCGGTCGCGCATCTCATCTTCCTGATGGCGTTGTTCGGCTTCGTTCTCCATCGCGTTACCTACGGCATCGACGGCGGGATGTTCGTCGTGACCGGCTTGCTCGGGTTTTTCCTCGCGCAGAATACCGCGACCCGCTGCATGGGGGGCATCAGCGCCAACTCGGCACTCTTCGCCTACCGTCAGGTACAGCCGGTCGATACGGTGCTAGTCCGCGCAGGACTGGAAGGGTTTCTTATGCTGATTACCGCGCTGGTATTGCTCGCAGGTGCCGGCCTATTCGGCTTCCATGTCGTTCCGCATGATGTGTTGCTCGTCCTTGTGGCCGTTGTGGGCCTATGGCTGTGCGGCATGGGCATCGGCCTCATCTTGTCCGTCGGCGCGGAACTGGTGCCCGAACTGGGCAAGGTCGCCAATCTCTTGTTCCGCCCGCTGTATTTCATTTCCGGCGTGATGTTCCCCGCCATGGCCATCCCGCAGCCCTACCGCGAGTGGATGTTGCTCAATCCTTTCCTCCATGGTCTGGAAATCCTGCGCGCCGGATACTTCCCGCAGTTTCACCCGGCGCCCGGGGCAAGCTGGGCCTACCTCTATGGCTTTGCGCTGGTCACCATCTTCTTCGGCCTCGCGCTGCATGTGCGGTTTGCCAATCGTCTGGTGGCGCAATGATCATCGTTGACGACGTCCACAAGCGCTACCGCACCGACCACGGCCCCGGCCGATGGGTGCTGCGGGGTGTGTCGTTCACCATTCCGCCCAAGGTCAATGTCGGCCTCGTCGGCCGCAATGGCGCAGGCAAGTCCACGCTGTTACGCATCATCGGCGGCATCGACATTCCGACGCGCGGACGCGTCGAGCGGCAGTGCCGCGTCTCCTGGCCGATGGGCTTTGGCGGCGGGCTGCAGGGGTCGCTCACCGGCCGGCAGAACGCCAAGTTCGTCTGCCGCATCCATGGCCATGGCGATATCGACGACATGGCAGACCGCATCCGTTTCATCGAAGACTTTGCCGAACTCGGCGAATACTTCGACGAGCCCGTCAAAACCTATTCCTCCGGCATGAAGTCGCGCCTGCAGTTTGCACTGTCGATGGCATTCGACTTCGACGTCTATATATCCGACGAAGTGACCGCGGCTGGCGACGCAGCATTCAAGGACAAGGCCGCCGCGGCATTCCAGCGCGTTGCCGACCATGCAGGCTTGATCATGGTCGCCCATAGCGAGAGCACGCTGCGCCGCTTCTGCAAGGCTGGTATCTGGCTGCACGAAGGGCAGGCTCACTGGTTCGACGACATTGGCGAGGCACTGAAACACTACAAGGAAAGCATCGCCGCATGATTGGCTTCATCAAGAACAACCCCGTTGTCAAAACGTTGACCCAAGGGCCGGACCGCATGCAGCGACTGCTGGCACCGGCCTTCCTGCGCCAGCGCACCTTTTCTCTCGCACTGGTGGCATGCGTGCTGGCAACACTCTATTGGGGCCTGCTCGCGTCCGACCGGTATGTGTCCGAAGCCCGCGTCATCATCCAGCGCACCGACATGGCCGGCGGCCAGTCCATGGACTTTGGCAGTCTGCTCGCCGGTGCAGGAGCCGGCAGCCGTACCGATCAGCTCCTGCTGCGCGACCACCTGCTGTCGGTGGACATGCTCAACAAGCTCGACGCAAAGCTGGACTTGCGTGCGCACTACAGCGACACAGGCCGCGATCCGCTCTCGCGCATGTGGAGCAAGGACACACCGCAGGAACGTTTCCACCGCCACTACCTGTCCCGCACCAGCATCGAATACGACGACTACGCCGGCGTGCTCGTCATCCGTGCACAAGGCTACGATGCCAAAACCGCCCACGCCATCGCCGCCATGCTGGTCGAGGAGGGTGAGCGCACCATGAATGCCATGGCGCACCAGCTCGCGCAGGAACAGGTTGCCTTCGTCGAAAAGCAAGTCGCACAGCATGCAGATCGCCTGCAACAAGCAAGGCATGCGGTCATCACGTTCCAGAACCAGAAGGGACTGGTTTCCCCGCAAAGCACCGCAGAAAACATCGCCGCCGCCATCAACCGCCTCGAAGCGCAACGCACGGAGCTGCAGGCCAAACGCACCGCGCTGCTCGGTTACCTAGCGCCGCAGGCACCAGGCGTGGTGGAAGTGGACCTGCAACTCGCCGCCATCGACAAGCAGATCACGCAGGAACAATCCCGCCTGACCGCGCCCACCGGCAAGACGCTTAACAGCACCGTCGAGGAATACCAGCGCCTGGAAATGGCAGCCCGCTTTGCGGAAGACGTCTACAAGACCGCACTCGTCGCACTGGAAAAGGGCCGGGTAGAAGCCACCCGCACCATCAAGAAGGTCTCCGTATTGCAGGCGCCTACGCTGCCCCAGTACCCGCTGGAGCCAAGCCGCCTCTACAACATCGTCGTCTTCATTCTGGTCACGCTGCTGCTGGCCGGCATCGTGCATCTGCTCGCCGCCATCATCCGCGACCACAAGGACTAAGCCATGCGCCGTATCACTTCCTTTGCCTTCATCCTGCTCGCGGGCAGCACAAGCGCCTTCGCCGCTGAGGCCGCGCTTGGCCTGAACTTCGCACCGGGCAGCGCGGTACCTGCAATGCCAGCCACGCAAGCACAGACCTCGCGCCAGCCTGTGCAGAGCACCGCCGCACCGAGCGTCAAGCCCGCGGAAGTGCGCCCCGAGGCACCGCAGCAGTTTGACTATTCCAACAACGCCGCCAGCGACGTATTCGGCGCACAACTTTTCACCGGCAGCTTCGCACGGCCCGGCGTCACCCAGTTCAACCCGGACTACATGCTTGCCATTGGCGACGGGGTACAGATCCGCCTGTGGGGCGGCTACACCTTCGACAACGTCGTCCCCGTCGACCCGCAGGGCAACATCTTCCTTCCGCACGTTGGTCCGGTAAAAGTGCTTGGCGTGCGCAACCAGGACTTGCAGCAACTGGTGGAAACCGCAGTGCGCAAGGTATTCCGCGCCAACGTCTACAGCTACGCCAGCCTTGCCGCCGCCCAGCCGGTACGCATATTTGTCGGCGGCTTCGTCAACCGCCCCGGCCTGTACAACGGCACCAGCATGGACAGCCTGCTGCACTACCTCGACCAGGCCGGCGGCATCGATCCCGAGCGTGGCACCTTCCTCGATGTGCAAGTCAAACGCGGCGAGCAGGTAAGGGCCAGCGTCAGCCTGTACGACTTCCTGTTGCAGGGCCGCCTGCCATTGCTGCAGCTTGCCGACGGCGACGTCATCTTCGTCGCACCGCGCAATCACACCGTCAAGGTGTCCGGCCTCGCAGAGAACGCCAAACGCTTCGAGTTCAAGGACAGCGCGTTGTCCATCGCCCAGCTTGCCAACTTCGCCAAGCCGCGTGCCCAGGCAACGCATGTACGCGTAGTGCGCAACACCGGCACCGTCCGCAATATCGACTACTACACCCTGGCGGAAGCTGGCAACGTCAGCATTAGCAACGGCGACGAAGTGGAATTCACCGCTGACAAAAAGCCCGGCACCATCACCGTCCGCGTAGAAGGCGAACACCTCAGCGCGCAGGAATATGTGCTGCCCTACGGCGCAAGAATCGGCGAGCTGATGAGCCGCATCCAGTTCTCGGACCGATCCGACGCGCAAAGCGTACAGCTCTACCGCCAGAGCGTGCGCGAGCGCCAGAAGCTCATGCTGCAAACCTCAATGAAGAGCCTGGAATCGACCGTGCTCACCGCACGCAGCGGCACCAGCGACGAGGCACGCCTACGCAAGGAAGAGGCGGAGCTCATCCTGCAATGGGTGGAGCGCGCGAAAAAGATCGAACCCAGCGGGCAGGTGCTGATTGCGCAAGCAAGCAGCCGCGACGAGCTGCTGCTGGAAAACGGCGACGTCATCAAGGTCCCGACGCGTGACGGTCTCGTGCTCGTCAGCGGCGAGGTGCTGTTCCCGAACGCCATCGCCTACGACGGGCAACTCACGCTGGACGACTACATTCGCCGCGCAGGGGGCTACACGCAAAACGCAGACAACTCGCGCGTAGTTGTTGCTCACCGTGACGGCAGCTTTGAAGAAGGCACCTCCAATCCAGCGTTACGAGCAGGGGACGAAGTGCTTGTACTGCCAAAGGTGGATGTGAAGTCGCGTCAGATCTGGAAGGACATGACGCAGATTATTTATCAGATCGCTGTTAGCGCCAAAGTGGTGTTGGGCCTGTAAAGAGATACTACAAAACTATGAACAAGATCCTCATCGTGGGGCACCCGGAATCAGGTTATCGGGAAGTCGAATCGCTCTTGAATGCCTGTGGAATGAGCCGAGCACGCCCTTCTCGCCGTGAAGGCCTCACAGCCGAAGAAATCGGCACGATGCTGCGCAAGGCATACAAGGCAGAACCATTGCATCAACTGCCGACAGGTCGCGATATTGCGCAGATTGATACCAGTCCGGTCTGGCATGGGATGGCGCTCGATCTTTTGCTGGGGAACATAGATCAGGAGCTTTGGGGGTGGGCCGATCCCTCGTCTGTGTACCTCCTTGACTACTGGAAAACGCTCGACCAGAACATCACCTTCATCCTTGTCTACAACTCGCCCGAAACACTGTTGGGAAGCAGCGAGGAAAACGGGTTTCTCAGCGAAGAAGAACTGCAGCAACGCGTGCATGCCTGGCAGGCCTACAATGCCGCGTTGCTTCATTTCTACTACCGTAATACGGAGCGCTGTTTGCTCGTACATGCCCGGCAGGTGCAACACTCGGCCGACAAATATTTGCAACAAGTTCGCGCGCGTATCGGTGCGCCGCTCGCAGAACTCACGCATTCCTCGTCTACGGAAAACATCGCGGTTTCTGAACATGATCTGAGCGATGAAGACTTTGCGGAAGATTCAATCGTCGGCGAGTGTCCGTTCGACTCTTCTAACGTCACCGTCTGTGGCGGTACGAACTTGACATTTGAGCAATGCCAAGCCGGACTTGTATCGCTGCCAGATGAGGTCGCGCTCGAACAGCACCTGGCGCAAGCCATCGTTAGCCAGCAGCCGCAGGTTCTCCAGCTTTATGCAGAACTGCAGTCTGCGGCAAACCTTCCTCTCACAAACGGCACGGTCACTGGCATTCCTGCCTTGGCAGCATGGCGCGGCCTTGCTGCTCTGCGTCTGCAGGGGCAGCTGAAACTGCAGCGGGCAGAAGAAGATAAAAAGCTGCTTTGCGACGAGTTGGTTGGTACAGAGGAGAGGCTGAAGTCCGTACAAGAAGAGTTGAACCGGAACACAAAGGAAATAGAGCGCCTGACCCAGGAGGCTTCAGCCAAGGCAGATGAACTTGCAAAGCAAGTAGCTAGCCGCAGCAAGCTGGCTGAGACAACGAGAGAGCAAAAGCAGGAGAACGAGCTGTTACTCCTTCAATTGCATCAAGTACAGGAAGAGCTCGAGCGGTTCTATCTCGAAGCGCAACAGCAAAAAGAAAAAATCAAGGCATTACAAGACGCTGAAAAAGTCGCAACAGAACGTGCAAAAGGCATCGAGCAACTTAGTCAGGAAAAGTTAAAACTGGCCAGTGAAAAGGAAAACTTCGCCAAGCTGGCAACAGAACGTGAAAAAGGCATCGAGCAGCTTAATCAGGAAAAGTCAAAGCTGACGAGCGAAAAGGATAGCCTCGCAAGGCTTGCAACGGAGCGTGAGAAGAAAAGCGAAGAACTCACGAAACAACTCGCAAAGCAAACAGAGCTTGCCCAGTCCCTTGAAGCAAGACTCAAGAAGGCTACGTCTGCGCCAGTAGTCAGTGCAGAAGTGCAGCAGGAGAATGATCTCCTTCTGCGTCAGCTTCACCAGGTCCAGGAGGAACTGGAGCGCTACTACATCGAGAACCAGCGTCTGAAGAAAGCCGCTGCTACGCCGGCCAAGGCCTCCAAGCCTGCTTACTATGGCGCGGCCGACCGGGTTAAGGCACAACTATCTTACCGCTTGGGATACCTCATGGTGCAACGCAGCCGGTCAGTCGGCGGACTAGTCACGTTGCCGTGGGCTTTGCTGCGCGAGACGCAGCAATTCCGGCGTGCGAAGTCGGCAACGGCGGGTAAGAAGTTGCCGCCCTTGCACCAGTATCGCGACGCTGCGGAAGGAGATAAGGTCAAGCAGCACCTCAGTTACCGGCTGGGATCGACGCTCATCAAAAACGCAAAATCACCTATCGGCTGGGCAAAACTGCCATTTGCGTTTCGACGCGATATCAAGGAATTCAGACAACATCGCAAGCAAGAGGGGCGGCTGTCGCAATGATCAATGACATCAATGCTTGGTTCGACCACCTTCAAGTCCTGTTCGAACCAACTGGCGTTTTGCTGGTGGGAGCGGGGGGCGGGACTGGCGACTGGGTACGGCAACTGGTGCAATGGGACGTAGCAAACGTTACCTTGGTCGAGGCCGAAGAGACGCAATTTGAGCGCCTTCAGCGCAACTTCGCGCAGCGTGATGGATGGCGTATCTGCGGGGACGTTGTCGCAAGCGAAACCGGTACCGTCGCTTATCACCGTGCCAGCAACCCTGCAGAAAGTGGCCTCTTGGAGCCAGAGACTCTGCGTAACCACTGGCCCAACATTAAGACTGAAGAGAAACAGACACGCCAGGCAATCGTATTGGCCGAGCTGCTTAAAGGTGCCGCTGTCAACTGGCTGTTGGTGAATTGCCTGCCAGCCCTGCCGATCATTCAAGGTGCGGGTTCGATGAACGGAGTGGACGTTGTTGTCGCGCGCGTCCTGCTCAGTGATAGCGAGCACATATCCAATGGCGCAGATCTGCCAGTTTTAAAGGCGTACTTGGCAGCACAAGGCTACCGCTTCTTGGCCGCGCAACCTGGGCGCCATCCAGGCATAGGTCACGCGGTGTTCATACGTGACCGACAATTGGAGACGCTGGAACTCCAACAGCAGTTGGCTCAGCTTAATGCGACAAATTCGCGCAACGCCGAACTGTACGCGGAGCAATTGGCGCTTCAAGCGACCATCGTCAGGGAACTGGAAGCATCCACGGATCAAATTAAGGAACTCACAGAGGCGAAAGCGGCAGCTGAGAATTTCGCCTCTGAATGCCAGCAACAGATCGAGCAACTCACTTCAGCCAAAGCGAATGCCGAGAGGCTGGCTGCAGAGCGTGCCACACAGCTAGAAGCATTGACGCAGGATCACCATGTAGCTCAGGCCGAAAAGGACCGCGCCTTATTGGACGCTAAGCAGGAACTAGAAAAGTACGTGCTCAGCGCACATGCTGAAAAGGCCGCGTGGGCGAAAGAAAAGACGGACCTCTTGCAAGCCAAAGAGAAGGTTGACCGAATCCTAAGCGAAAAGCAGGTGCAGATTACCGCATTGGAGCAGCAGTTTAAGCAAGTGCAGGCCCAAAGCGTTGAGGACGAAGTGCACCGGCATCAACTTGAGAAATGTACCGCTCAAATTAAAGAACTTACAGAGGCAAAAGCGGCAGCTGAGAATGTGGCCTCTGAACGCCAGCAACAAATCGAACAACTGAGCCAACGCAGCGCGCAGGAAAAGAATGCACGTGATGCCCTTATAGCGAAACACGCTGATGAGTGCTCTGTCCAGATACAAAGGTTCAAGGAGGCGCAGGCTGCTGCCGAGAAATTGGCCGATGCGCGCCAACAGCAGATTGAGCAACTCACTTCCGACAAAGCGATTGCCGACAAGCTGGCTACCGAACGGGCCGCACAGCTAGAAGCATTGAAGCAGGATCACCATGTAGCCCAAGCCGAAAAGGAAAGCGCCTTATCGGAGGCAAAGCAGCAAATAGAAAAGTATGTACTCAGCGCACAAACTGAAAAGGCCGCGTGGGCAAAAGAAAAGACAGATCTTCTGCAAGCCAAAGAGAAAGTTGACCGACTTTTAAGCGAAAAGCAAGCGCAGATTGCCGCATTGGAGCAGCGGTTACTGCAAATGCAGGCCCAAAGTGCAGAGAATGAATTGCACTCGCATCATATGGAAGTAGAGCTTCTAAAGGCTGAAACACAAATCGCTCTCATAAAAGAACTGATCTTGTCGGAGCAAGAACTGTGATGCGCCGAAAGAAGCAACGCAACGTATCTACATTCCAGAAAAGAACCGAAGCATGCCGCGAAAACAGCATCGGCGGCAGCGATTTGCATCAACGTGCTCGCACCCAATGGCAGTTCGGCGACTGGGAAAGCCTGAGTCAGCTGAATCTCGATACTTTGCCGGAGGCATGTGAGCGCGCAGAACTAGCATTACTCTCGGCAGCCGCAAACCTGCAGCTCGGGCATGATGTCGTGGCGCGGAAATGCCTTTTGTTAGCCAGAAATGCGGGAAGCAGCCAGAAAGCAATCAATCAATTTCTTATATCCGGTACGCACAACTCACTCGGCAAGGCAGCCGCGCTCGCTGGAGACCATGCGAGGGCTTTTCTTCACTTTAGGCAAGCAGTTGAGGCGGCTCCTATAGGTGGCGACATACGTCTGATTACTCTAGCCAGAGCGGAGAAACAATTCGCGCAAGTAGGAGTGAAGCTTTCGGACGCAGAATTCACCAAATTGGCAGCCCAGTTAAACGTACCGCAATCCGACTCGTCAGATCATTGTGGACAGCTCCCGCAGCAGCAGACAAACGGGCTGAATGTGCAACAGTTAGCCGCATTCAATCTGGGTGAAGGATGGGCCGGTAACACTGTCAATACGGTGATATTTCGACACCATGGCGTGATGACGTGGGGCGACTTTCAGTACACAGCCTTTTACCGCAATGAGGCAAGTCTGTGTGTAGTACAGCGCCACTTGGGGACAAATCACTTCAAGACGCACGATATCGCTGGCGACTATAACTTGCGCGATGCGCATAACAGCATCAGTCTCGGAATTGACCGGGACGGCTATATCCACATCTCCTACGATCACCACGCCACCAAGCTCAGATACCGTCGTAGCAGCCAACCGCATGCCATTGAAAGTTGGACTGAGGAGCTGGCCATGACGGGGGTGAATGAAGATCGCGTTACTTATCCTACGTTTATCCTGCCGCGCGCGGGTCACCCGCTGACACTGCTGTATCGCGACGGCGTACACAACAAAGGCAGCGCGCGCCTAAAAACCTACAGCGAAAGCACACAAAGCTGGACCGATCGCCCCACGCCAATCCTGTCAGGTGCTGATCAAAAACCTTGGACTAGCAACGCTTACTGGAATCATCCTGCCATTGGCAGCGACGGTTCACTACATCTTTCGTTCGTATGGCGCACCGACACACTGGGTGAGCGGCAACTCGTCAATAACGTAAACATTGGCTACGCCTGGTCCCCCGACAACGGGCTCAACTGGTTTACCTCGCTTGGCCAACCTTACAAGCTGCCTATCACGCAGGTGAACGCAGAGACCGTCTGGCCCGTGTCGCCGGGCAGTAACTTGATTAACCAGACAAGCATGGCGCTGGATAGTCATAACCGACCGCACATAGCCTTTTATTCGAACGATGCGAATGGGGTGCCTCAATACCAGCACATCTGGTTTGATGGCCATACGTGGCAGCACCAGTATTTCTCCTGTCGCACCGATACATTCGTGCTCAAGGGCGGCGGTACGCTGCAGATCCCGATTAGTCGCCCGGAAATCATCATCACCAAAACCGATGATGCCTACGCGATCTACCGCGGCGACCTGACGCAGGGCCGCATGAGCATTACGCAATTGAGAAAACACAACAGGCGCCTGCTGTCGGCAGACTTGGCTGTCCAGGTGGATCTCCCCACTGCGGTGCTTTGGGAGGATGGCGTAGGCTTCGCCGAGCCGGTCATCGACCGAACTCGTCGGAGTTCCGAACAGGTGCTCACCATGCTCCTGCAGTTCAATCACCAACCTGACGGTGACCTTGATCACCGCAAACATATCGCGCCGGTCTGGCTGGCCGACTTCCGTATTGAGTGACTTCGCCCGTATGAACCCTACTTCCGCTGCTTCGTCCCGCCCGGCATCCGCCGCCAGTGTCGCCCAAGGCAATGAGGCACTGCGCAACAAGCAATATGACCGCGCCATTGCCTGTTACCTCCAGGCCGTTTATGCCGCGCCTGCCATGGCAAGCATCCTCGCCGGCAACATCGAGATTGCGCGCGCGCGCTATCGACTGCAGCGCCAAGCCGATAGTCGCCAGCGCGTTGCGGTATGCGGCTGGGAACTATCCCATAACGCTGCCGGGCGCGCATACACGCTAGCCAAGCTGTATGAGCGATTCGCAGATGTCAAGCTGGTCGGCGCGATATTTCCATCGTTTGGTACCCAGGTATGGGAGCCACTCCGGCACGACCGACTTATTTGCCATGCCTTTATTGTGAAGGATCACGCGCGTTTTTTGGAGCAGGCAATCGCCTTGGTCGCTTCCCATCCGGTCGATCTGGTGCATTTGTCCAAGCCGCGCGGCCCGAATATCCTTTTCGGCATCCTGTACAAGCTTCTGTGGGGAGCGACGGTCCTCGTTGACATCGACGACGAAGAGCTCAGTTTCGTAGGTTCGCAATCGGGCGTCGCGCTCGACAAGTACTTGGCCGCCTCCGGCGACCGGATTGCTCTAGAAGGACTCGACGGCAAAGTGTGGACCGAAATCGCGGTTGGTATGGCCGACGCCTTTGATGGCATCACTGTGTCCAACCCGGCCTTGCAAAAGCGCTATGGCGGCACGATCATACGCCACGCGCGGGATGAGGAAAAATTCAAGGGTTCGGCACAACTACGTCGTGCAAGCCGGGAAAAGCACGACATTGCTCAAGATAAGATCGTCGTCATGTTCTGCGGCACTCCGCGCAAGCACAAGGGATTAATCGAGGCAGCCGACGCGATCACAGCGCTGGGGCGATCGGACCTGGTGTTCGTTATCGCGGGTGATTTCCCGGACGAGGCACTTAAGCAAGAATTACAAAAGCGGCACGCGGTCGACTTCAAGTTTCTCGGTAATCAGCGTCCTGACGCATTGCCGGAGTTGCTTGCCATGGGTGACCTTGCGTTGTTGTTCTCGGATGAGCAGTCTGCAATCACCGCATTCCAGGTGCCTGCCAAGCTTTCGGATGCGCTGGCGATGGGATTCCATGTGCTGGCAACTGATTCGCTCGCATTGACAGAGTTCGCCAACGAGCCGGCGCTCAAGCTGATACGGTCGTCGGATGCGCCTGAAGCATTGGACATCGCACTTCGAACAATGGTTGGCAATGTGTCGGCCCAGCATACGGCGCGTGATTTATTTTTGCGTGAATTTTCCTTTGCGGCGAACTTGCCACGCCTACGCGGGGCGGTGGAAGCGGCCTTTTCGCGGAAAGAGATTGACAGCCGGCTTAATGCACTCATGCGTGCGCTGGTGCGGACGCGTAGCGAGCAGGCCCAGGGCGACGCCGTCGAATGCATGCTGCTAAGCGCACTGCTGCACGACGACAGCACACTGACATCGTCACCAGTGCCAAGACCGCGGATGGTCGATATCGTCGTGCCGGTGTTCAACGCGCTCGAGGACACCAAGCGCTGCCTAGAAGCCGTAGCGTATCGCACTGATGGCTTTACCGTTAGCGTTTATGTAGTCAATGACGGTTCGGGAGAGGACACAACGGCATGGCTTCGTCAATTCTGCCACGCGCACCCGAACTTTCGTCTGATCGAGCATTCCGTCAACCGTGGCTATACGTTTGCAGTGAACTCAGGCTTGCGGGCAAGTCGAGCGCCGTATGTCGTGACCTTAAACAGTGACACCATAGTTACTAGTGGCTGGTTGCGCAGCCTCGTGCAGTGCGTCGAATCCGATCCGAGATTGGGCGTGGTTGGGCCACTATCGAATGCCGCAAGCTGGCAAAATGTACCGGCCCTGCGCGACGGCAATGGCAACTTTGCCATCAACGATATCCCACAAGGGATGACCGCCGACGAGTTCGCAGCGTTCGTCAGAAAGTATTCGAGCAAGCGCTATCCTCGCTTGTCCTTCATCAACGGCTTTTGCTTTTTGATTCGCCGCGAAGTGCTGGATGCCATAGGATTCATGGATGAAGCAACGTTCCCTATGGGATATGGCGAGGAAAACGACTTCTGCGTGCGCGCGGCAGATGCGGGCTTTTCCTTCGCCGTGGCCGATGACGCGTATGTGTTTCATGCTAAATCGAAGAGCTTTGGTCATGAGCGCAGGACAGAGCTGTCACGCAAGGCAAACGATCTGCTGCGCCAGAAGCATGGCGCAGACCGGTTCAACTCGTTGCTAAAGCGTATCGGTGAGGAAGCGCTCCAACTCGACCCGATCCGCCGCGAACTAGCCGACCGGATTGTACAGGCCGGAGCAGCCTGCGCCGCGCAGTCCGCGCCAAGGTGCAGTCGCACGAACGTTACTCGCGTGCTGACTAAGGACATGCACGGCGTGGCGGTCACGTTGCTGCCACCACCGGCGTATGGGACAAAAGACTTCGAAGTTGATCCTTCTCACTTCGGTCCATGCCTAGTGCTGCCGTACGACATGCCTGACGCAGTACCGGCGCTTTCACCAAAGGCGTTGCCCAGTATAGGTGTGCATCTGCACCTGTTTTACGCCGACCTTGCGACCGAATTCGCATATTTCCTGAAAAATATACCGTATCCATTTACGTTGTATGTGTCCGTGGTGGATGAGTACTCCCGCGCCACCGTGGAAAAGCGCTTTATGTCGGACCTGCCGTTAGCACGGGTGGTCGTCGAAGTGCACCGCAATCGCGGCCGGGATATCGCGCCGTTTTTAGTGGGCTTTGGCAAGCGCCTACTTAGGCATGACATCATTTGCCATATCCACTCGAAGCGCAGTCCGCATAACCATGCCAAGGCCGATTGGCGTCGTCAACTCGTGCATAACTTATTGGGCTCACCCGCCTTAGTGGCCGCGGCTATCAATATTCTCGGGGAAAGTGCCAACATCGGCATGCTTTTTCCGGAATACCATCATTCGCTGCGCGGCCAGATTTCGTGGGGAACCAATTACGATATCTGCCAAAAGCTTGCTAGTCGACTCGGCATTGAGATCAATAAGGAGGAGCTCGCCTTGTTCCCCGCCGGATCGATGTTCTGGGCGCGCAAGGAATCGCTCGCATGTCTGCTGAATCTGCCACTCACATGGGAGGACTTCCCCGATGAGGCTGGCCAGGTCGACGGCACCTACGCGCACGCAGTAGAGCGGCTGCTGGGCGAGATCGTTGTCGCCCATGGCTATGAGCTCCTGCAGATCAAGGCGGAAAAGCAGCACAGCCTAATGTTTTACCATCCGCACAAATGGCCATATCGGCTGCCTTTCGGGCAGGATCAGATGCGACGGATCGTGGAAGACTATCGGGCCGCGAAACCGAACCGGCGTGCGCGCTATGCCGTCTACACCGCCATGACTGGCGGTTATGACCAGCCCGTGTTTCACGAAAAGCTCGATGAACGTTTCGACTATCTGCTCTATACCGACTCTTTGGTCAACGACCGCGGCTTCTGGGAAGTGCGTGCGATCGAGTACGCCAACGAGCGTACCGTGCGCCGTGCACGGCACATCAAAGTTAATCCGCACAAATACCTGCAGCAGTACGATGTCGTGGTGTGGATCGATGCGAATGTGGTCATTCGGGGCGAGCTCGACAAGTATGTCGATTTCGCACTTGCGCACCCAAATGTGGCCTTTTTCGGTATTCCGCATGCCCAGCGTAATTGTCTGTACGACGAAGGCGAATCCGTGGTGGCTGGGAAGAAAGATACGCGCGAACAGGTTGACGTGCAGCTGAACCGGTATCGCAGGGAAGGATTCCCGAAAGGACAAGGCTTAATCGAGACGAATTTCTTCGTCGCCAATTTGCGTCATCCGGATGCGGCAGTCCTCTTTGCTGAGTGGTCCGCCCAAATCGAGGCTGGAAGCCATCGCGACCAGCTTAGCTTGAATTATGTGCTTTGGAAGCATGGTGTCAAATGGCTGCCGCTTTTCAAAGAAAAGATCACGCTACGCGACAGCTTTGACTTCGCGTATCTGGGGCACGGAAAAAACAGTGGCTATCCAAGTGCGCTGGAAGTTCCCTATTCCAAAATGGTATCGGTGTAAAGAAAAGGGCGGCAAACCACATGTTGAAAGATAAGGGATTAGTCCGTTTGGCCCACGCGTCCATTGACGACATTCGTGCAAACCAGGCAGCTATCAACTCGGGCAAGGGCAAAAAGCTGTCTAGCGTTAATACGGCGACATGGTTCTTGCCGGTTGTCACCCATGCATTAAAGGGCGGTGTACGAACTGTTTTCATGTTCGCCGAGCGCATGAGCATCAAGTGGGGCACCGTCAATATGCTCATAATGTATGCGCACAATGGCGTCGATTTCGATGTCCGGGAGATCACTGAGTCACTTTCCCAGCATTTTCCGCGGATGCGGTTTGTGGTGCGTAAGTTCGTCAACGGACAGACCTCGATTAACGAACTGCCACGCAGCGAAGTGGCGTTTTGCACCTTGTGGACAACGGCCTACCTACTGCTGAAGTACAACCGCGTCATCAAGAAGTTCTATTTCATGCAAGACTACGAACCATTGTTTTATGAGGCCGGGTCTGTGTACGCTGCAATCGAGCAGACCTATCGGTTTGGATTTAGCTGCATTGCCAATACGCCAGGCGTAGGCAACCGGTATCTGGCGTACTCGCCGGACATGGTCAGCTTTTTTCCTGGTATCGACAAGGACGTGTTCTATCCGCAGTCGCGCGAAGTCAAACTCAAGCCCGTGCGCCGGGTGGTGTTCTACGGCAGACCAGGCAACGCCCGAAATTGCTTTTCGCTTGGCGTCATGACACTGCAGGCCTTAAAGCGCAAGATGAAAGATAGGGTAGAAATCATCTCGGTCGGCGCCGAGTGGGACGTCAAGGAATACGGTCTAGAAGGCGTGGTCGACAACTGGGGGCTTCTTAACAGTCTGACGGCAGTGGCTGACCTGTACCGCAGTTCCGATGTTGGTTTGGTGTTCATGGTGACGCCCCATCCGTCATACCAGCCGTTTGAATACATGGCCTGCGGCTGCTTGGTGGCGACCAACGTTAACGAGGCGAATCGGTGGCTGCTCGACGAGCACAACTCAGTACAAGTCGAACCTGTTCCTGAGATTGCGGCGCAGCGTATTCTGGACGTACTAAGCGACGAAGCCGCCATGGCACGCATACGCGAGAAAGCGTTTGCCACGATTGCCAAGTATGACTGGGACAGTGCATATGCCGTATTCGAGCGCCGCCTGCTCGGGGATAGTACATGATGTGCATGCAGCAGCAATCTAGCGATGAAGCGTCACCTAAGTGGGCCGACTTAAGGCTACACAGCGCGCTGGTAGTTATCCGCGTCACGGCGCTGTTTGCATTCTGTGCGCCTGCAGCTGCTGCCGCTGAATGCGAGACGCCGTCCTACCAACCACTACCTAAGGCAATGAGCGTCGATAAACTACGCGACTGTGTATCAACAGACCTGAACTGTGACTATATGTTCGACCTTGTCTTACATACTAACTCTTAGTGCCTATTGTAGGAGCTGAAAGGAATTTCATGATTTTAGTAACCGGTGGTGCTGGTTTTATCGGTGCCAATTTTGTACTTGACTGGATTGGATCAGGTAATGAGCCGATCATTAACGTCGATAAGCTGACCTACGCGGGGAACCTTGAAACGTTGGGCAGCCTGCAGGGCGATGCGAGACACGTGTTCGTGCAGGGTGATATTGGAGATGCCACTCTCATGCAACGCCTGTTGCGAGAACATCAGCCGCGCGCAGTTGTCAACTTTGCTGCCGAAAGCCATGTGGACAGGTCCATTCATGGCCCTAGCGACTTCATCCAGACCAACGTCGTCGGTACCTTTCACTTGCTCGAATCGGTGCGTGATTACTGGGGGGCATTGCCGGACGCCGACAAGGCAGTCTTCCGCTTTTTGCATGTTAGTACCGATGAGGTCTATGGAACGTTAAGCAAGGAAGATCCGCCGTTTGCCGAAACCAATCGCTACGAGCCTAACAGCCCGTATTCCGCCAGCAAAGCTGCAAGCGACCACTTGGTCCGAGCATGGCATCACACTTACGGTCTGCCGGTGCTTACTACAAACTGCAGCAACAATTACGGGCCCTACCATTTTCCGGAAAAGCTCATCCCGCTGATGATCGTTAATGCGCTGGCAGGCAAGCCGTTGCCGGTTTATGGCGACGGCATGCAGGTGCGCGACTGGCTCTACGTGAAAGACCATTGCAGTGCGATTCGCCGCGTGCTGGAAGCAGGGCGGCTCGGAGAGACTTACAACATCGGCGGCTGGAACGAGAAGCCGAACATCGAGATTGTCAACACTATTTGCGCTTTACTGGACGAGCTGCGCCCACGGTGTGATGGAAAGAGTTATCGCGAGCAGATCAGCTACGTGGCCGACCGCCCCGGCCACGATCGCCGTTATGCGATCGATGCGCGCAAGATCGAAAAGGAGCTCGGTTGGAAGCCCTCAGAGACATTTGATACCGGTATTCGCAAGACAGTCGAATGGTATCTGGCCAACAGCGAATGGGTGAGTAACGTGCAAAGCGGTGCGTATCGCGAGTGGGTGAAGAAGCAATACGACACGGTAGCGGCTGAGGTGGTCGTATGAAGTTGCTTCTGCTGGGCAAGGGCGGTCAAGTCGGCTGGGAGTTACAGCGCAGTCTGGCGCCGCTGGGTGAACTGGTGGCGCTTGATTTCGACAGTACGGCGTTTTGTGCTGATTTCAGCCATCCGGAAAAGGTCGCCGAAACTGTGCTGAAGGTGCGACCTGACGTAATCGTCAATGCCGCAGCACACACTGCCGTGGACAAGGCCGAAAGCGAACCAGAACTTGCCCGGAAAGTGAATGCCACCACGCCGGGTGCAGTTGCTGGCGCTGCGCAGCAAATTGGTGCGCTGATGGTGCATTACTCGACTGATTATGTTTTCGATGGCAGTGGCGACAAATGCTGGAGGGAGAGCGATCCCGCCGGCCCCCTGAACGTGTACGGAGGCACCAAACTGGAAGGTGAGCGATTGGTTGCGCAGCATTGCGCACGGCATCTGATTTTCCGTACCAGCTGGGTCTATGCTGCGCGCGGCGGGAACTTTGCCAAGACGATGCTGCGGTTGGCGAAGGAACGTGACAGTCTTACAGTCATCGATGATCAGTTTGGTGCACCTACTGGTGCTGAGCTGTTGGCCGATGTAACTGCCCATGCCATACGTGAAACCTTGCGGGATCCAGCCAAGGTTGGTCTCTACCATTTGACAGCAAGCGGCGAAACGACCTGGTATGCGTATGCGCGCTTCGTGCTCGAGCAGGCGCGTTTGGCCGGCGTGGAGCTCAAGGCATCACCAGAGGCGATCGTTCCGGTTCCGACCAGTGCATATCCAACGCCGGCGATCCGTCCTCATAACTCTCGTCTGGACACCAGTAAGCTGCAAGCCACGTTTGGACTCGCGCTACCAGATTGGCGCAGTGGTGTTGCGCGCATGCTGCAAGAAATTCTCCAACAATAATCTAAGACTATGACGCAACGTAAAGGAATTATTCTTGCGGGCGGTTCCGGCACGCGCCTGCATCCTGCCACCCTGGCCATCAGCAAACAGCTTTTGCCGGTGTATGACAAGCCGATGATTTATTACCCGTTGAGTACCCTGATGCTCGCCGGGATCCGGGATGTTTTGATCATCAGCACACCGCAGGACACGCCGCGTTTCGAACATTTGCTGGGAGACGGCAGCCAATGGGGCATGAACCTGCAATATGCGGTACAACCTAGCCCGGACGGTTTGGCACAGGCCTTCATCATCGGCGAGAAATTCGTAGGTAACTGCCCGAGTGCACTGGTATTGGGCGATAACATTTTCCATGGCCACGACTTTACACATTTACTCGCTGACGCCAATGCACAGGAGTCTGGTTCGACTGTGTTTGCTTACCACGTGCAGGATCCGGAGCGTTACGGCGTCGTTGCGTTCGATATGCATGGCAAGGCGACCAGCATTGAAGAAAAACCGACAAATCCCAAGAGCAGCTATGCAGTAACTGGCCTGTATTTCTACGACAATCAGGTCGTCGAAATCGCGAAGGCAGTGAAACCGAGCGCACGGGGCGAGCTCGAAATTACAACGGTCAACCAAGCCTACCTGGATATGGGGCAGCTCAATGTCAAGATTATGGAGCGTGGTTATGCGTGGCTGGATACCGGCACACATGAGAGCCTGCTCGAGGCCGGGCAGTTCATCGCAACGCTGGAGCACCGTCAGGGCCTGAAAATCGCCTGTCCGGAAGAAATCGCATGGCGCCATGGCTGGATAGACACCGCCGCTCTGGAGGCGCTGGCTGAGCCGCTGCGAAAGAATGGTTACGGTCGTTACCTGATGCGCATCCTTAATGAGAAGGTGTTTTCATGAGGGCCACGGCTACGTCGATACCTGATGTGCTCGTGATCGAACCGAAGGTTTTTGGTGATACCCGAGGGTTTTTCTTCGAGAGCTTCAATCAGAAGGCATTCAACGATCTGACGGGACTGAATGAGTCCTTTGTACAGGATAACCACAGTCGCAGTGCCAAAGGAGTGCTGCGTGGTTTGCATTACCAGGTGCAACAGCCACAAGGCAAGCTCGTTCGGGTTGTGCGCGGAGCAGTGTTTGATGTGGCGGTCGACATTCGCAGGAGATCGCCGACATTCGGAAAATGGGTCGGCGTCGAGCTTAACGAAGAAAACCACAAGCAGCTTTGGGTGCCGGCAGGCTTCGCACATGGCTTTGTGGTTCTCAGCGATTCGGCGGATTTTCTCTATAAGACCACCGATTACTATGCGCCACAGCACGAGCGTTGTATTGCATGGAACGATCCGGCGATCGGTATCGAATGGGGATATGAGGGGATGCCGATTTTGTCGGCTAAAGACCAACTCGGATTAGCTCTTGATGCCGCTGATTTGTTTGAATAAGGAAGTCTCTTCTACATGAAACGGATCGCCATCGCTGGAACAGGATATGTGGGTCTGTCGAACGCCATGCTGCTGGCGCAGCACAATCAGGTTGTTGCGCTAGACATTGATGCAGCCAAGGTAGCATTGCTCAACCAGAAACGTTCGCCGATTGTGGACACCGAAATCGAAGACTATTTGGCACACAAGCCCCTGCATTTTCATGCCACGCTCGACAAGCATAAAGCCTATGCAGAGGCAGATTTTGTGATCATCGCTACGCCAACGGACTACGACCCGGAGACGAACTACTTCAACACGAAATCTGTCGAGTCCGTGATACGCGATGTGATGGCCATTAATGCAGACGCGGTAATGGTGATTAAGTCCACTGTCCCGGTGGGGTTTACCGCGCGTATAAAACAGGAAATGGGCTGCGAAAACTTGATGTTCTCGCCCGAGTTTCTCCGTGAAGGCCGCGCCTTGTACGACAATCTGCATCCTTCGCGCATCATCGTGGGAGAGCGGTCGGAGCGTGCAGAAGTGTTTGCAGGTTTGCTGAAGCAAGGCGCGATCAAGCAAGACATTCCGGTGTTGTATACCGATTCCACCGAGGCAGAGGCGATCAAGCTGTTCGCCAATACCTACCTCGCCATGCGGGTGGCGTACTTTAATGAGTTGGACACCTATGCAGCTATCCACGGGTTGGATACTGAACATATTGTCCAGGGCGTTTGTCTCGATCCCCGCATTGGCAACCATTACAACAATCCGTCATTCGGCTACGGCGGCTATTGCTTACCAAAGGACACTAAGCAACTGTTGGCCAACTACCAGGATGTGCCGCAGACGCTCATTCGCGCTATCGTGGATTCCAACACGACGCGCAAAGATTTCATCGCCGAAAGCATCCTCAAGCGCAAGCCAAAGGTTGTGGGGATTCATCGCTTGATCATGAAGAGCGGTTCTGACAATTTGCGAGCGTCCAGCATGCAAGGTGTCATGAAGCGCATCAAGGCAAAGGGTGTCGAGGTCATCGTGTACGAGCCGATGCTGACGGAGACGGAGTTTTTCCATTCGAGAGTCGTAAATGACCTGGGGGCGTTCAAACGGGAGGCGGACGTGATCGTTGCGAACCGCCTTACCGATGAGATTCAGGACGTGGCGGACAAGGTGTATAGCCGGGATCTGTTTGGCAACGACTCATGATGCGCAAGCTGCAGTTCAATTGGTTCTTTTCCAGAAACCGGTTTGCTGCGGCGCTGGCCCGGTGTAATGCGGACGCCGTTCCACGGAGTGCCAAGGAGCTTTATGCGGCGTACCGGCTGGGCCTGTACGAAACGGTCGCTAACAGCGAGTGCCGTGATGGCGACTGGCGTGCCGGTTTTGCTCGCGCAGTTTCTTTGGCTACCTGTGGGCGACATGTGGAAGCGAGCGATATCGCACGCAATCTGGTGGCACGCCGCATGCTCGGGGAGAACCAGGTCGCATTGGCGGATGCGCTTGCACCGTTTATGCCGGCCTTCGCTCTGTCGCTTCTGGATGGTTGCGGTCCGCCGGCTGGACTGCGGGCGGCACTCCTGCTGCGGATGGGGCGGAGCGATGAGGCTACGGAGGTGTTGCGTGAAGCGATCGTTGCTGGAGCAGGGATAAAGAGGCCGGAGCTCAATCTTTTCTTGAGTAATGCCGAAGCACCTGTGCCGCAACAGCAGCTTGCTCATCTGAATACGTTTTTTACCAGCTATTCGCTTTCACCGGTGGCGCTACGAGATCCGTCGCTGCCACCTTGCCCAGCTAATATGGTGCCGACTATCGAGAAGGGGCGCGCGATGCGTGGGCCATTGGTAACGGTATTAATGACGGCATTCTGTGCTGGTAGCCGTATCCAACATGCGATCAAGTCGCTGCTGGATCAGACCTACCGCGACATTGAAGTGATCGTTGTGGACGACGCAAGTAGTGATGACACAGGCAGTGTAGTGCAGGCAATTGCCGTAACGGACGCGCGTGTCAGGTATCTGCGCTTGCCATGTAACGTCGGCACCTATGTAGCGAAGAATATCGGATTGCAGCATGCGTCAGGCGAATTCATTACTTGTCATGATTCGGATGACTGGGCACATCCTGAAAGGATCGAGCGACAGGTTCGCCCTTTGATTGAAGACAGGCGGGTCGTGTTCTCCATTTCTGAATGGGTTCGCGTGCAGGACGATGGACTGTATTACGCACGGCCAGTGCATCCGCTCAAACGCCTGAATCCAGCGTCGCCGCTGTTCCGGAAAGACTTGGTATTAGAGAAAGCGGGGGGCTGGGATCCCGTCCGCACAGGTGCTGACAGCGAGTTTTTGGCAAGGCTGAAGCTGGTCTTCGGGAACAAGGCGATGCATCGTGTGGCGCTGCCACTTACGATCGGCTCTCACCGGCCGGATTCGCTGATGAACGCCGCAGCAACGGGTTATAACCCAAACGGAATATCTCCAACGCGACTGGCCTATTGGGAGAGCTGGGGGCATTTCCATATCGACGAGTTGCGCGCTGGTCGCAAGCCTCGTCTTCCTGTGGATCTCCTCGGTGGAAGAAGATTTCCGGCACCGCAGTCGATTGTTGTTCCGCACCAGGATATTGAAACCTGCCTGAATGCATGCGGTGCTTTACGACCCAATACGCGGGCGGCCATCCGACTTGCGCCGCTAGCTGCCTGAGAACGTTTCCTATGTATCAGAGAGCAATAAAAATGCAGAAAAAAATCACCAAAGCAGTATTCCCGGTTGCTGGCCTGGGCTCGCGCTTTCTCCCTGCGACAAAAGCCAGTCCCAAGGAAATGCTTCCTGTCGTGGACAAACCATTGATTCAATATGCCGTGGAGGAGGCAGTCGCTGCCGGCATTACGGAGATGATTTTCGTTACCGGGCGCAACAAGCGCAGTATCGAGGATCATTTCGACAAGGCATATGAGCTGGAAACCGAACTGGAGATGAACAACAAGCACAAGCTGCTTGAGTTGGCCAAGGACATTTTGCCTTCGCACGTGTCGTGCTTGTATATCAGGCAGGCGCAGGCACTCGGTTTGGGACATGCAGTGCTTTGCGCGCGTCCTGCGGTTGGCGATGCTCCGTTTGCCGTCATTCTGGCCGATGACCTGATTGATGGCGAGCCGGGAGCCATGGCGCAAATGGTCGACGTCTACGAACGGACAGGGAGCTCCATCCTCGGTGTGGAAACGGTGGCGCGGGAGGAGACCGGTTCATATGGGATCGTGCAGGCGGCACAGCGGGATGACGGATGCCAGCGCGTTTTCGGAATTGTCGAGAAACCGCATCCTGATGTGGCGCCGTCGAATCTTGCGGTGGTTGGGCGCTACATCTTTACGCCACGGATTTTTGACAAGCTTGTACAGGTCCGCCCTGGCGTTGGTGGCGAGATTCAACTGACGGATGGTATTGCAGAGTTGCTTCAAGAGGAACCAGTACTGGCGCATCCGTTTACTGGTACCCGCTACGACTGCGGTTCGAAGCTTGGCTACCTGAAGGCGACGGTTCGGTTTGGTGAGAAGCATCCTGAAATCGGCAAGGCGTTCTCAAACTACCTCCGCCAGAGTTAAGCAGCGATCATGATTGGTGTCCTTTCCCGTGGCATTTCGCGCATCGGCGGCCTGTCTGAACTCCTTGGTGAGTCGTGGACATTACTGTCTGCGCGGTCGGCACCTGCTTGCGATCGTGTGGCGGGATGGGGCATGCGGCCGACTTCGGAAAAGGCACGGCACTACGCTGCAGAGCACCGGCTGCCATTCGTCATGCTTGAGGACGGGTTTCTTCGTTCTATCGGCTTGGGCGAGACGGATGATCCGCTCTCTATGGTGCTGGATGATGTCGGCATTTACTATGACGCGTCCACGGCGTCACGGCTGGAGTCGTGCATTCTTTCGCCGTGCGATGAGTCGCGCCGTGCGCGCGCTCGTGAGTTGATCGCCTCGTGGCGCCGTGCCCGAGTATCAAAGTACAACCATACGCGCGAAGTGGACTGGGGCCATGTTGGTCTTTCAGATATGCCTGGCCATGTTGCGAGCAATGTCCAGCCTTATGTGCTTGCAATTGATCAGACTCTGGGGGACGCGTCTATTCGCTACGGCCTGGCTGGTGCGTCTAGCTTTCAAAAAATGCTTGATGCTGCGTTGGCTGAAAACCCGGAGTGCAAGGTCATTTTGAAGGTGCACCCGGAGGTAATGGCTGGTCGAAAGAAAGGGCATTTCGACATTGCAGCCTTGTCTCGCAATCCACGCGTGCTGGTGCTAGGACAGGACGTGCATCCGGTTTCGTTGCTCGAACATGCGAAAGCTGTGTATGTCGTCACATCGCAAATGGGTTTCGAAGGACTGCTATGGGGTAAGCCGGTCCGCACCTTCGGCATGCCGTTTTATGCAGGATGGGGCCTTACTGTCGATGATCTGCCAGTGCCAGAGCGTCGATGCCCGGTGCCGCTTGAGAACCTCGTGCATGCCGCGTTAGTGGACTATCCGCGCTATATCGATCCTGAAACCGGGAAGTGCTGCGAAGTGGAGCGCGTCGTTGAATGGATGGGACGGCAGCGCGCCATGCGCGAGCGCTTTGTACCTGACTTGTACGCCATTGGTTTCTCGCGCTGGAAGAAACCGATCGTGCGTGATTTCTTCCAGGGATCAACAGTGCAGTTTGTTCGGAACGCAGCTGCAGTGCCCGCAGGCGCATCGTTGATCTCGTGGGGAACGAAAACGATTCCCGGCAAGCTGGCTGATGGTGTGTCGCTGATTCGCCTGGAGGATGGTTTCCTGCGTTCCGTAGGTCTCGGTGCGGAGCTGGTGCGACCGCTGTCTTGGGTCATTGACACGGAAGGCATTTATTACGATGCGTCCAGGCCTTCTCGGCTGGAGACACTGCTGCGGACGACAACGTTTGACGAAGCATTGGTTGGGCGTGCGGCCGCTTTACGCGAGGCGATCTGTGCGAGCGGCGTGACAAAGTACAACGTTGGAGGCGAGGTGTGGACGCGCCCGGCCACTGCGGCACAGGTGATCCTCGTCCCCGGTCAGGTCGAGACGGATGCGTCGATCCGGCTGGGGGCTGCAGAGATCCGCCGCAACGTCGATCTGCTGAAAGCCGTGCGCATAGCCAATCCCGATGCCTATGTGCTGTACAAGCCGCACCCGGATGTGCGTGCGGCGCTGCGTCGCGCTGGTGACGGCGAAGGTGAGGCATACCGTTGGTGCGACGAGGTGCTGGGCGATGTGCCGCTGGACCGCTTGTTTGAGCACGTGGATGAAGTGCATGTGATGACCTCGCTCGCCGGCTTCGAGGCGCTTATGCGCGGCAAGAAGGTTGTTTGCTACGGACAGCCGTTTTATAGCGGCTGGGGATTGACCGAGGACTTGGCGCCGCATCCAAGAAGGCAGCGGCGTCTATTGCTGGATGAGCTGGTTGCGGCGACGCTGATCCTGTATCCGACCTACGTGAGCCGTACGACGGGCAAGTTCACCACGCCGGAGCGGGCGCTGGAAGAGCTGGTCGCGTGGCGGCAGGAGGCGCCGGCTCGCCGGCCGTTGTTGCGGCGTATTGTTGCCCGTCTGTTGCGCAAGGATTGAATCATGATCACCCGTGGGCTTTCAGCATTTCGCAACAAGCGCGTCCTGCTCCTGCAGGGGCCGGTGGGGCCGTTTTTCCGGCGCCTTGCGCTTGATCTGGAGGCTGCAGGGGCACAGGTGTTCAAGGTCAATTTGAACGGGGGCGACTGGCTTTTCTACCGGAAGAATGCGATTGCCTTTCGGGGCGGCCTCGACACATGGCAGGGCTTCATGGAAGACCTGCTGGACCGGGAGCGGATTGATGTGGTGATGCTGTTTGGCGACTGCCGTGCGTATCACCGGATCGCACACGGTGTTGCACGCGCCAGGGGGCTGGAAGTCGGGGTGTTTGAAGAAGGCTATGTGCGGCCGGACTACGTGACGCTGGAGCGGGATGGGGTCAATGGGTTTTCGCCGTTGCCGGATCAGGCGCTCTTTTACCTGAACAGGGTGCCGTCCAAAGGCGTACGTACCGACCGTGTCGGCAATACCTTCTGGCATGCGGTGCTGTGGGCATGCCTGTATTACATGGCTGCGCAATTGCTGCGGCCGATCTTTCCTCGTTATCGCCATCATCGACCGTTGACAGTGCTTGAAGCTGGGCCGTGGGTGAGGGCGATCTGGCGCAAGGCTTTGTACAGGTTCAGGGAGCGTGGCGTGCAGGAGATGCTTGTCGGCCCAATGTCAAAGCAGTACTTCCTTGTGCCGTTGCAGGTTCATACCGACGCGCAGGTGCATACGCATTCGCGGTTTGACTCGGTGGAGCAGTTCATCCGGCGCGTGGTGTCATCCTTTGCCGCCAACGCGCCGGCGGAGACGGTGCTTGTGATCAAGCATCATCCGATGGACCGTGGGTATAGCGATTACACGCGCTTCTTGCGAGACCTGCGCGCGGAGTTCCAGCTGGGGGAGCGGTTGATGTATATCCACGACCAGCACTTGCCGAGCTTGCTGGACCATGCGCGCGGCGCGGTGGTGATCAATAGCACGGTGGGGCTGTCGGCGCTGTTTCACAAGACGCCGCTGAAGGTGTGCGGTAACGCCATCTACGACATCCAGGGCATGACGTACCAGGGACGCCTGGACGACTTCTGGCAGGCTGCGGAGAACGAGAAGGTGGATGCAGAGCTGTTCCACCGATTCCGCAGTTATGTGATTGAACATACGCAGTTGAATGGCAGCTTTTACAAGCGGCTTCCTATCGATGGATCCTTCACTGGGATGCGCTGGGAAGAACGCTGGTTGCCGGGGGATGGCGAACGCCGTCGGGTGGATCGTGGTTTTCCGGCGCGTGTGGTGCCGGAAGAGCGTGAGGGTTTTCAGCGCGCGTCGAATGTTGATGTGGTGGTAGCGACGGAGACTGCGGCGAATTCGGAGGTGCTGGAGGTGGTGAATAAGTAGTAGTGCTGCGTCGAAAATTTGGATTGACGGCGCCCTCGCCTTGCAAGGACGCCTCGTGTTCGGGGAGCGCTGCAGCAATGTTGGTGATGGCGCCAACACTCTACCCCCATCCCAACCTTCTACAAGGGGGAAGGAGCTAGTTTGGTGCGTTGTGTAAGCCGCTCTTTCAGCTCCTATTGCCGACCATGCCCGTAAGGCTGAGGGCAGAAAACGACTCCCGCATCAAATCGGCATCAACTTATGCCGCTGCACTGCCGGCGGGAAAAGGAAGCGTTTCTGCATCAGGTTGGAAACTGCCTCTGCCGGAACCGGTTCGGAGACGAGGTGGCCCTGGACTTCGTCGCAGGCGAGTGATTGCAGTAGGCCGAGCTGTTTTGGCGTCTCCACGCCTTCGGCGACGATGCAGATATCAAGCGCGTCGGCCATGGACACGATGGCCTTGAACAGGGCTTTGCCTTCGTCGCTTTCGCCGAGCATGACGGTGAAGGCGCGGTCGACCTTGAGGATGTCGACGTTCAGGCGCTGCAGTTGCGACAAGGACGAGTAGCCGGTGCCGAAGTCGTCGACCAGCAGCTTCACGCCGAGCTCGCGCAGGCCGTTGAGCTGGCCGGAGACGGTTTCATCCTGCATGGCCATGCAGGATTCGGTGAGTTCCACGCCGATGAGTGAGGGTTCCACCTGATGCTGCTGCAGGCAGGCGGCGAGGATGTCCTTGACGTTGCCTTCGTTGAGCTGCAGCGCGGAGACATTGATCGAGACCGGCACCACGGGCAGTCCTTCCTTCTTCCATTGCGCGATCTGCGCGCAGGCCTTTTCGATGACCATGCGGCCGAGGGCGACGATCAGGCCGGTTTCTTCTGCGACGGAAATGAATTCCAGCGGCGGCACCAGTCCGCGCTCCGGGTGCATCCAGCGCACCAGCGCTTCCATGCTGGCGAGCTTGCCGGTCTGGGTGTCGACGCGCGGCTGGTAGTGCAGCACGAACTGGTCGCGTGCGATGGCTTCGCGCAGTGCCTGTTCCCGGTTGAGGCGCAGCACCAGCCGGTCGGACAGGTGCGTGTGGTAGAAGTGAAAGCGGCCCTTGCCGGCGGCCTTGGCAGCGTACATGGCAATGTCGGCATGCTTGAGCAGGATTTCGCCGGTGTCGCCGTCCTGCGGGTAGAGGCTGATGCCGATCGAGGCCTGGACGCGGTTGCCGGCAGACCGGCCGAGGGTGAAGGGCTCGCCGAGCGTGTCGATGATCTGCCGCGCGACGCGGGAGACGTCATCCATGCGGGCAACATCTTCGAGGATGACGGTGAACTCGTCGCCGCCCAGGCGCACCACATGGTCGCTGGCACGCACCAGCGTGCGTACGCGGGTAGCAGCCGCCTTGAGCAATTCATCCCCGGCAACATGGCCGAGGGTGTCGTTGATGTTCTTGAAGTTGTCGAGGTCGATGAACAGTACCGCAAGGCCGTGGCCGTTGTGCTGCGCGCGGTCGATGGCGATCGGCAGATAGTTCATCAACCAGTTGCGGTTGGGCAGGGCGGTCAGCGCATCGGCGTTGGCCATGTTGGACAGCTGCTGTTCATGCGCCTTGTTCTCGGAGATGTCGCGTATGGTCAATGCCAGCGCAGTGCCGGAGCGCACCAGCTTGCGGTGCGCCCAAGTCAGCTTCAGCCTGCTGTGCGGGGATACGCGCACTTCGTCTTCGTAAAAGCCAAGTTCAAGTGCGTGCCGCAGCTTGTTCATTTGCGCTTCGCGATAGTCGCCACTGTAGAGTTCGGAAAACTTCTTTCCGATCAATTCGTCTTTGCGCATGCCAATCATTTCAGCGGCGCGCTCATTGCAGTCTTCTACCTGGAAATCGCCGGGATGGCTGTTCCTGTCATACAGCGGGCGCAGCATGTAAAAGCCCTCGCGCGCCGCATCGACGGCAAGCCGGTAGGTCTGCTTGATTTCCTCTTCGTGCAGGCGCCGCCATCCGAGGCGGGTGGAGTACACGGCGCCCACTACGGCAAGCAGAAGCAGCAACGCGCTGCCGGTGGCTGCAAATGCCTTGTAGTCCCGCGCCGTGGCGTGGTACGGGGCGAGTGCATCGTCCAGCGAGAGTGCGGCCAATGCCACCAGCGGATAGTGTTCCAGTTTTTGCCATGCGACGAAGCGTGCATTGCCGTCCCTGAACTTTTCTGCCGGCTCGGCGGTGACGCCGCTCATGCCGGAGAACGAAGGGTTGCGCTTGTAGAAAATGGTTTTGTCGCCCGGACGTTGTCCGATCTTGATCGCGACCACCGAGCCGTCCACATAGCGTGCGGAGACGAAGTCCTTCTTGCCGAGCAGCGATTCGTCATGGAAGGCGGTGAGGTAGGACGTCTCGACTGCGACCATTGCGGCGCCGTCGAATTGCCCGGTTGGTGTTTCCAGCCGGCGCGAGAAGTGGATGACCTGCTGCCCCAGGCGACGGCTCAGGCTCGGCCCGGTGATGATGAAGTCGCCGCCGCTATTGGCGCGATGCATCTGGTAATACGGCTCGTCCGCAAAGTTGTAGGTGCGGTCGAAAGGAAAGGTGCTGGTCAGCAAGGTGCCGTCTCGCCCCAGGATGCTGGCGTAGATCTTGTTGCTCGGCGGGTATAAGCCTTTTTCGCGCTGACGCTCTAGGCTGATGCGCACGTCGCTTTCTTCCCATTCGTACTTCAGGCTGCGCGTGATCTGGTCCATGTTCTCGACCGTGCGCGTGAGCTGCTGGGCGTAGCTGCGCGCCAGCGACGATGCCTGCTTTGTGGTCTCCTGCCGGATATTCTCCCGTTCACGCTCGATTGCCGACAGCGTAAAGCCCCAGAGCAGGGCGACGAGCAGCAACGCGATCACCGGCCATGCAGCAATTGCAGGCAGGTGGCGGCGCAGGAAAGTGCGCCGAAGCGCCGCATTGGGTGAAGTCGCCGCAGGGGATGCGTGCTGCTGGGCTGCCGTTTTTTCACCGGCGTGCGGTGGTCCGGTCTCCGGCTTTGTCATGGGTGTTGGCCAACTCCTGCGATACGGCAGATTGATGCGAGAGAGGCGCGGCAGCGTGGCTGCCGTGTCGCGCTGGCTTTATTCAGAAAGGCTCCGGCGCGCAAAAGTTCCGGGGTGAGGAAGCGCTCACAAATTGCCCGGCGATAGCTTTCCCGATTCTGGCGGGGAACGGTATGCCTGCGTTTCTGGACGGGCGCTTGCGTGTGCTTTCCCTCCGATCGTTCCTTTATTAAGGCGAGCCAAGAAGGAATTGACTTCGCTCAATTGACGAGGATGGAGGCCGAGAGCACACTCCGGGTCTTTCCAATCGCCAATGTCGTATGCGGGCAGCGCAGTAATTGATTGCATTGGGCAATGTCCGAAGCGCGCCAGCATATCGACAGGTGCAATGAGGATGATTTCCATGCTATTCAGGAAGACGCGTTTGCTGCGAGTCGAAGGCAGCGGCTGCCGCAGCAGGCACTGCAATGGGGGCCGTGCGCGGAGCACCTTGCGGCGACTTTTCAACGGGTTTCTTTTTGCCGGCCTTGCTGCCGTTTTTTTGGCATCAACAGCCATTGCCGCCGATGCACCCGCAACGGAAAGCGGCGTCCGCTTTTCCTGCACGCCAATGCAGATCGGCAAGCTGGACACCGACTTCGATGCCTATCTTGCGCAGCTCGGCATATCCCCATCCCTGGTCGTCAAACGGGTAGACCATGCCGCCGGTTCCGCCGTCTATACGTTAAATACGCCGAAGCACGATTCCAACACGCTGGACTTGAAGGACAGGCCGGAATACGGCATCGCGACGGAGGCCGTGTCGCTGCCGTCACGCGTCGGGAAGAAACGGTCCGTCGACACGGTGTCGAAAAAGGAAATCCTGCTTGCGCTGATGCAGAACGGACGGCTCACGGAGTTTGCCAGCAAAGATTGTGATATCAGCGCGCTCAAGGAGCATGTCGGGTTGCGGCAGAACATTGTCGCGTGGGCGGAGATCCTGGAATTCGGCTGGCCCGATGGCGGGAGCGCGGAGTGGAACCCCGCCTACTGGGACTGGGGCACGCCGGTTGCCGGAAGCCCTTTGCAGGACGCGCTCAACGATGTGTTCTTGAATCAGGACAAGTACTCCATCGGCTGTTATGCCGCGGCACGGCTGGTCGTCATGCAGGGCGTGGTCGATTATTACGCACGCAGCGTGAAGGATCCTGCAAAGCAACAGATCGTGCAGGAACGGCTGCTGGCAGATGGCGAACCATTGGTTGGCGTGGAGCCGGGACAGATCTGGGCGTTTGAGAAGGGGACCTGTGCCGACGAACTGGCCCGCCCCGGAAAGATCCTGAAACTCCAGCAAGGGATCGCGCCGAAGAATTTCGTACCCGGCGACTGGACCTATTTCTTGAATACGGATGCCATCACCTACGAGAAGACCGGGTATGAAGGAGCGAATGCCATCTACCTTGGCCGCAACCGCTTCAGCGATTATTACAACGATCATGACCACAGCTACACCTATGAGGAAAAGCTCCACGAGGTGTACCAGTGGCGTCACGGCGTCTTCAGCAGGACGCGCGATGCGCACAAGGTGCAACCGCTGCGTGCGGAGGATTTCGAGCGGCTCGGCAGGACACCGGAGCAGGGCGGGCTGGTGCTGGACAGCCGGCTTGTTCCTTATTTCTTCGGTTACGAAGGGTTGCCCTGATCTTGCGGCGTAACGATGGCGCGTGCTTGCCGGTCGGCGTGCAGATCAGATTGCCGCGTTGACGCGGTCGAGGCGCTGGCGCACCTCCCCGGCCAGCGCTGCGATCTCCGGCTTGTTGACGAGTTGCAGTACCGAGTCGGGATTCATGAATTCCACATGGACCTTGCCGTCGTCGCCCTGCCGGACGACGACGTTGCAGGGAAGAAGAAGCCCGATCGACGGCTCTGCCGTGATGGCACGGTGGGCAAGCGGCGGATTGCATGCGCCGAGGATCCGATAGGGCGGGATGTCCACACCGAGTTTTTCCTTCATCGCCGATGCGACGTCAATGTCGCTCAGGATGCCGAAGCCTTCCGCCTTCAAGGCCTGTGTCACTCGCTCGATTGCGTCGGGAAAGGCTGCGTTGACGGCCTTGCCGAAGCCATAGGCATTTTCCATTGAAGCCTCCGGAATAAGACGATGAAGTTGAAGATGCGTCCTAAGAGCCTGTTTGAAAACTTACTGCGCCGCCCGATTTTGGTTGGGGGCGCCGAGTCCTGCGATGCTCGTCGTACCTCGCGTACGACTGCGCTTCTCCGGCTGGGCGCCCCCAACCAAAATCGGACCGCTCGCTACAGTTTGCAAACAGGCTCTAAAACCCATCCCCATCCCCATCCCTGCCTTCCCCTTGAAGGGGAAGGGGCTGCAAATGCATGCGCTTAGCACGAAATGCACTGGGCGCCATTGCGGCTGCGCTTTAAGGGGAAGGAGCAACGAGGGTTCTACCAACCAGATCAGTAACCAGTGCGGTCAGGCGGATCCTGGCTCCGCACCGCGCGCAGGATGGCATCGACATCGCGCGAGCGCGCTGCTTCGTCAAAGTCGCCGCGCATCGCCTTCAGTGCAAAGCGTTCCTCGTTGATCTCTTTTGACGTGCGAAATCCGAAACGGCGCAGCGCCGCCAGCGGAGGGCACCAGCCCTGCAGCGCGTGCTGGACCATGAATGCCGGCACGCCGCCTGCCATCGCATACCAGCGCTTGTTGACCGAGGTGGCGAGCGCGAGGCCGATCATGGAGAACACCGCAAAGTTGGTCTGCAGTGTGCGCTCCACGTCCCACTCGCGGCCGAGCTCTCCCAGACGATAAGAGATCACTGCGGCGCGGTCGCCGCTGCCGTACGCCGAGATCCTTTCCTGTGCTTTCTGCTGGATGCGTTCGTTGACATGCGGCGCCGTGTGGTGTGCCACGCGCATTGCTGTATCTGGAATCATGATGGCCTCCTCAATGGAGCGTGCCTTGCTGCGGCTGGTTTTGCGACTGCTGAGATTGCTGAGCCTGCGGTGACTGCGCCTGCGAACGATACGCTTCATGGTCGCCACGCAGGATGCGCAGTGCGCTGCGCTCCTGTTCGATCTCGTTCTGGCTGCGCACGCCAAGGCGGCGGAACAGCGGCAGCAGCGGATACCAGCCCTGCAGGTTGTGCAGGATGACCATGCCCGCGGCGAGCACCGGCACGGCGAACCATCTGCGATCATGCATGGCGCCAAGCGCAACACCAAGGCCGATCATCAGCGGCGCTTCGGTTTCAATGAAACGCTCGACATTCCATTCCTTGTCGAGCTCTTCCAGGCGCCGGTCGATGGTTTCCCGGTCGGCATCGAGATAGCGGGAAACATTTTCCCTGAGCCGGTCTTCCATTTGGCGATTGATGGCAGGGGAGGTATTGATTTCTACACGCTCTATGGTTGCAGATGGCACATTGTTCTCCTTCGTAAAGGTGAATGTGCCTTTTTGACATGCCCTCGCTGGCGAGGTTCAAGCGAAAGTGGTGCTGCGGTACGGTGTACGCCAGCCGGCGGAAAGCGCACACGATTGTCGGCAGACATTAGTGGACGCCAGCTGCCACCAATGGAGATCAGTTCCCAGCAGTTGTAACCTATTGCACCCCTCTCCCGCTTGCGGGAGAGGGGCCGGGGGAGAGGGAGCGCTGCGCAAGCCGCCAGCAAACGACCCGACGCCAAGGCTCGCCCGATGGCGCACGCCGCTGCGTCAACGCCGTTCAGCTTCGTGAAGACTTGTCGGCATTGCACGACGTGGAGCCGCGCGCCACGTTCACCTGGAAATTTCACGCCCCATGCGCGCAGCAAGCGAACGCACGCCGCCGCCGTTGACCACGGTCTGGTAGCCCATGTCCGTCAAGGCACGTCGCGCCATCGCAGAGCGCCCGCCACTCTGGCAGTACACGATGATCGGCGTTGCCTTGTCGACCACGACACTGCCGATGTCGCGCGTGAGGCAATTGAGCGGCAGGGGAATCGCGTCCTTGATATGGCCCGACGAAAACTCCTCCGGGGATCGGACGTCGATCAGGACGGCGTTCTCCGGCAGCGGTTCGTCCGCTCCGGTCAGGGAATCCAGCAGTTTTCCAAAAATGCCCATGGTGTTTCCTTTGATATGAAGTTCGATATGCACCGGCCCGTATCTTGTTCGGCAAGGCAGGTGCGAATTAGATGCTGCCTACTGCTGCAGCATCGCGTTGATCGGCTGCAGCGCATTTTCGTCGAGGCGGCCCGCCAGCGCGGCTAGCCGCAGCCGGTCGAGCGCCACGCCGATGCGCGCCTGTAATAGCGCCAGCTCGGCACTGGTCGCATCGTTCTCTGCATTGAGTAGGTCCAGCGTGGTGCGGTCGCCTACCGAACGGCCAAGGCGCGTCGCATCCAGCCTCGCCTGGCTTGCTTTCAACGCCTGTTCCAGCGCGGCGATGCGGCCGGCACCGACCGAAATGCCCAGCCACGCGGCACGCGTCTGCTGCGTGACTTGCTTGCGCAGGTGTTCGCCGTCGGAGCGCGCCTTGTCGGCGAGGTGCAGCGCCTCCGCATGCTTTGCGCTGCGATAGCCGCCGGTAAACAGCGGGATCGTCAGCTGCACGCCGATCATGCGGTTGTTCGACTCGTTCTCCGCGCTGCCGAAATCGCCGCTGCCATGCAGGCGGTCGCGCCCGACTTGCGCAACGAGATCGAGCGAAGGCGCGCCGAGAGCGCTGTGTTTGGCCACTTCTTCCTTCGCGGCCGACTGGTTTTTTGCCTGCATCAGCAGGCCCGGATTGTTTTCCGATGCATCTGCGATCCAGCGCTCCAGCGTGTCGATCGACGGCCTGGTCGGATCGGCATCGGCGCGCAACGCCGCCAGCTGCCCGGCCGGCATGCCGGTGAGGTCGGCAAAGGCGTTCTGCTTGAGCTGCAATTCGGTTTCGGCGGCCAATACCTGTGCGCGTACCGTTTCGGCACGGGCGGCGGCCTCGTGCGTGTCGGTGACCGGGGTGTCGCCGAGCTTGAAACGGTCGCGCGCTTCCGTCAGTGCACGTTCGACCGCTGCCTGCTGCTTCCGCAACATGCGCACCGTTTCGGATGCGAGGACGACATCGAAATAGCGCTCGGCCACGCGCAGCATCAATGCCTGCCGCGCGTTCTGCCATTCAGCCTCGGCGACATCGGCGGCGAGCGACAGCTGGCGGCTCTGCGCGAGCCGTTCGCGGCTGATCAGCGGCTGCTTGGCAGAAAGCGTATAGCGTTCCATGCTGCCGTTGGTGACCGAGGTATCGAACGCCACACCGCTGGACTGGCCGAAGCCGGGCGCGGAGAAGCGTGCGCCGCTCATGCTGGTTTCATTCGTCATGCGCCCGGCGCCGGCAGTCAGCGCCACCAACGGCAGCCACAATGCGCGCGCCTGGTCGCGCCGGGTGCTGCCGGCCTCGGCGGCGGAGCGGGCTGCTGCGAACTCAGGGTCGTGCTGCTGCGCGGCCTGCCATGCCTGCAGAAGGTCTGTGGCACCGGCAATCTGCGCGGACAAGGCGAGGAGGGTGGCAGACAAGGCTATCGATATGCGCTTGTGTTTCATGGTCATCTTTATGCAGTAGTGGACTACAAACGGGACCGCACCCACGCGACGATGTCCTGCGCCGACATCGCGCCGGAAATGCGTGCAACTTCACGCCCGCCGATGAACAGGATCTGTGTCGGGATGCTGCGTATTGCGTAGCGGGCGCTGGCGGCAGGGCTGGCTTCGGTGTCCACCTTGACGAATCGCACGCCGGGCAATTGCCTTGCCGCTGCCGCAAACTGCGGCGCCATCATCTTGCAGGGACCGCACCACTCGGCCCAGAAGTCGACCAGCACCGGTTGTTCGGTCTTCGCGAGGAAGGTCGGCAGCCGTGTGTCGTCCAGGTTGACGGGTTCGGCAGCCGTCAGCGCAGTGCCACATATGCCGCACACCGGGCCGTCCTGCATCCGGGCTTCCGGCACGCGATTGACGGCGCCACACGAGTGACAGACGAGATGCATGGCCGTTCCTTAGCAACCGGGACGGATACCGAACTTGCGCAGCATGCTCTCCATCAGGCACCACTTGGTGAAGCCGCTCTGCAGCAGGTTGACGCCGACGAAGGCGGTGAATGCCAGCCACCACTCGCTGACGAACATCGGGCTGCCGGGAATGCCCAGCGCCAGGGACAGCAGGATGAAAGTGCCGGCGACGATACGGACGATTTGCCAAGAGGTCATGGTCATGCTCCTTGTTGAGTGATAAAAGAAAGACGGTTGCGGTAAGCGACGTAGTACAGCAGCGGGATCACCACCAGCGTCAGCATGGTGGAGACCAGGATGCCAAAGATCAGCGAGATCGCGAGGCCGTTGAAGATCGGGTCATCCAGGATGAAGAACGCGCCCAGCATCGCGGCCAGGCCGGTCAGCATGATCGGCTGTGCTCGCGTGACGGCGGAGTTCACCACGGCATCCTTGAATGGCATGCCGGAGCGCACCTGCAGGTTGATGAAGTCCACCAGCAGGATGGAGTTGCGCACGATGATGCCGGCCAGTGCGATCATGCCGATCATGCTGGTGGCGGTGTATTGCGCGCCGAGGAGGGCATGGCCGGGCATCACGCCGATGATCGTCAGCGGGATCGGCGCCATGATGATCAGCGGCGTCAGGTAGGAGCCGAACTGCGCCACCACCAAGAGATAGATCAGGATCAGGCCGACTGCATAGGCGGCGCCCATGTCGCGGAAGGTCTCGTACGTGATCTGCCATTCGCCGTCCCACTTGATCGCATAGCTGCGATACGGATCTTCCGGCTGGCTGATGAAATATTCATCCAGCTTGCCGCCGCCCGGCACAGCGATCTTCGACAGGTCATCGCGCATCGCAAACATGCCGTACAGCGGGCTGTCCACCTTGCCGGCCATGTCGGCCACCGCATAGTTCACCGGCAGCAGGTCCTTGTGATAGACCGGCTGCTCGCGCAGCGTGTCGCTGACCGTCACCAGCTCGCGGATCGGCACCAGCTTGCCGGTGGCGGAACGCACGGCCAGCTGCAGCAGCGCATCGAGGTCGCCGTGGCGGTCCGCCGGCAGCTGCAGCGTGGCAGCGGCGGGGTATTTGCTCTGGTCGTGCAGATACGCGGCTTCTTCACCACCGAGGCCGGCGGCCAGTGTGCTGACGATCGCCTGCTGCGGCACGCCGAGCAGTGCGGCCTTGCGGCGGTCCACTAGGAGCATGGTCTTCGGTGCATCGACGATGCTGTTGTCGTCCACATCGACCACGCCTTCGGTCTTGTCGAACACGGCGCGCACGGCTTTCGCGACCTGGCGGCGGCCTTCGGCTTCCGGTCCGTAGATTTCGGCAACGATCGGTGCCAATACCGGCGGGCCGGGCGGCACTTCAATCACTTTCACGTTGGCGCCGAAGCGGCGGCCGATCTCCTGCAGCGCAGGGCGCACGCGGGTCGCGATCGCATGGCTCTGGTCGTCGCGGTGCGCCTTGTCGACGAGGTTGACCTGGATGTCGCCGACGTCGCCGCCGGCGCGCAGGTAGTACTGGCGCACCAGGCCGTTGAAGTTGATCGGCGCGGCAGTGCCCGCATACGCCTGGTAGTTGGTCACTTCCGGCACGGTGGACAGGTAGCCGCCAAGCTCGTGCAACACGGCCGCGGTGCGCTCGACCGGCGTACCGGCCGGCATGTCGACGACGACCTGGAACTCCGACTTGTTATCGAAGGGAAGCATTTTCAGCAACACCAGTCCGGCCACCGGCAGCAGCATCGAGATGGCGATCAGGCCGGCGACGCCGAGGCCGAGCAGGCGGCGGTTGCGTTTGCCTTTCTTGTCGTCCAGCAGCGGGCGGAAGATGCGGTTGAACAGCGGTTCCAGCTTTGCGGCAAGGCCGTGCTGGCCGTGATCGGCAGATGTGCCGTGCGACGATTTCATCCAGATGCGCGCCAGCCACGGCGTGACCGCAAATGCAATCGCGAGCGACAGCAGCATGCCCATGCTGGCATTGATCGGGATCGGGCTCATGTACGGGCCCATCAGGCCGGACACGAAGGCCATCGGCAGCAGCGCGGCAATCACTGTCAGCGTGGCAAGGATGGTCGGGCCGCCGACTTCGTCAACGGCGAGCGGAATGATTTCCACGAGCGGCTTGCCGGGCGTGAGCTGCTGGTGGCGATGGATGTTCTCGACCACCACGATCGCATCGTCGACCAGGATACCGATGGAGAAGATCAGTGCAAACAGCGACACGCGGTTAAGCGTGAAGCCCCATGCCCATGAGGCGAACAGCGTGACGGTGAGCGTCAGGATCACCGCGGTGCCGACGATGGCGGCTTCGCGGCGGCCGAGTGCAAAGAACACCAGCGCCACCACCGACATCGTGGCGAACAGCAGTTTCTGGATCAGCTTCTGCGCCTTGTCGTTGGCGGTGGCGCCGTAGTTGCGGGTTTCCGCCACTTCCACGCCATCGGGGATCACGGTGTTTTTCAGCACGTCGACGCGCTGCATCAGGGCGTTGGCGACGTCGATTGCGTTTTCGCCCGGCTTCTTGGTGACGGCGATGGTGACGGCAGGATATTCACTGGCATTCTTGCCGGCGACGCCATGCCACACATACTTCGACGCGGGCAGCGGGCCGTCGCGCACGGCGGCCACATCCTGCAGGAACACCGGCTTGCCGTTGCGTGCGGCAACGACCAGTTCGCCGACTTCCTGCGCGTTCTTGAGGAAGGGGCCGGACTCCACCGCGACGGCCTTGTTGCCGACCAGGAGTTCGCCGACCGGCAGACCGAGGTTGGCCGACTGCAGCGCGGCGCGCATGTCAGCCACGGTGACGCCGAAGCCGTTCATGCGCGCGGGGTCGAGTTCCACCAGCACCGCGCGGCCGGGACCGCCGATGGTGACGACTTCGCGGGTGCCGGGCACGCGCTTGAGGTCGGCCTCGATGCTGTGCGCGACACGCTCGAGGTCGTAGGCGCCGACCGCCTCGTTCTTGCTGTACAGCGTGAGCGTGACGATCGGCACATCGTCGATGCCTTTCGGCTTGATCAGCGGATCGAGCACGCCCAGGCCCTTCGGCAGCCAGTCGGCATTGGTGTTGATGGTGTCGTGCAGGCGCACCAGCGCTTCCGTGCGCGGCACGCCGACCTTGAACTGCACCGTCATCACGGCCATGCCGGGGCGGGACACCGACATCACGTGCTCCACGCCCTCGATCTGCGACAGCACCTGTTCGGCAGGTGTGGCGACCATCTGTTCCACATCGACCACGGACGCGCCGGGGAAGGGAATCAGCACATTGGCCATCGTCACATTGATCTGCGGCTCCTCTTCCCGCGGTGTAACGAGTACGGCGAAGACGCCAAGCAGCAGCGCCACCAGCGCCAGCAGCGGCGTGATGCGCGCCGTCTGAAAGAAGGCGGCGATGCGGCCGGAAATGCCAAGCGGAGTATTCATCGTCTTCCCTTGGTCCTTAGCGTGCACGTGCCGCCGCTTGCGGGTCAAGCGCGACACGTTCCCCGGAATTGACGCCGGACAGCACTTCAACCATGTTGTCCTGCGTGCGGCCAAGGCGGATCTGGCGCAGCACCGGCCGGCCCTTTGTATCGATCACATACAGGCCGGTGACCTCTGCACGGCGCACGATGGCCGACGACGGCACGAACAGGCGGCCGGCAGATGCGCCGGCGGCTGTGGTGTTCTCGACCCAGACGCGCGCAAACATGCCCGGCGTGGCGCCTTTGATGCCTTCCGGCAGGTTCACGCGCACCTGTCCGGAATGCGTATTGGCGTCGAAGGTCGGCAAGACCTGCACCTGCGGCCGGTCAAGCCACTGGCGGTCAGCCGGCAATGCGGGAAGTTCGACTTTGGCCGGTGTGTTATCGGCAAACTGCGCGAGTGCCGTCTGCGGCACCGAGGCGGTCACCCGCAGTGCGGCCGGATCGTACAGCGTCAGCAGCGGCCGGCCCGGCATCGCCATGTCACCCAGCGAGACCGGCACTTCCGACACCACGCCGGAGTAGGGCGCCTTGACGACGAAGAAGCCGGACTGGATGTCGGCGGCACTGGCCTGCGCGATTTGCGCATTCAGTTCTGCGGTCGTGGCGCGGTATTGCGCTTCCGCGCGTTCAAAGGCAGCCTGGCTGATGTATTCCTTCGCCAGCAGCGTCTTCTGGCGTTCGTATTCGCGCGTCGCAACATTCAATGCGCTGCGTGCAGCCTGGACCTGTGCGCGGCTGGCGGCGCTGTTCTGCGAGGCGGTGCGCGCGTCGATGCGCAGCAGCACCTGGCCAGCCTTGACGGTGTCGCCCGCCTTGACATTGAGCTCCGTGACTGCGCCTTGCACTTGGGCGGCGATCACGGTCTGGCGCACGGCTTCGACGATGCCGTCAAAGCTGGATGTGCCAGCCACGCTGTTGGACTGCACGACGGCGGTGGTGAGGTCCGCTGGAGCGGCCAGCACCATTGCCGGAATCGGCGCGGCGATAAAAGCCGCCATGACAATCGCGCCAACTCGATTCTTGTTTCGCATCTGTATTCTCCCGGTTCTGCTTTGCCGAACTCATCAATGTTTGCGTTCCGGCGTCAACGCGTTTATTATGTAACTAAACGCTTAAATATGCAAATAGTTGATTAAGCAAATGAATGTACACTTGCGTTGATACGAGGCAAATATGGGCTTCGCGTGTTCAATAGGACCAAACATGAAAGATTTACCGAAAGAGGCATTGGGGCAGATTGCTGCCTATTTCCAGGCGCTTGCCGAGCCGACGCGGCTGCACATCCTGAGCCTGCTGCGCGGTGGCGAGCGGAATGTCGGCGAGCTGGCAGAGCTGTGCGAGTACACCTCCGCCAACATCTCGCGCCACCTCGCCATCCTGGGTAAGCACGGGCTGGTCGCGAAGGAGAGTCGCGGCACCAGCGTCTATTACCGCATCGCCGATGAATCGGTGTACGCGCTGTGCGACCTGGTGTGCGGCAGCATCGCCCGCCAGTTCGAGCAGACGGCGCGTGAGCGCGAGGCGTTTTTCCAGACCGCCGGCCGGACGAAGGGGAAGGGGCGATGAGCAACTCTGCAAACCGTACGCCGTCGCCGGCGCGCCTCAGTCCCGAGGAGGCGCTTGCCCTCTGGAATGGTCGCTATCAGGAATCGGAATACATCTTCGGCACCGAGCCGAATGCTTACCTGCGCAGCCATGCCGGGCTGTGGCAACCGGGCCAGCGCGTGCTGTGCGTGGCCGATGGCGAAGGACGCAACAGCGTCTTTCTCGCGCAGCAGGGACTGGCCGTCGATGCGTTCGACCTTTCGGATGTCGGGGTGGCCAAGGCGAAGAAGCTGGCCGAGCAGTCCGGCGTGGCTGTCCGCTACGAGATTGCCGATTGTGAGCGGTATGCATGGCCGGCCGCGACATATGACGGCGTCGTCGCGATCTTCGTGCAGTTTGCTGATCCGGAGGTTCGCGCTCGCCTGTTCGCCAACATGGTCGCCAGCCTCAAGCCGGGCGGCATCCTGCTGCTGCAGGGATACACGCCGCAGCAGCTCGTGTACAAGACCGGCGGCCCGTCGGCGGTGGAGAACCTGTACACCGAGGACATGCTGCGCGCGGCTTTCCCGCAGATGGATATCCTCGAGCTGCGCGCGTATGAAGACGACCTCGCCGAGGGCAACCACCATCGCGGCCGCTCGGCATTGATCGGGCTGGTCGCGCGCAAGCGCTGATGGGCTGATGCGCTGATGCACGCGTGATCAAACATTCTTTAACCAAGGAGAACACTGTGAAAGCAAACGTAGGAAGTATCGACCGTATCCTCCGCATCGCGATTGGCGCGATCCTCGTCATCGCTGCCGCGCTCGGCGCTATCGGACCCTGGGGCTGGATCGGCCTGTTGCCACTGGCAACCGGCCTGTTCCGCTTCTGCCCGGCGTACCTGCCGTTCGGAATCAATAGCTGCCGCATGAAAAAGTAAACCGTCACCAACCCATCAGGAAAACAAGCATGAGTACTTTCCCGCCCAACTACACTGAAGTCACACAGTCTGTTTCCAAAAACCTTGCCACGCTGCGCGCCGACATCCCCGATGTGATGAAAGGCTTCAGCGACATGGCGCGCGCGGCCACACGCGACGGCGCGCTGGACAAGAAGACCAAGGAGCTGATCGCACTTGCGCTGGGCATTGCCGCCCACTGCGACGCCTGCATCGGTTTCCACATGCAGGCACTGGTCAAGCTCGGCGCGACCAAGGCCGAAGTGGAAGAGGCGCTCGGCATGGCGGTGTACATGGGCGGGGGACCTTCGCTGATGTACTCCGCCAACGCCATTGCGGCGTATGACGAATTTGCGGCTGCAGCTGCAAGGTAAGCGAAGCACAAGCGACAGACAAGCCACAAGCAGGCGACCGACGTTCGCCCCGTATCTGCGGGGCGATTTTTTTACCTGTTCGCAGCGTCCAGGCAGCGCTGACAGGCGTCATTTCCAGACACAAGGCTGGCATATCTGTCTGCCATTCTGCCGATCGTGGCGGCGTGGCAGTTTGATATCCGCTCGCTTTCCGTCTGCTTGTTAAGGGAAGTGTGGGTAAATGCTTGAATATAAAGGATTAAACCGGAAATGTTCCTGTTGGCACGTATCTTGAGTATTGGTGACAGAGGCAAGGCGTCCGGCATCGGCGAGCAGGTCAGGGCGAAACCGCTCTAGTGAAGTGGACGAATACGAGACGCACGCTGTCAGGCGGTGCTGTTTCTGCTCCGTCGGTGAGCGACCGCTGAGGCTGCCATTCGCTCCGCTATCCAACCTCTATCAGGGAGATGTTTTGATGAGTACCACCGTTCAAGGGACGCCGACCATGGCGAAGCACGGGAGCAGACTGGAGCACTTTCCGGTCGGGCTGTTTTCGTCCGTGATGGGCGTGGCCGGGCTCGCCATCGCCTGGCAGAAGGCGCATGCCGTGCTCGGCGCGCCCGCAGTGATCGGCGATGCTGTCCGCCTGTTTGCCACGGCGCTGTTCCTGTTACTGATGGCTGCTTACGCCATGAAGTGGGTCCGGCACTCGTCTGCTGCAATTGCCGAGGCGCGGCATCCGATCCGTATCAACTTCCTCTCCACGATCCCGATCGGGATGCTGCTGCTGGCGATTTCCTGGCTGGACACTGTGCCGCATGCCGCCACGGCATTGTGGGCGGCAGGCGCCGTCGTGCAGCTAGGGCTGACGCTGCGCGTCATCGGCAGCTGGATCCACCACAGCCATTACGACATCAAGCATGCCAACCCGGCGTGGTTCATCCCCGTCGTCGGCAACATCATCGTACCGATTGCCGGCGCGAAGATCGGTGCGACGGAGTTGTCGTGGTTCTTCTTCAGCATCGGCATCGTGTTCTGGCTGGTGTTGCTGACCATCGTGATGTATCGCCTGTTCTTCCATGAAGCGCTGCCGCCGCGCCTGATGCCGACGCTGTTCATCCTGCTGGCGCCGCCGTCGGTCGGATTCCTCGCATGGATGGCACTGACCGGCCATGTCGATGCTTTCGGCCGGGTGCTGTACTACACGGCTTTGTTCCTGGCGCTGGTGCTGGCCGGCAGCGTGACGCAGTTCGTGCGCTTGCCATTCTTCGTATCGTCATGGGCGTATTCCTTCCCGCTGGCTGCGCTCACCACCGCGACGATCACGATGTACCAGGAGACGACTGCCACAATGTTCGCGATCATTGCTTTCCTGCTGCTCGCGGTGCTTTCCATGGTCCTCATGCTGCTGGCGCTTCGCACAGTCATCGCGGCACGGTGCGGTCAGATTTGCGTGCCGGAATAAGCGCAGACCGGCAAGCCTTCCCTCCAGGCGCGCCACTCGGTGCGCCGTTTCATTTCAGGCGATTGTTGCAGCTGACTGGGACGCGTTAGTTTCTGTGAGTTTCATGCGAGAAATTGCCTGCAGCCCTTTGGAACACCGATCGTTCTCGCTACCGTTGTGCCGGCGTTTCCTTGATTTTCCTTGATGCCCGTTGTTGCGATAAAACGATTGCCATGCCCGTGGCAATCATAGAAAGTAATAAATAGGAGAGTCGCAAGAAACAGAAAAAGCAGGCCGCACTGGACAACAGAAAACACGAACTGTCTCCGACTTGCCTGTGTAGCGCCTTCGCGTTCCATTTGTTTTCCCAAAGCGGAAAATGCCTGGATCAGCCATGGGCGAGGCAAACACAGGGCGGCCAAACCTGTCACGAATCGACAACGGCAAGGACGGTTCCATGGACGACGCAATGATCGGCAATACAGGGGATGCCCCGGGAAGAGCCGCCTACTTTCGGGTGTTCGTCGCCGTTTTTGCGCTCATCATGACGTTGTGGGCGGTTATTTTTTTCGACCTGCAACGCATCCATGAAGCGTCGTTCGCCAAGAGCCGCGACGATCTCCTCAACCTCACTCAGGCTGCTGCGCAGGATGTCGAAGCCTCGGTCAAGGAAATCGACGTCACGCTGCTTGACCTGCGCGATCGCTGGCTGGACGACCCGGCGCGCTTTCCGGCCGTCGTGCGCAACCGGCAGGCTTACCTCGAGCGTGACAGGGCGGTGCAGGTCGCCGTCATTGATGCCAACGGGATCATGGCATTCACTAACCTCGAGCAGCCGGACAAACCGCTGGACCTGAGCGACCGCGAGCATTTCCGCGTCCATCGCTCCAGGAACATCGATGAGCTGTATATCAGCGAGCCCTTGCTTGGTCGCGTATCCAAGCGATGGACCGTGCAGTTCACCCGGCCGATCTACGACAGGAATGCGCAATTTGCCGGCGTGCTGGTCCTGTCGGTATCACCCGAATACTTCTACGCGTTCGTCAAGTCCAGCACGCTTCCGGAACGTGCCGCATTCAACCTGGTACGCAGCAGCGGGGAGTTTCTTTCCAGGTATCCCGATCCGAAAGAGGCGATCGGGAAAAAAGTGACGCATCTGCCTTTTCTCGATGACCTGACGCCCGACGTCGGTTTTTTCAGCAGCGTTTCGCAAATCGACGGTGTTGCACGGCTGTACGCATGGAAAAAGCTCGACCGTTATTCGCTCGTCATTGTGATCGGTCATGCCATTGACGTGATCCTCAAGCCTTATTACGCGCAAAGGCGCTTGCTGATTGTGGTCGGCAGCGGCGTCTCCCTTCTGCTCCTGTTGATCGGTTACCTGAACGTGCGCGCGATCGGGCAACGCCGGAAGGTCGCTGCCAAACTGATGGCCAATGAGGAGCGCTGGCGCCTCGCGCTGGAGGCCGCCGGTGACGGTGTCTGGGACTGGGACGTGGCGGCCGGCACCGTGGTCTTCTCGCGCGGCTGGAAGGCGATGCTCGGCTACGCGCCGGAAGAAATCGGCAATAGCCTGGATGAATGGAAGATGCGCGTCCACCCAGATGACATGGAACACGTCATGCACGACGTCACGGAACACTTCGAGGGCAGGTCCGACAGCTACATCAATGAACACCGCGTGCTCTGCAAGAACGGCAACTGGAAATGGATACTCGACCGCGGCATGGTGATATTGCGCGACAAGGCCGGCGTGCCACTGCGCATGGTCGGCACCCATACCGACATTTCCGCCCGTAAGGAAATGGAGCACACGCTCAAGAACCTTGCCACCACCGATGCGCTGACCGGTCTCGGCAACCGCCGCAGCTTTCTGGAAGCGCTGGAAACCGAAATGGCGCGCGTGCAGCGTTATCCCGGCGTGCAGGCATGCCTGCTGATGGTCGACCTGGACCACTTCAAGAAAATCAATGACACCTACGGGCACGCGACTGGCGATGCAATGCTCAAACATGTCGCCGGCCTGCTGCGCGGTGCAGCACGACGATCGGATTTCACCGGACGGATCGGCGGCGAAGAGTTTGCCGTTCTGCTGACGGAAACCGGCATGGACAAGGCACGGCAATATGCAGAGACGCTATGCAAGACCATCCGCGAATCGACGCTGGAATTCGAAGGGAAGACGATTCCTGTCACGTCGAGCATCGGACTGACCCAGCTGAAGCGCGACGATTCGTCGGTAGAGATTACGATGCACCGTGCCGATATGGCGCTGTACGAAGCAAAACACGCCGGACGTGATCGTGTGGTTGTGCATGCCTGATAAGGGCGCTCTCGGTGGTTATGTCAACGGCGGTCGGAAAAGCCAGCAAAATTCGGCAAAAATAAAACGCTGTCCGGCGTGATGAGACCGGACAGCGCACTGCCGCAAAGCTCAGGAAGGGCACAAGCGGTATTGCGCGCGTTGCGCTGCCGCGGTTATGCAACAAGCCTTGTCCGATTGTGCCCGGACGGGAAGAGGCTGACCTGGCAATGTTCCCGCACCAGAAGGGTTGCGTGACAGTGATTCCCGTCAATGAAGGGCGACTGGGCGCTGCAGGTTTTGCCTGCAGCGCGGAGGAATTGCGAAGCAAGATGCAGCCCTAAGGAAAGACACCCGCACCATCGCATCCCTGCGCATCACCTGCTGCTATAGACAACGGCGAACACTGTAACGATGGCGACCGTCGCCCAGCCGAGGCGGTCAACATAGCGGTGCAGCAGCGCCTCCATGCGCGAGCCGCCCCATGCCATCAATCCTGCCACGAGGAAAAAGCGCAATCCCCGGCCGATGACCGAGGCAATGGTAAAGGGCAGCAAGGCCATCGACATCGCGCCGGCAGCAATGGTGAACACCTTGTACGGAATAGGCGAGAAGCCGGCCACGAACACGGCCCAGAACCCCCAGCGCTCGAACCAGGCAACGGCAGTCTGGTAGGCCGGCCAGTAACGGCTTTCTTGCAGCCACGGCAATATAGCGTCCAGCGCGAAATAACCGATGATGTACCCGAACAGTCCGCCGAGGACCGAGGTCAGCGTCGTGAGGAAAGCAAAAAACCAGGCGCGCCGCGGGTTGGCGAGGCACATGGGGGCAAGCATGACATCCGGCGGAACCGGGAAGAACGACGATTCGGCAAAGCTTATGCCGCCGAGATACCACGGCGCATGGGGATGCCGGGACCACGTCATGGCGCGGGAATAGAGCGATGAAAAGAGCTTCAAATAAACCTCGAACTGGATAAGTCGGGCGGGCTGGCGCCACCCGGGCAGAATCAGGCGTGCCGCTTACTGGGCAGCGGCACGCCTGCCGAAGTGTAGCGAGCTTTTGCAATTGGCGGAACGGAATTTTCCGTGGCATTGTGGCGCCACAAACGTGCGTGACATTAACGCGACGCTGTGCATGGGCCGATACCTCTCTCATGGGACAGGCGGAGGGCGAGCGGAGGTGTTGGAGCGCAATATGCCGCGCGGACGCGGTGGCTGGCAGGTATAAGGGAGCAGCTCGTCACAAAGCGATTGCGTGCCTTGCTTGTGAGCCGGAATCAGCTGCCACGCATCGCCATCCGAATGTGAGATGCAGCATGCAGCGATGAATTCTCTGCCTGTATCCAGCCTTCTTTGAAAGATGCCGGCATGGCAGGCTCGGTTGCAGGCGTGAACTCGCCGTCTACGAACTGGCCGGCACATGAAGGTGGGACACCCGGCCGCAAAAAAAAGCGCTGTCCGGCGTTGTGAGACCGGACAGCGCGCTGCCGCAAAGCTCAGGAACGGCACAAACGGTATCGCGCGCGTTGAGCTGCCGCGCTGCGATGTAAAACGGTTGATCAGTGCTTCTCGACTTCCTCCCAGCCGGTGATCATGGCCTTGATATGGGCGAAGAGCGTATGGCCCGTCGTGGTCAGGTATACGTGGCCGAAGACGAATGCGGTCATCAGGAAGGCCGCTGCCGTATGCGCCACGGCGACGAACTCAAGCGACAGGTAACTGGCGATGCCAAGCGTTGCCCAGTCGGCGTAGAACAGATACAGCAGGCCGGAAACCCAGATCAGCGGCGAGATGAACGCAAGCAGCGCCAGGTAGGCCAGCCGCTGCAGCGGATTGTGCTTTTGCACAACCGTCTTGCGGAACGGATGCGGCGCATTCCTGAAAATGCCGAAGGTGTAGTAGTTGACCATCGCCGAGACGTTTTTCAGGGTCGGCAGGTACTGGCGCCATTCGCCCGTGGTGAACTGCCAGAAGATCGTGAAGGCCCACAGCACGAGCAAGGCCCATGCGGAGAACGTATGCACGCGCACCGCCAGCTTGAAGCCGAACAGCGTATAGCTGCCGTGCACTTCAAAGCCGGTCAGCATCATCGTGATGATCAGCGCGGCCTGCGACCAGTGCCAGAAGCGCTCGTAGCGTTTGTAGATATAGATACGTTCGGTGCTCATCATGCATTCTCCTTGCGACGGCGGGCTACGATGCGGAACAGGCCATGCGCCAGGCTGCCGCCGATGGCGCCGAAGATGGCGATGCTGCCGAGCAGGTCGACGAGCGCATTGCGGTCTCGTCCGGGCAGGTAGAGGTCAGTGATCTCCGCCAGCCGTCCGTCGGACGCGCGTGTATGGCACTCCGCGCAGGGCACCGCTTTTTCCTTTGGCGCCACCATGTGCGTGGTGAACCAGTTCATGCGCGTTTCGATGAATCCGTACTGGCCGCTGTACGGGAAGCCTGCGTAGTCCATGCCGGCCTTGATCGACTTGTCGTAGTCGAAGTTTTCCCAGAACGAGGTATCGTCCTTGCCGTACACATGGTTGACCACCAGCGTCTTGTTGACCTTGTCGTACGGCTGCTTGCCGCGCATGACCTTGAACGGCCAGATGCGGGCGTTCGGGTCCTTGGCGGAACCTTCGACGGCATTCAGCTCCAGGATCTTGCTGTCGTCGATCTTGTCGGTGATGGTGATCTGATTGACGACCCCGTTGTACCACTTGTAGGTGGGGCGCACGTTCTCGCCGTATTTGAAATCGCCTTTCTCTGCCGAGTAGGTCAGATGGCCGTGATCATCCTTGATGAAGATCGGCTTGCCGTTCGCGTCCTTCTTGCCGGCGGTCGACCAGTCCCACCAGGTCTTGGTCGCGATGCCGCCGCGCGCGAATTCCGGGATGTGGCAGGTCTGGCACGCAACCTTGGCCGTGTGCATGTCGATCTGCGGCTTTTTGTGCGGCTTGTCGCTGTGGCAGGACTCGCAGGTGGCACGGTTGTGGTCGTCCTTCGGCAAGTCGAGCCCGTGCTTGTCCTTCGCCGTCGCCGCATAACGGCTGCCGGAGGGCTGGTGCGCGTTGAAGGTGTGGCAGTCGGCGCACACCATGTTGGCACCGTCGGGCGACATGTGCACATCGAGGTCGCGGCTCGGCTTCTTCAGCGAGGTGTCGAGGTCGCCGTGCTTGACCGCATCGCCACCCCCGCCGTTGAAGTGGCAGGCGCCGCAGTTGTCGCGGCCGGGCTTGCCGACGCTCTGCGCGATCTTTGCCAGGTCCGGCGGCTGCACGATCTTGCCGCTGCCCTTGAGCATCTCGCGTGCTTCGTACAGCGGATGGCCGCCGTCGGTCGGGACCTTTTTGTATGTGCCTGACTTGTCATGGCAGGCAAGGCAATCGACGTTTTCCTGCTTGGTGAAATCGAAGCCCTTGTCGGTCCAGCCGTAGCCTGCGTGACAGCTGGTGCAACGCGTTTCATTGGAGAGGACGGAGCCGCAGAAGTTGTTGGCCGCGAACTGCTTGCCGAGCTTCTTGCCGGTGGTCGGGCTGGTCGCTTCCCACTTCCAGTGGATGCTGTCCATGACCTGATGGCCGGCGGTGTTGTGGCACTTCAGGCAGGCCTTGGTCACATCGGGGCCGGTCTTGAACGGTCCTTTCAGTTCGTCCAGCAGCGTATGGTCGGTCGTCGATTTCGACGCCGACTTGGCTGCTGGTTTGGCCGCAGTGGCCACAGTGACCGTCTTGGCTTCCGACGCCACAGCTGCGGTGGATGCCTGGGCGCTGGTCAGGTGCAAAAACATCAGACCTGACAGCAGCAGTCCCGCGGCGAAGAACCTTCGCTTCATTATTGCCATTTGCTCCCCCATTGTTTGTGCTCTTTATTTTTTTAGGAGGAATAGCGCAAGAGGCATGCCAATCGGAAAATCTGATCTTTATCCCGTGTAATCAAAGACTTATATTTTCAAGAGCGCTCGACCGGGCGATGCTTTTGCTGCCAATCACTGGCGGTGGCAGGCAGTGGCAGAAAGATTTGCTGCCAGTGTAGAAGTTGAGCTGCAACGGCATGCGTGCAGGGAGGTGAAAGGCGGCCAGCGCCGGCGTCGAGCCAGTCAGGCTGGCACTGTCTTAGCGAAGGGAATCGCTGGCGGTGCCCGCCGGCTGGCCGCAAGTCTCGTCGAGGAAACCGCGAAGGTGTTGCATCGCCAGTTCCATGTCCGTGAAGGCTTCGTGCGTGCCGTCGAGCTCAATGAGCCTGGCTTCGGCCGACCCACTGCATTGCAGGATTCGGGACGCATGCGCGACTGGCACGGTCGAGTCCTGCCGGCCGTGGACGAGTAGCACCGGGCAGGAAACGCGGCGCAAGGTGGTGACCGGCGCGATATGGTCGAAGCGGTGGCCGATCACATGTTCCACATACCGGTTGATGAGCCAGCCGATCGGCCGGTAGGGTACGCGTCGGCTGGCCAGCCAGCTGCGCATCATTTCTTCTGGATGGGAGAAGGCAGAAACGCTGATGGCAGCCCGCAGGTCGTTCCTGCGTGAAGCGCTCAGCAGCACTGCCGCCCCGCCGACGGAATGGCCGAGTGCGGCAATGCGCGCCGGATCCACGCCCGGCTGCGCCTTGAGCCAGTCGAGCGCGCTGTCAAGGTCTTCGGCAAAGCGGGGCAGGGAACTGTGGCCGTCGCGGTCGCTGCGGCCGTGGTTGCGGGACTCCGGCAGCAGCACCGCATAACCGGCATCGTGCAGCATCCGCGCGGCGGGGAGCAGGGAGCTCGCGTTGCCGCCCCATCCGTGCAGGAGTACGACCGCGGGTGCAGGTGTCGCATGGGCAGCTTGTTCATTGTTTGCCGGGACGTACCAGGCAAACAATGCCAGGCCGCGCGCCGCGGGAATGCGCACCGCCTGTGCCGGCAAGCCGAAGTCAGCCGGTTGTAGGCCGTCCAGCGTTGCCCGCGGGGCAAGGCCGCGATGGAGCAGTGCACGCACGCCGAGCAGCAGCGCACCGCCCGCACCGAGCGAGAGCCACAGCGGGGCAGAGGTCAGCACCATCGGGCGGCGCGTGTCATGCCTGCGCTCAGGCGCCGAAATTCTCCGGCATCTGTACCGCCACCACCTCGCCGTTCGCCGTAGCGACGCCGTTGGCATAGACGGTGGATTCGATGACGACCTTGCGCCCCTTGATTTCCTTGACGCGGCCGCGGATTTCCAGCGGGCCGTTCAGCGGTGTCGGCTTCAGGTAGGCCACATGCAGCGAGCCGGTGACGAAGCGGAAGGGCGGCAGCGTGTCCATCTCGCGGCCTTCCGCGCGGTACATCGCGGCGGCGGCGGTGCCGGTGCTGTGGCAGTCGATCAGCGACGCGATCAGGCCGCCGTAGACGTAGCCGGGAATGGCGGTGTGGTAGGGCTCGGGCGTGTAGCGCGTGACCGACTCGTCGCCTTCCCAGTAGGTTTTGATGCGGTGGCCGTGCTCGTTATGTGCGCCGCAGCCATAGCATTGCGCCACATTCTCCGGATAGTAATCCTGAAACGCTTTCATACCGTGTCTTTCCTCCAATGACGGCTGGCCTTGTGTCATGTCGATGTAAAACAGGCTCGCCTCGTGTGCAGCGGAATGGCGCTGCCCCAGTTCTATCGTTCCGCGCGATGTCAGTCGAGCGGCTTGCCTTCGCCGGCTTCTTCCTCCGTCCTGCCGTCGCGGATATGGTAGATCCGCCGGAAGGTCGGGATGATCTTTTCGTCATGCGTGACCACGATGATCGCGGTGTCGAACTGCCGCGCCATCCGGTTGAGGATGCGGATCACGCCGAGCGCGCGCTCGCTGTCGAGCGGCGCGGTCGGCTCGTCGGCCAGGATCACCGGCGGACGGTTGATCAGCGCCCTTGCAATCGCCACCCGCTGCTGCTCGCCGCCCGACAGTTGCGTCGGCATCGCCCTGGCGCGGTGCGCTACATCGAGTGCATCGAGCAGTTCCAGCGCGCGCTGGCGCGCCTCGGCGTTGGGCCGTCCCGCCAGCATCGGCAGCAGGGCGACATTGTCGGTGACGTCAAGGAAAGGGATCAGGTACGGCGCCTGGAACACGAAGCCGATCTTGTCACGGCGCAGCGCACGCAGATCCCTGATCTTCCAGCCGTCGTCAAAGATCGTCTCCTCGTTAAGCATCATGCGACCCGCGGTCGGCTCGATGACTGCGCCCAGGCATTTGAGCAGTGTGCTCTTACCGGAACCTGACGGCCCGATCAGGCCAACCACTTCACCGGGGGCGACTGCCATGTCCACGCCCTTGAGCGCATCCACGGCGGTATCGCCTTCGCCATAGCGTTTGCGCAGGCCCTCGATGCGGATGCCGCGCCGTGCATTGTCAATTTTCTTATTGTCAATTTGCTTATCCACCGATGGCCTCCGCAGGATCAACCTTCAGTGCGGCATGGATCGCCAGCACGCTGGACAGCACGCAGATAACGACGACGGCGATAAATCCGCGCAGCGCATCGCCGGGTTCAAGCAACACATACTTCGGGAAGATCGGCGCCCAGAAGGTGGCGGCGATCTTGCCGACGATGAAACCGATTACGCCCAGCCCGACCGCCTGCTGCAGGATCATCGCGGCGATCGTGCGGTTTTTCGTGCCGATCAGCTTGAGCACGGCGATCTCGCGGATCTTGCCCAGCGTGAGCGTGTAAATGATGAAGGCAACGATGGCGGCGCTGACGATGGCGAGGATCACGAGGAACATGCCGATCTGCCGCGCGGAGGTCGCCACCAGCTTGGCGACCAGGATCTCTTCCATCTGCGCGCGGGTGTAGACGGTCAGGCGCTTCCAGCGCCGTATCGGTTCCGCGACCGACTCCGGGTCGGCACCGGGCGCAAGCTGCACCAGCACCGCATTGACGAATGGATTGACGCTTTGCGACGCGATCACGGCATCCAGCATGCCGGGCACGCCCGGGCGGTTCAGCGCCGGATTCTGCGCGGTGCGCGCACGCTGGCGCACGATGGCGTCGTTGTCCTTGAGGAACTGCGCTTCCTGCGCATCTTTCAGCGGGATGAAGATCATCGGGTCGCCGCCGGAAGACACCATGCGCCGCGTCAGCCCGACCACCGTATAGTCGTTGCGCCGGATGCGTATACGTTCGCCCAGCGCGAAGCCGGCGGCGACATCGGCGACCGCTTCATAGTGGCCACGCGTCAGGTGCCGGCCGGCGAGCAGGTGGCGCGGCTGTCCCGGGTGGCCCGGTCCGTCGGGCGTGACGCCGACCACCATGGCGCGCACGTCGCGCGCGTTGCGTGCCATGGTGCCGGCCTCGCCCACCTGCATGGTGAGGTAGGTCACATTGGCCGCGCGCGCCACGCCGGTCATGCCGAGAATGCCGCGATAGGTATCGTCATAGAGGCTCGACGACTCCGCATAAGGGCCGAGCGTGTCCTGCTGTACCACCCACAGGTCGGCGCCGCTGTTGTCGAGCAATACCTTGGCATCGTCGAGCATGCCGCGGTAGACGCCGGCCATCGTGAGCGTCACGCCGATCAGCAAGCCCAGGCCGATGCCGGTGAAGACGAACTTGCCCCAGGCATGCAGGATGTCGCGTCCGGCCAGGCTGATCATGATTTGACTTTAATGCTGTCGACAATCGTGATGCGGCTGTCAGCGGTGAGCGGCTTCTGGCTGTACACGACTACCTGCTCGCCACCTTTCAGTCCATCGAGAATTTGCACGCGGCCGTCGAGGTCGGCGGCACCGGTTCGCACCGGGACAAAGCGCAGGCTGCCGTCATCGACCAGCCAGACGCCGAGGCGTCCGCCGATGCGCTGCACGCTCGCATTGGGGACGACGGGCATCTTCTTCTGCGCCGCCAGTGCGACCGTGACTTCCGCCAATTCGCCGATCGGGGGCAGCGCCTGCGGCAGCGGCTGGAACTCGACTTTTGCCAGCGCCTCTTCAGTGATGGCGTCGGCGTGCGGCTCGACGCGCGCAATGCGTCCCGCCAGCGGCTCGCCGCCCAGCGAGCGCAGCGTGATCTGCGCGGGCAGGGCGGGGCGCAAGCCCATCGCGCGTTGCTGGTCAAAGCGCGCATTGATCCAGATGCTGCCCGGCTCGACCACTTCGACCACGGCCTGTCCGGCAACCACCGTACTGCCCGGATCGGCGTCACGCCTGGTGACGATGCCGTCCACCGGAGAGACAAGGCGCAGGTTGGCACGCTGGCGCATCAGGCCGTCGCGCTCCGCACGCAGGCGGGCAAGATCCTGGCGCGATGCATCGAGGTTTGCCTGTGCCGCCGACAGCGCGGCCTGCGCAACCTGTGCTTCCTGCCGCTTGGCTTCGGCGGCTTCCGTGCTGATGGCGCGGTTTTCCAGCAGCATGTCGTAGCGCTTGGCCTGTGTTTCGGCGAAGGATTTGCGCACGGCGACTTCCCGGATCTGCGCATCGACCGCCAGCACGCCGGCCTGCGCGCGCTTGAGCGCCGCTTCCTGCGCGCCGATGCGGTCATCGAGGTCGACCGGGTCCATCTCGCCGAGCAGTTGTCCGGCCTTGACCGCATCCCCCGGCTGCACGTCCACGCGCTTCAGGCGTCCTGCGAAGGTCGGCCCGATCTTGTGCGTGTAGCGCGCCTCCACGGTGCCGATGCCAAACAGCGCCGGCGTGATTTCGTGCTGCTCGACGGCGGCGACCGTGACCGGCACGGGAGCGAGCGGTCCCGAGCGCAGCGCGGTGAAGCCGAACAGGCCCAGCATCGGGACCAGCACTGCGACGAGGACGATCTTCCTCGAATGATCCGACAGCATGCGTTTCATGATTGGCTCCTGATGCCGCGCAGGTAGATGGCAAAGACGCCCGGCGCATGGCTGCGGATGCGCTCAATATCGCCGGACAGCATCGATTGCATGACCAGACCCTGGATCGTGCCGAGGAAGAGGACGGCTGCTGCCTGCGTGTCCACGTCCTCCGCAATTTCGCCGGCTTGCTTGCCTTGTTCGATGCGTTCGCGGATACGTTCTGCGTACTTCGCCATCAGCGTTTGCGCCATGCGCTTGGCCGGTGTGGGCTCCGACCGCTGCAGCTCGCCGAACATCATGCGCGGCACGCCGGGATATTCGACGACGAATTCGACATGGCTCATGAACATTGCTTGCATTGCCGCAAGCGGGGAGTCGATTCCGGCCGCCGCGCGCTCCATGCGGGAGAGCAGGCCGTCTGCAACCCATTCCATGACCGCTTGCCAGATCGCGTCTTTTGAGGGGAAATGGCGGAACAGCGCGCCTTGCGTCAGGTTCATGCGCTTGGCGATGGCCCCGGTGCTGATCTCGCTCGGATTTTGCGTCGCGGCCAGCTCGACCACGGCTTCGATGGTGACAGCGCGGCGTTCTTCCGCGGGCAGGTGTTTGGCTGGCGTCGTATTCACGTAGTGATCGGGTAAAGTAATAGATCTATTACTATATTATTGGATAAACTGTTCATGTCAAGAAATTCGGCTGGAGAATCGGGAATGCATAAGGCAGGTCAAGAATCGGCGGAGAACATCGCCTTGAAGTGGATGGAAAAGCAATGGCTTCGCTGAATATCGGTACGTTTGCCTTCCCGTTGGGGCTCGTGATCCTGTTTGCGGCCGGGGCCGTCAGCCTGGCCGTGGCAAAAATCGCCGGGCGCAAGCCGCGCGCGGATGTCGAGCCGCAACTATGGAAAGTGCTGTTTGCCGGCGTATTCGGCGCGCGGCTTGCCTTTGTGGTCATGTATTGGGATGCGTACCGGGCTGCGCCCTTCAGCATCATTGATATTCGCGACGGCGGTTTCCTGGCGTCGGCCGGCATCCTCGCCGCCGTTGCCATGGCCGTGTGGTGCGCATGGCGTACGAAGGACGGCCGCAAGCCGCTCGCGTACGCCGTGATGACCGGCATGCTGGTCTGGACGGTCGGTACGGCAGTGACATTGCTCGTGCATACCGGCAAAAAGGAAGTGCCGGACCTTGCGCTGACGCGGCTCGACGGCAGCACGGCACGGCTGTCGGCCTTCGCGGGCAAGCCGATCGTGCTGAACATGTGGGCGACGTGGTGCCCGCCATGCCGGCGCGAGATGCCGGCACTGCGCGATGCACAACGCAAGCATCCGGAGATCGTCTTCATTTTTGCCGACCAGGGCGAGTCGGCGGAGACGGTGAGGGCCTATCTCGATGCGGAACAGCTCCAGCTCGACAACGTACTGCTCGACCCGGGCCGCCAGCTTGCCTACCAGACGGGCTCGCAGGGGCTGCCGACTACCTTGTTCTTTGACGCCCAGGGAAAGCTGGTTGACCGGCGCGTCGGCGGACTGTCCGCCGCCTCGCTCGCGCAGCGCCTGGAGCGCCTTGGGGCAAAGTAAGAGGCGCCGAGGCCGGCTTTTCTGCTGCTGTAGCACAGTAGCAGCGCGGTATACTCACGACATCCATGCGACTTCACCTTCGTCATCGCCTCCTTCGGCTGAATCTGGTTCTGAGCCTCTCCCTCGTATGCTGGCTCGGCATCGCCAATGCAGCCGTACGCGACGTCACCATCGGCGTCTTCGCCTACCAGGGCGAAAGCGAGGCGATCTCCGACTGGTCGCCCGCACTCGATTACCTCAGGGACACGCTGCCCGAATACCGGTTCCGCCTGGATAACTACGATGCGGAAGGACTGCGCAAGGCAATTGCGGAGCAGCGAGTCGACCTTGTCATTACCAACCCGGGCTATTACGTGCAGATGGAAGCCGAGTTCGGCCTCAGCCGCATCGCAACGCTGGTCTCGCCCGATATCCGCCGTCCCGACCGTGCAATCGGATCCGTTGTCTTCACGCGCGCCGGCGGTAGCGGACTGAACGAGCTGGACGACCTGCATGACAAGCGGCTGGCCGCTGTGGCACCCGAGGCATTCGGCGGTTACCTCATCGCTGCCCGCGAGATGCGCCAGCACGGCGTCGACGTGGAGTCCGACGTGGCGGAAGTGCGTTTCGTCGGCCTGCCAATGAGCCGCGTGTTCGAAGCCGTGCAGAACGGCTCGGTAGATGCCGGCATCGTCCGCACCTGTTTCCTCGAGCAGATGGCGCGGCAGGGGCGCATCCGGCTCGAGGATTTTCGCGTCCTCTCGCCACACCGGGAAGAGGGCTTCCCATGCATGGTGTCGACGGCCTTGTATCCCGACTGGCCGATCGCCGTCACGCGCCAGACCGACCCTGCGCTGGCAAAGACCGTTGCACGCGCACTCCTGTCGATGCCGGAAGCCGACACCGGACCAAGCTGGTCGGTGCCCGCCGACTACCAGCCTATCCACGAGCTCTACCGCGAGCTGCGCATCGGCCCGTATTCCTATTTGAACGAGATCACCCCGCAAGGACTTGCCCGGCGCTTCTGGCCATGGCTGGCCGGAATCATGGCCGTGATGATCGCGTGGATCATCCATACCGTGCGTGCCGAGCAACTCGTGCATCGCCGCACCGCCGAGCTGCGCGAATCCCTGCAGGCGCGCAAGCTGGCGGAAACGCGCATGCGTGAAAACCAGGAGCAGATGGAACACCTGTCGCGCCTGTCGGTGCTCGGCGAACTCTCAGGCAACCTTGCGCACGAGATCAACCAGCCGCTCACCACCATCGGCACCTATGCGCGCAGTGTCCTGCGCCGCCAGTCCAGCGGCACGCTGACACCGGAGGCGGTGAACGAAGCCTGCACGGAGATCGCCAACGAAGCCGAACGCGCCGGCGGCATCGTGCAGCGCATCCGCCATTTCGCCAGGAAGCGCGAAGCCACCCGCGAGCCGGTGGATCTGCTGGCAATCGCCGAGGAAGCGCGCCGCTTGCTCGTCGGCATGCTCGCAAGCGCACCGGACATCATGATCGTCGATCGCACCGACGGGTCGTGCCGCGCGCTCGCCGACGGGCCGCAGATCCAGCAGGTGCTGCTGAACCTGATCAAGAATGCCGTCGACGCCGGCCGCGAACTGCCTCCCGAGCGGCAGGTGGTCTACGTCACCATCGAGCCCGCTGACAAGCGCGTGCAGGTGCATGTGGTGGACCAGGGCGTCGGCCTTACCGCGGAACAGCGGTCGCACCTGTTCGAGCCGTTCTTCACCACCAAGCCGGACGGTCTCGGGTTGGGACTGCCGATCTGCAAGACGATCATCGAAGCCCACGGCGGCCGCCTGTGGGCCGCGCCCAATCCGGACGGCGTCGGCATGCGTTTTTCCTTCTCGCTCCCTTGTCATGAACACAGCACCTGAACAATGCCTGGTCCACGTTGTCGACGATGATGCCGGCCTGCGCCGCTCGCTGCGCTTCCTGCTTGAATCCGTCGGCTGGAAAGTGCAGCTGCATGCGTCCGCCGAAGAATTCCTTTCGCTTGCGGCGCCGCCATTGCAGCCGAGCTGCATCCTGCTCGACATCCGCATGCCTGCCATGAGCGGGCTGGAACTGCAGCAGGTGCTGCGCGAGCGCGGCATCCCGATGCAAATCATCTTCATGACCGGCCACGCCGATGTATCGATGGCGGTGCAGGCGATGAAGTCCGGCGCCGCCGATTTCATCGAGAAGCCCTTCAAGGACCAGGTCGTGCTCGACGCTGTTGCCGCAGCGATACGCCGCAGCGCCGAGGCGGTGCAGGAAGAGCAGGTCAAGACAAAGGCACGCGCGGTACTCGCATCGCTGTCGCCGAGGGAAAAGGAAGTCGCGCGATTGGTCGCCCTCGGCCAGCCCAACAAGCTGATCGCAACGGCACTGGGGATCAGCGAGAAAACGGTGCACATTCATCGCCAGCATGTGATGGAGAAGGCCGGGCTTTCCTCTGCGGCGGAGCTGGCGCGGCTGATGCTGAGGGCCGATCCGGCGGCGCTGGATTGAATCCATCACCTGCCTTATGCCTGCTGCAAGAAGTTGCGGCGCTCGCTGCCCGAATTGCTGTCCGAATTGCTACCGGATTGGCGGCACCGTGCATTGATTGCTAAGATGGCTTTAGTCACTTAACAACACGAGGTACGCGATGAATATCCGCAAGGTGCAGGTCGTCCGGCACGACAATTCCCTGCACGACAAGCTGCTCAACGGCAGTTCCGTCAATTACACGACCAAGTCGCATCCCGAGCAGAACGGCAAGACGCTTGTGCATTGCGCCTTTGATGAAGGCAGGCCGACGCTGGCTGTGACCGCGAGCAGCGAAGAGCTGTTGCGGCTGTTTCCCTCGCTGGTGCCGGTGAAGCTCTACAGCACCGGCATGGGCCGGATCATGGACGAGGATGCGCTGCTCAACCTGGAGCAGGTGCGGGTGATCAATCCGCATCCGGATTTCTGCGCGGTCGAGTTCATCGACGGCACGGATATCGTCATCAAAACCTTGCCGACAACGCTGGACGCATGATGAAGATGGTCACCACACGTACCCTGATGATGCTGTTGGCCGTTTCGCTTGTCGCGGCATGCGGCGCCCGTCCGTTGCAGGAGACGGTGCAGGAACCGCTGAAGGAGCCGGAAAATCTCACGCAATGCCGCGATCCGCGTCCGCAGATGTGCACACGGGAATACAAGCCGGTTTGCGCGAGCCGGGACACAGGTGTCCGGTGCGTCACAACGCCTTGCCCTTCAACCGAGTGGCGGACGTATGGCAATGCATGCGATGCCTGCAGCGACAGCAAGGTCAGCGGCTATCGCGAAGGCGCCTGCAAGCAGTAGCAGTAGCGGCCGTTCCGCGATACGGGCGCTGACCCGGTTCTCGCAATGAAACGAAGCCCAGCGTGACTTCAAGAGTCTCGCTGGGCTTCGTCCTTTACACGAGGTATCTGTCAGTTGGTAACTGTCCGCTGCTCAGGCCCTCCTGATCTTCGCCGGCAAACCGTTCCGCACCGAGGTGCCGGAGATGGCATCCACCCAGGGCGCCTTGTCGGGCCGGGTCGGATCCATCAGGCCGATGTCGTTGATGTTCACGCCAGCGGCCAGACGCTTGTCCTCGGGTTGCCGATTGCGACCGATGCGGTGTGCGCGCGCACCAAGCTCCTTGTGCCCGAAGCCGTGCTCGAATGCGGCCACGCCGGGCGTGATGCCTGCGTGGATCATCACGCGCGCCTTCAGGCTGCCGCCCGGCGTGGTGATCTCGGTCAGGTCGCCCATTTCCAGCTTCAGTCGTTTTGCATCATCCGGATGGATCAGCACCGGGTTTTCCGGATGCACCGCGAGCAGGCGGGTGGCACCGATGGAGTAGGGGTTCTGCAGCGCGGACTTGTAGCTCACCAGTTGCAGCGGCCACTCGCTGGCGGGGTAGATCTTCCGCACCGGCGTGCCGTCGGCAAAGGCGGGTTCGCTCCAGCCGGCGCAGCCGCGGTTGCGCTTGCCGTTCAGGCTGTTCTTCGAGCTGCCGACGTTCTCGTTCCACAGATGGGACATTGGTTTCATCGGATTGCGCATCCACTCGTCATTTTCCTCATCAAAGGCATCCTTGGCCGGCTGGTAGCGGCCGCCGCGGCTGAGCAGGAAGGCCACCTTGCCGACTTCCTCGGGTTTGAGCGTTTTCTCCAGCAGCGGGCGGATGCGTTCGACGCCGGACAGGAGGATGTCTTCCGAAGTCGCATCGGCCACCGGCTCCTTGCCTTGCCACGCGATGTTAGCGCCGCCGCGCAGGTACCAGTCTTCCGGCGTGTTCAGCGGATAGCTGTGGCCTTCGGTGTCGGCAAGTGCCGCATCGCCGAAGCCCGGCAGTTTCATTTCCTTTGCCAGTGCGATGAAGAAGGTCTCCATGCCGATCGCGTGGCCGTCCGGCGTTTTCTGCGCCTTCGGTTCGATCACCGGCCAGCGCGCACCCATCGACTTGGTCGGCACGCCGTTCCAGGCGGCGACCCAGCCCCAGCTTTCATACATCAGCGAATCCGGGATGATGTAATCGGCGTACGCGTTGCTCTCGTTGATGAAGGGGTCGACCGAGATGATCAGCGGCAGTTTTGCCGGATCGGCCAGATCTTTCGCGATCCGGCTGCGCAGGCCGGGGATGCCGTACAGCGGATTGGACGACCACAGCACCAGTGCCTTTAATGAGTACGGGTAGCCGCGCAGTCCTCCGGGCAGCAGTTCAGTGGTGAGCCCCGGCGCATTCGGGAACCACGGCGCCTGTGCCGGATAAGGTTTGCCTTCCGCCTTGCGTGCGGCAAACTCGGAACTCTTCTCGTAGGGAACATTGCGTCCCAGCGGCGTGCCGCTCGGCTTGACCATGCCGGCAAACGTGTCGAGGTTGTAGCGCGGGCCTTCGCCGTCGAACTTGAAGCCGCCGCCGTTGGCGACGAAGCCACCTTTCCAGTTGATGTTGCCGAGCAGGGCGTTGATGCTCATCAGCGCGTAGGCGTTATAAAAACCGCTACCACTCATCATGCCGCCGTGCGCGATGACTGAGGCGCGCTTGCCATGCGACGACAGCTCCTTCGCCAATGCAGCGAGCGTGTCGGCGTCGATGCCACAGGCATCGGCATAGGCTTTCATGTCGAGGCGCATTGCTTCTTCGCGCAGCAGCTGCAGTGACGACTTGACGCGCACCTCCTTGTCGCCGACGTTGAGCGCGGTGTCGACGAACAGTTGCGCCGGGCCGGTTGCCTTGTCATGGAACACGGGCTTGCCGTCCTGGTCGAGGCAGACGAAGGCGTCGCCGTCCTTGTAGCGCTGGTCTTCCGGCAGTTCGACGCCGAGGTCAGAAGCGCGCAGCATGCGGCCTTCGCGCGGATGCTTCGGCTCGACGACAACCAGGTGAGTTGCATTGCTGAACGAGGGCTCGCCGTTCTGCTTGGCGAGCGCCGCATTCGGGAAGCTTAGGAAGTGGCTGTCGATACGCTCGTTGTCGAACAGCCAGCGAATGATCGCCATCGCCATCGCACCGTCGGTGCCGGGACGGATCGGCAGCCAGCGTCCGCGGTCGCCCACGGCCTGATTGCTTGCGTGGGTCAGCACAGGGTCGACGACGATGTAGGACAGCTTGCCCTGTGTGCGGGCCTTGGCGATCAGCTTGCCCTGCCGTTTGAACGGATTGCCGGCCTGTCCGGGTGCAGTGCCGACGAACAGCACGAATTCCGCATTCGCAAAATCCGGCTTCCCATGCGGCATTTGCTTGAGGTCGCCGAAGAGGGCGCCCGAGCCGGAACGATAGGCGCCGCCGCAATAGGAGCCATGGCCGAAGAAGTTGATCGTGCCGAAGGACTTGTTGAAGAAGCGGCGGGCAAAGCTTTCACGCCCGTCGTTCACGCTGGAGAGCACCGCGACCTGGTTGGCACGCGGGCCGAGCTCCGGCTTGCTGCTGTCAATCGGGGTCTTCAGGTCGCGCAGCGAAGCGAGGCCTTCGATGACGCCTTCACCGAACAGGTTGCCGCCGTGGACGACTTCCGTGATCAGCTGCTCGAATGAGATCGGCTCCCACTGGCCGCTGTTGCGCGGGCCGACGCGCTTCAACGGCGTCAGCACGCGGTAGGACGAGTTGATCTGCTGCGCGACGGCGTTGCCGCGGCCGCAGACGGTGGAGCGGCCTTCCAGTCCTTTCCCTTCGAAATTCGAGATCGCCTTGAAGCTCTCGCGCACGCTGGCCTTCATCGGCAGGTGCGGGTCCGTCGACAGCGGGCTGTACGGATTGCCGGCCACGCGGATCACCTTGCCCGATGCGCGGTCGATGCGCACCCGCACGCCGCACATCGTGGTGCAGCCGAGGCAGGTGGTGTAGCTGACCTGCTGTGCCGGATTGATGGAGACGTTGCCCTGCGCATCGACGCGGAATTCCGGCGCGGGGGCGTCGCCTGCGGTCTTGTGCTTCGGCTCGTCATGGCCGAGCGCTTTGCCCACCATGCGGCCGGCGGTTTCGGAGAATCCTGCAGCGAAGGCGGCGAGGCCACCGACGGCGAGTACTTGACGACGTTTGCTGATTTTCATGATGGTGCTCCTCAGGCTTCGGCCGGGTCATCCCACGGGATGAAGCTGGTCAGGATGATGTAAAGGGTGAGTGCGAGGCCGGCGGTGCCGATGATGCCCAGCACGCTGGATGGCGTCATGCTCAGGAAGTAGGGCTGGAAAGCGGCGCCAAGCTTGGGAATGCCCTGGCCGCCCATGAAGACGACCCAGCGCACCGCCCAGGTGCCGTGCAGCACCAGCAGTGCCGGCAGGACCAGTGCGTCGCGGCGTGTGCGTGCCAGCCAGATGGTCAACAATGTCGTGCCGACCAGCCAACCGAGCGTGATCACCCAGCCGAGCGAGCCGCGCATGGCAGATAGCGCATCGCTTGCTGCAGCGGAGATGCCTGTGATACCGGAGAGCAGCCAGGCGGCGATCAGTGCCAGTGTCGCCCACTGGCTGACCTCGATCCAGCGGTTGATCAGTGGCGCCGATGCGGTCTTGCGAGACATCGCTTCCAGCAGGCCGGTCATGCCGATGCCGCCGGCGAGCGCGGTCACTGCAAACAGTACCGGCAGCAACGGCGTGTGCCACAAGGGGCGGGCCTGCACCACCATCACTTCCATGCCGGTATAGAGCAGCACCAGCACGGCGCCCAACGTCGCGACCACGGCTGCGGCACGAATCGCGCCAGCGTTGTGGTGACCACCGTAGGCCAGTGCCCGGTACAGGGCGGAGAGGCGCCTGCCGGTATCGGGACGGGCGGCCATGTCGGCCAAGAGCGGGCGCAGGCACAGCCATGCATACAGCATCACGCCGAACAGGTAGAGCGGGATGAAGAACGATCCCCATGCCATCCAGGAGTTGAGGTTGGGGTGCAAGTAGAAGTTCAGGAAGCGTCCCGGCTGGTGCAGGTCGGCCAGCAGCGCGACCGGCGCCACCAGTCCGCAGACCAGCGAAGCCAGCAGCGCCCGGCGCGACACGCCGCGCCAGTTGGCGCGACTGAGCAACAGACCGGGCAGGGACAGGAAGAAGGCGGCGGTGGAAATCCCGATCAGGAAGAAATACTGTACGGCCCACGGCAGCCATCCGGGTTCGCGGGCAAAGCCCATTACTTCGACGACGTTGTTCATGTTCATCCTCCGTGCTGGTTCGGGCGCCACATCATCTCGGCGGCGGAAGCGGTATCGACGCGGCCGTCAAGTTCCTTGTCGAGGCCGATATAGAAGACATGCGGCTTGGTGTTGGCCTCGGGCTTCAACACGCTGGTCTTGCCTTCGGATGCTGCGATGCGACGGCTGATTTCGCTGCCGGGGTCGTTAAGGTCGCCGAAGATGCGTGCGCCGCCGACGCAGGTCTCCACGCAGGCAGGCAGCAAGCCTGCCTCAACGCGGTGGCTGCAGAAGGTGCACTTGTCGGCCTTGCCGGTGTGGTGGTTGATGAAGCGCGCATCGTACGGGCAGGCCTGCACGCAGTAGGCGCAGCCGACGCACTTGTCGCCGTCAACCAGCACCACGCCGTCCTTGCGCTTGAAGGTCGCGCCGACCGGGCAGACCGGGATGCAGGGCGGCTCGTCGCAGTGGTTGCACAGGCGGGGAACCATCGCCACGCCGGACAGGCCCCGCTCGTTGGTGACCGCGTAGGTGGCAACAGTGGTGCGGAACTGCCCTTCGGGCAGTGCGTTCTCCATCGAGCAGGCGATGGTGCAGGCCTGGCAGCCGATGCAGCGCCGCGTGTCGATCAGCATGCCCCAGTGCGGGGTCTTTTCCTCGGTCGCCGCCACGGCAGGTGCCGCCAGGCCCGCGGTCACGGCCGGCAACGCTGCCAGAAAGGCGCGCCGGGAAGGGTTGGGTTTCGTGCTCATGCGAAGCTCCTTGGTCATTACGGGCTCAGCATATGCCTCTGGGCAATGGCGGGAAATTGGAAGAAACGTGCATTGCTATAGGGAAAAATACCTATATTGCGTTCGTGGTCATTACTTGGACGCGGTCGCCGGGTGTACTGCAAAAGTGTGTGCCGGCCGGGAAGCAGCAGGACTACAATGAAAAATTGATATCTTTCGCTGGAAAGGAAACGTCATGCGCCTGTCAGGAGAATATTTCAGACTCGCCGGTGGGCGACAAGGGCCCAGCGTTAGCGAGCTCGGCGAACTCCGCGAATTCCGAGAACTGATCCCGGGCAGAGGAAGCCGTTGATCGAGTTCGCGCAGCAGAACCTGAAGAGAGATAATGAAATGGCCATTTGCCTGTTTGGCGATCACCCGAAGATGGTTCGGCACACGATGTGCCCGCAGGCGATGTTCCCGCAAAATCAGCCGGCCCGGCTGTTTCGGTTACCGGGATTCCGATCGCATTGAGTCTGACTGTCAGGAAGCATGGACGGAAAAAAGAATCCTCCGACGCCGAATATTGTCGACCTGCTGCTCGACGCAGTGGTCATGGTCGATGTTCGCGGCTGCATCGTCTTCATCAGCGCGGCATGCGAGCATATCTTCGGCTACACGCCGGACGAAATGATCGGCCGCACCATGATTGACCTCGTCGTCCCCGAGGACCGCGCAAAGACCTGGGAAGAGGCGATGCAGGTCATGGCAGGCAAACCGCGGATCGGCTTCGAAAACCGCTATGTTCACAAAGACGGGTACCTGGTCCATGTCATGTGGTCTGCCCGCTGGTCCGAGCAGGATCAGTTGCGGATCGGCGTGGCACGCGACATCACGGACCGGAAGCGGGCAGAAGAGATGCAGGCAGCGACCTATGCGATCTCCGAAGCGGCGCATGGCGCAACCGACCTTGTCCGCCTGTTCCGCGAGATTCACCAGATCATTGCCAGGCTCGTCTCCGTGGCTGGTTGTGCTTTTGCCATTCGCGACGCGGCAAAAGGAACGCTTGTTTTCCCCTACCAGATCGACCTGCTCGGAAACGCGCCAGCCATGCAGGACGGATTTGCAAGGAAGATCTGCGCGGAAGTCATGCAGACTGGGCTGCCGATCCTCGTGAACGGTGAGCATGGCTCTTCGCTGCCGCCAAATGCGGCGATGCATGAAGCCAGCGATTCCTGGCTGGTCGTGCCGATGATTTCGCAAAGCGAAACCTTGGGCGCCGTCATCCTCCGGAGCTATCCGGGCACCGCGTACCGGCAGAAGGACAAGGAGCTGATGCAATTCGTCGCAACACAGCTTGCAGCCGCGCTGGACCGGCGCAGGCTGAACGCGGAGCTGCTGCGCGCTGCGCGGCATGACGAACTCACCGGCCTGCCTAACCGTCGGCTGTTCTATGACCGGCTGGCGTCGGCATTGGCGAGAACAAGGCGGCATCACAGCCGCGCGGCGGTGCTCTACATCGATGTCGATGACTTCAAGACGGTCAACGACACGTACGGACACACTGCCGGTGATCGCCTGTTGCAGGAGATCGCCAAGAGGATCCTGCAGTGTGTGCGCGAAGAAGACACCGTCGCTCGTCTTGGCGGGGATGAATTTGCCGTGCTCCTGGAGGAGGTCCGCGAGCCGGATGCCGTCGCGTCCGTTGTGGAAAAGATCCGGTCTGCCGTTGCGCTACCGATAAGTCTGGAGGGCCAGGAGCAGCGCACGCGCCTGAGTATCGGCATCGCGCTCTATCCCGATCACGGCACCACGATCCACCAGCTCCTGGAGCATGCCGACAGGCTCATGTACCAGTCGAAAAAGGAAGGTCGGCATAGCCGGCAGTAGCACCGGAGCGAGCCGGCTTTGCCGTTACAGCTTCTTCAGCACCGGCCTTACCCTGCAGCGGGGAGCGCGCATGGAACAGCGGCAGGCGTGCCTCACATTGAAGGCAGCTTGGTGTTTTCCAGCCATTTGCGCATGCGCCCCGCATCTGCAGCGCGCGAGAACTTTCCTTTCGCATCCAGGAACACCATCACGATGGCGCGGTCGTCGATCATGGTCTGCATCACGAGGCAACGGCCGGCCTCCGAGATATAGCCGGTCTTCTGCAGCACGATATCCCATTGTGGATTGGCCACCAGCCTGTTGGAATTGTGGTACTGCAGCGAGCGGCCGCCAGGTTCGACTTCGTATTCCTTGTTGGTCGAGTACTCGCGAATGATCGGATGCTGCTGCGCGGCGAGAACCAGTTTCGCAAGGTCGCGTGCGCTGGACACATTGCTCCTGGAAAGCCCCGTCGGTTCCACATAGCGCGTATCCGTCATGCCGAGCGTTCTGGCTTTCGTATTCATCGCGGCGACGAAAGCATCCAGTCCGCCGGGATAGTGACGCCCGAGCGCGGATGCGGCGCGGTTTTCGGAGCTCATCAACGCGATATGCAGCATGTTGGCGCGCGTGAGGCGCGAGCCGACGCGAAGGCGTGACGAGGTGTGCTTGAGCCGGTCGATGTCATCGGAGGTGACGGTCAGGACTTCATCCATGTCCTGGCCCGACTCGACCACGACGAGTGCGGTCATCAGCTTCGTAATCGATGCGATCGGCAGTACGGCACCGGAATTCTTTTCAAACAGCACTTCCGAGCTGGTGGGATCCAGCACGAGCGCTGCATTGGAATTGAGATCAAGCGGATCATTCGTCCGGTTCAAGCCTGCGAGGTCGCCGACGGTGCGAACAGGCGGCGCACGACGCACGTATTTCGGCGGCGCTGCATGTACGTAGATGGTCTTGCGCTTGCCGCGCACGATGATGGTTTTCTTGACCAGTCGTCCACGCTTGGCTGCGCTGACCTTCTTGCGCTGGGTTGAATAGGCGCGCAGCTTCTGCTTTGACTTGGCAGCAGTGACTGCGCGTTTTGACTTGGCGGCAGTGACCTTGCGCTTTGCCGGCGCGTACTTCTTGACGATGTGTTTGCGCGCAGAAGCAGTTTTCTTGCCACTGTCCTTCGCCCACGACGCGGACGGAAATTGTATGACCTGCAGTAATAGCAGCATTACTGCAATCAAAAACCTCCCCATGTGTTGCCACTCCTAATGATTCTGATTGTTACTAGATTGCAGTCTAGAAAAAATCATGCATCGGAGCAAGGAAAAAGAAGGCAAAATAAGGCTTTATTGAAAAAAGTTAAAGTGAACTCTCGCAATTCGCCACAGCTTCCGGATCAGTCGCCCAAAAAAAAGCCCCCGTAAAAACGGGGGCTGAAAAAGGCCCGGTAATGACCTCATCGTTCTTGACTCGGTGCCGGCTCTGCAAGGCTGCATTCAGCCGGCACATGAAAATGGATGATCCACACTCGCGCATCGTGAGACTGAGACGCTCCGCAAAAAAAAGCCCGTTCTGTCAATCACAGAACTGCACGGGCTGAATGGGGATTTACCGTCTCAGGCACGGAAGCGACATGTCAATGCAGACGACTGCGTTTTGCTCCATGTGCGCGGGTGCGAAAGATGTTGCCATGGTGCACTACTATGCTTAGGTGGAACTTAAGCCCAGGAATTTTCTGAAGAAATGTCGCGTGGCGGAACGTTCAAGCACTGCGCCGCAATGGCGAATCCCGAAATGCCGGATCAGGCTTTTGCGGACGGTGCCAGCGGGAAGGTGATGCGGACTTCGAGCCCCCCAAGTGAAGCGTCGTGCAACTCGATCGTGGCTTTGTGGTGTTCGGCGATGGTCTTGACGATGGCCAGTCCCAACCCGCTGCCGTTCTGGCTTGTGCCCGGAAGACGATAGAAGCGATCAAAGACGCGTGCACGGTTTGGCGCAGGAATTCCCGGGCCGGAATCCTGGATGCTAAGGGTGCAGGCATCATCCGACGATGAAATATCGATGCGCACCTTGCCACCGTCCGGTGTGTAGCGAACTGCATTGTCGAGCAAGTTGCGGATCATGATGCGCAGGTTTTCCGGACTGCCGGCGACACTTGCATCCGCGCGCGTCCCGAACTGCAGTGCGACATGCCGGGAAGAGGCAAGCGGAGCTACATCGGCAATGGCATGGTCCGCGCAATCCGCCAATGCCACGATCGACTGCTCGGCCGGTTCTGCCAACGGATCCTGCCGCGCCAGGGCAAGCAGTTGTTCCAGGAGGTGGGAGGCACGGTCGACGCCGCCCTGCAGGCGGGCGACAGCCTGCTGGCGCGAGGATTCATCCTTGGTCCGTGCCAGCGTCTGCACCTGCAATTTCAACGCCGTCAGCGGCGTGCGCAGTTCATGGGCGGCATCGGCGACGAAATGCTGTTGCGAGCGCAGGGCTTGCGCCATGCGGATCAACAGCGAATTCAGTTCGCCGACAAGGACGGAGACTTCCTGCGGCACGCCGTCGTCGGACACCGGCTCAAGGGAATCCGCGCTGCGATGGGAGAGTTCATGGCCGATGCGTGTGAGCGGCTGGAGCGCGGTCGTGACCACCCACCATGCAGCCGCAAACAACAGCAGGGCCACCGGGATGATGGGCCATACGGAACGCAATGCGAGGGAGATCGCGCGCTCGCGGCGCGTGTCCGTCTTTTGCGAGACCTGGATCACGCGATGCTCGGTCATCGTCACGTAGTTGCGCCAGTCGCCATTGTCGAGCGTGACAGTCGAGTAACCCAGTTCGCCCCGCTCCGGCAAGGAGCGATAGGCGCGCGACTGGTAGACGCGCACGCCGTCGTCGGTCCAGATCTGCACGACGAAATCGAAGTTGTCGTCGTCCGCGTTGGGCTGCGCGTACCAGTTGGTGTCCTGGAATGCACTGTCCTGCAGGGCCAGTGCCATCTGCTGCATGTGATAGTCAAACAGCTTGTTCGCCTGCTGGGTGGCGGCACGGACAGCCGTTGCAAATTGCAACACCGTGGCAGCAATGATCGCCGCACCGAGCAGCAGGAGAAGGCGAAGGCGAAGCGAGCGCATCAGGTCTTTTCGACCATGTAGCCGACGCCGCGCACATTCACGATGAATTGCGCGCCGAGCTTCTTGCGCAGGCCGTGGATGTAGACCTCGACGGCATTGCTCTCGACATCGCCGCTCCAGCCGTACAGGCGTTCCTCCAGCTGCGCGCGCGACAGGATGGCGCCGGGGCGGGCCACCAGGGCATCGAGGATGCTCCATTCACGCGCGGACAGGATCACCTGCCGTTCGCCGACCAGTACCTGTTTCGTCATCGTGTTGACCGTCACCTCGCCGTTGCGATAGGCATGATCGGTTCCGCCCCGCGCGCGGCGGATAAGTGCATGCAGTCGGGCGAGGAGTTCTTCGAGATCGAAAGGCTTGACCAGGTAATCATCGGCGCCGCTCTTGAGGCCGAGTACGCGCTGGGCGACAGTGTCGCGTGCGGTAATGACGAGCACCGGCATGCTGTTGCCGCGGGCGCGCAGGCTGCGCAGTACGTCGATGCCGTCCTTTTCCGGCAGGCCAAGGTCGAGCAGCAGGGCATCATATGCCTGTGTGCTGACGGCAGTCTCCGCCGCGGCGCCATCCTTTACCCAGTCGATGCCTATGCCTTCGCCTTCCAGGGCAACCTGGATACTTTCGCCGATCATGGCATCGTCTTCAACCAGCAGTATCTTCATTCTCGGTGACTGTGTCAGTGGCTTGGCCCTCGGACTGCATTGCAGCCGAGGCAGCGGGGCTCTGGTGCCGGGCATTGCGGACACTGGATTGTACGCCTGCGATACGATCTCCGGCAGGCGGAATAGCGGCATGAACAGGCCGTTGATCGCATTCGCGCCCGCGCAAACGGAAAGCACGTCGCCGCGATGGTGGCGTATTCCCGTGCATAATGTGCAATCCGCCAGAAAGATTCATAAACCCGCATCCGATGAGAATTCCAATCAGCCTGGCCAGGGCAATGCCATTCCTGCGCTGGCCGCGTCCCACATTGACTTCGCTGCGCAAGGATGCCTGGGCCGGCATCAGCGTCGGGCTGGTATTGATCCCGCAAGCGGTTGCTTACGCACAACTGGCAGGCATGCCTGCGGAAACTGGGCTGTATGCGGCGCTGTTGCCCAGCATTGTCGGCATCCTGTGGGGCTCTTCCGCACTGCTCGCCGTCGGCCCAGTCGCGCTGACCAGTCTGCTCACTTTCGGCTCGCTCGCGCCGTTGGCCAACCCTGGCACCGACACCTGGGTGGGACTCGCGATCTGGCTTTCGCTCTATGCCGGAATCATCCAGTTCCTCCTCGGCGCGTTCCGGTTCGGCCGTATTGCCAATCTGGTATCGCAACCCGTCATGGTCGGCTTCATCAATGCCGCCGCGATCATCATCATTGTTTCGCAATTGCCCGCCTTGCTCGGGATTGCGGTCCTGTCGTCCGAGAGCATCTCTGAAGCATTCCGGGGCTGGCAGGAGGCACCGCTGCAGACTTCCTTGCCGGCGGTATTCGGCGGCATGTCGTTACTGCTGCTGATTGGCGCCAAGCGCTATTTCCCTTCCATTCCGGGAGTGCTGGTGGTGACGGTGCTTGGCATTGTTGCAAGCATGCTGTTCGACTATGCCGGGCACGGCGGCGAAGTCGTGGGAACAATCGAAGCAGGCGTGCCCGGGCTGGTGCTTCCGCCCGCCATTCCGCTTGGCAGTCACCAGGAACTATGGCCGGCGGCGCTGGTGCTGGCTCTCATCAGTTTTACCGAGGCGATGTCGAGTTGCCGCGTCCTTGCTCGCAAGCGGAGCGAGCAATGGGACGAGAACCAGGAGCTGATCGGGCAGGGTCTGGCGAAAGTCATGAGCGGCGCCAGCGGCGCCTTCCCGGTGAGCGGATCCTTCTCGCGGTCGGCGCTGAACCTGTATGCCGGAGCAACTAGTGGGTGGGCCACATTGTTTACATCCCTGTGCGTGCTGTTCAGTTTGCTGTTCCTGACCGACCTGATCTACTACCTGCCGAAGCCGGTGCTGGCAGCCATGGTGATGGTGCCCGTGTTTTCACTGCTCGATTTTTCATCAATGCGCCGCGTGCTGGCCATTTCACGGATGGATGGCGTGATTGCAATCGTCACCTTTACCGTGACGCTGTTTTCGGTGCCGCGCCTGCATTGGGGTGTCGTCGCCGGCGTCGGGTTGACGATGGCAGCCTTTCTGTACCGTCGCACGCAGCCGCGCATTGTCGATGTTGGCCTGCATGACGACGGCACGCTGCGCCACAGAAGCCGATTTGACCTGGAACCGCTCGCGCATGACGTGCTTGCGGTGCGGCTCGATGCCGAGCTCAACTTCCTGACTTCGGCCGCGCTCGACCGCTTCATCAACGAATATTGCCGGGCCAACCCGCAGATACGGCGCGTGCTGCTTTGTTGTAGCGGAATAAACGATATCGACGTCACCGGGATCGATACATTGGTGCTGCTGAGGGGGAATCTGCTCGGCAACGGTATCCAGCTTTACTTGTCCGCTGTGAAGAAACAGGTGTGGGATATGTTGGAAAAGGCGCACTTCATTGATGCGCTTGGGAGGGAGTATTTCTTTTCGACGGATGCTGCGGCGATCTCAGCCTTGTCGAAGGATCCTGCCCGGACATAGCCGGACAGAGTTCTCACACTTGGAACGGCAGCGGATCAGCGACCGCCGAATCGGCCGTAGCGGTCGCGCCTTTCCAGTTCTGCCCGCTGAAGGTGAATGGGGCGTATGGCTTTCGTAATGGTTTGCGCCGCATGAGGCGATTGGCGCTCGTTGTTCGAAACCCCCTTCAGGGTAAAGGGCGTGACTGCTTTGTTTTGCATGGCAATCCTCCGTGCGAAGTCAACATGAATGCGTCGATCAGATGTGGCCATCGTGTCAAGAGGCACAGTAGACGCATGGAAATTCAGCCGAGGCAGTCTCTCACACGATGCTTAGATGAAACTTAATGGCTTTCAGCTGTTCATACATGGATTGCCGGGGCGGAAAAATTGCCGTGAAACGTCGGGCAACGCGTGATGCCAGTAGTGCAAAGCATTCAGCCGCTGTATAGATCGAGCACGCCGAAACCTGACATGCGCGGCAGATCCCTTGTCTGTTTAGTCAACACGCAATTATCATTCGAGCCATCCAAGCCGGCTCTTTGCCACTGAAGGAAGATAAAAACACCACATGCTGATCAACGAACTCAATGCATTTACGCATTCGGAGATGGGGCGCATCTTCGCCACCATCATTGCCATCATTGTCACGATGCTGCTGCTGAAAATCATTCAGCGCCGCGCTGCAGTGACACCGATGCCCGGGGCTGAGCTCTCTCACCGGCGCGGCAACTTCGTGCTGCTGAAGAATCTGGTCCTGCTTGCTTCACTGATCGTCATCGGCACGATCTGGGCGTCGAAGATCGCTGGTGCGGCACTGTCGCTGGCCGCGGTTGCGGGTGCAATGCTCATCGTCAGCAAGGAATTCCTGTCGAACCTGCTCGGCACCGCATTCCTCACGGTGTCGCGGCTCTACCGTGTGGGCGACTTCATCGAAATCGACGGAATTTCCGGCCGGGTGATCGACACCGACCTGCTGGCGACCACCTTGTCCGAAGCGCAGGACGGCAGCCAGATGACCAGCCGCACGGTCGCAATGCCGCACGCGCTGCTACTGGTCAAGCCGGTGCGCAACCTGACCGCAACCGGTGCCTTTGTGGTGAACCTGCTGAAGGTCAGCGCGGATGCGAACGACGACTTGATTGCACTGGAGGAGATCTTGCTCTGTGCCGCGAATGAAGTCTGCAAACCCTGGCTGGCGGAGGCGGACACGCACCTGAAATTGATCGAGACACGCGAGCTGATGGACTTGCCCTCGGCGACGCCGCGCGTCATCCTGCAGCTCAATAGTCCAAAGGAGGCGATTTTGTCGCTGCGTTACACCTGCCGTCCGAACGACCGCGTGAAGGTGGAGCAGGCTATCCTGCGTCGTTACATCACCAAGCGCGCAGGGCAGCAGCAGAACACGCTGTCGGCAGCTGAAGCTGCGTAAGGCGCTCGCAACGTTCGCAACGCTCGTAAGCATGCGGCGATAACGCTGCACAAACAAAAATCCCCTGCAACCGGAAGGTTTGCAGGGGATTTTTTTATCAGCGCTTCCTGGCTGGCGAGGCGAGCCTGACGTGTTCCGGAAAGGAGTCCGGCGCCAGGCTGTGTTTGACAAGTGTCGCGAGCGGTTCGGAGTGGTGTCGAGGAGCGCACGCGTACGACTGGTACGCCGAGCACCGCAGACATCAATCCGGGCCGCGCAGTAGCTCGTCAAACACGGCCTAGGCCGATCACGTCATTCAGGCCTGTGCCTTGACCTTCAGGCGCCATGCGTGCAGCAACGGCTCGGTGTAGCCGCTGGGCTGCTCGACACCCTTGAAGATCAGGTCGCGTGCAGCGCGGTACGCATAGGACGCTTCAAAGTTCGGCGCCATCGGTTTGTACAGCGGGTCGCCGGCATTCTGCTGGTCAACCACCTTGGCCATGCGCTGCAGCGTTTCGGTGACTTGCGCTTCGGTGGCGACACCGTGCAGCAGCCAGTTGGCGATGTGCTGGCTGGAGATGCGCAGCGTGGCGCGGTCTTCCATCAGGCCAACGTTGTGGATGTCCGGTACCTTGGAGCAGCCGACGCCCTGGTCGACCCAGCGCACCACGTAGCCGAGGATGCCTTGGCAGTTGTTGTCCAGCTCTTGCTGGATGTCGGCCTTGGACCACTTGCGCTCGGCAACTACCGGAATCTGCAGCAGCTCGTCGAGCAGGCGCGGAATCTCTGCATTGGCGTCGATCTTTTCCAGTTCCTTCTGTACTTCGAACACGTCGACCTGGTGGTAGTGCATGGCATGCAGCGTTGCGGCAGTCGGCGACGGCACCCATGCGGTGTTGGCGCCGGCGCGTGGATGGACGATCTTCTGTTCCATCATCGCAGCCATCAGGTCCGGCATGGCCCACATGCCCTTGCCGATCTGCGCACGGCCGCGCAGGCCGCAGGACAGGCCGGTCAGCACGTTGCTACGCTCGTAGGCTTGGAGCCAGGCGCTGGTCTTCATGTCACCCTTGCGCATCATCGGGCCGGCTTGCATAGCCGTGTGCATCTCGTCGCCGGTGCGGTCGAGGAAGCCGGTGTTGATGAAGGCGACGCGTGCCGCAGCTTCCTTGATGCAGGCCTTGAGATTGACGCTGGTGCGGCGCTCTTCGTCCATGATGCCGAGCTTGACGGTGTTGGCCGGCAGGCCGAGCACTGCTTCGACGCGGGTGAACAGTTCGCAGGCGAACGCAACTTCCGTCGGACCGTGCATCTTCGGCTTCACGATGTAGACGGAACCGGTACGCGAGTTGCCAATGGTTTGGCCCGGCTTGCGCTTGATGTCATGCATCGAGATCGCGACGGTGATCATCGCATCCATGATGCCTTCCGGGATTTCCTTGCCGCCTTCGAGCAGGATGGCTGGGTTGGTCATCAGGTGGCCGACGTTACGCACGAACAGCAGCGAGCGGCCGTGCATCGTGACAGTGCCATCCTTGGCATCGGTCGCGCCGACACCGGCGTTGTATTTGCGGTCCGCATTCAGCGTGCGGTCGAAGGTCTTGCCGCCCTTGGACACTGTTTCCACCAGCGTGCCTTGCAGGATGCCCAGCCAGTTGCTGTAGGCGAGGACCTTGTCTTCCGCGTCCACTGCGGCGACGGAATCTTCGAGGTCGAGAATCGTCGACAGGGCGGCTTCGACGACGAGGTCGGACACGCCGGCCGGATCGGCGCTGCCGATCTTGGTGCTGCGGTCGATCTGGATGTCGAGGTGAAGGCCGTGATTCTTCAGCAGCACGGACGACGGAGCGTCGGCCTGGCCCTGGTAACCGATGAATTTCTTTTCATCTTCGAGGCCGCTCTTGGTGCCGTCCTTCAGGGTGACGACCAGTTTGCCGTCAACGACCTGGTAGGCGGTGGAGTCGATATGCGAGCCCTTGGCCAGCGGTGCGGTGCGGTCGAGCACGTAGCGTGCGTATTCAATGACCTTGGCGCCGCGCTTCGGGTTGTAGCTTTCGCCGTTCGGGCCGACCTTGGTCGCGCCGTTGGTTTCCGGCAGCACGTCGGTGCCGTACAGCGCGTCATACAGCGAGCCCCAGCGTGCATTGGCGGCGTTCAGTGCATAGCGTGCGTTGAGGATCGGCACCACGAGCTGCGGGCCGGCCTGCAGTGCGAGTTCTGCGTCGACGTTGGCAGTGGTCGCCTTGACGTCGCCCGGAGCCGGCAGCAGGTAGCCGATCGATTGCAGGAACTGCTTGTAGGCCGCCATGTCGCGGATCGGGCCCGGATGGGTGCGATGCCATTTGTCCAGCTCCGCCTGCAGGCGGTCGCGCTCGGCCAGCAGGGCGGCGTTCTTGGGAGCGAGGTCGTGAGCGACGGCGTCGAAGCCTTTCCAGAAGCTGGCGCTGTCGATGCCGGTGCCGGGCAGTACCTTGTCTTCGATGAAGCGGTAAAGGTTGGTGGCGACTTGAAGTCGATGGCAGGCAGTGCGTTCAGTCATGGAATGGATCCCCCCTTGGAAAGTTAAGACAAAAAATGAAAATCAACCAAAAACAGGTAAAACAAACTTCAGATCCGGTGCGCCTGAATCCCGTGTTGCGTGGCGCTCATTGTTGATGCTCATGCAGCGTCGCGTTCCTTCTCCGCAAACGCGAGCAGGTCGGCGAGCGAACTGCCTTGCCCGTTCGGCGTCACGCCGAGCTCCTCCAGCGGCGCGTCGTTACGGTTGACCCAGAAGGTCCGGTAGCCGAACCAGCTTGCACCGCACACGTCCCAGCAATTGCTGGACACGAACAGGATGTTCTTCGCCGCGACGCCGAACAGGTCGGTGGCCATCTGGTAGGCCTCCGGCGCGGTCTTGAATTTCTTCACGCTGTCCACGGACAGCAGGTGGCTCAGCAGCGGCTGCATGCCGGCAGCCTTCACGACAGCTTCCAGCATCTGCGGATTGCCGTTCGACAGAAGCGCCAGGCGGAATCCTTTTTCCTGCAGCTGTTGCAGCACTTCCAGCGATTCCGGGAACGGCTGGAGTTTTGCATACTGCGACATCAGCGCCTGCTGCGCGTCGAGGTCGAGGTCCAGGCCGAGCTTGCGGCAACTGAAGACCAGTGCATCCTGCGTCACTTCCCAGAACGGCTTGTACATCGAGCACAGCGTGCGCAGATGCGTGTATTCGATCTGCTTGTCCCGCCACAGCGCCGCCAGCGCCTCACCTTTGCCGGGGAAAAGCTTTTCTGCCAGGCGGGCAATGGAGTACACGTCGAACAGTGTCCCGTATGCGTCGAACACGATTGCCTGGACTGCCACAATGACCCCATCAAAGATGAAAAATTGACTGAAGTATATGCGATCAAAAAGTCGCTGAGTCGCGCATATAGTCACTTTATTTGTGCGTTTTTGTCACAAATCCCCTTTGGGCGAGCAACGATACCGGTGTTTTCGAGAGGCCCCGTCGCGCCAAAATCGCAGGAAACACGATCGCCACTCAGCGGTGAGGCAGGAAACGCCATGGCTTGAACCGGTCGCGAGAACCTTAGGGCTGAGATATCTGTCATTTGATAAGCGGGATGCAGGAGGCAACCGGCATGGTGGGCCGTTTACTGCACCGATATGTTGCAAAAAAGAAATGCTTGGCAGCTTCACGTCCGGCAGGAACGTCAAGTTCAGCGCTTCAAGGGCTCTTCCATGCGAGGCAGACGGTTTTTACAACGCTTTCCGACGCCGCAGGCGCTGAAGGATCAGCGTTTCCTCAGGCCATTTGCGCACTACCTGCACCATCACTTCCTCTGGCAGTTCAACCGGCGTGGCGTGGCGGGCGGCGTTGCTATTGGCTTGTTTTTCGGCATCCTCGTGCCGTTCGCGCAGATCCTGCTTGCCGCCTTTGCGGCGATCATATTGCGGGTGAACCTGCCGGTCGCTGCATTTTCCACCTTGGTGTCCAATCCGCTGACCTTTCCACCGCTCTACTATCTGGCCTACCGTTTGGGGGATATCGTCACCGGCAGGGAGCCGGTCCTGCCGGAGGCGGAGGTCGACGCCGATATCCAGCAGGCGGTATTGGTGCAGCAGGGCGAGATCACCGGCTGGTTTCCGAAGCTGGTGGACTGGGTGCAGACCGTTGGTTTCCCGCTGGCGACCGGGCTGATATTGCTGGCCGTGACCGCCGCGGTCGTCGGATACTTCACCGTTGATACATTGTGGAAGATGCACAGCCGAAGCCGCTGGCGCCGCCGTCAGCATACGCGCCGCAATACGGACGGAGATGCTTGAGCCGGCAGAGCCACTCTCGCGAGAACGCTCGACAGCGCCGCACTCATACCAAGACAGCAACGGTGACATGTTCATTTCGATCACTAAACAACGCGCAATCTTCCTTGGCTTCCTCGGGGTCGCACTCGTTGGCGCAATGGATTCGCTGGTCGGCTTCGAGGTCAGCCTTTTCGTCCTGCACATCATCCCGGTGCTCTTTGTTACCTGGTTTGCCAGCTACCGCTGGGGCGTGTTCTTCGCCGTACTGATAACAGCGTTTACCGGACTGGCAATGACTTATCTTGCACCGCCGGTTGCCAATCCGCTGTATCGCTATCTCGACCTCGGCAGTGATTTCACCGCGACGCTGCTGCTGATATACATGCAGTCGCAGCTGCGCAGTTCCTATGAGTTCATTACGCATCAGGCCCGCTCCGATGCACTGACGGGATGCCTGAACAAGCGCGGATTCGTCGAACAGCTCGATGCCGAAATCGAACGCAGCCGACGCTACCAGCATGCGTTTGCCATCGTTTACCTCGACTGCGACAACTTCAAGACGGTCAACGATACGTTGGGACACCACGTGGGCGATCAATTGCTGGCAGCGATAGGGCGTGTGGCCGGGGCACAGTTGCGGGCGGTGGACGCCGTAGGCCGCCTCGGTGGTGACGAATTTGCTGTGTTGCTGCGGGAGACCGATGACGATGCGGCGCTGCGTGCCGCGGAATACATGAAAGACGCGCTGGATGCCGAAATGTGCCGACACGCCTGGCCGGTGGGTTTCAGCATCGGAATCGCAAGTTTCCGTATGCCGCCGGAGAACGCGGCGAAGGCACTCGAGCTGGCCGACGCCCTGATGTACGAAGTGAAGAGGTGCGGCAAGGACGCCATCCGCATGCAGCAATACTGAATCGCAAGCCGGCCGGGAGCTACCTGTCTTGCGACTTCTTGTCCAGCGCGGATGCCACTTCCGTCTGCAGGTGTTCGCCGGACTCGGAGAAATAAATCGACGAAATATCGAGCGTGGACTTGCGCCCGAGATACCTGAAGTTCTTTTCCAGCCAATTGTCTGCGGCACGGTAGCCGATGTCGTGCAAGTGCTTCAGAAAAGCCCACTCCGCATTGAACTTGCTCGATACGCTCAGGCGCAGCAACTCCTCGTCCCCGCTGATATGGTGCAGGCGCATGTCGGTGTAGCACACGCGGTCCAAGTTTTCTTCGTCGATGAGCTTCTTCAGAAGCAGAATGGAGCTGATCTCGCGCATCAGGCTGGCATTGAACGTGATTTCGTTGAGCCGGTTGATGATCTCCGCGGCAGTGCGCGGCAACTCTTCACGCACGATCGGATTGATCTGGATGATGATCAGGTCGTGCGTGGCCGTTTCGTCGATCAGCGGAAAGAGGGCTGGATTGCCCATGTAGCCGCCGTCCCAGTAGGCCTCGCCGTCTATCTCCACCGCCTGGAACAGTTGCGGCAGGCATGCGGACGCCATCACCTTGTCTATATCCAGTTCATGGCGGCGGAAGATGCGCGCCTTGCCGGTGCGCACGTTCGTGGCGGAGATGAAGACGCTCAGTTCGCTGCACGCACGGACGCGGTCGAAATCCACCAGCCGCGCCAGCAGTACGCGCAGCGGGTTGATGTTGAGCGGATTGAATTCGTAGGGGGAGATGAGGTTGCCGGCGACCTGGAACAGCTGATAGCCGGGAGAGTTGTCCATCGACCAGCGGCCCATCAGGCGGTCGAGCAGGGTGCGCTGCAGGGGGCTGAAGCGGGTGGAATCGCTTACCGCCTTCCAGAAGTCGTGCAGCGCCCTTTGCGCACCTGCTGGGCCGCCGCCGCACGAGAAGCCGTCGGCCAGTACTACCGCATTCATCGCCCCTGCGCTGGTGCCGCTGATGCCGTCGATGCGCAGGCGCGGGTCTTCGAGGATGCGATCGAGCACGCCCCAGGTGAATGCGCCATGCGCGCCGCCTCCCTGCAGGGCGATGTCGATCTTGATGATGTCGCTCTTCGGCACGGCAATCTCCCCGGATGCTTTTGCGATTGTTTGCGTTGGTTGCGACCTCGTGTCAAACAAAGCAAACAGAGAAAACGGAGCCTGCCGCCGCCTGAGCACGTCATTCCGTGGGAATGCCGTTTGCAGCCTTTGGTTCCATTGCTTCAACTCAAAATGATCCCCACATCGTGCCCAGCATGACCACGGCCACGAGTGCGGCGATCGGGCCCGCCACCGCCACCATGAAAATGTCGAGGTAGGACCGGCGGTGATCAAGCTTGCAGATCGAGAGAAGGGTAATAACCGCGCCATTATGCGGGAGTGAATCAAGGCCGCCGGTGGCAATGGTCGTCACCCGGTGCAGCAGGTCGGCGGACATGCCGGCGTTGCGCGCCAGATCGACGTAGGTGGCGCCCAGGGTCTGCAAGGCGATGCTCATGCCGCCGGACGCCGAGCCGGTGATGCCCGCCAGTATATTGACGGCAATCGCCAGGGACACGAGCGGATTGCCCGGTGCAATACCGAGCACGCTGTCGCGGATCAGTCCGAATGCCGTCAGTGAGGAAATCACCGCCCCGAAGCCGACCAGAGATGCGGTATTGAAGATCGGCAGGACTGCCGCGCTTGCCCCGTCGTCCAGCGTGCGTCGCGCATCCGCAAGGCGGCGCAGGTTCAGTGCGAGCAGCACGAGGATGGACAGGAACAGCGCTGCGATGATCGACCACACGCCCAGCACCTGGTCGATCGACGTGGGGCCGTATTGTGGGAGCGCGAGATAGCTGGTGTTGAGGGACGGGAAAACGATCGCGGAAAATACATAGTTGAGCGCCACAACCAGGATAATCGGCAGCAGCGCAACGATGGCGCCGGGTTTCGTCTTGCTGTGGTCAGTACCGACTTCCATCAGGTCATAGCCTTCTCCCTGTGCCAGCGGGCGCAGCGACTTCTGCAACTGGATGTCGGGATCGCTTTCCGGAGCGACCTCTGTGAGGCCGTAGCCTTCTCCCGCATGCGCGGCCAGCCGCGCGCGACGCGCAAGCCACGCCATGCCAAATCCGAGCATGATGAGGCCGGCAAGGATGCCCAGCCCGGGGGCGGCAAACGGCGTCGTCTTGAAGTACGGCATGGGAATTGCGTTCTGGATCGCAGGCGTGCCGGGCAATGCGGTCATCGTGAAGGTGAACGCACCGAGCGCAATCGTCGCCGGGATGAGCCGCTTCGGAATGGCGGCCTGGCGAAACAGCGCCGCGGCGACCGGATAGACCGCGAACGCCACGACAAACAGGGAAACGCCACCATAGGTGAGCACCGCGCAGGCCAGCACGATCGCCAGAATGGCCCGCTGGCTGCCGAGGCGCCCGACGATCCAGTGCGCAATCGTATTGGCGCCGCCTGACGCTTCCACCAGCTTGCCAAAGATTGCGCCGAGCAGGAACAGCGGAAAGTACAGCACGACAAAACTGCCGAGTGCCTTCATGAAGACCTGTGTGTAGCTCGCGAGAAGGGGCGCATCACCGGCGAACAGTACGGCAAGCATCGCCAGCAGCGGTGCGAGCAACAACACGCTGAAGCCGCGGTAGGCGAGGTACATCAACAGCAGCAAGGCGAGCAGGATGCCGACAATGCCAGACATGGAATTCCTCTTTGGGTAGAACGAAGGTGAAACGGAAAAATTGGCGCGGGCGCGCGCCACGTGGCAAAACGGAAATGGGGCAGGGATACGCCCGCCACGCGCCCGTCATGTACCTCATGCACCCGCAAGTCCCCGATGCTTCCGTCTCATCTGCGGCACGCACGTGCGGCATCGGCAGTCACGCTGCGCGGCAGGATACAACATCATGTGGATGGGCATCGCAGTTGCCGGCTGCAAGGTCCGCGGACGACTGGGGATTACTTGATGAGCGTTACCGGCACATCGACGAGGTGGATCACCTTGAGCGCGACGGAGCCAATCATCAGTGAAGCGACAGGCCCGAGGCCGCGCGTGCCCATGATGATCGCGTTGCAGCCTGCTTCATGGACATATTTCGCGATCTCATTGGCGGGTGACCCTCTGCGCCAATGATACTCACCGTTCAGGCCCGCCTGTTCCAGCACGTCCCTCGCAGGCTTCAGCATGCGCGCCGACTCGTCCGCATAAATGCGCTCGATATCGGCAATTGATACATCCGGATGCGTCTTGTGCATGACCGGATCGAGCACGCAAAGCAGTTCCAGTTGCATCGAAGGAATGTCCTTCGCGAGCGAGGCGGCATAGCGGACGGCGCGCCGTGCGCTGTCGGAGCCGTCATAAGGAATCAGTACTTTTTGCATGATGTTCTGTGAGTATGCAGGCGGACATGCCGGGGTGGCTTGCGCTGCCTGAATGGCCAATATGCAGAGCCTACCTATCCCGGCCCGGTGCTTGTTTAACCCTCGTCAAACTTCCCGGGCAACGCCGCGGCGTGCCGGGTACGCGGCACGCTACAGAAGCACTTTCCGGCGGCGGTATAATCCCGCCCATCTTCCAACCGCCCACACCAGTGCCATCATGGAGCAGCCAGTTCAGTCCAGCCGCATGACGCAGCGATACGTGAAGAAGCGCGAATCCATCCTTCACGCGGCGGCGCAGCTGTTCAACCGGCACGGCATCAAGGGCGCAACACTGTCGGACGTGGCCGGGCGTGTCGGCCTGAGCACCAACAGCATCACCTACTACTACAAGAAGAAGGAAGACCTGGTGGTCGCCTGCCTTCTTCGCTCCATCGACATCATCAACGACATCATTTCTGTCGCCGGGCAGTCGCCGTCTGCGGAAGAGCGCATCCGCGAGTTCATCCGCCTGTTCTTCGTCCGCATGGCGAAGACGCAGATGAACGAGGCGCAGGCAATGATGACTTTCCGCGACGTGCAGGTTCTGGGCAGTCCGCATGCGGAAGTGATTTACGCCGCTTACACGGATATGTTCCGACGCGTACGCCGCCTGCTGGTGAGGGAGAACGTGACGCCGGAAAACCGCGTGCCGCTGAATGCCCGCAGTCACCTGCTGCTGACCCTGACGGTAAGCGCCATGACATGGAGCTCCCGCTACGATCCTGCCGATTGCGAACTGGTCGCGGCGCGCATGAGCGATATCCTCATCGGCGGATTTGCGGCGCGCGATTCACTATGGCAGTCCACGCCGCTCGACGACGCGCTGGCGCAGGCGCCGGAGATTGGCGACAGTACGCAGGCTGCCTTCCTGCGCGCGGCCACGGCACTCATCAACGAGCAGGGCTATCGCGGTGCGTCGGTCGACCGCATCTCCGCGCGGCTGAATGTGACGAAGGGCTCCTTCTATCACCATAACCCGAACAAGGAAGACCTGATCTCGGAATGCTTCGAGCGCACCTTCGCTGTCACGCGCCACATGCAGATGATCGCGCGCAGCGGTGAAGGCTCTGGCTGGGACAAGCTGTGCGCCGTGTCGCGTGCACTGGTGCGCTACCAGTTCTCCGAGCGCGGCCCCTTGCTGCGCATGTCGGCGTGGAGCGAACTGCCGGACGATATCCGCGAGGACAAGCTCAGGACAATCAACCAGCTCGGCCTGCGCTTCGTCAGCTTTCTCGTCGACGGCATGCAGGACGGGTCCATTCGTCCGCTGGACCAGGCAGTGGCGGCATTCCTGGTCAGCAGCATGATCAACGCGTCGGTCATTCTCGATCGCTGGGTACCCGATATCACGGCCGATAACGCCGTCGAGCTGTTTGTCCGTCCGCTGTTCCGCGGCATCCTGTCTGCCTGACAGTCGCAGATCGCATGCGCATCATTCCAAGCCTGAGTGATTGAAAGCCCGAATCAGTCTTCAGGTTCACGCATTTCCATTGGCTCACCATTCATGCGGAAGTGAAGCACGTCACGAACTGGACTTGTCGTCGGCTGCTGGGAGTATGTCTTTCGATTTCGCTTCTCTGCGGCCGTTTTGTTGCAATCGGTGCAACACCAATTTCGCCTAAGTGTCATCTTCCTGTCTCCAAGTCCCAACAACTTGCCGACATCTTCCTCCGGTCGTCTTCTAAAGGTGGCAAAACATGCTAACTTGCGTCTAATTGCTATCAGGCAATGTCGGATCGTAATGTCATTGCTGGCGAAGCAAAGAGGGCCAAAGAAAAGAGCCCATCGTGTTCATGAAGAACAGATTCCACGGAGGCAGGAATGACTATCGCAAACTTGAAAATCAGTACGCGGCTTGCGCTTGGGTTTGGCGTGATTTGCGTGTTTCTGGTGCTGATGCTGGGTTTCAGTATCGGCACCCTCAGTCGCGTCAATGAGGGGACCGAGCTCATCGTCAATGACCGGATGCCGAAGATCGAAGCGGTCCATGGCGTACAGACCGGCATCAATGACATCGCAATCGCACTGCGCAACATGATGCTCAATGACAGCAGCGCTGACCGCGAGAAGCAGATGGCCAACATCATCTCGTCCCGCCGCATGGTCAAGGAACATCTCGACCTGCTTCAACGCACGCTTCGCTTTCCGAAGGCCCAGGCACTGGTGCAGAAGATGATCGAATCGGACGCCAAGTACCTGAAGGGGCAAGAAGAGCTGCTGCAGCGGATCCAGAGCGGCACACCGGAAGAAGCGCGGGAATACCTCACTAACCAGCTTCGCCCGGTGCTGGCGGAATACAAAAGTCAGATCGATGAGCAGATCGAAACGCAAAAACAGTTTGCGCAGGAATTTGCGGCGTCTGCCGCTGAAACCTATGTCGATACGCGCAACATGATGATCGGGCTGGGCATGGCCATCCTGTCCATTGCCGCCGTCATCGGCTATCGCATTACCGTGTCGATCACGCGGCCGATCGCGCAGGCACTGAGTGTCGCCAATACCGTGGCCTCCGGCGACCTGACCAGCCGCATCGACATCCGCAGCCGCGACGAAATGGGGCAACTGCTGCAGGCCCTGAAGGCAATGAATGAAAGCCTGGTCCGTACGGTTGCCATGGTGCGCTCCGGCACGGAGACGATTGCGTCCGCCTCGTCGCAGGTGGCCGCCGGCAGCCTCGACCTGTCGTCGCGCACCGAAGAGCAGGCCAGTTCCCTGCAGCAGACTGCATCCTCGATGGAGGAGCTGACATCGACAGTCAAGCAGAATGCGGACAATGCGCGGCAAGCCAACACGATGGCGGAAACCGCCTCGAGCGTTGCGGCCAAGGGCGGGGAAGTCATTGAAAGGGTGGTCGGCACGATGGCGGAGATCAACCAGTCATCCAGCAAGATCACCGACATCATCGGCGTGATCGACGGCATTGCCTTCCAGACCAACATCCTGGCGCTGAACGCCGCGGTCGAAGCAGCCCGTGCCGGCGAGCAGGGGCGCGGCTTTGCCGTAGTGGCATCCGAGGTGCGCAATCTTGCCCAGCGTTCGGCAGCCGCAGCAAAGGAAATCAAGGCGCTGATCGAGGACTCCACCGTCAAGGTCGATGCCGGCGGCAAGCTCGTGGCCGAAGCCGGCGCGACGATGCGCGAGATCGTAACCAGCGTCAAGCGTGTGACAGACATCATGGCGGAAATTACTGCAGCCAGCCAGGAGCAGACTTCCGGCATCGAGCAGATCAATCATGCGGTTGCGCAGATGGACGAGGTCACACAGCAGAACGCGGCACTCGTCGAGCAGGCGTCCGCCGCATCCGAGGCGATGCAGGAACAGGCGGCCAAACTGGCGGAGACGGTCGGCTTCTTCAAGCTGGATGCGGCGGAGCGCGCACGCGAACAGGCCGTGACAGCGATTTCGAATGCCCGCGCTGCCAAGGCGCCCGTCACGCAGATGGAACGTCCTTCCAAAGCGGCGCACGTAGCGCAGGGAACGCAGAGAAGGCTTGAGGTCGTCAAGACATCTGCGCCTGACGACTGGGAAGAGTTTTGACGAGAACGCCTTCTCGGGAGTCGGTATGACGCGGCCAATGTCGAACAGCAAGAATCGCGGCCCGTCCCACCGTTGCGGCCGCTGTCGAAAGGGCGAATGCTTGCCGAGCGGCCAGATAGCTTTGTAAGCAATTGTGACCTTGTCCACCGAATGCGGGTATGTTGCGTTATATCTCATGCAAGTCCACCCATCGAGGACCTTTCATGAAAAGTGTGACGCACATTGACACCGATTTGATTGTTCAGGCATTCGCATACCAGGCACGACAGCTGGCGGCCGCATCGGCCAGCTGTACGCGTACTGTCCTGTATGAGCAAATCCTCAGCGAGGCGGAAAAGCACCGCAGCGCGTTGCGGCTCGCCCAGCGCGACATCGTCGAAGCGACCGCGCAAGCACTGCGCAAACAGATGCTGAACGCCGCCGAAGCAGAATGCCTGCGCGAATCTGCATCCCGAGGGATTGCGCGCGCCTTGCAGGCAATCGGCAGAATCGCAGCACATTACGCGCCGCACAAGCTTGCAGCCTGAGGAGTGGTGAAAAGCTGTTGCGTGGGGCGATCGTGAACCATGCGGAGCTCTGCGTGCCGCTCATGCGCAAGCGCTTTTCACTCAATTCTTCAGCTGCGTCGCTTTGTTTTTACGCTGCCCGCTAAAGCATTCACAGCATTTCCCGGCATTTCCCGGCATTTCCGATGCTTGTTCGATCCAAATGCTGAGTCGATTGTCACGCGACAATGCGATCCGTTGGCGCTCCGGATTCACTGCCGGTTTTGATGCTCTGGAGAAACATTTGGCAGCAAGCGTCGACGAGATCGATGTTCACGGATTCTCTTCGTCGCCTGCATCCAGTGGTTCGACAAGCTCCGAGGGAGATTTTGCGGCTATTACTGCCGAAAGAGATTTACCCGGTGAAGTCTGATCGCCGTGACTTCCTCAACTTCACTGTTTTCAATGACCAACTCTCACAATTCCTTCTCAAACTTGGGAGACTTGGTTTCTCAGAATTGAGAGGTTTGCGCTCGATAGTGCAGACATCAGGTGCTGCAGTGCCGGCCTGACTGCACCGATGATGACGGCCTCCTTGGCCACGGCAGGGCGCTGCGTGTCCTTGCCCTATGCGGGACGCCGATCCTGCTGTAACGCCCTGTTACGCCTGCCCCGCACGCGATCCGCCTCTCACGCAATCCGTCAATCAGGCCAGATTTGCTCGCATGGCAGATCGCGTCGGTCACTGCTTGGCATGGAAAATGCAAATGCGACAACGGGTAGTAATGGGCAACATCGAAGCCGGGTAGAGGGCTTCGCTGATCAATTTTTCAACCTTGTCGCGGACGATTACATGAGAGCAGAGATTCCCCTTTCGCATAACGAGTCACGCCTGCTGAAAAATATTCTTGCCAATACATCGTTGTACCGGACGCTCGACTCAGACCAGCTTGACGTGGTGGTCCGGTCCTCGCGCATTCTCCGGCCATGCAGCGGCAAGCAGATCGTGCTGAAGGACGAACCGACGAAGGGTATCTACCTGGTGGTCTACGGGCAGGTCCGGATCTACTTCGATCGCAAGGACGGTGCGGAGAGGACGATCGCGATCCTCGGACATGACAATTGTTTCGGCATGCCCGAGGCGATTCTCGGTCGGCAGCATCTTGCCTCCGTGGAGGTGCTCTCCGATGCGATGGTCGTGCTCACGCCGAGGGAGACGCTGTTCGAACTGGCGCATGAAAACGCGGCCTTCAGCGAGCGCCTGCTCTCTTGTGTCGCCCATCAGTTGTATCACCTGATGCACGACGCCAAGCGCCAAACGCTCAACACCGCGACCGAGCGGCTTGCCGGGTACCTGCTGCGCCAGTGTGCGTACCAGGCCAACAATACCGTCGAGCTGAACGCCAGCAAGACAGTGATTGCCTCCAAGCTGGGGATCAGCAGCGAAACCTTCTCGCGCCTGCTGCACAGCTTCTCCGAGCAGGGGCTGATTGAAGTACAAGGCCGCCATATCAAGATCATCGACGGCAAGGGGATTGCAGGAATGCAGCCTGCATGATTTGCTAGGTCGGGTAAGCAGGGCGGCCGGTGATTGCCGCTACTGCGAAACGAGTCGGACATGATCCGCTACACCAACGAGCAGCTGTTGAACGCGATTGCGCAGATTGATCATGCGCTGGACGAGCATGAGCAATGGCACAACGGCATGATGCGTACCTTCATCGCCCGCATCGCGCCGGATCCGGTTGATCTTTCACCCGACGCATACCGGCACTGCGCGTTCGGCGAATGGTATGACTCCGCGCAGACATGGATCATGAAAGAGCACCCGTCCTTCGTCGCGCTCGGCGAGGCGCATCAAGCGATGCATCGCAAGGCTGGGAAGCTGCTGCACCGCATGGTCGAGAACAGTCCCATCCTGCCCGAGGAAATCGACGAATTCACCAATGCGCGGGACCGCATGAAGCTGCAGTTGCAGTCCCTGCGCCAGGAACTGCTGGACGTGGTGCAGAACAGGGACCCGCTCACTGGCGCGCGCAACCGCGTGACGATGCTGTCCTACCTGCGGCTCCAGCATTCGCTGGTGCTGCGCGGCGCACAGCAATGCGCGATCGCCCTGATCGATTTTGATTACTTCAAGGAAGTCAATGACAGGTACGGCCACCAGACCGGTGACGCCGTTCTCACCTATGCCATCCGGATGATCGAGTCGATGATTCGTCCCTACGACCGCATCTATCGTTACGGCGGCGAGGAATTCCTTCTCTGCATGCCGAACATCACCGTCAATGATGCAATCCATCTCGCCAAGCGCCTGCGCAAGGCAATTGCATCGAATGAGGTCGACACCGACGACGGCCGCTCGCTGGCAGTGACCGCCTCGTTCGGAGTGGCTCCGCTCGGCGCATCCTGCTCCGTGGAAGAATCCATCGACAAGGCGGACAAGGCGCTGTATCTCGCAAAAAGCCGGGGGCGGAATCGCGTTGAAGCGGCAAGCGAGTCCTGATCGCCGCGACCCGCTACGGCCTGCCGTTCAGGCGCTGCGACAAGCGCCTTGGGCGGTACATCCGCCGAAGCAGTCCGATGAAACTCGGCGCTGCCGGCGGAATCAGGGGGTGGATGAATCCCCAAAAAACTAGAAGCGCCAGCCGAGCTTTGCACCCACAGTGGTGGCGTCACCCGTCCGGTCCGCTTCGACCGCGACATTCAGCAGTGCGAAGTTGATGTTGGCACCGACAAAGACCTTGTTCTGCGTGAAGCTGGTCTTGCTCAGTCCCGGCACATCGTTCGGCTTGCTGCTTACGCGCACCGCGCCGACACCCGCATACGGCGTAATGAAGGCAAAGCCCTTGGAGATGGCGAGGTCGATGCCCGTCGTGTTCAGATCCAGTTGGTCCACGCCACGCAGCGACGTATAGCTGGCGCGCAGGCCGAGCGCCGGTGTGGCGATGCCGCCTTCGAGGATGGCATAACGGACTTCGGCACCCAGCAGCTCGATATTGCTGCCCGGTACCTGCGCGTAGGAGACGCCGACGTCGAGCCCCAGCGGCAAGCCCTTGTGCAAATGCAGTTTCGGCACGTAGAGCGTGCTCGGCGCACTGCCGGAGACGGCGCGGTCAAACACTTCCGGGTGGGCGAGCTCGGTTGCAGTGACTTCGACGCCGAGGTCAAATCCGAGGACACCGGTGGACTCGGCCGGCGTCAGCGGTTTGTAGCTCAGCGCCGAGCCGAGGTCCTCGGACAGCAGCCGGAATTCCGACTGGCTCAGGCTGAAGAGGTTGTCGATGTTGTCGGCAGCATGGACCGGCAACATGACGGCGCACAGGCCGGCAGCAACTGCGAGATGACGTCGAATCATGGAAGTTTCCTTCGTTGTTGGGATGTTGTTTGATGCCGAGGAGTATACGGGCTGCGACCGGCGCCATCAAAGCTTGCAGGCAGTAGAAACAGTTTTTTACTTCTGGCTGAGGACCGCGCACTTGTCTGTTTGAGCACGTTTATCGGGAATGTATCCGCTGCTCGCTGCTGGTTCCATCAAACTCCAACAAACTCCAACGAGCTGCGGCAGAAAATCCGGTGTGGCAGGAAAGCAACCGACTTCGTGCGCCAGCTGTGGTTATGGTGCCGCAGTCCACCGTGGCCGCCCCCGTATCGTTTCCTCCAGGGGAGGATGCCAAGGCGCATTAACAGGTAATGAAAATTACCTTTGATCTAGAGCGAGGTCTCTATCGATCGTCTCTTTGCATGGAGCGTGTTTTCAATCAATATCGACCAAAAGCCGTCTTGCCGGAAAAGCCGTAACGCAAGACAGGTATGTAAGAATGATTACACTAACGATAGAGGAGACAATCGCCATGCAAACGCCTCATCTCGAAACCTGTTCGAGCGTTGATGCCGGGAGGACAGCATGATTCCCCGCCAGCTGTTCAATGCCGACCATGAAGAATTCCGCTCGGGATTCCGCAAGTTCCTGAACGCGGAAGTGATGCCGCGTCACGAAAAATGGGAAGAGCAAGGCTTCGTCGACCGCGACATCTGGAAGCGCGCCGGCGAGCTGGGCTACCTCTGCACCAACATGCCGGAGGAATATGGCGGTGCCGGCGCGGACCGGCTGTTCAGCGTCATCTTGCTGGAAGAACTGGCACGCGCGAATGCGTCCGGCATCGGCTGGCCGCTGCACTCGGACATCGTCGCGCCTTATCTGCTGCGCTATGGCAGCGAGCGGCTGAAACAGGCATGGCTGCCGAAGCTCGCATCCGGCGAGGTGATTTCGGCGATTGCGATGTCCGAGCCGGGCGGCGGATCGGACCTGCAGGCGATCAAGACAGTGGCCGTGGAGGATGGCGACGACTATCTCGTCAGCGGCTCGAAAATCTTCATCACCAACGGCTACAACTGCGACATGGCGATCGTGGCCGTCAAGACCGGCGACGCCTCGCGCGGCGCAAAGAACGTGAGCCTGCTCGTGATCGAGGCAGACCGCCCCGGCTTCACCAAAGGCAAGCCGCTGAAGAAGGCGGGCATGAAAGCGCAGGACACCTGCGAGCTGTTCTTCGACAACGTGCGCGTGCCGAGGACTAATATTGTCGGGCACCCCGGCATGGGCTTCATGATGCTGATGCAGGAACTGGCATGGGAGCGGCTGTTCATCGCCGTCACGTCGGTTGCCAATGCGGAAGCGATGCTCGAATCCACGATTGCCTACACCAAGGATCGCCAGGCATTCGGCCGGCCGGTATCGAGTTTCCAGAACACGCGCTTCGCCCTTGCCGAAATGAAGACCGAACTGCAGATCGCGCGCGTGTTCGTCGATCGTTGCATCGAGCTGGAATTGCAGGGAAAGTTGCAGGTCGATGCCGCCGCCGCGGCAAAGTACTGGTGCTCTGACCTGCAAGGCAAGGTGCTCGACCAGTGCGTGCAGCTGCATGGCGGTTACGGCTTCATGCTCGAATACCCGGTCGCACGCGCCTATGTCGACGCCCGCGCGCAGCGCATCTACGGCGGCACGAACGAGATCATGAAAGAAATCATCTCGCGCGGCATCTGACAGTCCCGGCCATCCGGATACCGCGGCCATTGCCGCTGCCGCGCCCGGATGGCCCTCATCCTGAGTCCTTCCCATGACCAATCCGCTCCTGCAAGGCATTCGTATCCTCGACCTGACCCGGCTGCTGCCGGGCCCGTTCTGCACGCTCTACCTCGCGCAGATGGGCGCCGAGGTCATCAAGATCGAAGAACCGTATGGCGGCGACTATGCGCGCATGCTGTCGCCCGAATTGTTCAAGCTGGTCAACCGTGGCAAGAAGTCGCTCACGCTCGACCTGCGCAAGCCGGAAGGCGTCGCCGTGTTCATGACGCTGGTGGAAGACGCCGACGTGGTGATCGAATCCTTCCGCCCCGGTGTGATGGACAAGCTGGGATGCGGCTATGAAACGCTTCGCGAGATCAACCCGCGCATCGTCTATGCTGCACTGACCGGCTACGGCCAGACCGGCCCGTACAAGAACCGCGCCGGCCACGACATGAACTACTGCGGCTATGCCGGCGCACTGGAGCAGAGCGGCACGCAGGATGGTCCGCCCGCATTGTCCAATTTCCAGATGGCCGATCTTGCCGGCGGAGCGCTTACCTGCGCGCTGGGCATCCTTGCCGCGGTGATCGGTGCCAACACCTCCGGCAAGGGTTGCTTCGTGGATGCCGCCATGCTCGACGGCACGCTCGCGATGCAGGTGATGGCACTGGCCACGATGCGCACGCTCGACCGTGCCAATGCGCGCGGCAGCGACATGCTGACCGGTGCGCTGCCCAATTACAGTGTTTATGAATGCGCTGACGGTAAGCATGTCGCGATGGCAGCGCTGGAGCCGAAGTTCTTCCGCAATTTTTGCGCTGCGGTAGATCGCCCCGACCTGGCCGGCATGCCGCTGGGTCCGGGCGAGAGCGGCGCAGCATTGCGCGCCGCGCTGTCCGCGCTGTTCAAATCGCGTCCGCGCGATGCATGGGAGGATTTGTTAGGCGACAAAGATTGCTGCGTTTCCGCGATCTACACTCCGGAAGAGGCAATCAACAATGAACAGGTGCGCGCCCGTGGTCTTGTCGAAACCGTCGATGGAAAGCCGGCATTCCGCATGCCGGTGCAGTTCTCCGGCGAGCTGCCGGCAACATGCAGCAGTCCCGCACTCGGGGCGGACACGCAGGAGGTATTGCGTGCCGCCGGCATCAGCGAGGCCGAACTGTCGGCGCTGTCTGCCATCGGTGCGATCTAGCGGCGGATCATTCTCAGAACGTTTAACAAAATGCCGGTTGCATAGTCTGCCGACGTAGGCATCAAATGATGTACTTGCGACAGACACAACGCTGCCAGCGGGATTTTGCTAAACGCTCTGGAAGGCGGGCGGCAGGTCGCGGCAAGGACTGGATCATCGTCGATTAGCTTCATTCATAACAAACCCATCGCAAGAGCGAGGAACGAGGAGACGACGAATGAACGTAGACAAGTATCCGGTACAGATGCTGCAGCACTGGGCATCGAAGCAGCCGGACAAACCATGGCTGTTCCAGCCGATACGCGGCAAATGGCAATCCTTCACCTGGGGCCAGGCGGCAGAGCAGGTGGCACGCATGGCCACCGCGCTGCAGGCGATGGGCTGGGAACCCGGCAGCCGCATCGCGATATCCGGCCGCAATACCGCGCACTGGTTCATGGCGGACCTCGCCATCGCAATGGCCGGTTATGTCAGCGTAGGCCTGTATCCGAAGCAGTCACAGGAAAATACGCGCTACATCCTGGAACATTGCGAGGCCAAGGCACTGTTCCTCGGCCCCATGCCGGATGCCGACATGTTCATGGCCGCCGTGCCGAAGGGTATCAAGACCATTGCCTTTCCATATCCCGAAACACCTGCCGGCGAGATGCAATGGGACGACTTGACCACGCGGCATGCTCCGTTCAGCGCTTACCAGCCCCCATCACCGGAAACGTTGATGACGCTGGTCTACACCTCCGGTACCACAGGCGCGCCAAAGGGCGTGATGATCACCTACAGCAATGTCCTCTTCACTGCGCGCGGCGCGCTCACGATGCTGCCACCGGAGGAGGGTGAACGTTATTTTTCGTACATGCCGCTGGCGCATGCCTTCGAGCGCGTTGCCATCGAAATGGGTAGTTTCTACACCGGTGCGGAAGTCTACTTCCTGGAGCACGTCGACAAGCTCGCCGAGCAATTGCCGCAGGCCGCGCCGACGCGCTTCTTTGGTGTGCCGCTGGTCTACAGCCGCATCCAGGCCGGCGTGCTGAAGAAGGTGCCGCAGAAGAAACTGGACCGGATGATGATGATTCCCATCCTGCGCAATATCGTGCGACGCAAGATCCTGTCCGGTATCGGCTTGCAGAATTTGCGCATGTGCGTGGTCGGCGCTGCGCCGATGCCGGTGCCGCTGATGGACTGGTACCGCAAGCTTGGCATCGACATCTACCAGGGCTACGGCATGACGGAAGCCTCGGTCTACCCGACCGCTTGCCTGCCGGGCAAGAACCGCGTCGGCTCGGTCGGCAAGCCACTGCCTGACTCCGGTTTCAAGCTCTCGGAAGAGGGCGAAATCCTGTTCAAGCACGGCGGCCTGATGGCCGGCTATTACAAGGCGCCGGACCTCACGCAGGCGGCGTTCACAGCGGATGGCTACTTGCGCACCGGCGATAAGGGCAGGGTGGACGAGGATGGTTTCCTCTACATCACCGGCCGCGTGAAAGACTTGTTCAAAACGGCGAAGGGCAAATATGTCGCCCCGGCCCCGATCGAATGCGCGTTCGCCCGCAACACCGATGTCGACCAGTTGATGCTGGTCGGCTCCGGCCTTACCCAGCCGATCATGATCGTCACCCTCACCGAGGATGCGCGCCGCAAGCCGCGAGCCGACGTTGAGCGCAGGCTCAATGCCGATATGGAGGCGGTGAATGCGACGTTGGAGCCGCATGAACGGATTGCCAAATCCGTCATCCTGCAGGACACATGGAGCATCGACAACGGCCTGATGACACCGACGATGAAGGTCCGGCGCAGCGTGGTCGAGCAGCGCTACAGCCACGTGATTGAGAGGCAAACACGCAACGTGATCAGCTGGGAGTGACGGATTGGCATGGTCTTGGGCTACGGACTTGCGGGCGCAAACTGCACGCAAGCCCGTCTTGTCTTCAGAGGCCTCGCTTGCCTGTCATGAGGGCGGTAAGGGCGCAGCATCCCGCTGCAACGGTATGGGGATGATGTAACAAGCGACATAAAGTTGTCATTTTCATTGCTTGAACGAAATCTTCCAAATTGGGTCGTAAGCACAGAACCATTTCGTTGTCATTGCAAAATGTGCGATTAGATTGACCGCACTAATATATTTTGCAGGGCGGCAACGTTCTTCGTGTAAAAATTGCGCGGATTCCCGCGCTTAGCAAGCAGCCTCCCCATTTGAAAGATTGCCAATGAAACAAGTCGTCATCAGCGGTACCGGACTCTTCACGCCCCCGTATTCCATCTCCAACGAAGAACTCGTTGTCGCGTTCAACGCCTACGCCGAAAAATTCAACGCCGCCAACGCCGCTGCCATCGCTGCCGGCGAAGTCGCAGCGATCGAGCCCTCCAGCGTCGGATTCATCGAGAAGGCTTCCGGCATCAAGTCGCGCTACGTGATGGAAAAGACCGGCATCCTCGATCCGGACCGCATGGTGGCACGCATCCCGGAACGCTCCGACGACGAACTCTCCCTGCAAGCAGAAATCTGCGTTGCCGCCGCACGCGAAGCACTGGACCGCGCACAACGCACCCCGGCCGACATCGACATGGTGCTGGTTGCCTGCAGCAACATGCAGCGCGCCTATCCCGCGATGGCCGTCGAAGTGCAGGAAGCGCTCGGTATCGACGGCTACGGCTTCGACATGAACGTCGCCTGCTCGTCCGCCACCTTCGGCATCCAGACCGCCGTCGCCGCCATCCAGAGCGGCCAGGCCCGCGCCGTGCTGATGCTGAACCCGGAAATCACCAGCGGTCACCTCAACTTCCGCGACCGCGACAGCCACTTCATCTTCGGCGACGCCTGCACCGCGGTCGTTATCGAAGCCGCCGACACCGCCACCTCCAAGCACCAGTTCGAGATCCTCGGCACCAAGCTCAAGACCAAGTTCTCCAACAACATCCGCAACAACTTCGGCTTCATGAACCGCTTCGACGAATCGGGCATCGGCAAGCCGGACAAGCTGTTCCGCCAGCAGGGCCGCAAGGTCTTCAAGGAAGTCTGCCCAATGGCGGCCGACATGATCAAGGAAACCGTCACCAACGTCGGCCTCGAACTCCCGCAGGTCAAGCGCTACTGGCTGCATCAGGCCAACCTCAACATGAACCTGCTCATCGCCCGCACGCTGCTCGGCCGCGACGCAGAACCGCAGGAAGCCCCGGTGATCCTCGATACCTACGCCAACACCTCGTCCGCAGGGTCGATCATCGCATTCCACAAGTATCAGGACGATATGCCGGCGGGCGCGCATGGCGTGATCTGCTCGTTCGGTGCGGGGTATTCGATTGGGTGTGTGGTGGTGCGGAAGAAGTAAGGGGAGCGCCATGGTTTGTCCTCGCGCTCGCAACTAGTGGGACTTACCAGCAAGTCATGATTTCAAGGCCAGCCGAATTTTTCGCTGGCCTTTTTTGCGAGCGGAGAGGGAGCGGAATGAATCGATGGAGATGGGCTAATTACATTGGGCTTTCTTGGTCAGCCGGGCGTGCTGGCTGAGGTGATTATGTCTGTTGCGAATATTCAGAAAGAATTACAGGTTCTGACAGCGCAGAAGCCCGGAACGCGGCTGGCAGACAACGCGCGTTGGGCCATCGAGAGCCTGTTGATGGCTCTGTTGAAGTCCGGTGGCATTCGGGGAATCCGAGCCGCCCTGAAGGAGGTCTCAGTCAACGGCCAGCGACTTGAGCTAGTCGAAAACGAGGATGGCCGTCGCCGCTGGGAGGCACGGATCGGCGGCGATCGCGTGATTGAATTCAGTGTTTACTCCGCATCCAGCGTACAGAGCACGAGTGTGACTTATCGCGCCGAAAAGCCGGAAGTGCTGACCCAGGCCCAAAAGCGCCGGACGGAGACGCAGTCAGCGTTCTACGAGCGCTACGATGACATTGCAAAAAACGCATCCAGAACCACTGGCCGGAAACGCCTCGGCCGTGACGAGAGAATTATCGTTCTCGCCGGAGAACTGGAAGCGGAGGTGAATAACGGCGGCTTCTCGCAGTACCTGCTGAACAAAGGACGCCGTCGCGCCCGGCAGGCGCTCGACACCCTGAGAGTTGTAGGCGCCGAACGAACAGCGACTTTACTCGAGCAGGCATTGCAAGCAGGGAGAGACGAGGCAGAGTTGGACCGACTCGATACCAAGTACTACCGGCAGTCCGAAGATCTCGCGACACTTGTAATGAAACACCTTCAATTGGTCGCGCGATAATCCGCATGCAGGCGCGGGGCGCACGGTAGGTTGGGCTGCAAAGCCCAACGATCAACTTGTCCAGAAATACGTATTTTTCTTCGGCCGGCCATGCCCGAGAGCGGTAACGTAACGGAGATGGGATATGGGGAATGAGCGATGTTCGGGGAGAGAATGTTGGGCTTCCTTCGTCAGCCCAACCTACGAGCTGAAGGAGGTCTCAGTCAACGGCCAGCGACTTGAGCTAGTCGAAAACGAGGATGGCCGTCGCCGCTGGGAGGCACGGATCGGCGGCGATCGCGTGATTGAATTCAGTGTTTACTCCGCATCCAGCGTACAGAGCACGAGTGTAACTTATCGCGTCGAAAAGCCGGAGGTGCTAACCCAAGCCCAAAAGCGCCGGATGGGGGCGCAGTCAGCGTTTTACGAGCGCTACGATGGCATTGCAAAAAACGCATGCAGTACCAGTGGCCGGAAACGCCTCAGCCGTGCCGAGAGAATTATCGTTCTTGCCGGAGAACTGGAAGCAGAAGTCAATAACGGCGGCTTCTCGCAGTACCTGCTGAACAAAGGACGCCGTCGCGCCCGGCAGGCGCTCGACGCCCTGCGAGCCGTAGGCGCCGAACGGACAGCTACTTTGCTCGAGCAGGCATTGCAGGTAGGGCGCGCGGAGGCAGAGTCGGACCGACTCGATACCAAGTACTACCGGCAGTCCGAAGATCTCGCGACACTTGTAATGAAACACCTTCAATTGGTCGCGCGATAATCCGCATGCAGGCGCGGGGAACACGGTAGGTTGGGCTGCAAAGCCCAACGATCAGCTTGTCCAGAAATACGTATTTTTCTTCGGCCGGCTATGCCCGAGAGCAGTAACGTAACGGAGACGGGATATGGGGAATGAGCGATGTTCGGGGAGAGAATGTTGGGCTTCCTTCGTCAGCCCAACCTACGGGCTACGGCCCTAAAGGAGTGAAAATGATCAGACGATTAAACGCTACTTTAGCATTATGCTTTCTGATATGTGGAGGCATAAGTTCCGATTTGCATGCGCAAAATTCTAATTCGGTCCCAAAAAATTCAATAAGAGCTGAAGTTGCCATCGCAACTGACACCACTAAGCAGACGCGCTGCAAAAAAATAGCAAAGAAAATTGCCACTCCTGATCTGAAGGGAATTGCGGTTCGACCTGTAGAGATGCAAAACGGTGTAACCGTCATTTACCAAATTGATATTAACAATGACGGAAATAAGGAGAAGGCCATTATCAGCTCTGGCTCTCAGGAAACCTCCGTGGAGATCGAATTTCAGGATGGAGGAAAGTATTTCCAGAGCTTTATCGAGCGCTTGCGCCCAATTATTGTGGATAACAAGACTTATCTAGTCGGAGGCCATACTACGGATAGTTGGAGAACGTTAAAAGGCGTTTCAATTTATTTTTTTGTGCAAGAACAATTTGAAGAACTCTGCAATTTTTAGGGAGCATAAGCGATGAACTACCAAATCAAAAGTGAAGCAGAATATAAAAAGATTGCTAGTCGACTCTGCCGCCAAATATGAAGACGAAACAATGCGAATAGCAGATGCGGATCACGTCTGGTTGGCGATTCAAGCGTTATGTCTGGTTCTGATCTTGTGGGGCGCGGTTCTCTATCCCTTGAGATGTACCTGGGAACTCTGGCGAATCGAGAGACGCCTGATCATTTTTGTGGCAGATATGCGCCAAGTCCGGAGAAGTGAACTTGAAGACCGATTATGGGTGAAGGCGAAAAAGGCCGCACATGTTTCGGTGTTGGCATGTGGCGTGCTCGCAGTGGTCTGGCTTACAAATTAACGCGGTAGGCGAACGTGCAAGGCCCGACGTTCAGCGGTGTCGGACGTTAATTAACTTTCGCGCCAGAGCACGCAAGCGTGGGACGCGAAATAAAGAATTTGATGTCGGGAATGAACCGATATTCTTGAGTGACAAGTGTTGGGTTACCTCGTCAGCCCACCCCAAAAGATGAAGAGCCCTATGTCGTATCAACGTTAAGGCCAATCAAATCATGACCGGTCTGCTTCTTATGTTCCTTGCTGTCGTGGCCATTCCAATTGCTGTCGTGATGATCACGGTTATCGCTACGAAGTCCGAGCGAGTAGCCAACCTGCCAGATAAACTTCAACCGTCACTTGGAAAAGGAAGCGTGAGCCTGATGTTTGGCTTGGCGGCTCTTCTTGGAGTAGCTTTGATCTTGAGAGACACAGGAAAGGATTTCGCCACCTTTGTTTTTCTATTGTCCGGAATTCCTGCGGCTGCAATAGCTGCTTTGCTGGCCGCGCTTTCCTATCGGCTGCTTGTCGGTCGTTCGAAGGTGGCCGGTGCGTTTGCTGGTCTTGGCGTAGCCGTGGCAACTGTTTTGACCTCTTTGGTGATTGTCGCCTTCGCTGTTGCGCCGGGTTCTAAAGAGGGAGCACTCATGGCTGCCTTTGGTGCCACGATAGTCCTTGCACCGTCTGGCTCTTCCGTTCTTCTCATTGGCGTCATCGCCGGCGTCGCTGTTAACCTCTTGGCGAATCGAAACAGGGATGAGCTCACATAGTGAGCGAGCGTGCATCACGAACACATATGCATCGTGATTTCCTTCATCCGAGGAAGAAGGAAATCACCGCTTCGTGGCTGTTTACTCGAAGTTCCTGCCGTCCCGCGCCATACTTACAAGAATCCCCGCCGGCGCAAAATAATCCCCATACCGCTCCGCCAGTTCCTTCGACCGACGCACAAAGTTATCCACGCCATACGCATTGATGTACTGCAGCGCACCGCCTTGGAACGGGGCGAAACCCCAGCCGAAGATGCTGCCGATGTTGGCGTCGGCAACTGTCAGCACGACCTTCTCTTCGTAGCACTTGGCCGCTTCGTTCGCCTGCACGAACATCAGGCGTTCGATCAGGTCTTTCTGCGGTAGCTGCTGCGCGGCGAGGGGGAAGGCGTCCTTCAGGCCTGCCCACAGGTGCTTCTGTTCATTTGCCGGATAGTCGTAGAAGCCTTTGCCGGCTTTCTTGCCGGGGCGGTCGAGGTCGACCACCATCTTTTTCAGTCCTGCCGTAGCGGGATGCGGCGTATACGGCTTGCCTTCAGCTTCGAAGTCCTTGCGGGTCTGTTCCATGATGTGCCAGGACAGCGACAGGCTGACTTCGTCGTGCAGCGCGAGCGGGCCGACGGGCATGCCTGCCTGCAGGCCGGCGACTTCGATGGAGCGCGGGTGCTGGCCCTCCATCAGCAGCTTCATGCCTTCCATGATGTAGGTGGCGAACACGCGTGAAGTGTAGAAACCGCGCGAGTCGTTGACGACAATCGGCGTCTTCTTGATCTGCTGCACATAGTCGAAGCCGCGGGCGAGCGTTTCCTCGCTGGTCTTTTCGCCGACGATGATTTCGACCAGCGGCATCTTGTCGACCGGGGAGAAGAAGTGCAGGCCAATGAAGTTGGCAGGGCGTTCGCTGGCCTGTGCCAGACCGGTGATCGGCAACGTTGATGTGTTGGACGCGAAGACGGCGCCGTTGGCGATGACGGCTTCGGTTTTCTTCGTCATGTCGGCCTTGATCTTGCGGTCTTCGAACACTGCTTCGATCACGAGGTCGCAGCCGGCGAGGTCCCTCACTTCGGTGGTGGTCTGGATTTTTGCGAGGAAGGCCTGTTTGCCTTGCTCCGTCTCTCGGCCGCGCTTCACCGCCTTGTCCAGAAGGGTGGCGGAATAGGCTTTGCCCTTTTCTGCATTCTCGACGCTGACGTCGAGCAGCACCACATCGATGCCGGCCTTCGCCGAGACATAGGCGATGCCGGCGCCCATCATGCCGGCGCCGAGGATGCCGACGCGCTTGACCTTGGACGGCGCGATGCCTTCGGGGCGGGACTTGCCCTTGTTGATGGCATTGAGCTGGAACCACAGGCTGCCGATCATGTTCTTCGCGACCTGCGACAGGGCGCAGTTGGCGAAGTAACGCGACTCGACTTCGCAGGCGGTGTCGAAATCGACGATGCCACCTTCGAAGACGCAGCTCATGATGTTGGTTGCGGCCGGGTAGTTGCCCCAGGTCTTGGCACTGGCCATCGACGGTGCGATCGACCACACCTGCACGTTGGCCGGGCTCTTGGAGTCGCCACCCGGCCAGCGAAATTTCTTGTCGTCCCACGGCTGCACCGGGTTCGGGTTGGCGAGGCACCATGCCTTTGCTTTGGCCATCATGTCGCCGCGGTCGGTGGCGAGCTCATGCAGGATGCCTTGTGCCTTGGCCTGTTCCGCACGCAGTTCCTTGCCTTCGAGGAGCAGGGGCAGGGCAGGCTGGATGCCGATCAGGCGCGGCAGGCGCTGCGTGCCGCCACCGCCCGGCAGCAGGCCGAGCTTGACCTCGGGCAGGCCGAACTTTGCCTTCGGATCGTTGACTGCAATTCGGTAATGGCAGGCAAGCGCCAGCTCAAGGCCGCCGCCGAGCGCGGTGCCGTTCAACGCCGCGACCACTGGGCGGCCGCATTGCTCAAGGCGGCGCAGGAAGGCCTTGAACTCCTGTGCGAGGTCGAATGCCTGTTGCGGCTCGGTGATGCGGAACAGTCTTTCAATGTCCGCGCCGGCAAGAAATTCTTTTTTGCCAGAAGTGATGATGATGCCCTTGATCGTCTTGTCCGCTTCGATCTTTGCGATCGTCTCGGCGAACGGTGCGGTCAGTTCTTCATTGAGCACGTTCATCGAACGGCCCGGCATGTCGATCGTCAGCGTGACGATGTTGTCGCTGTCTTGTTCGAAATTTACGCTCATGGTTTCCGGTCCTCGATGGAGTTAAACACGCTCGATGATGGTGGCAATGCCCATGCCGCCGCCGACGCACAGGGAGATGAGCGCGGTGGACTTGCCGGTGCGCTCCAGTTCGTCGAGCGCCGTGCCGAGGATGATGGCGCCGGTGGCGCCGAGCGGATGGCCCATGGCGATGGAGCCGCCGTTCACATTGATGCGTTCATGATCAATGTCGAGATCGCGTGCCGCGCGCATGACGACGGCGGCGAATGCTTCGTTGATTTCAAACAGGTCGATGTCCCGTGCTGCCATGCCAGCCTTGGCCAGCGCTTTGCGGGCGGCGGGGGCGATGCCGGTCAACATGATGGTCGGCTCGGAGCCGGTGACGGCGGTCGCGACGATGCGCGCGCGCGGCTTTACGCCAAGTTTGTCGCCCATCGTGCGGCTGCCGATCAGCGTCAAGGCCGCGCCATCGACGATCCCGGACGAGTTGCCGGCGTGGTGCACATGGTTGATCTTTTCGATGGTGGTGTACTTGCGCAGCGCGGTCGCATCGAAGCCCATCTGGCCCATCTGCTCGAAGGCAGGCTTCAGCCCGGCGAGGTTTTCCATCGTGGTCTCGGGGCGGATGTACTCGTCATGGTCGAGGACGACCATGCCGTTGAGGTCCTTCACCGGTACCAGCGATTTGCTGAAGCGGCCCTCGTCGCGGGCGCGTGCGGCTTTCTTCTGCGACTGCAACGCGAAGTTGTCGACGTCGGTGCGGGAGAAGCCTTCAAGGGTGGCGATCAGGTCAGCACCGATGCCCTGCGGTGCAAAACCGGTCATCTGGTTGACGCGCGGATCCATGAACCATGCGCCGCCGTCGGAGCCCATCGTCCAGCGCGACATGCTTTCCACACCGCCGGCAACGACCAGTTGCTCTTGGCCGGACATGACTTTCATTGCCGCGAGGTTGATCGATTCCAGGCCGGAAGCGCAGAAGCGCGACTGCGTGACGCCGGGCACCGACTCGTCCCAGCCGGCATAGAGCACGGCGGTGCGCGCAATGTCCGCGCCTTGTTCGCCCACCGGCGTAACGCAGCCGAGCACGACGTCGTCCACCAGCGCGGTATCGAGCGCATTGCGCTGCTGCAGCGCCTGCAGCAGGTTGCCGAGCAGGTGGACCGGCGTGACCTGGTGCAGGCTGCCGTCCTTCTTGCCCTTGCCGCGCGGCGTGCGCACGGTGTCGTAAATGTAGGCTTCCGTCATGTTCTCTCCAGCTTGTCTTTGTAGGTAAGGGAAGTTACACTGCGGCGTCCATCGCCGGTACTGTGCAGCTCTCGCCACACTATACGAGTGCGCCGGCGGCGGTCAACAGAAGTTTGACTCTAAATCCGCCTGCATCATGGAGCGGTAAAAAGAATTACACAAGGGAGCAATGATGGCGAAGAAGGAACGGGCTCAGGAAGTATTGGATCTGTCGCGGCTGGATCCGGGCATCCGCTCGCGTATCGAGGCGGCGGTGTTGCAATTGTTCTCAGAGCGGGAGTTCCATCGTGTCGGTTTCGGCGAGATCGCCAGTGCCGCGAATGTTTCCTTGCAGACGATCTACAAGTACTACAACAGCAAGGAAGACCTGCTGTATTCCTGTCTGGAAACCTGGCTCGGCGTGCTGGCGGCACGCATGGTCGATCACCTGCAGGGCATCGAAACCTATCAGGATCGCCTGCGCAAGGTGTTCTGGGTGGTGCTGGACTTCTTCGACCGTAACCCGCGGGTGGCGCAGCTCATCATGAGCTCCGTCTATCTCAATACCTGGGGCAAGAACCAGACCTTCCGCCAGCCGAAGCTGATGGGTGTGCTGATGCATACGCTGGCGGAGGGGCGCGCCAATGGCGTCCTCACCAATGAAGTGAGCGAGAAGGTCCTGCTGGATTACTTCATCGGCGTGATGGAACGGCTGGTGCACATGCACATCCTGCGCCGCGAGAAGGAACCGCTGGCCGACCAGGCCAACGTGCTGTTCAAGATGTTGTGGCGGGCGATTGCCACACCGGAGAGCGAGCAGCGAGCAACGGCATCAGCGTAGCGGCGACGCCTTCGGTTCTTCACCGACGCTTGCAGCCGCAGGCGCACTGCATCCAGCAGGAAGTCCTTCGCCAGATTCGCCGATGCGCGGCCACGATGGATGACGCGCACCATGCTGTTGCCGGTGGTGCACCACCGGGCCGGGCCATGGAATCAATCGGGAGACGGAAGTCTAAGCTCCTTTGGCCGTTTTTTTCCTGGGCCATTACCGTCATGAACCGACTGCCTGCCTGTATGTTCCTGATTACGCTGGCTGCGGCCGCCGCCACTGTGGCAGCTGCGGCGCCTGTACCGCTGCGCTGGCTGGACAGCACCGACATCGCCACAGGCCGTGGCGAAAAGGGGCCGTGGCAGCAGAATGACTCGCGCTATGACTATGTCGATGATGGCACCGTCGCGCTGGATGCCGACGGTAACATCGATGTTGCGTGGGTGGAGCAGGGAAAGAAGGATGTTTTCTTCCAGCGCCTTTCCACCGACCGTGCCATGCCTCTTGCACCGCCGGTGAACGTGTCACAGAGCCCCGCAACGTTTTCCTGGCTGCCGCGCATCGCCCACGCACCGGGTGCACCGGATGCACCCGGCACGATCTACCTGTTATGGCAGGAAATCATTTTTTCCGGCGGGTCGCATGGCGGCGACATGTTCTTTGCACGCTCAACCGATAACGGCGCGCGTTTTTCCGAGCCGGTCAATATTTCGAACTCGATCGGCGGCGATGGCAAGGGCCGGATCAGCCGCGATGTCTGGCATAACGGCAGCTACGACCTTCTGGCCGGGCCGGACGGTGCGCTGTACGCCGTGTGGACGGAATACGACGGGCCGCTGTGGTTCAGCCGATCCGTTGACGGCGGAAAGAGTTTCTCCCGGCCCAAGCAGATCGGCGGTGGAACAAATGCGAAGCCGGTGCGCGCACCTTCGCTCGCGTTGGGCAAGGACGGCACGCTCTATCTCGCGTGGAGGACAGGGGAAGATGCGGGCGCGGACATCCATGTCGCACGATCCGCCGATGGCGGCGAGCGCTTCAGCAAGCCGATAGTCGTCGCGCCTGGCGATACCTATTCCGACGCACCCAAACTGGCAGTCGGGCAGGACGGTGTGCTGCATCTCGTCTATGCGCAGAGCAGCAGTGGCCCGTTCGGGAAATACCGGATCCTCTACACGCGCTCAACCGACGGTGCGAAGAGCTTCGATGCGCCGCGCGAGGTATCGAAGCCGCTGCCTTCCTCCATCGACAGTGCGAGTTTCCCGTCGTTGGCATTGGATGGCGTAGGGCGTCTGTATGTCAGCTACGAACTGTTCCCCGACCCGTCGAAGCGCCCGCGTGGTCTTGGCATGGTTGTGTCGGCGGACGGAGGACGGAGTTTCAGTGCGCCAGGGGTTGTGCCGGAAAGCAGCGATCCCGCCGGAGGAAGTAATGGCAGCCACCAAGGCTTGCTGATGTCGAAGATCGCGGCAAGCAGGAACGGCACCGTCGCAATCATCAACAGCAGCCTGCAGCAGGGCAGGCAGAGCCGCGTGTGGCTGATGCGCGGGAAATGGACTGGCGACCGATAGCAGGATGGTCAGGCAGCGCCGCTTGCGGTCGCCGGCGGCTCGATGCCGGCATCGTCCATGAAGCGTCGAATCTCGGTCGGGTCGTAAATGAAGTCGAGGGACCGGAATTGGCCGAGCGCCTCGTCGATGCCGAACACCGCAATGCCGTCGATGACTGCCACGTCGCCATTGGCGACGGAGAGCGTGTAGCTGAACTGCATCGTGATCGAGGGCGGATCCTGCCGTGCGGCCAGCACGTTGGGCAGCCTCGCGACAGTCTTTCTGGTATTGGAAAACAGGTAGGTGTGAAACTGCTCGACGTTCGCCTTGCCGGAGACTGGTGCGGTGACAACCGCGTCAGGTGTGAAGAGGGAGCGGACTGCAGGCAAGTCCTTGCGGCTCAGGGCTTCCTGGTACTTCCTGCACAGCTCGGCGACGTTCATGAATGGGGTTTATTTTCTGGTTGGCAATAAGAAAGCTGCCAAATGCTAAACGAGAAATGAAGCGACAACAAGCAAGGCCCTGTTGTGCAAGCTTGCACGTGCTCCCTGCGAACGCTGTATTCCTCGGTCGCAACGCCGTCAGCTAACGCAATAGATACAGGGGCGCGCCCGGTGCAGGCGCGACGCCAAACGCCTGCAAGGAAACGTCCACTGCCCGGGTGTGACTACTTCCTGCCCTCCATCTGTCTGGCGGTGTTCAGATGCTGGCTGACTGTTTTCTGCGTCTTTTGCGCATAGGCTTTCAGGTCGGGATCCTTGGCTTCCTTCTGGGCCTTCTGCAGCATGTCCAGCGTGCGCTCATGGTCGCCGACGCCCACGCGGGCGATGTACTGTTTGTCAAAGGTGTCGCCGGGCAAGACTTTGAGTGCGGTAGCGATGGCCTTGTGCTGGACGTCGGTTTCTTTCGGCAGCGTGACGCCCTTGGATTGCGCCAGGCTCTGTAATTCTTTCAGTGCAGTGGTATGGTCGTCGACCATCTTCTCCGCAAATTTCCTGACCTGGTCACTCTGCGATTTCTCCAGTGCCATTTTCCCGGTCTCGATCTCGGCAAGATTGGCATGCGCCATGTCGTGCATCATTTTCAGGTCGTCGTTGCTCAGTTTCGCGCCAGTTGCCTGGCCTGTGTCGCCGCTGGAGTCCGCCGACTCGTAGCTGCTCCGTGCGCCAGGGGTCTGCGCATGCAGAGGCTGCCATGTCAGCAAGAAGGCCGCCAGTGCGGCATGGACGGCGAGGTGGCTACGCTTGGTAGTACACATATGAATCCTCCATCAAATGAACAGTGGGATGTGGCGTCGTATGCGCGTCATCGGCCCGCAAGCTACATGCCTGTGTTGCTGGTTGCGCTGAGTAGTGCAAGACATTCCCCCGCGATTCGCTGAGGGGGCAGCTTGTCGACGTCGAGTGCAATTTCTGGATCGAGATGGTGGACACCCTGCATCGTCCGGCGCGATGAGAAGATGAGATCAGACTGAGGATAAAAGAAGGGGGAGACAGCCAGAATGCAAGGCAGGGGCAAACACTCCGGAACCTTGATCACGGCACGTCCGACAAGGCAATCTGAAACGGGTGTGTGAAACAGCGTGCGGAACGGTGGGGAGGGCATGAAGACGATCACGGGCAGGCATGATCGTCTTCATGCCCTGCCGGGCAGTCGTTGTGCTGCCCGACAGGTCAGGAGATGCAGGGTGATTATTTGCCGCTGCCGGAGCCGCCTGAACCGCCCGAACCACCAGAGCTTCCACCCGACGAGCCCGAGGAACCGCCCGAGCTGCCGCTGGAGCCGTCGGAGCCGCCGCCATATCCGCTGCTTGGGCTGTTGGGCGAGCCACTTTCAATGCCCGCGCCCGAGGCGCCGGAAGTACCGGATGCGCCGCTTGTGCCGGATGCGCCCGACGAGCCGGCGCCGCTGCTGCCGGATGTGCCGCTGGTATCGGAATCAGACTTGGACTTCGAGCGCGAAGCCTTGTCCTTCTCCTTTTTTTTGCTCTTGGTTGTCGTGGACGCGTCATCCGAAGAACCGGATGATCCCGACGCACCCGACATGCTGCTGCCGGAGGTCCCCGAAGCGCCCGAGGAATCGCTCATTCCGCCGCTGCTGGAAGAACCGGACGAGCCGGTCATGCCGCTACTGCCCGATGAGCCGGATGTGCTACCGCTGGTGCCGGAACTTTGGGCAATGGCAACACCGGAACCGAGTGCGGAAATAAGGACTGCGATCAAAAGCTTTTTCATAGGCTGACTCCATCATTGAACTGCTGTTGAACTGCACGATTGATAGTTCCGTACAGAAGGAGAGTTGTCCTTGTGTCCGGATTACCAGGCATTCGCTGGAACGAGTTAGAAGTTCTGGAGAGGGGAAGTTCGTGTCAAAGTTGTATCAATGTGTGACGCTTCTGTGGGTTCTTCTGTTACGTCTGTTCTTGCATTGCCCTGTGACTTGGAGTGCCGTCGGCAAACACTTTCTGCGGCGATCGTGCGGCGATGTCTGCCAGCACAATTGCTGCGCAATACTGCGGGGAAGAACGCATCGTCATGGTCCGACCGCGCCTCGCTTCTCGGTATGGCCAGCGCAGGGCAGGGGTGGGGTGCCCGCTATAATTCCGGCCCTGTCTGAGCGATCCTGCCCGGGCAAGGGATGATGTTGGTACGAGACCGGATGCGTGATGCAAAGCACATCGCAAGAAGCGGCACTGGGTCCGGATTTTTCCGTGTGCCAAAGTGAAACGGTGGAACAGGGAGGAGTCAATGAAAATTCAAATCAGGCGGTTCTCGCCGCACCAGAATGCCAAGGTGATTTCGATACTGATGGCCGTCAGCTCGCTCGTGCTGTTCGTGCCGCTGTACTTGCTGTTCGTGCTGGTGCCGCCGGAAGACGGGCAAGCGCGGCCGCCGATCTACATGCTGCTGGTTTTTCCGCTGGTCTATCTCGTGATGGGCTACGTCATGGTCGCCATCGCCTGTGCCATCTACAACCTGGTGGCCCGGTACACAGGCGGCATCGAATACGACACCGAAGACGGCGCTGCCTGATGCAAGCCGCGCATCAACTCCTCCAGTCGACCAAGTCATGAAGACCCGGGAAATGACAATCCTGATTGCGTCCGACATCTTCGGTGCCACGCCCGAGCTGCATGAGCTCGGGCGGCATCTTCCCGGAGAGGCAGAGATCATGTCGCCCTATGCTGCGTCGCAAGCTAACGCCTCGACCGAGGAAGAGGCGTATGCATCGTTTCTGCAATGCGGCGGATTGGACGCGTACACGCAGAAGCTTTCCAGCGCACTTGCCGAGCTGCGCCCGGATGCGCTGGTGGCCTTCAGCGCCGGGGCAAGTGCTGCGTGGCGCGCGCTCTCGACACCGGATCAGTCACCCGGGCTCGGCATCCTGTTCTATGGATCGCGCATCCGCGACTACCTGAGCCTAAGGCCAACGGTGCCGACAAAGCTGATCTTCGCCGAGCAGGAAAAAGCCTTCGATGTGGCGCCGGTGGTGGCGCGCCTGCGCGCGCAGGGACTTGATGCTGTCGTGATGCCGGGGACACGGCATGGCTATATGAACGCCCGGTCGCCAGGATTTGATCCCCGTGCAATGCAGGCAGGCCTCAACGAAGTCGTCGCGCTGTTGTCATGCCTGAATGCCGGTATTCAGCTCTTCTGAAGCCGGTACGGATGTTTTGACACCTGCGGCGTCGTCACCAGCCGCAGCACCGGTTGGGGCCTGTCCTCCGGCGCGGCGTCCGATACACGCGCGGCGGCAGGGACCGGGACAGGAGCCGGGCGCAGCGCAACCGGCTGCGTTTCGCGGGGCAGCCCGAAGACCGATACCGCCTGCGACAGCCTGATCACCTGCTCCTCAAGGCCGTCCGCAGCCTTTGCCGCTTGTTCCACCAGCGCGGCATTCTGCTGCGTGATCTTGTCGATGTGCGAGATCGCGCTGTTGACCTGGTTCACGCCCAGGTTCTGTTCATCGCTGGCGACGCGGATTTCGCCCATCAGGGAGGTGACCTGCCGCACGGAACCGACCACTTCGTCCATGGTCGCCGTGGCCTGCTCGACGAGCTCGCAGCCGGCGGCGACTTTCGACACCGATTCGCCGATCAGTGTGCGGATCTCCTTGGCAGCGCCGGCAGAGCGTTGCGCCAGCTGGCGCACTTCCGCGGCGACCACGGCGAATCCCTTGCCTTGCTCGCCGGCGCGTGCCGCTTCCACGGCGGCATTGAGCGCCAGGATATTGGTCTGGAAGGCAATGCCGTCGATCAGGCCGATGATCTCGGTAATCTGCCTTGCCGACTCGCTGATGTCCGACATGGTCTCGCCGACTTTGGCCACCACGTCGCCGCTGCGCAGAGCCACGGTGCTGGTGGAGGCGGCAAAGCGGTCCGCCTGTTCCGCATTGTCGGCATTGCGCTTTACGGTGGAGGCAAACTCCTCCATGCTCGAGGCGGTTTCTTCCAGACTGGCCGCCTGCGACTCCGTGCGCCGCGACAGGTCGCGGTTGCCCGCGGCGATTTCATGGGTGCCGGTGCGGATGGTGTCCACGCTGCGCCGCACGTCGCCGATCGCGGCCACGAGGTTGACGTTCATCTGCTGCAGCGCGCGCAGCAGTTGGCCTGCCTCGTCATGGCGCTGGGACGTGCAGCGGCGCGTCAGGTCGCCGCTGGCGATGGTGCGCGCGAAATCAATGGCTTCCTTCAGCGGTCGCACCACGTTGCTGTGCAGCGAGTGCCAGAGCTTGAGCAGCAGCACGGCGCCGGCCAGCATAAAAGCGCCAGTCCAGCCGGGCGCCGCAGAAGAGAGCAGGGCGTATGTGCCCAGCCCCAGCATCAGGAAGCTGACAAGGCCGAGGTTGAGGCCGAGCCGCCAGGACAGCGGGATGTCCTGCGCGGCGCGCAGCCAGCCGGCGATTCCGGTGCGCACCGCGGCACCGTAGCGGATCCGGATGCCCTTGGCGCGGCCTTCGCGCATGCAGCGGTAAAGCGCGTCGGCGGCGTCGATCTGCGCGCGGTCCGGCTTGATCCGCACCGACATGTAGCCGACCACGCGGCCGCCTTCGCGGATCGGCGTGACATTCGCCAGCACCCAGTAGTAGTCGCCGTTCTTGCGACGGTTCTTCACCATGCCGGTCCATGGCGTGCCTTCCTTCAGCGTGCGCCACAGGTCGGCGAAGGCCTCCGGCGGCATGTCCGGGTGCCGCACGATATTGTGCGGCGCGCCGATCAGCTCCTCCTCGGTAAAGCCGCTGACCTCGATGAAACAGGGATTGACGTAGGTGATCCTGCCCTTGAGGTCGGTTTTCGAGACGATCGATTCGCCATCCCTCAATGGATACTCAGTATTGCTGACCGGCTGGTTGATGCGCATGGTCGCTCCCCCTTTATTGATTTCAATAGGCCTGCTCTGCGGCGAGGCTTCGATCGCACTTTAAAACTGTTCCCAGTCGTCGCTGCTATCCGGTTTGCTGGCAACGATTCTTTCCATCGGCTCCGGCGAGATGGCGGCGCGCTGGGCGTGCTTGGCGTGCTGGGCGTGCTGGGCGTGTGAAAGGGCAGGCTTCGCCGCGCGGGTGGCAACGGCCGGCCGTGGCTGCGCGGCTGGGATTGCCGCTGTCGCGTCCAGCTTGAACAGCGTCACCACCTCGTTGAGCTTGCCTGCCTGCTCGTTCAGCGATTCGGCCGCCGCTGCTGCTTCCTCGACTAGCGACGCGTTCTGCTGCGTGACTTCGTCCATCTGCGCGATTGCCTGGTTGACCTGCTCGATGCCGGCGGTCTGCTCGGCGCTGGCAGCGGCGATCTCGGCCATGATGTCGGTCACGCGCCGCACGCTGTCGACGATTTCCTGCATCGTCGCGCCGGCCTGGTTGACCAGATCGGTGCCGACATGCACTTTGTGTACCGAGTCGTCGATCAGCGACTTGATTTCCTTGGCTGCTGCGGCCGAACGCTGCGCCAGGCTGCGCACCTCGCTTGCCACCACTGCAAAGCCGCGACCCTGCTCGCCGGCGCGCGCGGCTTCCACCGCCGCATTCAACGCCAGGATGTTGGTCTGGAACGCAATGCCGTCAATCACGCCGATGATGTCGACGATTTTGCTTGACGAGGCATTGATCGCGCCCATCGTATCGACCACCTGCGACACGACCGCGCCGCCTTTGGCCGCGACGTCGGATGCCGATGCAGCCAGCTGGTTGGCCTGGCGCGCATTGTCGGCGTTCTGCCTGACGGTCGAGGTCAGCTCTTCCATCGACGACGCGGTTTCTTCCAGCGAGCTGGCCTGTTCTTCGGTGCGCGAGGACAGGTCGAGGTTGCCGGCGGCGATTTCGCTCGAGGCGGCGGCGATGGAGCCGGTGCCGCCGCGCACCTGGGCGACGATCTTCACCAAACTGTCGTTCATGTCTTTCAGCGAATGCATTAGCTGTCCGGTTTCATCCTTCGACTTGACCTCGATGCGGCTGGTCAGGTCGCCGGCCGCCACCGTGCGTGCGACCTGGACTGCCTGGTCGAGCGGGCGGGTGATGCTGCGGGTAACCCACAGGGCGAGCGCGGTCGCCAGCGCGAAGGCGAGGGCGGCCAGTCCGATCATGAGCGTCGCGGCACTGTGGTACTGGGCGCTCGCGTCGGCTCCGCTCTGCTCCATGATCGTGGCGACCAGGTCCACCAGGCCTTTCACCTTGCCGAAGTACACCTGTTGGGCGTGGATGAGATTGTCGAGCAGATGTACCGCCGCTTCTTCTTGCTTGCCCTCGGCGATCAGTCGCAGGAATTCATCCTGCTGCACGCGGTATTGCGTGCGCGCTTCCTGAATTTCCCGGAACATCGCTTGACCCTTTGGCGAGTACAGCCGCTTGCCGATGTCGTCGATATAGCCGCCGACATCCTTGCGGATCCGGGCGATCTCGGCGAGTTCGTGTGCCACCTTGTCGGGGTCGTGGATTACAAGCAGGTTGCGCATGCGGATTGCCGCCTCGCTGATCCCTTCCAAGACCTTGTTCGACAGCGCGACCTTCGGATAGCTGTCGCTGACGATCAGGGCGGTAGCCTGATCGAGCGCGGCTAAGCGGGTGACGCCGAGGATGGTGATGCCGACCAGCAGCGCGACCACCAGGCCGAATGCGGCTGTCAGACGGGTTCCTACTTTTAAATCTGCGAAAGACATGTTCGTTTATTCCAATGCATTGAAAACGTTTTAAAAATGGTGCTGGTGCCCAGGCAGGTCACCGGTCAACGCAAGCCAACTCAAGCGGCAGCCGTGGCGCGATTCGTGGCGCGATTCATGGCGGCGCGTTCGATCAGCCCCATGTCGTCGCCGGCCATCAGCCTGTCGATGTCGACGAGGATCAGCATGCGCTGCTCGATGGTGCCGATGCCGATCAGGTAATCGGTCTTGAGCGCAGTGCCCATCTCCGGCGCCGGCTTGATCTGCCCGGGCGCGAGGGTGGTCACGTCGGACACGCTGTCGACCACCATGCCGATGGTGCGGCCGGCGACATTGAGGATGATGACCACGGTGAACTGGTCGTAGGTCGGCGTGCCGAGCTTGAGCTTGATGCGCATGTCGACGATCGGCACGATGATGCCGCGCAGGTTGACCACACCCTTGATGAAGTCGGGCGCGTTGGCGATCTGGGTCGGCGTTTCATAGCCGCGCAGTTCCTGCACCTTCTGGATGTCGATGCCGTATTCCTCCGTGCCGAGGGTGAAGGCAAGAAATTCCGACGGCGCTGCGCCGGACGTGTCTGTGTGATGCATGGCGATTCCTTCCACAGAATGCGTGAGATTGGAACGAATGATGCCGTGGAGAAACAATTTGAAGAATCAGCGGATGCTTATCTTGGGGTGGGAACACATGAAAAACGGGTAGGAGGACTCCTACCTTGCTGACAGCCGGAACCGGGGGGCAGAGCGTTTTCGTCCTGACCATACGCGGGCAACCTTGTGCCTGCGCTTGTCAAATCCGGCTCGCTCGCCCGACCTTGACTTGCATCGCGTCAGACTGAAAAACGCCGCGCTTTTTTCTATATCAGTACCTCGAGTAGGGGAATCAGGAGTAGAATTTCCGCAACGCAATTTTTAGTGTGTTTCCTCTAGATGAGTGCCGAATCAAGTCTCGCTGGAGTGCCGGCCCATCCGCTGGCGGCGGTACGGCTTCTGCTGTTTTTCCTTGGTGCAGTCTGCATCGCCGTCTGGCAGATGCCGGCACTGAAAATCCTGCAAGGCGTCGACCTGATGCCGTTGTGGGTGCATTCGATGGTCGAAGTGTTCGCCGTCGCCGTGGCGCTGCTGCTGTTTGGCGTGGTGTGGAATGCCGACAGCAAGGAGCGGTCGGGCAATCTCGTGATCCTCGGCTGTGCCTTCCTTGCGGTCGCACTGCTCGACCTCGCGCACATGCTGTCGTACCAGGGCATGCCGGATTTCATTACGCCGTCCGGCCCGGAGAAGGCCATTGACTTCTGGCTGGCGGCGCGCACCGTCGCGGCGCTGGCGATGCTCGCAGTTGCCCTGCGCGAGCGCAGGCCGCTGGCCGGCGGACACACGCGCTACCTCTTGCTCGGAGCGAGCCTCGCGGCCAGCGCGCTGATCTACTGGCTGGTCCTGTTTCATCCTCAGCTGTGGCCCGCGACCTTCATCGAAGGCCAGGGGCTGACCGGCTTCAAGGTTGCCGCCGAATGGAGCATCATCGCCGTGCTGGTCGTTGCCGCCGTACTGCATTACCGGCGCGCGCATCACGACCGCAGCCACGAGAGCGCCGGTTTCTTTGCCGTCGCCGCGATCAGCATCCTGAGCGAACTCTGCTTTACCGCCTACGTCCGCGTGGCCGACGTCTTCAACCTGCTCGGCCACCTGCTCAAGGTTGCCGCCTACCTTTTCCTTTACCGTGCGGCGTTCGTGGCCAGCGTGCGCGAGCCGTTCCACCAGTTGCGCATCGAAGTGGCTGAACGCAAGCGCGCCGAACAGGCGCTGCAGGAGTTGAACCAGACGCTGGAGCAGCGCGTGGCGCAGCGCACGCAGCAGCTCGAGCGCGCCAACAAGGAGCTGGAGGCGTTCAGTTACTCGGTGTCGCACGACCTGCGCGCGCCGCTGCGCGCCATCGACGGCTTCAGCCAGATCCTGGCCAGGAGCTACGAGCAGCAGTTCGACGAGCGCGGCAAGGACTACCTGGGCCGGGTGCGGCGCGCCAGCCAGCGCATGGGCGAACTGATCGACGACATCCTGCATCTGTCGCAGATCGGCCGGCGGCAGGTGGTGCGCGGCGAGGTGGACGTTTCGCAGCTGGCGCAGGATGTCGCCACCGCATTGCGCCAGACGGATCCCGCACGCCACGTCGAGGTATCGATCGCGCCGGGAATGACGATCGACGCCGACGCCAAGCTGGTCCGCATCGTGCTGGAAAACCTGATGGGCAACGCCTGGAAGTTCACCGCAAAGAAACCGCAGGCGAGGATCGAGGTCGGCTGCAGCATGCACGACGGCGTGCCGGCGGTCCACGTGCGTGACAACGGCGCCGGATTCAGCATGGAATACGCGCACAAGCTGTTCAGCCCGTTCCAGCGGCTGCATTCCAGCAGCGAGTTCGAGGGCACCGGCATCGGGCTGGCGACTGTGCAGCGCATCGTGCACCAGCATGGCGGCCGCGCCTGGGCGGAAGGTGTCGAGGGTGAGGGCGCGACATTTTATTTCTCTTGCGGGGCACAGCAATCCGCCGAAATGCAGACAGGGACATGACATGATGAAGAAAATGGTGATCCTTCTGGTCGAGGACAATCCGGACGACGAGGAACTGACGCGGATCGCCTTCGAAGAGAGCAAGCTGCTCAACGAGGTCGTGGTGGCGCGCGACGGCGCAGAAGCGCTCGACTACCTGCTCGACCCCCACGGCAAGGGGCATGAAGTGCCGAACCTGGTCCTGCTCGACCTGAAACTGCCCAAGGTCGACGGGCTCGAAGTGCTCAGGCGCATGCGCGAGGAACCGCGCACGCGCATGGTGCCGGTGGTCGTGCTGACCACCTCGAAAGAGGAAAGCGACCTGATCAGCAGCTACCAGCTCGGCTGCAACAGCTATATCCGCAAGCCGGTCGTGTTTGGCGATTTCATCGACGCGGTGCGCCAGCTCGGCATGTACTGGCTGATGCTCAACGAGCCGCCGCCGACGTGGGAGCGGCGCTGATGCAGTCTCTTCGCATCCTTCACGTCGAAGACTCCGAGGATGACGCAGCACTGATCCGTCTCGAGCTGGAAGCCGCCGGCTATGCGCTGCATTACCTGCGCGTGGACACGGCGGCGCAGATGCAGGCGGCGCTGGCACAGGACCGCTGGGACGTGGTGCTGTCCGACTTCAACCTGCCTGCATTCAATGCCTATGACGCGCTGCGCCTGCTGCAGGCGAGCGGACAGGACATTCCGCTGATCGTGGTGTCGGGCTTCATCGGCGAAGTCGGCGCAGTTGCGCTGATGAAGGCCGGTGCCCACGACTACGTGATGAAGGACAGCTTGGTACGCCTGGTGCCGGCGATCGAGCGCGAGATCAAGGAAACCGCCAGCCGCGCACAGCGCCGGCTGGCAGACCAGCAACTGGCCGCAAACCGCCGACTGCTGGAAAACATTACCGAATCCCTCGGCGAGGGCTTGCTGGTGCTGGACACCAAGAGCCGCCTGCTCATGATGAATGCGGAAGCCGAGCGCCTGCTCGGCTGGACCCGCGAGGAGCTCGCCGAGCGGCCGGTGCACGACACCATCCATTGCCGGCATCCGGACTGCTCGCCGCTGACGCGCGAGGAATGCCAGGTGTTTCGCACCGTCTGCTCCGGCCAGAGCTGGCGCGCGGAAGACGATGTGCTGGTGCGCAAGGACGGCTCGACGTTCCCGGTCACCTACGTCGCATCACCGGTGTTCGAAGATGGCGAGGTAGTCGGAACCGTCACTGCCTTTCAGGACATTACCGAGCGCAAGCGGGCAGAGCACGAGGTGCGCGAGTCGCGGCGCCGGCTGGAGGAGCTCTCCGCATTCCTGCAGCAGGTGCGTGAGGACGAACGCACGCGCATCGCGCGCGAGCTGCATGACGAGCTCGGCCAGGCGCTTACGGCGCTGCGGATCGACCTGGTCTGGCTCAACGACAAGCTGCCACAGCGCGAGAAGAAGGTGGACGACAAGCTCGCAGCCATGCTTGCGCTGGTCGAAAAGACGGTCGATGCGGTGCGCCGCATCTCGGAAGACCTGCGGCCGGGGATGCTGGACGACCTCGGCCTGGCGGCCGCGATCGAGCACCATGTCAGCAAGTTCGCCGAGCAGACCGGCATCGCCTGCGAGCTGTCCATGAGCCGCGATCACTACGAGCTCGACGAACGGATGGCGACAGCACTGTTCCGCGTGCTGCAGGAGTCGCTGACGAACGTGGCGCGCCATGCGCAGGCGAGCAAGGTGACCGTGCAGCTGCAGGACCTGCGCGACGAGATGCTGCTGATCGTCAGGGACGATGGCCGCGGCCTGCCGGAGCCGGCGGCCGGCCGCAAGAAAACCTATGGCCTCTTGGGCATGCACGAGCGCGTCAAGCTGCTGGGCGGCTTGCTCGACATTTCCAGCTCGCCGGGCAAGGGTACGCGCATCGAAGCGAGCATTCCATTTAACGCGGAGACACAAGCATGATCAAGATACTGATCGCGGACGATCACACGATCCTGCGCGATGGGCTGAAGCAGATCCTGTCGGAATGCGCCGACATGCAGGTCGCCGGCGAGGCCGACAACGGCTTCGACGTGCTGGCCAGGGTGCGTGAACAGGACTGGGATGTGCTGGTGCTGGACATGGCAATGCCGGGCAAGAGTGGCATCGACCTGCTCAAGCAGGTCAAGAGCGAGAAGCCGAAGCTGCCGGTGCTGATCCTCAGCATGCAGAAGGAGAACCAGTACGCAGTGCGCACGCTCAAGGCCGGCGCCGCCGGCTACCTGTGCAAGGACAGCGCCTCTGCCGACCTGGTCAAGGCCATCCGCAAGGTCGCCGCCGGCGGCATGTTCATCAGCACCGCCGTGGCAGAAAATCTCGCGATGGGGCTGACCACCAACAACGAGTCGCTGCCGCATACGCTGCTCACCGACCGCGAATACCAGGTGTTCCGGCTGATCGCCTCCGGCATGGGAATCACCGCCATCGGCGACAGCCTGCACCTGAGCGTGAAAACCATCAGCACGCACAAGACCCGCATCATGCAGAAGATGAACTTCACCACCACCACCGACCTGATCCGCTATGCGATCACGCACGGACTGATCGACGAAGCGGGGCAGCCGCTGGATTAGCGCAGCAGCAGCGTGATTGCGGCGTTACTGATCCGGCATGGATCTACCGCACTCCCGCTCCCCTCTCCCGCTTGTGGGAGAGGGAACGGTTCCGTAGGGCATCTGCCACGCAGCTTGCATTTACAATGCGACTTCCTGCTGATCTTATCCAAGTTGCCATGCATATCTGGGTCGACGCCGACGCCTGTCCCGCCGTCATTAAAGACATCCTGTTTCGGGTGGCCGAACGCCTGCAACTCAACGTCACGCTGGTCGCCAACCGGTTGATCCGTGTGCCGGGCTCGCGCTTCATCCGCACGCTCCAGGTCCCGTTTGGTGCGGACGCGGCCGACGCCGAAATTGTTGCCCGCGTCAGCCCCGGCGACATCGTCGTGACCGGTGACATCCCTTTAGCCTCCCTGGTGCTGGACAAGGGCGGGTTGCCGCTCAATCCACGCGGCGAGTGGTACACCAAAGACACCATTGCCCAGCAACTGACGATGCGCTCTTTCATGGAAGAGTTGCGCAGCAGTGGTGTCGACACTGGCGGCCCGGCCGCGTTTAGCCATGCTGACCGCCAGAACTTTGCCAATGCGCTCGACCGCGAGCTCATGCGGAGCGGGCATGGTCCGGGTTCCCGCAGATTTCCGTAGGTTGAAATCATCGGCGACTTGATCTTAGAGCCTGTTCAGTATCTTTTTGGCATGCGCGCAGCCCCGGAAACCGGTCGAATGCAAGGCGCGGCGACGCGTCGTGGCGGGGCCACGGCAAGGAGATGCAACACAGCAGGCGGCCGGTTTCCGGGGTTGCCCGTAGGGTTCGAGCGAGAAGTGCGCATTGCGGCGTTGCGTCGCTTGCTCAAGGGGCCACCTTGAGCGGCGCGCCGCGCCTTGCACTGCATCCCTTCTCGCTCGAACGCGCATGCCAAAAAGATACTGAACAGGCTCTTAAAGAGCTGTACCAGGCGAAGACCTCCGCTGGAAGAGATCGCAACCCAACCTATACGACATATTTCCCGGTAACATCGCGCTAAACCAATCCTGCAAGGAGGAGTCCATGGCTTTTGTTAGAACCATTCTGTTGACGGGCGCGACCGCTTGCCTAACGCACGCAGCACTGGCGCAAAGCATCGTAGTCCCGTCACGCGCGGAGCTGGAAGCCATGGGGGCGAAACCGCTATCCTCTGAAGAGTTAAAAAAACTCCTGACCAACAATACCCTCTACCATGTCGTCCCGAAGAACGGTTTTCGTGTACCACTTCTGTATCTCCCGGACGGGACTAGATATGTGAGGATCAGGGGGCAAGAACATAAGAGCACATGGCGCATTGAGCGTGATATGGTCTGCGAATACAGCGTCGTCCTGAAGAAGGATGTCTGCAGGTCTTTGTACAAAGCGGATGGCATTGGTGCAGTATGTGATGAAGGTGCAAGCAATTGCGACTTTGGTCTCGACTGGGCACAGGGAAACCCCGAAAAACTCGGTATGTGATAGTTGAGTGAGTCCGCAATCCCGTTCGATTTCGGACCGCGCACTGGCGTAAACTACGTTGCCAAGCCCTGCGATTTCCCGCGAGTTCTGCTCGCAACGTCTCACTGGTGCTCTCACATTTACCATCGCCTCGTTATCGTGATCGCATGATCGACGTGGCAACATGCCGGTAGACTCCCTTTACCCTCCATTGGAAACAGCAATGACCCGCAGCGCCGTCCTACTCATGGATCTTCAAAAAGATTTCCTTGGTGCAGAGGGCAGTCGAATGCCTGTGGAGCCAACTAGTGTTGACCCAATCATCAACACTGCAAATGCCATCCTCAGCAAGGAAATTCTCGAAGATGCGCTGCCTGTTCTGATCGTCAATCGCTTTCCCGCAACGGACCGCATCGGAAATATGCTTCGTAAAGGCGCAGCGGTTGCGGGAACGCCAGGTGCAGAATTTGACGACCGAGTCAGGAACGATGACGCATACAGGGTATTTGCAAAATCGAGCCCAAGTGCATTCACCAACCCGGAACTCGACCGCTATCTTCAGACGGAGAAAGTTACTGATCTCTATGTAATGGGAGTGTATGCAGAGGGCTGTGTACGATCCACGGTTCTAGATGCGCGACGTCGCGGCTACGTTGTGCATGTTCTGGCTAACGCAGTTGCCAGCAACGCGTCGTGGAAGAAGCGATTCGGGCTGTGGGCAATGAAGCGGGCCGGTGCCAACGTCATCCATTCACTATCCGGACAGCCAACGTTCTGATCCGTCGATGTATTGGCTTCACGCGAGATGCTCTGTAGATCCGCGTCGTAGCGCGGAAAAGCGAAGCGCCTTCCGCCGCATGTGCTATCGAGTCACCAGCTCTACCGCATTTCCGGCCTGCCGAGCTGGTAACAGTCAGTTAATGAGCCTCATGCTCTTCGACGGCATCCTTGCCATGGTCAGAAAGCTGGGCGTCAAACCACCTGTGCAACGCGGCCACCAAGACGGTCTCTTTCGTTTTGTAAGTCAGCTGCGCTCCACCCTTAACGTCCTTGTAGGCGATGTCGAGTTGCCCAGGCTTGGCTTGCGTTAATTCACGCAGGCCGGGCATGTCTTGACCATGGATGTGGCTCGGGCCTGAGAAGTCTCCCTTCAAAAACTGTTCTCGGATTTCCTGCAAGTGCTGCCGGATCAGTGTGACTTGGGCAGCATCGGACGAATTCTTCGCCACTACACGCTGAACTCCCCCTTCCGCACTCTTGGTGAAGATATGGGTCGTGGCTGGCAAGCTGAAGGGCATTACATCTTTGCTCCGCTGCGAAACCTCCGCTTGCCGTTGTGTATCAGACAACCTTTCCGTGTGAGCCGCATGGTTCGTTCTGGAGTGGCCCATCATCGACGGGTCCATATTCTGGGCTTGTGCGAAGGCGATCAAAGCAGAAAAAATGAAAGGAATGACGATTAATTTGCGCATGCTTGTTCTCCGGTTACGTTGCCGCATAAATGCTAGGACTAGCGGCGATCCAAGAGATATGATTCGGATCATATGAGCAAAGATAAAAATATTCTTGACTGGAACGCCCTTGTCGGGATGCAGGCATCAGCTGCTCTTGTCCCCAAAGATCTTCGAGAAGTAGCAACGCAGGTCCAGTCGGATTCCCGTGGAACGCTCTTTCGGACTGGTGACCAGGTTCGCCATATCTATCTGGTAATTCGCGGGGAAGCGCGTCTCGTTCGATTGGAGTGTCGTGGCGGTGAAGTCATATTGCAGCGCTCTCGCGGTGGATTCATCGCCGAAGCCAGCCTTGACAGCAAGACTTACCACTGTGACGCGGTCACTGCCGAGCCTACGACGTTGTTGCTGTTTCCTGTCGTAGCGTTCCGCGCAGCGTTGGAGAATGACCCCGCATTTTGTAAAGCATGGCAGTCACAACTTGCCAAAGAAGTCCGCAGGCTCCGCGCACGGTGTGAGAGGTTGAGCTTGCATAACGCAGCTGACCGTATCACGCACTACATAGAGTCAGAGGGAGAGGACGGAGTAGTAACACTCAAGCAGTCGCGCAAATCATGGGCTGCCGAACTTGGACTGACCCACGAGGCTCTTTACCGTGCACTCAGGCGGATGCAGGATGACGGGGCGCTATCAATAGAAGGCAATCGGTTCATCCGTAAACCTTGAACTTTCAAGGTGACACCGTAGGCATTGTCCACGTTCGCTGCACTGCAGGCGTTCATCAAATCCGACCGACCGTCCCCAAGTTTCAGAGACAAGTGAACAGAATCCGTAAAAGCGCAGATAAAGCCGCAGCGGACCCAGATTTGAATGGCAGTTCCCGCCGCAACGCATTGATTTTGCAACTGTCCGTGTGCAGCACCAGACGAGTTGCGGCACCGCCCCAGGATGAACCCTCCCCGGGTGGGAATTCTCCTACCACGCTTTCCACTCTTCCCACGTCACATTAAGCCTGCGCCGATTTCGTTTTTTTCGGCAAGGCAACATCATCTAGCCATGGAAGTGAGGCTGGATTAATTGCAGTAATGAAAATCTTTCTTGTCGAAGACAGCGAAGTCATCCTCGGGCATCTGCGCGGCGTCGTGGCGGAGATGGCCGGCGCTGAAGTGCTGGCGGAAGCGAATAGCGAAGATGCGGCAATTGCGGGCATCGCCGCGTTGCGTCCCGATGTCGCAATCCTGGACCTGACGCTCGCGAGTGGTAGCGGCATCGAGGTCCTGCGGCAGGTCAAGCAGCGGCAGCCGGACGTGAAGGTGGTCGTGCTGACCAACCGCAGCGAGGAGCCGTATCGCAGGAAGTGCATGGGACTGGGTGCCGACCTTTTTCTCGACAAGTCGCGTGATTTCGAGCGCCTGAAGCAGTGCCTGGTCACCCTGGGGGTGGCCGGGCCCGCGACTGCGCATTGCTGAGGGCCGGGATTTTTTGCCGGTGCAGTGGCGCCGGCTTGCAACCACGAACGTATCGAAAGCGGGAAATGCATACCAACAAGACACTGCGCGTTCTCTTCGTGGAAGACTCCGAGGATGACATGGAGCTTCTCCTCAATACGCTCGGCGGCGAGTTTGCCGACATCGTGCACGAGCGGGTCGAAACCGGTGCCACGCTGCGCCATGCACTGCTGCAGCAGTGGTGGGACGTGATCATCTGCGACCACACTCTGCCGTCGCTGGATGCGCCGTCCGCCTTGCGCATCGCCCAGGAGAACGGCAGCGATACGCCGTTCATCGTCGTGTCGGGCTCCATCACTGACGACATGGCGGTCGCCATGATGATGGCCGGCGCGGCCGACATGATCGGCAAGGACCACCTCAACCGGCTGGTGCCGGCCGTCAGGCGCGAGCTGCTGAAATCCTCGACCATCTCCAACCTGCGCGAGGAGCGCGAGCACCTGCGGCAGATGGCCTATACCGATGCGCTGACCGGCTTGCCGAACCGGGAATTCCTTGCGGAGAGAATGCTGCAGCTGACCGCCGCTCCGGATGCGGCCGAGACGCTGGTGCTCATGGTTGTCAATATCAGCCGTTTCTCGCTGGTGACCCGCACGCTTGGCATGGAAGCCGCCGAGCAGGCGCTGCGCCTGGTGGGTGAACGGCTGAGCAGCAGCGTCGGCGCACACGGGCTGGTGGCCAGTCTCGGCGGCGACCGGTTCGCCGTGCTGCTGGCGGACATCCGTACCGGCGCGGAACCGGCGGATGTCATCGAGCGGATGAACGAGGAAGTGGCGCGGCCGCTGCCGATTGCCGGGCATGAACTGTTCCTGACGCATCGCATCGGGCTGAGCGTCTATCCGCGCGACGGGCGGGACTTCCACCGGCTGGTGGTCAATGCCGAGATCGCGATGAGCCATGTGCCTGCCGGCGGCGCATGCAACCATCACTTCTTTGCGCCGGGCATGAGCGAAGACGGACAGGATCGCTTGCGCCTCGAGCACGCGCTGCACCGGGCGCTCAAGCAGGATGAATTCGTGCTGCATTACCAGCCGCAATACGATGCGCGCAACGGCCGCCTTGTCGGTGTCGAGGCGCTGCTGCGCTGGCAGCCGCCGGGCGGCGCGCCGGTGTCGCCAGGCGCCTTCATTCCGGTGCTGGAAGAAACCGGCCTCATCGTGCCGGTCGGCGAGTGGGTGCTGCGCACCGCCTGCCTGCAGAACCTGCAGTGGCAGCAGGCAGGCCATGCGCCGATCCGGGTCGCGGTCAACCTGTCCGCGGTGCAGTTCCGCCAGGCCGAACTGGTGCCCATGGTGCGGCGGGTGCTGGTCGAGACTGGGCTGGATCCGCGCTTCCTGGAGCTGGAGATCACCGAGAACATTGCGTTGAACAACGAGGAAGCGGTGATCGGGACGCTGTCCGAGCTGCGCGGCCTGGGCATCAGCCTGGCGATCGACGATTTCGGCACCGGTTATTCCAGCCTCAGCTATCTGCGTCACTTTCCGGTGAATAAGCTCAAGATCGATCGTTCCTTCGTCAAGGACATCACCGAACAGGAGCCGGACAGCCCGATCGTCAAGGCGATCGTCTCGCTCGCGCACAACCTCGGTCTGGACGTGATCGGCGAAGGCGTGGAGACGCCGCGACAGGAGGCTTTCCTGCGCGCATGCGGCTGCATGGAAATGCAGGGCTTCCTGTTCAGCGTGCCGCTGCCGGCTCGGCAGGTTGAAAATCTGCTCCAGAAGGCGGAAGGCAACGTGACGGTATGAATATTCTGTTAATTCGGTGTTGCGCCGATGAATATTCGATCTTGAAAGTGTTCTATTTTTTAGAATTTGTTTCTGTATAGCAATATAATGCGGGTCCGCCGCGGCATATGTGCCGGCCAGCGTGGCCGGTCGCGGTGTTCGCCAAGCTCGGACTGCAATCTCTGCTTGATGCATCGTTTCCTAAATTTTTCTAGCCTTTCACTATGAAATTCCAAAACCTGCGCATTGGCGCAAAGCTCTGGTTGTCGGTTTTCCTTTTCATCGTTGCGGTGTTCTCCGTGGTCGGGTTTTCCGGCTGGCGATCGTCGCAATGGCAGGCGAAAGGCGACGCATTGACCGCGGTGAGCAATGCGAAGGTACGCGCCGTGACGCAATGGTCCGGACTGGCCGAGACCGTGACCGCCCGCACGCAGGCCTCGGTACTGGCCAATAATCCGGATGTCGACGCCATCTTCAAGGAAGCCAACAGTGCCGACCAGGCCCGGATCACCGAGTTGCAGAAGAGCCTCGAGGACATGCAGCTGGCGGATGACGAGCGCCGGCAGATGGAAAAGGTGGCGAGCGAACGCAAGATAGCGATCCAGCACCTGACAAAACTGCGGGAATTGCGCGCGAACGGCGATGCCGAGGGCGCACGCGCCGTCTTCGACCGCGATTTCAATCCGGCGCTGAAGACCTACCTGCAGTCGCTGCGCGACTTCGTGAGCATGCAGGAAGCCAATGCCGAGACGGTGCGCACGCAGCTGTCGGAAGCGCGCCTGAACACGGTGAAGATGGCCGCAGGACTGGTGGCCCTGATCGTGCTGTGCGTGATCGGCGGCTCCGGCGCGCTGATCCGCTCGATCCGCGAGCCGCTGCAGCATGCAGTCGACGTCGCGAATAGGATCGCGCAGGGCGACCTGACCACCCGCCTGGACACGGACCGTAAGGATGAATTCGGCGACATGATGCGCGCCCTCATGAAGATGAATGCCGAATTGAGCAAGGTGGTCGGTCAGGTGCGCGGCGGCGCGGAAAGCGTGGTCACCGCGTCGCGCGAGATCGCCGCCGGCAACATGGATCTGTCCTCACGTACCGAACAGCAGGCCAGCTCGCTGGAGGAAACCGCGTCGTCGATGGAGGAACTGACCTCGACCGTCAAGCAGAACGCCGACAACGCGCGCCAGGCCAACCAGCTGGCCGGCTCGGCGTCCGAAGTCGCGACCAAGGGCGGCATGGTGGTGTCGCAGGTGGTTGACACGATGAGCGCGATCAACGATTCGTCGCGGAAGATCGTCGACATCATCGGCGTCATCGACGGCATCGCATTCCAGACCAACATCCTGGCATTGAATGCGGCGGTAGAAGCCGCCCGCGCCGGCGAGCAGGGCCGCGGCTTTGCGGTGGTCGCCTCCGAGGTGCGCAGCCTGGCCCAGCGTTCGGCCGCGGCAGCCAAGGAAATCAAGGCACTGATCGACGATTCCGTGGACAAGGTGGATACCGGCGCCAAGCTGGTGGACCAGGCCGGCGCAACGATGCAGGAAATCGTCGACAGCATCCGCCGCGTGACCGACATCATGGGCGAGATCGCCGCCGCCAGCGCCGAACAGACCGCCGGCATCGAGCAGGTCAACCAGGCGATTACGCAGATGGATCAGGTCACGCAGCAGAATGCCGCGCTGGTGGAGGAGGCCGCATCCGCCGCGGCATCCATGCAGGAACAAGCCAGCCACCTCGCCGACGCCGTCAGCATCTTCAAGCTGGACGGGGCGACGACAGTGAGAGCAGCCGCGCCCGCAGCAACGGCACCCGCCCGGCGCGAGCCGAAAATCGGGAGCCCGGCAACCCCGAGCACCTTGCCCAAGGCCGGCAACACCGTTGCCGCACCCGCTCCGCGCCAGATTGCGGGCACGCGGCCGGTGACCGGTGACGACTGGGAAGAGTTCTAGACTGACGGCAGTCGGACTTGCGCAAGGTGTGAACTGATTGCAGTCAGTTCACACCGTCGCTGGTTTGCGATTAATGCTTCGTTCAAGCGGATGTTCGTGCAATCGCGTCATCGATTCCGTTTGTAAAACAAATACCAAAGCACGGGAACAGTCAGGGCAATGATGACAAGGCCGACACCGGCATGCTGTTGGTCGTCCTGAAGGTAGGCATTGCAGAGGCGAACCGGGGCGTCCTGGTAAAGCAGCCCCACGACAGCCGTCATCGACGAGAAATTACCGACGAAGAACAGCTGGATCACGGTATTTGCGCGTGCCAGCGACAGCGGGAGAAAAAATCCCGCAAGAACGAGTGTAAGGAACTTCGCTTGTTCTACCGACGATGATGCAGTCGCGTCGTCGAGCGCTTTGGGGATCATCCAGTAGGCGGATACGAGCAGGAAAACAGACAAGCCGGAAAGCCCGTTTTCATTGAAGGCGGCGAAACGGCGTCCGGTTTCCTGGCTGGCAGCAGTACGGCAGAAGCATCCCAATAAAAAGCCTCCGGCAACCAGCATCGGGATCTGCACGAGCATGTGCCGAGCCATCGTCAGCTCAAGAGGCTGCCGTGCCGCCATGGCGAGCATGACCAATGCCATGCCGGCGATTGCCGGCACAAGGCCTTGCCGGCGCAGAAGCAATGCCGTCATCACATCGCACCTCCATCGCCATCAACGGCCCCGGGCAGTACGGCCAGCGCATGTGCCAACGCGTCTTCGAGCTGATCGTAGTCGACGATGCGCATCAATCGCCCCTCCGGTGAAACGATATGGAATGCCGCATTGTGTTCAAACTCGCCCAGCGGGGCTGGAATGACCGTGATGCCGCTTGCAGCCAGTAACCGGTCTCTTTCTGCGTCATTGGTAAAGCGCGCGACTTGCCAGATTGTTTGGTCCGCATGCATGCGCTGGGCATACTCCTGCAGCGCGCCCAGATCATCGCGGTGGTCGAAGCTGATTGCCAGAAGACGGATCCGGGTGTGCAGGCCGCGTGCCCGGATGGCGTCCTGCAGTTGCTGGAATTGCGATCCAAGGACGGAGCAGACGCTGTTGCATCTCGCATAAAAGAACACCATGATGGTCGCCCGGGTGTCCTCCCGCAGGGACGTGGCCAGCGAGACGGTGCGCCCGTCCGCGTGTTCCAGCATGGCGTCGGGCAGCGCCAGGGGGCGCTCTGCGATACTGAGCCGGCGCGCATCTTCCGTGGTAAATGCACGAAAACCCGCTGTCAGATCCCAGCCTGCCGCCACGCCCATGACGGACACCAGTACGATTGCAATCAGCGTTTTCACAGGTCGCTTTGCCAGTGCGGGGTCATTTCCGGCTGCTCAGGTCTTCGTCCCCGTTCCATGGAGACTTGCGGTCCTTGCTGGCCTCGCGTGCGGCCTTCACGATCGATGCATCGATCTTGCCGGCGGCATTGCCGAAGCTCGTGCGGATATGGCTCAGCACCGCGGCGATTTCGGCATCGCCCAGTTTTTCTCCGAATGCCGGCATGGCCCCGTTGTAGCTCGTGCCGTTGACGGTGAGCTTGCCGGATATGCCATGCAGCAGGATGTCGGCCAGCAGAGCCTCCTTGCCCAACACCCATTCCGATGCCGCCAAGGGAGGGAAGACGCCGGGCAAACCGGCGCCGCTCGCCTGATGGCACGCAGCGCACTGTGCGGCATAAATCTGCGCACCGTCCACGGCGCCGGCAGCGCTTCCCGCAGTGGCAAGCAAATCCGCGTGCGTGCGGTTGTCGCCGAGCGCGGGTGCATCGTCGGGTTGCGCAGTGAAGATGTAGCCGACGGCCCATAACAGCGCAAGGCTGACGAGGGCGATGACCCTGCGGGGAATCGGCGTGCTGCTTTCATGCGGGTCCGGGTTCTCGCGTTTCTGCGCGTCGAGTTGTTGACTATGCTCGATCATGTGTTTTCCTTGCAGTACGTTTCTTACTTGGCCACGGCAGAAGCCGTCAGCGCGGGATAGGTATGGTCGAGCCCGAGCAGGTACGCCACCATGTCAAGCGCTTCCGGCTTTGCCACCACGACCTTTCCTGCCGGCGCGACGCCCGGCGGCAATGCAAGAACCTTGTCGCCGCTATCGGCTTTGTCCTTGATGTCGAAAAGATAGGGATAGGAAGGCATGATGCTGCCTTGTACATAAGCCCGTGGCTGGTAGAGATGGCCGAGATGCCAGTCGGCGCTCGGCTGCCGCGCACCGATATTGAAGAGGTCCGGGCCGGTGCGCATCGTGCCGAGCAGATGCGGACTGTCATAGACGTAATCCGCCGCCACCGAGGCGCGTCCCCAACCACGCTGGAAGTCGGGCGCCTGGGCCTTGTCGCGCGGCTGCTGCGAATGGCAGTAGAGGCAGCCGTTGCGGATGTATTCCTCGCGCCCGCGCAATTGCGCCGATGTGTAAGCCTTCAGGCCTGCCGCCGGCTTCACGTCGGACAGTTGCAGGTACGGCACCACGACCAGTACCGACGTGGCGAGAGCCAATGTCACCATTGCGCCCGATAACAGTTTCAGTTCGTTTTCCATGCGTATTCCTGTGGCAGCGAAGGAGTGGGGGCAGGCGTGTGCAGCAGCGCGGCGCCGACACGGCGCGGGCCATGGCGCAGCGCCATCGCGATAAAGTGAACGGCAAACACGACATGGCCGAGGGTCATGAGCGCTCCGCCCACCGAGCGGCTCTGCAGGTACGGCAGCGTGACGGCCACTGAATCCATGAACGGCCGCGCCGCATCAAGCATGGCGGTGCCTTGCAGCCAGCCGCCGATCGTCAGGCCGACGACATAGATCGAGAAACCGGCAACGACCAGCCAGAAGTGGGCGGCGATCAGTTTCGGATAAGGCCATTCCCAGGACATCACGCGCGGCATCAGGAAATAGATCGCACCAAACATCACCATGCTGAAGAAGCCGTACAGCCCGAGGTGCGCATGGGCGACCGTGTAATGCGTGAAATGCGTCACCGTATTGACGGTGCGCAGGGCTTCCAGCGAACCCTGGATCGAGCTGACGGTGTACATCATCCCGCCAAGGACGACAAAGCGCAGCGTCGGCGAGTACAGCAGGGTCTTGAAGTGCCCGCGCATGGTCAGGTGCTGGTTGACCGAAAACGAAATGACCGGGATGACCATCATCACGCTTTGCACGATCGATAACGTGATTAGCCAGCCGGGCACCGGACCACCGATCAGGTGATGTCCGCCGACCTGTCCGTAGAAGAACGCGAGCGTCCAGAAGCCGAGCAGCGACAGGTTGTAGGACTGGACCGGACGGCCGATGACCTTGGGCAGGAAGTAATACACCGCCGCAAGCGCCATCGGCGTGTAGAACAGGCCGAGTACGTTATGGCCGAACCACCAGTTCATCGTGGCTTGCTCGACGCCGATATGCAGCCCCGGGACATTGCCGATCAAGAACAGCGTCGGGAACCAGAACAGTGCTGCGCCCATGTACCAGATCGATACATAAAGGTGCTCGACACGCCGGTTCTGCAGCGTGAACACCAACGGAAGCGCCACGAGCAATCCTCCGATCACCAGCAGGATATCCACCTGCCACGGTATTTCGAGCCACTCCATGCCGTCGTTCAGGCCTACCGCAATGCAGCCAAGCCCGGCAATCAGTCCCGCATTCCAGATCATCGCCCCGAGCACCGCGAAACGCGCGCCGATCAGCGGCGTCTTCAGCAGGCGCGGAAGCATCCAGGTGGCGACGCCGAGCGCGGCCATCGGTGCCCAGCCATAGGCCACCGCATTCAAATGGATCGTGCGTATGCGGCCGAATGTCAGCCAGGCCTGGTTCACCAGCCAGTCGGGTTCGTGCAGCTTGATGGAGCTGACCAGTCCTGCCGCGGAAGCAACCAGCAGCCAGACGACGGCGCAGGACAGGAATACGAACGCGACAAATGCGGTCGATTTGTCGGCGGCGACGCGCTCCTTTAATTCACGCAGGAGGACGCTGTCGCTGATCTCCCCGGGGGGCGCTTTGCCGGGCGGTGTGGCGGCCTGCTGCAGGCCCGCGCGCTGGGCAGGCTCCGCAGCAGGGTCTTCCACGTGCCCGATCTCGCCGGGAGAAAAGATCACATTGGCCGCCGAAGGACTTTCATCGAATAGTTTTTTCCTCAACGACCAGATGAAAAAGAACAATCCGATGATGGACAGGACAAAAGAGGACAGCAGTATGTTGACAGTATCCATAGACAGAATGAAAAGGTGGGCGGGAAGGACGGACGTCCTCGCCTGGATGAACTTCTATTTACTTGATCTGTGTTATTTGAAAAGACAGATAAGTGTGATACGGAAACGAATTATAAGATTTATTGTAAATAATTGTTTGAAACGTGTTCGTGCACATCCTCCACCCTGGAAGTGAGCGGATGTCAGGAAACTCGAACCCGGCAGAAGCGGCCAGGGATCAGCCGTATCGAACAGTGTGGCGTTGGGGGAGCGGGCTCGGACGGAGAACGTCGGGCGAAAGAGCATCCCGCCAACGCGATGGGGAATGGCTATCTGTGCAGAGCGTCTTGTGAAGTGAAGACAGGGAATGGCTCAAGTGTGAGCCTCAAAAGTACTGACACTAGGCCGTGTTTGACAAGCTACTGCGCGACCCGGATTGATGTCTGCGGTGCTCGGCGTACCAGTCGTACGCGTGCGCTCCTCGACACCACTCCGAACCGCTCGCTACGCTTGTCATACACAGCCTAGCGCGGCAGCGCGCTTTCAAACTTCTCTTCTTCCTCGGGAAGAAGGGAATGGGCGATGTAGATGATGTGGGGGTCGCCGGATGTCGTGGCGCCGCAGTGGGGGCAGGTAATGACGCCACGGGTCACTGCCGCCAGGCCTTCCCGGAAGCGGTTCAGCTGGAACGGCCTGTGGCATGCAGCAGCATGGCAACGGATGACAGTGGGACCCGGCATATTTCGACCGCCAATCTAGAGAAACCTGAACTTTTTCTTCAGTACGGCGATTGTATCCTCAAGTTAATCCGGCTAGTGCTGCCGAAATGAACGCTGAAACGGACACCCGAAAACGCGCCGGAAAACATGCCGACTCAAGGCACAGACTGCGTTTCCAGGATGGTGTGTTGAACGAACGGGGGAGCGTCGTCCAGTGGGGGAGGCGAGGTTTCGACCCCATTAAATTCTGCGGGCGGTGTATGGACGCCGCATGGACGCAACGCTAACCGGCGGCGGGCGGTGCGCGGCTGCTGTGCAGCTCTTGCCGCAGTTCTTGTGCAAACTGTCTGCGGCGCGCCTCCGTGACAAAGCCGCCGACCTCGACCTTGACGCCGCGCGCCTCAAGGGCGATCAATTCCCGCGCATGCCTGGGCAAGGCAATGCGCGTCCAATACGGATCAAGCCGGACCTGCCGGGTTTCTCCGGCCAGGACCTGTTCCACCAGCAGGCAATCGTCCATCAAGGCGATGCGCTCGTGATCGGTCGCATGCCGCGCATAGTGCAGGAAGGCGAGGGCGACGGCGACCATTTCCAGGATGGTGAAGGCGAACACATGCCATGCACCCAGCGCCATGAACGCGGCGGCAACCGCGAACGACAAGATGAACAAAACCGCATAGGCCATCGCCAGCTGGCATGGAGAAAGAGAGCAGTTCCGCTTCAGGTTCCATTCATGCCTGCACATGTCATGCCTCGCACTGTACGGTCGCTCACTTGAGGATGGGCGGCGTCTCGAAGGTATGGAAGGGAGCGGGGCTCGGCACGGTCCATTCCAGGCCTTCCGCGCCTTCCCAGGGTTTTGCCGGCGCGGGCTTGCCGCCCCTGATGACGGGCAGCAGCACGGCGAACAGGAAGTAGACCTGCGCCAGCCCGAACACGAATGCCGATACCGACGCAATCATGTTGAAGTCGGTGAACTGCGCCGGATAGTCCGCATAGCGCCGCGGCATGCCGGCCAGCCCGAGGAAGTGCATCGGGAAGAACGCGACATTGAAGGAAATCAGCGTCACCCAGAAATGGATCTGTCCGTTCCGCTCGTTGTACATGAAGCCGGTCCACTTCGGTGCCCAGTAATAGAAGCCGGCAAACAGTGCAAACAGCGAGCCGGCCACCAGCACGTAATGGAAATGCGCGATCACGTAATAGGTGTCCTGCACCTGGATATCAATGGGGGCTACGGCCAGGATCAGGCCGGAAAAACCGCCGATGGTGAAGACGAGGATGAAACCCACCGCAAACAGCATCGGCGTTTCGAAACTCAGCGCGCCTTTCCACATCGTCGCGACCCAGTTGAACACCTTCACGCCGGTGGGAACCGAGATCAGCATCGTTGCGTACATGAAGAACAGCTGCGCGGTGACCGGCATGCCGGTGGTGAACATGTGGTGGGCCCAGACGATGAAGGACAGGATCGCAATCGATGCGGTCGCGTACACCATCGACGCATAACCGAACAGCGGCTTGCGCGAGAAGGCGGGGATGATCTGGGAAATGATGCCGAAGGCCGGCAGGATCATGATGTACACCTCGGGATGGCCAAAGAACCAGAAGATGTGCTGGAACATCACCGGGTCGCCGCCGCCGGCCGCATTGAAGAAGGATGTGCCGAAATGCCGGTCCGCGAGCAGCATCGTCACCGCGCTGGCGAGCACCGGCATCACTGCGATCAGCAGGTAGGCGGTAATCAGCCAGGTCCAGCAGAACATCGGCATCTTCATCAGCGTCATGCCGGGTGCGCGCATATTGAGGATGGTCGTGATGATGTTGATCGCGCCCATGATGGAAGACGCGCCCATGATGTGGATCGCAAAGATCGCAAAGTCCATCCCCATGCCCATCTGCGTGGACAGCGGCGGGTACAGCGTCCAGCCTGCGGCTGCCGCGCCACCGCCGACGAAGAAGGAACCGATCAGCAGGATCGCAGCCGGCGGCAGCAGCCAGAACGAGAAGTTGTTCATGCGCGCGAACGCCATGTCGGAGGCGCCGACCTGCAACGGGATCATCCAGTTGGCGAAGCCGACGAAGGCCGGCATGATCGCGCCGAACACCATGATCAAGCCGTGCATGGAGACGAACTGGTTGTACAGCTCCGGCTGGAACAGTTGCAGCCCGGGCTGGAACAGCTCGGCACGGATCAGCAGCGCCAGCACGCCGCCGGACATGAACATCACGAACGAGAACCACAGATACAAGGTGCCGATGTCCTTGTGGTTGGTTGCGTAGAGCCAACGTTGCCAGCCATGCGGGTGCGCATGTCCATGGTCGTGCGCATGACCATGACCATGGGGATGCCCTGCGGTCGTAACGGTATCCATCTGACGCTCCCGGAATGTGGCGAAAGTGGCGGCGAATCCGCACAAGCGGACCCGATTCAGCTTCGGCAGATTTTTTCGGACAGCATTGCAGGCGCCGGTTTGACGCTGCTCAAACGCGCGCCGCAAAAAGATGCAGCGATTCTTGCTTCCTTTCCGGTTCCTGTTGCCTGCATTGTTCGGCTCCATGCTGCAACTTGGCAGGTGCAATGGAGTCAGCGGCCAATGAAGTCAGCGGCTATTTCCGCACGGGATTCAGAGGATATGCAATGGCAAAAAAGGTCGTGGTGATATTGCAGGGCGGCGGTGCGCTGGGTGCGTTCCAGTGCGGCGCGTGGAAGGTGCTGGCACCGTTTATCCGGGATAACGGATTCGAGCTGGCGGCGGTGGTCGGGGCATCGATCGGCGCCATCAACGCCGGTGTGATCGTGCGTCATTGCAAGGACGAGGATGGCGGCGCGGGTGCGCTCGAGGCATTCTGGCGGTGCACGCTTGCGACGCCGCCTGCAGCTTTTCTGCCACTGCCGGGCGAATACGCGCGGGCATGGAACGGTTTGCTGACCAGTCTCCTGCTTGGCAACCGCGCGCTGTTTACTCCTGCCTATCAGAACTGGAATCCGGTCGGCGAGATGTTTCGTTTCCACATGCCGATGTACCTGACGCGGAACGCAACCGACACCATGGCACGCACAGTGGGTACATACCGCGAATATCAGCCGCTGCTTGCAGTGTGCGCAACAGACGTGCAAAGCGGTGATGCGGTGCTGTTCGACAGCGCGCGCGGTGCGGTCACGCCGGAGATGTTTTCCGCCAGCATTGCCATTCCCATCCTGTTCTCTCCAGTCGAGATTGACGGCCGCTACTACTGGGATGGGGAGATGCGCAGCAATGGTCTGCTGCCCGACGTCATGGCGCTGGTCCGCAATACCTTGCCGCTGGAGGAGGACGACGACTTCCTGTTCATCATGGTGGACATGTTTCGCATGGAAGCGCAGCGCCTGCCGACCAGCACGCTGCAGTCGCAGTACCGCTTCCTGAACATTATTCTTGGCGGCAAGCTGAAGAATGACTTGCGTGCGTCGGAAACGGACGACGCGCACCTGCGGGCCATGCAGCGCTTGAAGACGCTGTCCGACGGCGAGGCACGGTCGCCGCTCTCCGTGGCAGTGGATGAGGAATACCGCCGCACGCTTGCCCGGCGCCCGGCGCAAATGGCGTTCATGCAAATCGGCCGCACGCCGTTTGCGTATGAGCACATCTCGCGTGACTTCGACTATTCGCCGCACTACATCGAGCGCCTGATGCAGCAGGGCTGCGAGTCGGCAAACAACGCCATCGATGCTTACCAGAAACGCACCAGCATGCCGGAAGACTTCTGGCTCGGCTTGCAGGGCAAGCCCGCATCAAGAATCAATGGCATGGGAAGAAAAGCGCCACGGCTCGTGTGACCAAGTGTCAGCCAGGGATGCTGAACTTTAGGTGCATTGTGCTATCGCATGATGATGCGGCGCCATGTTCGCCCCGTTCGTTGTGCAGCCCCGTTGTACAGCCCTGTTGTACGGCCCTGTTGTACGGCCCTGTTGTGCAGCCCATTCTGAAGCGCCGAGGATGCCTGCGATACCAACCGCTTATGTCCGCTTATGCCCGCTTATGCTCGCTTCTGCCATGAACCCGATTCCACATGAAAAGACGGCCGACAGCACGTTTGCGCTGCTGCACGACGGCTACACCTTCATTTCCAGGCGCTGTGCGCAGCTGCAAACCGACGTCTTCGAGACCCGCCTGATGTTGCGCAAGGCGATCTGCGCCATGGGCGAGGAGGCATCGGAAATGTTTTTCCATCCGGGCCGCTTTACCCGCGTGAAGGCATTGCCACCCAACGCGCTGGTGCTGCTGCAGGATTTTGGCAGCGTGCAACTGCTCGATGGCGCGGCACATCACTGGCGCAAGCGGATGTTCATGTCCCTGATGACGCCGGAGCGCCTGCAGCAGATGACGACGATCCTGAAAGATCGGTGGCTGGCACGCATCAACAAGTGGACGGATATGGGAGAAATGACGCTGCACGAGGAAATGGAACGCCTGCTGTGCAGCGCAGTGTGCCAATGGGCCGGCGTGACGCTGACGGAGGCGGCCGTGCGCCAGCGCGCCGACGAGTTTGCCGCGATGATCGACGGCGCCGGTTCCGTCGGACTGCGCAACTGGCGCGGCCTGCTGCTGCGCCGGCATACCGAGGTCTGGGTGCGCAGCATCATAGATGGTGTGCGCGCAGGGCACATGAGCGTGCCGGAGAACAGCCCGATCCACGTGATCGCCTGGCACCGGGATGAGAACGGGCATTTGCTCGATACGAGGGTGGCCGGGGTGGAACTGACGAACCTGTTACGGCCGACCGTTGCGGTCGCGCGCTACGTGACGTTTGCGGCGCTCGCGCTGCACCAGTATCCGGAATGCAGGGAAAAGCTGGAGGACCGCGAAGAGGATTACCTCGGATGGTTTGTGCACGAGGTGCGGCGCTTCTATCCCTTCTTCCCGATGCTCGGCGGGCGCGTGCTGGAAGAATTCGACTGGCGCGGCATGCACTTCGCACGCGGCACGTGGGTGCTGCTCGACCTGTACGGTACCAACCACGACCCGCGTATCTGGGGCGATCCGGAAGTGTTCCGGCCCGAGCGTTTCCGCGGATGGAAACGCAGCCCGTTCAACTTCATTCCGCAGGGCGGCGGCGATTTCGAGCTCGGCCATCGCTGTGCCGGGGAATGGCTCACGATCGAGGTGATGAAAACCGCGGTGCGGCTGCTCGTGTCGGCAATGGAATACGACGTGCCGCAGCAGGACTTGCAAGTCGACCTGGCGCGGATGCCGGCCATACCGGCGAGCCGGTTCGTGATGAGCCGCGTGCGGCGCAGGCCGGTCAGCACGGACGTGTCCGGTGTCTATCGCAGCCATAACAACGCGCACGCAGCCTGGTAAGGCCTTGGCGCAGGCTTGCCGCGACGTCTTGGCAGGCTGTTGAAAAACTATTGCGCCGACCGAACCTGCAGCATCGGCCTGATCCGCGTGCTGCAGTTTCGGAGCAGGCTGCTTGCCGACGGATGATCAGTGCAGCGTCGGCCCGCGCGACGGCATGAACTTCTCGGCTTCCAGCATCGCCTTTTCGAGGCGCGCATCGCCGGGCAGCTTGTGCTCCGGCGCAGCTTCGACCGGGCTGACGCCGCGCACGCGCATGCCCTGTTCATACACCATGCGTCCGCCGAACCAGCCGGATACCAGCACGCCGATCGCGGCAAGCGCCGAGGCGACGATCGAACCGCCATGGTGCTCCGGCGTGCGACGCCTTGCCAGCACGTTGGCCGTGGTCAATGCCAGCACGCCGCTGTTGAGCGCGGCGTGCAGGTTGGCGGTGCGCTTGACCTCGGTATCCGCCTCGATCGACAGGTAATCCGCCGCACCCGCTGCTGCGGCAGCAACGCCGCCAATCAGTCCACCCACCATGCTGTAGTAGGCGGCATTCGCATACGACTCCTTGCCGGTGGAACGATGCATGGCGTCAAGAATGAAGCCGAAAGGAATCAGCGCAGCAGGGGCGACGACGAGTATCGGGTGCAGCGGGTGACCGGCAAGGGTGGATTTGGGCATCGCATTCTCCTTTTTACCTAGTGAAATACCTCTAAGTCTCCATTTGCTGTGTTGAGGTTCCCATCGTCTTTCTACCGTCACGGAGGCCCTGCCTGCAAGCGGCAGCCGCCCGATCCCGGGCCGCCATTTCCCGTTTGATTTAGCGCGAAGCAAAAGCAAGTTCCCGAAAAAGCCCGCACCGGTTTTGAGGGGCATCAAAACGAATAGACGGCGTTTATGGAACGAGGCAGTGCATAGGTGGCTCCTACTTCGTCCGACAGTTCAGTTCGTCCTCTTTACTGACGTTTCCTGCAGCCTGCGCACGCGCCATTCCATGGGCGCCGTCCCTATCCAGGCTTCCCCGTCCGGAATTCAAGCGTGCACGGGCAATGAACAACCTGCTTTGTACTGGAGTGATGCGATGAAGAAAAGAATCCTTGTAGCTTCCTGTATTGCCTTGCTGACAGCCTGCGGTGGTGGCGACGGAGACGACGACAATGTTGCAGTCGATACCGGCACGCCCGGCGCGGAGTCGCCTGGTGCAACCCCGACGACGCCAACAACGCCTGGTGCTACACCGACGACGCCAACAACGCCTGGTGCTACACCAACGACGCCTGGCGCTGAACCGAACGCCCCGGGCGCCGGTGTCGACAGCCAGACCTTCCTTGCGAGTGCGTACCAGCGGGGCGCAGGCGAGATTGCACTGTCGCAGCTCGCACTGCAACGGGCCAACGACGATGACGTGAAAGAGTTTGCACAAAGAATCATTGACCACCACACACAGGCCAATGCAGAGATCACGCAGCTGGCCGCGCAGGAGAATGTCACGTTGCCCTCGGGGCTTTCCGAGGAGTACAACACCGCCGTGGCGACCATGACGAACCTGAGCGGCGAAGAATTCGACCGCGCTTACATGGGGCATAACGTCACGGCACACCGGGCCATGCTCACTTTGTTCCGAGGACAGGCGTTCCCGGCAACAGCCAGCGGGACAGGCACGGGAACGGGTACTGGTACCGGCACTGGCACTGGTACAGGAACGGACACTGGTACAGGTACGGACACTGGTACAGGTACGGGCACTGGAACTGGAACTGGAACTGGAACTGGAACTGGAACGGATACCGGAACGGGCACTGGCACTGGTACTGGAACGGACACCGGAACAGGAACGGGGACCGGCACGGGTACAGGAACCGGTACCGGCACGGGCGGTACCACCGGCACGACGCCGGGCACGGCACCCGGATCGACACCGGCAGCACCAGGCACGACGCCGGCAGCCGGTACCGGTGCAACCGTCGATCCCGAGATCAGCGCGTTCGCCGCCAATGCCTTGCCCACACTGCAGACACATCTGCTCGTGGCAAAGATGATCCAGGGCATGATTGATTCGGATGCCTACGTCGTCAATGCCTATCTGGACGGACTGGCCGAGGTCCAGACGTCGACGCTGGCCTTGCAGAAGTCGACGAATCCCGAGGTGCGGGCGTTCGCACAGCGCATGATCGATGACCATGAGGACAGCAATGAGGATCTTGTCAGTCTCGCCGCCGACGAGAGCATCACGTTGCCGAGCCAGCTCCCGCCGGAACACCAGACTGTTCTGGACGACATCACGCGCATGTCGGGCGCAGACTTCGACAAGGCCTACATGAACCACAATGTGCTGGTGCATGAAGCAGCCGTGCAGCAGGCAAGGGAACAGGCGACCGATTCCTCCGACAGCGACATCCAACTATTCGCGATAAGAGTCCTTCCCGAACTGGTCGAGCACCGTGAGGATGCCGGCGACATCTACACTGCATTGCAGCCGAGCCTGCTGTTTGCTGCCTTCCAGGATGGCACGGGCGAGATCATGCTGTCGAAACTGGCGCTGCAGCAATCGACAAACACCAGCGTGCAACAGTACGCGCAGCAGATGATCACCGACCACACCGCTGTCAATGCCACGGTCACGCAGCTGGCGCAGTCGGAGAACATCGTGCTCCCGCGCGAAGTGGCTGCCGAACACCTGCTTGCCTATGTGGCCGGTGCACAGCTGACCGGCGCCGAGTTCGACGCCGCCTACATGCAGCACAACGTCGAGGTGCATACCAGAGCGGTGGATCGCTTCCGGACGGCCTCTACGTCCGAGCAGGATCCGGAGATCCGGGCCTTCGCAACGGCGACACGACCCACCTTGGAGGCGCACCTGCAATCGGCGACGCAGTTGCGGGACAGCCTTGGTACAGGAACAGGAACCACGCCACCGACCGGTACAACAACCCCGGTGACACCGCCAGCGACCGACACGACGACGCCGACCGATACGACGACGCCGACCGACACGACGACGCCAACCGGTACAACGACGCCCACAACACCGCCGGTAACCGACACGACGACGCCTGCGGAGTCCGACATTCCGGCACCGACGGAGCCGGCAACCACACCATCGTAAGCATCACCATGCCGCGCCCCGGAGATCCTCCCGGGCGCGGTTGTCGTACCGATGGGTAATCACATCGCTGCTCCCCACGAGAACAGCCAGCTTCATTGCGCAGCCGCCGTCTCGACATCGGCGCGCGCCGCGACAGGAACTAATCCCATCCCCGCGTATCCAGCCTGATAGGGCATGCAATTTCCGGCGTGCCAGGCATTCTCAACTCACAGAACGACGCCACATTGCTGCCGATGCCGCAGTGCTTACTGGCGTGCCTGATCAGATTCCCGATAACAACAAGCAGAAAGGAGCGGAACATGGATCCCGCCTCTCACAAGGTGGTCATTGTCGGCGGTGGCGCAGGCGGACTGGAGCTCGCCGCCAAGCTCGGCCGTCGCTTCGGACCCGCGCATGTCACGCTGGTGGACAGGCAGACGTATCACATCTGGAAGCCCTCGCTGCATGAGGTCGCTGCCGGCACGCTGGACGTGCACCGCGAGGGCCTGTCCTACGCGATGCTGGCGAAGGACAGCGGGTTTACCTTTATCCCCGGCGAGGTCGATGACATCGACCGGGGGCAAAAACTGATCCGGCTCGGGCCACTCGTCGAAGGCGGCGAGGAAATTCTGCCCAAGCGCACCGTGCGTTACGACACGCTGGTGCTTGCGATCGGCAGCAAGGCGAACTTCTTCGGCACGCCCGGTGCCGCCGAGCATGCCGTTGCGCTCGATTCCACCGAACAGGCCGAGCGCTTTCGCCTGAAGCTGCTGCGCGAGCTGTCGGAAGCGGACCGGCAGAAAGCCGGCAGTCCGGAGCGAGTGCTGAACCTGGCGATCGTCGGCGGCGGCGCCACCGGCGTGGAGCTCGCCGCAGAACTGACGGAAGCTTTTGTCGACCTTGCTTATTACGGCCTGACGCATCTTGACCCGAAGAAGGACATCCGCATCACGATCCTGGAAGGCGGTCCGCGCATCCTGCCGCCGCTGCCGGAGAAGCTGTCCGCTGCAGCGCACGGCCTGCTTGCCGCGCGCGGTGTGGCGGTCAGGACGTCGGTGCGCGTTGCGAAAGTGACCGGGGAGGCACTGTACGACGACAAGGGCAATCGCTATCCGGCGGACCTGTGCGTGTGGGCCGCGGGCATCGAAGCGCCCGCATTATTGGCGCAGCTCGGGCTGGAGACCAACCGCGTCAACCAGCTGGTGGTGGATGCATCGCTGCGCACGAACGACCCGGCCGTGTATGCATTCGGCGACTGTGCGGCCGCGCCCTGGGGCGACGAGGGCAAGACCCTGCCGGCACGCGCGCAGGTGGCGCACCAGCAGGCATCATTCCTCGTCCCGATGCTTGCCGAGCGCATACAGGGCAGGCCGGTGACGCCGCGGCGTTTCCAGTTCCATGACCGCGGCTCGCTGGTATCGATCGGCACCAGCCAGGGTGTCGGCAGCCTGATGGGTGTCCTGTCGGGAAGGAAGTTCTTTGTGCATGGCATCGTCGGGCGCCTGATGTACATGAGCCTGCACCTGCTGCACCACCAGGCATTCCTCGGCACGGCGCGCACCATGCTGCTCGCGCTCGCACGCCTCCTGATGCGTCGCGGCGAGCCGCGCGTGAAGCTGCATTGATCGTCATGGCGATCGTCACGACAAGTTACGACAGGTCACGACAAATCACGACAGGGGACAGCGCCTGTTTCGTGTTCTCTGCTGTTGAACAAATCCGCGCGTCCTGCCTCAAAAAGGCATTGCCACTTTTACAGTAGAGGTGCCACTGTGAAGATTCCCGTACTTGTCACGGCACTGGTCATTGCGATGCTGACCGGCCTGGGTTTTATCTTTTTCGTCATGTAAGCATGCAGGCTTGCAACGCCGAGGTGCTGCAAGCCTGCGCTGCAGGCCGGGATTCGATGAGCAGACTCGCTGCGCAGCTTTAGTCGCAGCTTTAATGTGTATCGGGCGGCTTCCGTTCGATGCGCTCGCGCTTGGGCGTTTCATCCCTGATGTTTGCGCCCGGATCGCTCAGTTCCTCATCGCTGACGTCCTGGCCGGAAGGATCGATGGTGTTGGCAATCTTCTCCAGCACGCCGTCGTCCTTGCCTTGCTTTGTGTCAGTACCGCGCTTCATGTTGCTGTTCATGTCAACCTCCAAATTTGTTGCGACAGGGGGCAGGCTCGTAATGTTCCTGTCCCGGATCACCGGAAAGGAAAAGGTACGAAATGACGCTCCCCCGCAAACAATCAGCCTTTGCCATCGCGTGGGCGGGTATGGTGGCCGCGATCCTGTTCGTCCCCGCCGTACCGGCCCAGCAGACACCGCCCAAGACAGCACCCGCCGGACAGGAGAAGTCGGGCAAGACGCAGGCACTAGAGGCCGGCGCGAAAGTGTTGCAAGGCAACGCGCCGCTGGAGCCCTTCGACGTGTACCTGTCGGGTTTTCATCCGATGAAGGATCAGCCCGACATGCAGGTGACGGCGCACCATTACTGCCATCAGGTGAACGAGGATTTCGCACAATGTGCCTTGTTCGACAGTAACAAAAAGAATGCGAACCTGAACGGCATCGAGTTCATCATCTCCGAGAAGCTCTTCGAGAGCCTGCCGGAAGAGGAAAGGAAGTACTGGCACCCGCACAACGGCGAAATCCTGTCCGGGCAACTGGTCGCGCCCGGCATTCCCGAAGCGGCGGAAAAGTCGCTGATGAAATCAAAGATGAACAGCTATGGAAAGACATGGCACGTGTGGAATACCGGCCAGGACGGCATGGCGGGCGACAAGCTGCCGCTCGGGCCGGCCATGCTCGCGTGGTCGTTCAGCCGCGACGGCGAGGCAAAGCCCGGCCTGGTGGAAAAGCGCGACAAGCAGATGGACATGAACTCGGCAGAAAAGCGCAAGCAGCGCGCCGACTTGCAGAAGCTCGCCAGGCCGCAATCCGGGGTCGATGACCTGAAGGGCAGGTTCGGCCGGCCAACGCAGGATATCCCGGGCGTGGTGGACAAAAAAGCCGCCGGCGCGCAGGCGGGGAAGGGCGCGCCCGGCAGTGGCGGCGCCGCAAAGTGACCGCGGCACCAAGAAGGCACGAAGAAGGTACGAAGGAAGCACGAAGAAGGTAATGAGCATCCCGCAAGCCGTCATTCGCAATGTCGGCGATCTGTCGCGCGAGATCAGGGCGCTGGATGCAAACGAGCGCTGGCTGTACCGCGGCCAGCCGGATGCACGCTGGAGCCTTGCGCCCAGCGTGCATCGCGGCTATACGCCGCAACAGGAGCGCTATCTCACCAACGAATTTCGCGTGCGGGCGCGCAGCCGTCACCTCAGCTGCCCGGCAGACAACGATTACCCGAGCTGGCTGGCGCTGATGCAGCATTACGGCCTGCCGACCAGGCTGCTCGACTGGACCCATTCGCCGCTGGTCGCTGCCTACTTTGCCGTCCATCCGGAATACACACCGCATGATGCAGACACGGGCCGCGATGCCTGCATCTGGGCGCTGGCGGCCGGCAAGCTGAACCAGGCGCAGGGCTTCGAGCCGCTGATTTTTCCGCTGGATGCCGCGTCCTATGAAGCGCTGATCGTCCCCGCCTTCAAGAACCGCGACGAGCCCGGCACGGTCGGCGTGGCGATGGCGATCGAGCACGACGCGCGCATCCAGCTCCAGCAGGCCGCCTTTACCGTGCACTCCAATCGCACGCCGATCGACCGGCTGCCCGGCGCCGACACCTGGCTGCACAAACTCGTCATTCCCAACGACAGCATTTGCGATTTCTTCGAGGAGCTGAGCGTGCTCGGCATGAAGAAATCGAATCTCTTCCCGGACCTGCCGTCGCTGGCGTCGGAGCTGAAGCTGGTGCATTAGAGCGGTTTCGCCCTGACCTGCTCGCCGATGCCGGGCGCGCCGAGCCCGCTACGCCGCGTCGCCGCGCCTTGTTCGGCGTAGCCTTGATCCGATGAACACTCATTCTTTCGGCACCTTTTCCACTTCTTTCAATCTCTATGTGTAATTCCTCCAATGAGCCGGGAAAGAAACATGTTTGAAGATGTGGAACAGCAAGTCCGTTCAGGCGTGGAATGGCTGCGGCTGTTGATTGAAACGCTTGGTGCATCGGTCATTGCGATTGGGCTGCTGGTTGCCGTCACGGGGCTGATTCGTCATGCCATTCGTGCGCGAGGCACGGGTTTTACCGCGGTACGCCTGGCATTTGCCCGGTACCTCACGCTGGCGCTGGAGCTGCAGTTGGCCGCCGATATTCTGTCCACTTCCGTTGCACCTACGTGGGAGCGTATCGGAAAGCTGGCAGCCATCGCGATCATACGAACCGCCCTGAATTTTTTCCTTAGCAAGGAATTGAAAGAGGAGCGGGAGGCGATGGAGCCGGCCCCGCCAAAGGGCGAGAATCCATTGCGCGCCGAACACGCCGATGGGGGCGCTCGCCATGGATGAGTACCCCTCGACGATCACGCAACAGCTTGATGATCGGGGGGCGGTATTGATGCACACGGAGGGTGTCGTCGTACCGGGAGCAGCTCACTCCGGCCCGGACGAACGGCCGTACACCGGAAATCGGCGTGACAGACCAATGGGGGGCAACGTGACGGCATTGCAGATCATCGGCGGTATTGTTTTTCTGATTGCCTTGTTCGGGTATCTCAATCACCGCTTCATCCGGCTTCCGGATGCCATCGGTATTACGGCATTTGGCATGGCGGCATCAGTCGCGGCTGTCATCGCAAGCGCCTATTTCCCGGCATTTGCCGATTCGGTCCGGCAAATCGTCTCCCGGATCGATTTCGCCAATACGCTGCTGCACGGCATCCTGGGCATGCTGCTGTTTGCGGGAAGTATGCACATTCGCTTTGATCAGATCAGGCAGGAGAAGTGGAGCATCCTGCTCTTGGCGACTGTCGGCGTTGCGCTATCGACCGCGATCGTGGGTGCAATGTTCTTCCTTGCGGCCAAGTTGCTTGGCCATCCTGTGCCGCTTTTGCAGTGCCTGCTGTTCGGCGCACTGATATCACCCACCGACCCGGTTGCGGTGCTTGCCATCCTCAAGCGTACAGGCGTGCCGAAAAGCCTGGAAATACGCATTGCCGGCGAAAGCCTGTTCAATGACGGTACCGGTGTGGTCGTCTTCCTCACGCTTTTAGGCCTGGCAACGGGAACAGGTCACTCGGCATCGTTCGGCGGTACGGCTTTGCTGTTTGCTACCGAAGTACTGGGCGGCGTGGTATTTGGCGTGGTGGCCGGTTATGCCGGCTTTCTCATGTTGCGTGACGTCGACAGCTATGCGGTTGAAATCCTCATTACAGTGGCCATGGCAACCGCAGGATATGCGGCCGCAGAGGCCCTGCATGTCTCGGCCCCGATTGCGGTTGTGGTGATGGGATTGATCACGGGGAATCATGGCAAGCAGCGGGCGATGTCGGAAGTGACCCAAATGCGCTTGTTCGAATTCTGGGAAGTGCTGGATGAGTTGCTGAATCTCGTGCTGTTTGGCCTGATCGGGCTGGAGATGGTGGTCCTGACCTATTCTGTTGACCACGCGGTCATCGGGATTGCCGCTATCGCGATTGTCCTCGCGGCACGGTTGCTCAGCATAGCCGGGCCGATCCTGGCGACACCCAGGCTGCGCGCCGTTGCCGACGTCACGCTGCCCGTGATGGCATGGGGCGGTTTGCGCGGCGGCATTTCCATCGCGCTGGCCTTGTCTCTGCCCGACATGGCAGGGAAGGAACTCATTCTTTCTTCGACCTATGCTGTTGTCATCTTCAGCTTGCTGGTGCAGGCGCTCACGCTGGGGAAGTTGGCCCGGTGGCGCATGGACAGGGCGAGAGAAAATCAAAAACAACAGGAATGAGCACGGCGGGGAGGGGATTGCGGCGCCGGCCTCAACGACCACGCGGAGCGCTTTGGCATGCGGATTCTCTTGCGGGGCGGCCGGATTCGCTGGATGAGGTCGCGGTGGTGTCGCCTTGCCCGGCTGTCGCAGGGCCACCGGATGCGGAGCACAACCCACTGCGATACGCCACTTTATCGACGTGATGCGTGCGCAGTCATTCGATCGCGCGATACATGCCAACGGTGGCGGACATTGTTCCAATGCCCTCGTCCAGCAGTCAGACGCGCGCCTGACGATTGGGCTGAAAGCAGAGAGAGCTGCACCGTCTGATCGCTGGATTCGACTTGGAGACGCGCTGCGGGCACGACGTCAGCTTCGTCAGCGATGTCTCGCAGGATAAGGTGATGACGCTAAGGTGATGACGCATGCGCTGTCGCTTTTCTGCGGACAGTGAGCGGTGTGGCAGGAACGGTATGACCGTTGGGGAAACGTGCCGGGGGCGGCATCAACACCGCACCCGGCAGCACGTCATTGCGACCGCTCGGCCGGGGCGTCGGCCGTCGAGGAAAAGAGGTCCCATGCGGCGATGAACAGCGCCGCGATCACCGGCCCGATGACGAAGCCGTTCAGCCCGAACAGCGCCATGCCGCCGAGCGTCGAGATCAGCACCACGTAATCCGGCATCTGCGTGTCTTTGCCGACGAGGATAGGGCGCAACACGTTGTCGACAAGCCCGATCACGAGGATGCCAAAAGCGATCAGGATCACGCCTTGCCAGATGGCGCCGGTGACAAGGAAATAGATCGCCACCGGTCCCCAGATCAGTCCTGCGCCGATGGCCGGCAGCAGCGACAGGAATGCCATCACCACACCCCATACCAGCGGCGCCTGGATGCCGAGGATCCAGAACATCACGCCGCCGAGCGCACCCTGGGTCGCCGCTACCACGATGTTGCCCTTGACGGTGGCACGGATGACGGTGGTGAACTTGCTGAACAGATGACGTTTGTAGTCGGCGCTGAGCGGGACCGCCTGCTTGATCCGTGCCGACAAGCCCCGTCCGTCGCGCAGGAAGAAGAAGAGCAGATACAGCATGATGCCGAAGCTGATCAGGAAGTCGAAGGTGTTCTGGCCGATGTTGAGCGCATGCGTGGCGATCAGTTGACTGCCTTGTACGGCCGCCGCCGACAGCTTCTGCTGGATTGCGGACAGCGTGCCGAGGCCGACGTTGTCGAGCAGCGACATGATCCAGGGCGGCAGCGCGTCGATCACCTGCTGGAAGTACAGGCCGAAATCGAGTTCGCCCGACTTGATGCGCTTGTACACCGCCGCGCCTTCCTGCACGAGCGCGGCGGAAACCAGCGTCAGCGGGAAGATCACGATGACCAGCGACAGCAGCAGTGTCGACAGCGCGGCGAGGTTGTGCCGCTGGTGCATCGCGACAAGAAATTGCCGGTGTACCGGCTCGAACAGGATGGCAAGCACGGTACCCCAGAACAATGCGCCGTAGAACGGCCAGAGAACCCAGCCGAAGGCGACGCTGACCGCCAGCAGAAGGAAAAGAAAGGCTTTCTGGTGAAGCTCCGGATGATTCATCAATATCTCCAAATTGACATGCCCGGCACGTCGCGGACAGGCGCGAAACCTCCCTGGGCGCCTGTCTATCGCGCTGCCGGGACAGGCGTAGGATACCAAGGTCTGGACGAGTGCCCGGAAATGGCTGGAGGGACGGGAGAAGACTGCAGCAACGGCATGCTCTGCCTATGCCCCGGTAGCACTGCGGGAATCTTGTGGGATGGGCTCTTCGTCCAGCAGAACCCGCTGTATGCCGCTATGTGCCGCTGCACTCCTGCATCAAATCAACAAAATTCTTGTGTGAATACGAAACCTTAAATCCTTGCATCCCTCTATTCCTTCAAGACCGCACGGAAAGTGGAGAGACGGATGCCCACCGATGAACAAGATGCCGGCATGCAGCGGAGCGATTACCTCTATCGCCTGCTTGTGGACGCCGCCGTCGGATATGGAATCTTTACGGTTGATAAAGAAGGAAACGTTTCAAGCTGGAACAGCGGTGCACAACGCCTGTTCGGGTATGTCGAGGAGGAAATTATCGGTCGCCATGGCCGGATCATCTTTACCCCGGAAGACCGGGAGGCGCGCGCACCCGAACAAGAGTTGCATACCGCCGCGGCGCTCGGCCAGGCGGAGGACGAGCGGTGGCACATGCGGAAAGACGGTTCCCGGTTTTTCGGGACGGGACTGGTTTTTCCGCTACGGGATACGTCAGGCAGCTTGCAGGGCTTCGTCAAGATATTAAGGGACCACACGCAGCGGCAACTTGCCCTCGATGCGGCAAAGAAGGCGGAGCGGGAACTGGAGCGCCGTGTCGCAGAGGAAACGAGCCGCCGTCGCGCGGAAACGAGCCGCCGTCGCGCGGAAACCCGGCTTGAACATGCGCAGGACGACTTCCGGATGCTGATGGACTCGGTGACCGAGTACGCCATCCTGATGCTCGACAAGGACGGCAACATCACGGACTGGAACCATGGCGCGGAGAATATCCTGGGCTACCGGCGGCATGAGACCGTCGGCCGCTCCATCGGGATCATCTTCACTCCGGAGGATCATGAGCATAACGGTCCTGAACATGAACTCGAGCGTGCGCGTGAAGAGGGCGTTTCGACCGATGACAAGTGGCATATCCGCAAGAACGGAGAGCGTTTCTTTTCTACGGGACTTGTCCAGCCCCTGTTTGATCGCACCGGCGACCTGCGTGGTTTTGCCAAGATCATGCGCGACAACACGGAGCGCAAACTGGCGGAAGAGCGGGCCAACTACCTTGCCAACCACGATGTGCTGACCGGACTGCCGAATCGTGCCTATTTCAGCACGCGATTGCATCAGGAGCTGGCCAATGCGCAGCGCGGCAACACTTCTCTTGCCGTCCTCTTGCTTGACCTGAACCGGTTCAAGTACATCAACGACACGATGGGGCACCACACGGGCGATCTTTTATTGAAGGAAGTCGGTTCTCGCCTGAGCGGCTGCATACGCGAAACCGATTTCGTGGCGCGGCTCGGCGGCGACGAGTTCGTGGTGATCCAGACCGGGCTGCACAATGCCGACGACGCAGCCATACTCGCCCGGAAAATCGCCGGTGAGCTATCGTCTCCGTACCGGCTCGGCGACGTCGATGTGTATAGCGGCTCGAGCATCGGCATCAGCATTTTCCCGGACGATGCCCATGATCAAGCCCAGTTGCTCCAGAATGCGGACATCGCGATGTACCGTGCCAAGGCGGCAAGGCGGGACGGCTTCGAGTTCTTCACGGAAGCGCTTGGCGAGCATATCGAGGGGCGCAAGCGGCTTGAGGACAGGTTGCGTGCATCGCTGGAGACACAGAGGCTTGAAGTCCACTATCAGCCGCAGATCGACTTGAACACATGGCGGACTACCTCGGTCGAGGCCTTGCTGCGATGGAAGGATCCCGAGATGCATTCCGTCCCGGTATCCGAACTGATCGCCATCGCCGAAGAAAACGGAAGCATCATTGACTTCGGAAAGTGGATCCTGCACGCCGTATGTCAGCAGGCACGCGACTGGCGCAGGCACAAGCTTCCACCGTTTCGCATCGCCGTGAATCTGTCGCCGCTGCAGTTCCGGGATCCGGGTTTTCTCGACATTGTGCGCAATACACTGGCGGAATACGACATAGAGCCTGGCTGCATCGAAATGGAAATCACCGAGCGCCTCCTGGTACAGGACTCCGGGGGCAGCACGTCGATCCTGAGATCCCTGAAATCGATGGGAATCCATATCTCGGTTGACGATTTTGGTACCGGCTACTCGGCATTGAGCTATCTTCGCGACTTTCCGATTGACGTCATCAAGATCGATCAGTCGCTTGTGCGGCACTTGCCGACACGGCGCGAAGACGTGGCGATCGCATCCAGCGTGATCGGCCTCGCGCACAAGCTTGGCATCAAGGTCATTGCCGAAGGCGTCGAGTCAAGCGAGCAGCTTGCATTCCTGAAGGCGCAGGACTGCACCGCCGCACAAGGTTTCCTGTTCCAGCCCCCTGTTTCGGCAGATGAACTGGCCCACCTCATGCGGCATGGGCATTGGTCTCACATGAATCCGGCCTCTGCGTCGAGCTAGCGGTTTAAAGTTCTTTTTGCGCATCTCATGGTAAGAAAATGGCAATCGAGGAGCAGGAAAAGATCCGGCTTCCGGTAATGGTTTTCAATGGAATGCCAGTATAAAAGCGGACTGGCCATTGAACAGGGGCATGGGCGGCTCACGTTAAATGCTTACGAAATCGCAATGCGACTGGTGCAAATTCTTCTTCCCGTATACGACAACGCCGGCCGGCCTTGTCCGAAGGGCCTCGTGGAGCAAGTGCGTCAGGAGCTGACCGACATGTTTGGCGGCGTGACGCTTTACCTGCGCTCGCCCGCTGTCGGGGCGTGGGAGAAGGAATCTGGCACGGTCTGCCGGGACGACGTGATTCTTGCGGAGGTCATGGTCGATGCCACGGAGCGCGCATGGTGGACCAATTACCGGCAGGAGCTGGAGCAGCGCTTCAGTCAGGACCAGATTCTTATTCGGGCTACGGACGTGGACGTGCTATAGACATGCAGGGCACTTGCCGGAGCTCCCGGAAATCCTCACTTGCACGCCACGCCAACGCTGACGCACCATTGACCGCAGCGCGCGCTGCTCACGACGCTTTGTCCGGCGGGAACAGCCCATCCCACCATTCCTTCGCGGACGCCTTGACGATGCCGACGGCTTCGGGGTCGCGATGCAGCAGTGCGGACAGGTAGGCCTTGGCCTGCTTGCCCGACACATGCGGCGGCAACGGCGGCACGTTCGGGTCGGTGACCATCTCCACTACCGTCGGCATGCGCGCCGACAGGGCGCGGTCCCAGGCGGGGCCAATGTCTTCCGGCTTGTCCACCCGTATGCCGCCCAGGCCCAGCATGTCGGCATACGCCGCGTACGGGAAGTCGGGCAGGTCTTGCGAGTCTTCGAACTTGGGATCGCCCGCGAGGACGCGCTGCTCCCATGTGACCAGGTTCAGGTCGCGGTTGTTGAGGACCATGACAACGAGGCGCGGATCGGCCCAGTTGCGCCAGATGCGCGCAATCGTGATCAGGGCGCTGATGCCGTTCATCTGCATCGCGCCGTCGCCCAGCATCGCAATCACGGGACGGTCCGGGTAGGAGTACTTGGCGGCGATCGCATACGGGATCGCCGGGCCCATCGTTGCCAGTCCGCCGGACAGGGACGCGATCATGCCGCGCCGCAAGCGCACATCGCGCGCATACCAGTTGGCTACCGAGCCGGAGTCGCAGGTCAGGATGCAATGGTCGGGCAGGCGCGACGACAGCTCCCAGAACACGCGCTGCGGATTGATCGGCTTGGCGTCGTTCATCGCACGCGCTTCCAGCACCTTCCACCAGCGCGCGACGTTCTGCTCGATCTGTTGCTGCCAGCCGAGGTCCTGCTTCTGGCGCAGGTGCGGGATCAGCGCGCGCAGCGTCGCCTTGGAATCGCCGACCAGGCCGACTTCCATCGGGTAGCGCAGGTTCAGCATGCGGCCGTCGATGTCGATCTGCACGCCGCGCGCCTGGCCTTCCTTCGGCAGGAACTCGGAATAGGGGAAGGACGAGCCGACCATCAGCAGCGTGTCGCATTCATTCATCATGTCCCAGCTCGGCTTGGAGCCGAGCAGGCCAATGGCGCCGGTCACGAACGGGATGTCATCGGGCACCGCCGCCTTGCCGAGCAGGGCCTTTGCGACACCGGCGCCGAGCAGGCGGGCGACTTCCAGTACTTCGTCGGTGGCGTGCATCGCGCCGGCGCCGACCAGTATCGCGACCTTGTTGCCGGCATTGAGCACCGACGCGGCGCAGGCAATGTCGGATTCATTGGGCAGCGTCGGGCGCGAGGTGTAGCCGATGCCGCTATGCACGGTGCCATGCTCGCGCGCTGGCGTCTCCACCGCCGGCATCTCCTGCACATCGTTGGGGATGATGATGCAGGTCACGGTGCGCTGGTCGCGTGCAATGCGCATGGCGCGGTCCACCAGGTGCCGGATCTGGTCCGGCGTGGTGGCCATGTGCACGAACTCGTGCGCAACATCCTTGAACAGCGACAGCAGGTCGACCTCCTGCTGGTAGTCGCCGCCCAATGACGCGCGCTTCTGCTGGCCGACGATGGCCACCACCGGCTGATGGTCGAGCTTGGCATCGTACAGGCCGTTGAGCAGGTGAATGGCGCCCGGGCCGGACGTGGCAAGGCAGACGCCGACGCCGCCGGTGAACTTGGCATGCGCGCAGGCCATGAAGGCGGCCAGTTCCTCATGCCGCGCCTGCACGAACTGCATTTTGTCCCCGATGCGGTCGAACGCGCCCATGATGCCGTTGATCCCGTCGCCGGGATAGCCGTAGATGCGCTGCACGTCCCATTCGGACAGACGGTGCAGGAGGAAGTCGCCTACCGTCATAGCCATGCCAGTCTCCTGTGTGCTGGAAAGAACCGCGGGGAAAAAACGTGGACAAGCTTGCCGTGTTGCATACGGCATGCCAGAAGCGGTGCGCCATTACCGACGCATCGACGCACCGACGTACCCGAGCGGAACTTGTCCAGCGTAGCCTTAGTGCGGACGAATGCCGGTGCTGATGTGCTGCGAAACCGGTTCGGAGATCGCAGACAGCGCATCGGCCGCAGGGATCTCGTCGGTATTGGCAATGTCGCCGAGCGACACGATGCCGACCAGTCGCTTGTCCTTGCTTAATACCGGCAGGCGACGGATCTGCAGGTCGCCCATGTTGGCAGCCACATCGTCGATGTCGTCATCCTCGAAGCAGTATTTGACGTCCGGACTCATCACGTCCTTGATACGGCAGTCATTCGACTTTCCTTCGGCAATCGCGCGCACCACGATGTCGCGGTCGGTGATCATGCCGACCAGCCGGTCGTTGTCCGAGACCGGCAGGACGCCGCAGTCGCAGTCGGCCATCATCCGTGCCGCGTCGATGATGCTCTGTTCTGGACTGACCATCTTGACGTCGCGTGTCATTGCGTCAGCTATTCGCATGATGTTTCTCCTGTGAAGTAAGGAAACAAACCGCGTTGCCGTCGAGCGAGACGAGGGTCTCCATCCACTGCCGGCAAGCGGGGGAACAGATCGCTCCGGACGCAGCCTCGGCGCCGGAAACAGTCAGTGAAGCCGACTGCAACAATGCGCAAAAGGTTCAGCGCTTTTTACAAATGCGTGTAATTCGTGTTGGCTGCGGGCAGCTGTGCGCACCCTGTTTCTTCCAGGCCAGTTATTGCAAAAAAAGGAACTAAAGGCGCCCGCGCACAACAAATCCTTATCTGTCATGTTCCGGAGCCGGGCATGGAAAGAGTCCGATCCGGTTGGAAAGGGATTGATCATGCATACCGGCGATAAACAGGCAAAACAGGCAGGAGCGCTGGCTGATCCGCAAGGGGACACTGGCAAACTGCAGGCTTCGCCAGCAGGCGGCAGTCCGGCCTCCGCGCCGGATACCGATCGGAAAGAGGCGGGCCGCAGTGGAGTGCAGCAAGATGGGCAGCAAGACGGGCAGCCGCACGTCAGCCCGCATGGCACCCCGCATGTCACTCATATCAGCCGGGAAGAGGCCGAGCGCACCCTGGCGCCGGATCCTGACCCGGATGATCCGGTTTCCCCCTGAGGCGTTTTCCCACGGCGCGTGCCGTTGGAGCCTGCAGTACGCTGCGGCCGCAACGACCGGCAAGCGCCAAGGAGCACAACATGAATGCGTGTCGCCCTCGCAAGTTGCTCGCCTGCGGCCTCGTCGTTGCGGCCGGCATGTCGGTGCTGATGGATGGCGTGGCGCAGGAGGGCGGCGCCAGCGGCAGTTCGCCGGCATCCAGCGCGACCGCCGGGGCGTCTGCATCTTCTGCTCCGTCGGCGCGATCTGCGCCCGCCGAGCAGCGCTCTCTCGATGTGCGCGCGAGCCGGCTGCTCGGCCGCAGCGTCGCGGATGCGCGCGGAGAAGCGCTGGGCGAGTTCAAGGACTTCTTGATCGACGTTGGCACGCGCCGTGTGGCGTATGCCGTGCTGTCGCTCGGTGGCACGCTCGGTTTCGGCGACAAGCTGTATGCCTATCCGATGTCGGCCTTCAAGATCAGCGGGCGCGACGGCATGGTGCTGACGATGGACCGCAGCCAGCTCAAGGGCGCACCGGGGTTTGTGCGGGACGCATGGCCGAAGGCGGGCGACAGCCGCTATTTCGACCGGGTCGACCAGTTCTTCCGCCGGGGCGAGTCGGCGCAAGGAGCAGGGCAGGCGGCACAGGCAGCACCGCGCGCGCAACTCATGCGCGCAACGGATCTGATCGGCAAGAACGTGGATGACAGTCAGGGACGCAGTGCGGGCGAGGTGCAGGACCTGGTGATCGACATCGGGCGTGGCAGCCTGTCCTATGCCGTGCTGGACTTCGACAAGGCATGGAGCCCCGACAACAAGCTGCTGCCGGTGCCGATATCGGCCTTGCGCTTCCCGGAGAAGCGGCGTGCGGACCTGGTCCTGACGCTGGACCGCAAGCAGCTGGACATGTCGCAGGGCTTTGAACGGGACCTTTGGCCGGACCTGAACACAGCCGAGTTTCGCCATCGCATTAACGGGTATTTCCTGGCACTGGAGAGTGGCAACAAGGGTGACGGGGCGGGCGGCGCCAGCCTCGGCACCGGCAGTAGCAGCAGTAGCGGCAATGACGCGGGACGCTAAAGCAAGGTCAATCTGAAATGGCTCTCATACAAGAGACCGCAACAGTAACGGAGAAATCATGGCATTGACGGAAATGCAGGGCGTGGTCTGGAAGCAGATTTCACAAGCCTATGACCAATGGGATCCGGAGTGGAACCGCTTGATGCCGGTCAGCGAGCTGGCAGAGTTGCTGCCCACGGTTGCGCCGGACATGATCGGCGAAACCCTTGGGCAAGCGGCAGAGGATCATATCGCCGAAGTAGGGCATGTCGGTGAGGACCCCGGATTCCGACCACTGCAGCGCGAACGTCCGGTATAAGTTGCCGCAGCCGGGTAAAGATTGCATTGTCGCCAGCCGATAACCGATCATCAGCCAGCTGGGAATTGGTCCGTCGCCTGGCGATCAACGGGAGAAGAATAATGATGAAACGTGAACACTTAGCCGGCCGGACTGCGGCTGCCATACTGGTTGCACTGCTGCTGCCCGCCTGCTCGGATGCGGACAAGGAACAGGCAGCGCCGGCGCCGCCGGCGGCACAGACACCAGCTCCTGCAACCACACCCGGCATCCAGCTGCCCAGCTTCGTCGAGCTCGTGAAGCAGCAGGGCAACGCGGTGGTCAACGTCAGCGGCATATCGACCGTGGCGGACCAGGCGGGGGCGCCGCAACTGCGCGAAGGTGACCCGATGTTGGAATTCTTCCGCCGTTTCGGCGTGCCGCCGGAAGCAGGCGAAGCGCCGTCGGGCAGCCTCGGTTCGGGATTCATCATCAGTGCCGACGGCTTCATCCTCACCAATGCGCATGTCGTTGCGGATGTCGGCGAGATCAATGTGCGCCTGACCGACAAGCGCGAGTACAAGGCCAAAGTCATCGGCATTGATCCTTATACCGACGTGGCGCTGATCAAGATCGAGGCCACCGGCCTGCCCGTGGTCAAGATCGGCGACCCGAACAGCCTGGAGCCGGGAGAGTGGGTCGCCGCCATCGGCGCGCCGTTCGGCTTCGACAACAGCGTGACGGTGGGCGTGGTCAGCGCCAAGGGGCGGGTACTGCCGAATGAAAGCTATGTGCCGTTCATCCAGACCGACGTAGCCGTCAATCCCGGCAATTCCGGCGGGCCGCTGTTCAGCACGCGCAGCGAGGTGATCGGCATCAATTCGCAGATTTACAGCCAGACCGGCGGCTACATGGGCATCTCGTTCGCAATCCCGATCGATATCGCCATGGACGTCGCCAAGCAGCTGCGCGAGAACGGCGAGGTCACGCGCGGGCGCATCGGCGTGCAGGTGCAGGAACTGACCGTCGACCTGGCCAATTCCTTCGGGCTGAAGGAACCGGTCGGCGCACTGGTCGCGGCAGTGGAAAAAGGCGGCCCGGCGCACAAGGCCGGCATCGTGCCGGGTGATGTGATCCTCTCGCTGAACGGACAGAAGGTAGAAACCTCAGCCGACCTCGCGCGCCTGGTGGCTGGCACCAAGCCGGGCACCGCCGTCGATATCGAAGTCTGGCGCAAGGGCAGCAGCGCAGTCGTCAAGGCAACCGTCGACAAGCTCGAAGAGCCGCCGCAGGAATAAGAGGGGGCAAGCGGGGCTACGCTTTCATATCGGCAAGGTCGACTGCCCGCCGTTGGCCGAGCCGAAATTCTGGAGCGCGGAAAACTCCAGCCGACCATCGTTGAGCGCCTCCACCACGCGTTGCAATTGCTCATCGTCCGGTTCGATATACACCGCAACTTGTTCGATGGCATTGTCCCAGTAAGTTGAGTAGGGGACGCTCGTCTCCGCCATCACCTCGGCGGCATAGGTGCCGTCGTCCAGCCTGCCGAACAGCGTGACTGCCGGCTCGTCCGGCCGCGTGTTCTTTACCGTGATCGTCATACATCCTCCTTGTCGTTTTGTCGGACTGCTACGGGAAGCGCTCCCGCAGCAGTGCATGTCTTCTTCGACATTGCAGGCGGTGACAGATTCACTGGGCAGATTCACTGCTCAGATTCACTGCGCGGATTCACTGCGTGCATTCCCTGTTGCCGCATGAACTCGGGTATGCAACTTGCATCCGTGTCGGCTTATTTCAACGGAAGAACCATGCAGCGCTACCCGCCGATAGCCGACTACGCCCTGATCAGCGACTGCCATTGCGCTGGGCTGGTGTCGCGCGACGGTTCCATCGACTGGTGCTGTATGCCGAGGATTGACGACGATAGCTGCTTCGGCCGCCTGCTCGACTGGGATCGCGGCGGATTCTGCTCGATCGCGCCGACCAGCGAGGAGCGCAGCGCGACGCGCAACTATGTCGACGGCACCATGATCCTGGAGACGTATTTCCATACGCCAGAGGGTGAAGTGCGGCTGGTGGACTTCTTTGCCATGGACGCGCAAGGCTCGGAGCATGCGCGCTTCGACCAGATGCGCATCATCGACGGCTTGACGGGCTCGGTGGAAATGCGCATGGAGATCTGCCCGCGCTTCGACTATGGCGATGTCATCCCGCACATTCGCTGTGACGAGCGCGGCGCATTTGCGGCCATCGGCAGCAACAAGGGACTGATCATCCATGCCGACGTGCCGCTGGAAATGGAGCAGCCCGGCAACCTGGCAGCGGTATTCCGCGTCAATGCCGGGCAGCGTGTGCGGCTGGTGATCCAGTTCCAGTTTCCGGAACTGATCGACCACACCATCTCGGCCGGCCTGCCGGACGCCGCCGGCATCGACCGCGCTTACGAGCGCACGCGCGACTGGTGGCAGGAATGGGCGCAGCACATCCGCACTTCGCACGCGATTGACCGGCAGAGCCTGTGCTCGGCGATCGTGCTCAAGGCCCTGAGCTTCGACCGCACCGGCGCGATTGCGGCAGCGGCCACGACATCCTTGCCGGAATGGATAGGCGGCGAGCGCAACTGGGATTACCGCTTCAGCTGGATCCGGGATTCGGTCTTTACCGTGCGGGCACTGTATGAACTGGGCTATGTGGAAGAGGCCGACCGCTTCCACCGTTTCATCCAGCGCAGCGCGGCCGGCGACGCGCAGCAGATGCAGATCATGTACGGCGTGGATGGCAAGCGCCGCCTGACCGAGGTCGAGCTCGGCTGGCTGGAAGGTTATCGCGGCTCGAAGCCGGTGCGCATCGGCAATTGCGCTGCCCGGCAGGTGCAGCTCGACGTGTACGGCGAGCTGCTGGAAATGGCGTGGGAATGGCACGCCAAAGGGCATCGCACCGAGCCGGATTACTGGGATTTCCTGATCGACGTGGTCAACCTCGTCTGCCAGCGCTGGCAGGACCCGGACCACGGGCTGTGGGAAGTGCGCGACGTCCCGCGCCATCATGTCCATTCCAAGGCGATGTGCTGGGCGGCGCTCCACCGTGGCGTGATGCTGGCGCAGGACAACAGCTTCACGGCGCCGATTGAACGCTGGTGCAAGAACCGCGACATGATCCGCGATGCGATCGAACGCGAGGGGTATGACCACGGGCGCGGCGTCTTCGTGCAAGCCTTCGGCAGCAAGGACCTGGATGCCGCCTTGCTGCTGATGCCGCGCGTCGGCCTGATCGCCTATGACGACCCGCGCATGCTGCGCACCACCGATGCCATCTGCGAGACGCTCGATTATCACGGCCTGCTGCGCCGCTATCTGTCACCCGACGGGCTCGCCGGCAACGAGGGCGTCTTCCTGCCGTGCACCTTCTGGCTGGTGAACTGCCTTGCGCGGCAGGGGCGCAAGGACAAGGCATGGGCGTATTACCGCAGGGCGATGGAATGCGCCAACGATCTCGGCCTGTTCTCGGAAGAGTACGACGTCGTCGGCAGGCAAATGCTCGGCAACTTCCCGCAAGGGCTGAGCCATGTCTCGCAGATCATGTCGCGGCTGGCACTGGGCGATGTGCCGGAAACCGAGGACGAATCACGCGCCTGAACATCACACACTTGCACATCACGCACTTGCGCATCACGCGCTGAGCCACGCAAGGACCACAGCAGCAGCCGAGAGTATCGCCAGCGCCGCCACCGGCCGCCGATGCGTGGTCAGCCAGTACTGCATGCTGAAGTCCTTCGCTCGCGCATCGAATCTCCCGTGCGCGCCATGGTCGCCTGGTACCGGTTGGTACAGGTTGTCCTTGCGGCCCGGCTGCAGCGGCTGGTCGGTGAACTGGCCGCCATACGCACGCTTTGCCAGCAGCCGGTCGAGGAAGCCGGGCAGCACGCGCGTGCCGAGGATCGCCTTCACGGCCGGAAATCCGACCCACAGCTCGCGCCGGCGATGCTGTGCCGCCCACACGATCGCTTCCGCCGCCAGCTCCGGCTGGAAGATCGGCGGCACTGGTTGCGGCTGCTTGTCGAAGCAGGTCTTGCCCCAGTCGAACTGCGGCGTGTTGAAAGCCGACAGCTGCGCCATCGTCAGGTGCACGCGGCTGTGGTCATGGATCAGCTCGGAGCGCAGGGAATCGGTAAAGCCGCGCAATGCGCTTTTCGCGCCGCAGTAGGGCGCCTGCAAGGGGATGGACCGGTAGGCCAGCGCCGAGCCGACCTGCACAATGGTGCCGGCATTGCGCGGCTTCATGCGCTTGAGCGCCGCCATCGTTCCCCATACCGCGCCGAGGTAGGTTGCGCGTGTCGCCTGCTCGAAGTCCTCCGGCGAGATCTGCTCGAAGGGGCAGAAGATCGTCGCCATCGCATTGTTCACCCACACGTCGATCGGCCCGAGCTCGCGCTCGACACGCTCGGCAGCCGCTTCCACCTGCGCATGGTCGGTGATGTCGACTGGAATGGCGACGGCCGTGCCGCCGATCGCTTCAATCTCCCTGCGCGCGGCCTCCAGTCCGTCCACGCCGCGCGCAAGCAGGGCGACATGCCAGCCACGCCGGGCAAAGGCCAGCGCTGCGGCACGACCGACGCCGGCCGATGCGCCGGTGATGACGGCACACCGGCTGCGCCGTTCTGCGGATTGCGCCGTCGCCATCGCGCGGGCGGGTGAGGGCGTCACCGCGCCGCGCAGTGGCAAGACCGGCTGCGCAAAGACAGCCTCCTAGTGCACATTGCGCGCCGTGCCCTGGCCGCCCAGTGCATCGGTGTTGCCGGTCAATATGCCCTTGGCAAGGCCATACAGCCGCTTCACCGCGCTGCCGGGCGATTCCCAGTAGTGCGCCTCGTCCATCCTCACCTTCAGCAGCACCAGATCGGGATCGTCCAGCCCGTTCTGGAACCACGGCTTGATCCATGGCGTCCACAGGTCTTGCATTTTCTGCCGGTCCCGCACCACTTCCGCTGTGCCGGCCACCGACAGGTAATCCTGCTTGTCGGTGCGCGCATACGCCAAGTTGACCTTCGCCTCGTGATCGATGTCATCCACCTTGTAGGAACGCACGCTGGTAAAGAACCAGAGGCAGCCGTCCGCGTCCATCTGCAGCGTCGCCATCGGCCGGCTGTGCATCGCGCCGTCGGGCTCGTGCGTCGTCAGCATCGCAAACTTGATTTCCTTTACGAGCTCCGCGACTTTTTCCATGCTCTCGTCGGCTTGGGGTTGCACGTCCATGGGCATCTCCTTATTGCAATGTGTTGTCGGAAATAACCCTTGTTTGATCGGTAATCCCGCAGATAAATCCGGAAAGCGACAAGAACTGTAGCGAGAGAGGAAGGTATTTCAGAGAACAGGCAAGGAGTAGCGCCGCCGTTTTTCAGCAATCTGCAGCGGTATGTCAGGCGCATTCATCCTGCCCGCATCACGCGCAGACAAGACGTTCCCAAAAGTAAGCCGAACAGGATGCAGAAGGTGACCCAGCCATCGCCCTATGGGCGGAAATGGCAGGCGAGGGCAGCAATCAATCGCGAGCCACCGCGTCCCACCACGCGAGGGCTGCTTCGACCGTGCAGGACAGCTGCGCAGACTCGCCGCCGGTAAATTCTTCCCACTGCGGCAACAGGGTATCGCGCACGGCGGTCAATATCGGAATGCCCGCCGTCACCGCCGCCACCATCTCCGCATGCATGCCGCTACCCGCCGCCTCCTGTGCCCCGAACTTGTTGAACACCGCCAGCTGCGGCGAAGCATCGATCGCCTTGCGCACCAGCGACGCCGCCTCCGCCAGTCCCACCGAATCAAGCCGGCAACCGCTCGCACCACTACCCAGGTCCTGCGAGATCGGAATGCGCACACCGGACGGCAGCAGTTCCAGCGTCATCGCACAGCCCACATCACCATGCTGGACCGCGCCCCCGACCACCACACCCCGCTGGCGTAGCGCCGCAACAACATTCTGGAGAACAGGAGCAGGATCGATTCCGTCGCGATAGACAAGCGCGGCGAGGGGCATGGGCGGTGTTGTGGAGGACGTTTGCATCGGCTTCTTTCGTCATGGCGGCGGGGATAAGGGCGATCCGGCGCGGAGGGGCGTTGCATGCGATTTTACTTCCAGCGGGCGACGTCGGCGAACCGTTACGAGCCACAAATGACCGCTTTCCCATAAACGTGATATTGCTCTGGCAACTTTTCCGTGGCAGCATCCATCGACACAGATGCACGCCAGTAGAGCTGCCGCATTTCTCGTTTAGTTATCACTGTTTTTTCAACCAGCATCGCTGGGAGAAGAGGCTGGGTGTGGGTTACAGCCGAATGGCACTCTTTGCATAACGGCTCGTGGGTGTGCATAACGGCGGCAGCTGTCCTGTTAAATATTCAGTTAGGAAATTCCGTGGGTGCAATATTTGGAGCGCTTATTGCCGGAAGTGTATGGTTTTTATTCGCCGTCCTAGCGGAAGTCGGTTCAACCACTTTGCTGGAAAAGCTCGTTTTTATTTCTCCAATTATTTGTCTGGTAGTTCCGGAAGCTCTTCGATTACTTGGAAAGGGAAACGCACTTGCCGCGATGTTGATGTTCGCGATTGCTCCACTTTTAGGAGTCATCAATATGCTTATTGCGCTTGCTATCGCGGAGGCCGGTGGCAAGACCCCGCAAGCGCTCAATGTGTCAATGCTCGTTGTTGCAGCTGTTTGGTTAATCGTGCTGCGGCGTTATCTTAGTTCGACTTTCACTGGTAAGGAAATAGCGGAAAACGACGATCAGACTCAAGTTGTGCAAATGGTATTTTGCCAACGGTGTAACAGGGAAACGCTATCAGCAGAGGCAAATTGCATGTGGTGCGGAGCGGGGGTATCTCCTAACTCGAAATTGAACCCGGACGCATAAATGTGCCGTTTAGAGCCTATCCCAGTAGGAATCAGCCCCGCGTTGGGGGCAAAAAGGTGCACCGGCAAGGCGCGAGGATGCCGCATAGTGATCTATGCAAAGACGAGCAACACCGCCGGTGTGCGTTTTTGCCCCCAACCCGAAGGGCCGGTACCCATTGAAGCCCATGGCGGTGTTGCGAACCCCTTGCGTGGATCACCACGCGGCGGGCCTCGCGCCTGGCCCTGGATCCCAATGGGTACCGGCGCGGGGCTGATTCCTACTGGGATAGGCTCTTAATACGGCATTAAATAGCAAAGCATGGCGACTATTCAGTTTTCAGAGATTCAGTTGGATGACGTTTCTGTCATGACGCAGGTTTTTGACGTTATCGCCGATGGCAAGAAGAAAGGTGTCATCGCCGAGGAACACCTCAAAGACCTACTTGGTGAACGTTACGTGTCGAAGTTCGTGCACGAAAAAGCTGCTGCAGATGAGTGGGTTGAGAAATGGAGAGCGAACCCGAACATTCAGATGCCATGGGATTTTGGATCATGGGTCGACGCGTTCATTAACGCCGACATTGAACTCTCAAACCTGCATTTCACTGGCCCAGGGAAAGGTGAGATCCATTTCGATCAACTCGCATGTCCCAGTGGTGGCATCGATGCAGTCGAAGAGATCGTACGAATTTTTGATGGAAAAGTTCTCTCGAATGATGCTATTTAACTTGAAGTTCGACGCCGACGCGCACGCGCGCTGGTCAACAGGTCGTTGAATGTGCTAGGAGGAGTAGTGAAGAAGTCCACCATAATTATTTCGATTTTGGCGGCGGCGCTTCTAACATCGAACGCATGGTGGGCTTTTACGGTTCTGGATGCCGGTGTCACGGAGACCTACCAAGGAGCGCAACTGGAAGAAGAACAGCAGACCTTAAATCAGGCTCTCGCGGTGCTTAGAACAACGACGAGATCTGGGGCTTCTCGAGCACAAATTGTGGAGGCTGCACAAATGGCGTGGTCTGCTGGCGAGCCTTTTGAAAAAGACGGATATACGTGGGTTGGTCGTTTGGGATTGAAGTTTGACGAGCAAGGAAAGTTGATTGACGTAATAAGAGACTAGCAATCGTGAATACATTCAACTTGTCGCTCAACACGGATGCCGTTGCGCGATCCCTTTTAGCTTGTCGACTGGATGCCCCCATGCACACAACCAGCTGGATCAAACCTGTATTTGCACTCGTCGCGTTGCTGATGGTGCCCCTTGCATCGGCCCAGTTGACACCCGAAAAAATGAAGGCGATGCGTGAGCGTGCGAATATACCGGCGCCGACGATCGATTTCGATGAATTCCGCGGCGCGTATGAAGCTGACGTTCCCGAACGAATTGGTATCCCCAGTCCAACGATAAAAATGACGCTCGAGTGCTCGGACACTTCTTGTACGTTAACAATGGGCGGGGCGCGCGAGAGCTACCCGAACCCGGGGACGCCGCGATTGGGCTTATTTGAACGTACCAAGAATTCGGTCGGGCAACGATTCGCGGGCTCGAAACTGCGTGGCTGCATCAACCTCGCCGGCGATACGAGGCCCGACGGCCCGTTCGCCTGCAAGGTTGAGATCACGCCGGGAGGAGAACAGGTGGTTCTGCTCGTGCCGCCCGGGCCGCCCGGAGGCGAAATCCCCCTCTATCCGCGAAAACGGTGAGCAGATTCTCGGTTCATGGCAAAGAAGCTCGGTCGAGCTGACGAATAAGACGGCATCTACGTGCTCGGAGATGAGGCAGGGCGTGGTTTGCCGCCGAAGGGCAAGCTTTGCATAACGGCTCGTGGTCGTGCATAACGTGGGAACTGTCCTGTTACTCAGACGATGTCAAGTAAGACTACAAAGTTGGTGACATGTCCTTTGAAACGGTCTGGCATACGTCGTTTTACTTCACGTCCTCTGAGTAAGGACACAGTTAGGCCACTCATGCCACAGGCGAAAGATCGACGCAGCACCCAACAAAGGAGGAGTATGTCAGCGGGAGACTGGAAAAACTTGTACCAGGCAGCAGTAGAAGGCAACCTGTCGCTGGTGCAGCATCACATCACAGAGGGTGTAAATCCAAACTATCAACACCCCGAGATCCTTCGAACACCACTTGTCGCGAGTTTGATTGAAGGTCACCTGGAAATCGCGCAGTATCTATTGGAGCATGGCTCAGACCCAAGTCTTGTTTCAGAGCTTGATAACCTCTCTCCACTTCAGGCGGCCACGAAGCATGGCCACAATGAGTTCGCCAAGCTGCTGCGTCGACTCGGCGCTAAAGAGAAACGCGAGCCCTTCTGGTGGCGCTGGCTGCCGGGATGACAGCCAACGTCGGCCGGCCATGCGTGTTTTAACGGGTTCGCATAGAGGCTCCCTGAAGTACGGTTGGGCTGACGAAGGAAGCCCGACATTAAGCTTGAATAAAGACGTGCTCCATGCCTCCGACATTCCGGCGGCAGGTTACTTCCAACGTCAGTCACCAGAAGCGAGGTTCCAGTGGAATACGAGAAAATAATCGACTCCTTGGTAGAGCGCCGGGAAAGTGTCACTGCGACGAGAGTCAGAGCGGGAGAGCTATGGCTTGCAACAGCAGAAAACGCGAGGTTCAACGCTCTTATCCAATCGCTCTCGGAAGAGCAGCGCGCTTTGGTCGCGGAACTGCTTCAGAGCGAAAGAGACGCAGGAATTCATGATTGCCTGGCTGTCCTTAGCGAGCTGATGAATCTTCAAGATCTCAGGTTCGCGGTTCATGGCAAAGAAATACCTCACGAGCCCTACGGCACTGAGATGTACTTTGACTGGATTGCCCGTGCCAGTGGTGAACCTTGGCCTCAAGGTAAGGCTGGCAAGTAGTTTATGGCTCCTCCGAAATACAAGAAACTGACCGAGAGAATCGGCATGACGGTGCGGCCCGCAGTCGCGCCGTCGTGCAGTCGCGTAATCGCATAGTTGTATACCCGGCTTTTATGAAAGTAATGCTGTCCTGACCATCGTGGGGATTGCGTTGCTGCAGGCATTCTCGCGATGCGCGAGGCAACATATGCGACCACCACGCGCTTAACGGTGCAACTCTTGAAGCATCAACCTTCTGGATCCAATCATGAGCCACAAAGAACCAATGCTGTATCGCGCCCCGGAAAACGTGGGACCGCCCAACGAGTGGGATGGCGACAACTTCATCCGGCTTGGGGCGCTGGCTTCATTTCAGGCGGAGCTGGCGCTGGAGATCGATAACCTTGCGCTCGACGATGTCGCGGATGCAGATATGGCAGCCGGTGAGGGGCAATATAACGGCCTGCCGGTGCTGGTCACCGTGCATCTGGATCCCGATTCTGGGGATGTAATGTGGTTCGGCCTGGCGAACTGTGTCGATGCCTCGCTGCTGGAGCGCTTGAAGCGGCGCTTTGGCGTCAGAGCGTTCGACTATGAGAGTTGCGAGTTCATTTAGCCACGTCCCGGTGGCACGGTAAAAGGCAAGGATCAGGAGTCACTATGAAAAGAGAAAAAATTCTGGCCGCATCCGGCTTCGGCATGCTGGCCGTCCTCATGCTGTCTGCATGGATCACCACCGACTACGGAACCTGGGCGCTGGAGGTGGCGCCGGCGGTGATTGCGGCGCCGATTCTGATCTTCACTTACCGGCGGTTTCCGCTGACCTCGCTGCTGTATGCCCTGATCATCGTGCATGCGCTGATCCTGATCCTGGGCGGGACGTACACCTATGCGCGCGTGCCGCTGGGATTCTGGCTGCAGGATCTCTTTGCGCTTGACCGCAATCCGTATGACAAGATCGGGCACTTTGCGCAGGGTTTTGTGCCGGCATTGATTGCGCGCGAGATCCTGCTCCGCGGCGCGTATGTGTCCGGCCGCAGGATGGCTGCCTTCCTATCCGTCTGCGTGGCGATGGCGATCAGTGCATGGTACGAGCTGATCGAATGGTGGGCGGCGCTGGCACTCGGGCAGGGTGCGGACGAATTCCTCGGCACACAGGGCGACCAGTGGGATACGCAGTCGGACATGTTCCTTGCGTTTATCGGCGCGTCGCTCGCGATGCTTCTGCTGTCCAGGATGCATGATCGCCAGATGGCAGCGCTTGGTGGCAGAGGCTTGTTTCGCCGGGATCAGCGTGCGGCCATGACCGGCGTTAGTGCGGGAGGGGAGCGATGAAACAGGCGTTGACGGATACCGTCTTGTTGTGGATCCTGCTGAGCACGGCGGGAATCTTGTACCTGATTGATGCGTCCGGCATGCAGCTGCCGCTGTTTGCGCGAACCACGCTCTGGCGGCTTGGCCAGTCTCCGTTGATCAGCGTGGGGATTGCGCTGGTTACGGTACTGACCACGCTCTTCCTCGCGTTTGGCAAGGGGAACCGTTCGCGGGAACTGTTCATCTCCGGGCTCTATGCAGGCTTGGCGCTTGCGTTTTATGTGGCCTTCGATCCCGGCATTGCGACGGCATTCCTCTTCACATCAGCAGGCATGTACCGGCGGCTGACAGGCTCTTAATGGGGGAAGAGGTATCACCGGACGTCCTTCAGTAATTGGCAATCAATTTGTCATGGCATGCTGAGTACTGCGTGGAGTCCGAGACAGGCGGGCTGCATTTGTGCATGGTTCTGTCCAGCCTCAACATGTCGGTGCATATTGCATTTATCGTCTCATGCGATTTGAGCAAATTTAGGATCGATTCGGGCTGCCGGATCTTCACGCAAACCGTAGATGGCGGGAACGTGTCGTGTGCGGTGCAAGGCAGCCTTTCCGCCGCCAAGTGGTGAATCGGTCTTTATCAAAGAGGAAAAACAAAAGTGTCAAAGAACATCGCAGTCATCCTCGGCCATCCCGATTCATCCAGTTTTTGCGGGACACTGGCGGAGGCGTATGTCGCTGCAGCGAAGGAGGCGGGGCATTCGGTACGCTTTTTCAAGCTGGGGGAGATGACATTCGACCCGACACTGCATCACGGCTACAGCCAGCGGCAGGAATTGGAGCCGGACCTGAAGGAGCTTCAGGACGCGATCACCTGGGCGAAGCATCTGGTCTTCGTCTATCCGATCTGGTGGGGATCGATTCCGGCGCTGCTCAAGGGGATGTTCGACCGGGTGTTCTTGCCGGGATATGCATTCAAGTACCGGAAGAACTCATCTTTTTGGGACCGCTTGCTGGCGGGGCGCAGTGCGCATGTGATCAGTACCATGGACACGCCGCCGTGGTATTACCGCTTCGTCTACAGCATGCCGGGACACCATCAGATGAAGAAAACGATTCTGGAGTTTTGCGGCATCAAACCGGTGAAGATCACGTCATTCGGGCCGGTGCGCTTTGCGACTGAGGCAAAGCGCAACAAATGGCTGCGTCAGGTCGTGGCGTTTGCACGCGCGGCGTGAGCTGCGCGGCCGGCATCAACGGTTCAGTAAGACTGAAACGGCTCTCAGACCAGTCCTTCAAACAGGACGACGTCCACTTCATCACCCGCATTCACCGATCCCTGTTCCGGGTGCAGCACGACGATGCAGTCGGCCAGCGACATCGACTTGAGGATGCCGGAACCCTGCGCGCCGGTGATCTTCACTTGTGCGCGGCCCTGTGCGCTGACGGACAGGATGCCGCGCTGGTATTCGGTGCGGCCGGGTTTCTTCTTGATCGGTGACTCGGACACGGCGCGCATCAGCGGCAGCGGGCGCTGCTGTGCGCCCATCATGCGCAACAGCGCATCGCGCGCGAAGAAGTAGAAGGACACCATCACCGCCACCGGATTGCCCGGCAGGCCGAACAGGTAGGCGCTTTTGCCGTTGGAGCTGATCCGGCCGAATGCCATCGGGCGGCCGGGGCGCATGTTGATCTTCCAGAAGGCGGTATCGCCGAGCTTGGCCAGCATCTGGCGCGTGTAGTCGGCCTCGCCGACGGACACGCCGCCGGAGGTGATGACGGCATCGGCGTTTTCGCAGGCGGTACGGAATGCGGCTTCCAGCGAGGCAGGATCGTCCTTGACGACGCCCATGTCGATGATGTCGCAGCCCAGTCGCGTCAGCATGCCGTGCAACGTGTAGCGGTTGCTGTCATAGACGCAGCCGGCATCGAGCGGTTCGCCGATGGAGCGCAGCTCGTCGCCGGTGGAAAAGAACGCGACGCGCAGCCGGCGCTGCACCGGGATTTCCGCGATGCCAAGCGAGGCGATCAGGCCGAGGTCGGCGGGGCGCAGGACTTTTCCTTTCAGCAGCGCGGGCGAGCCGGCCTGCAGATCTTCGCCCTTCAGGCGGCGGTTGTCGCCGGGACGCACCGCGCCGGCGGGAACCGTGACCGATTTTTCCTGGGCGTTTTCCGTGAGCTCCTGCGGCACCACCGTGTCGCAGCCGGCGGGCATCACGGCGCCGGTCATGATGCGCACACATTGGCCCGCATCGACATGTCCGTCGAAGGCAGTGCCTGCGAACGCGGTGCCGAGGATCTGCAGGGTCACCGGCTTCTGCGCGTCGAGGTCGGCGCCGCGCAATGCATAGCCGTCCATGGCCGAGTTGTCATGAGAGGGCACGTCGATCGGCGAGATCAGGTCCTGTGCCAGCACGCGGTCGAGTGCGCTGCGCAACGCCACCTTCTCGATTGCCTGCACCGGCTCGACGACGTCCTGGATGATGCGCTGCGTATCGGCAACCGACAGGGCGTCGGGATCGTAGTCGGACAGGCAGCGGATGGCGTGTTGCAGGCGGGTTTGGGACATTGCGGAAGTCAGGAAAGGTTGAATGGGAGTTCAGGTCGGCTCGAAGCGGTTGAGCTCTTCGATGGTGTTGATATTGCGGAAACCGGATTCGTCCGGGAACGGCACTTCGACAAAGCGCAGCGACCGGTACCAGGTCTCGATCTTGCGATTGCCCTTGTCCAGGTAATCGGTCAGGTGCGGCAGCAGTGACGTTTTCATCAGGCAGAACACCGGATGCCGCTGGAAGGTGTCTCCTCCGCCCGTCACGGCGACGGCGACTTCGGCATCCTTTTCCGCCAGCGCAGCGGCAAGGCGTGCCACCAGGTCTTCCGGCAGGAAAGGAGAGTCGCAAGGGGAAGTGACGAGGTAGTCGGTCTTGCAATGACCGAGCCCGGTCTGCATGCCGGCGAGCGGGCCTTCAAAGCCGGTGAGCTGGTCCGGCCACACGGGCAGGCCAAAGCCCTTGTACGTATCGATATTCTGGTTGGCATTGACCATCAGCGAACCGACTTGCGGCGCAAGCCGTGCGATCACATGCGCCACCATCGGCTTGCCGCGGAACGGCCGCAATCCCTTGTCCACACTGCCCATGCGGGTACCGCGTCCGCCGGCCAAAATGAGCCCGCTAATCTGGTTGATGTCGATTGTCATGGAATGGGGAATAGCGAAGGTGCCTCATTGTAAATCGGTGGCAATAGGCTGTCGATTCGCGGACCGGGGCAAGAAGTTTCCCGGTTGCGCTTCCGGACTGCTCCAGATCAATCGAGATGCACTTAGGCGGCTTCACCACGCACAAGCGATTTCATTGCGCGCAATATTGAGCATCGTCACACGATGAAGACAGGCATGCATGGACGCTGAAAACTTCTTCTCGCGCTGGTCGCGGCGCAAGGCGCAGGCCCGGCAGGAACAGCAGGATCAGCCATCGACCACCGAGGAAGATCACGCGACAGACGAACCGGCGGCGCAGCCCGTGCAGGAACCGCCGCCCACCATGGAAGACGTCGCGGCACTGACACCGCAATCCGATTTCCGCCGCTTTCTCGCGCAAGGCGTCGATCCTGCCGTGCGGCGCTCGGCGATGAAAAAGATGATTTCCGATCCGCATTTCAATGTGATTGACGGGCTGGATATTTATATGGACGACTACAACAAGTTCCAGCCTCTGCCCGACGCAATGCTTGCCGCGCTGAACCATGCACAAGGCGTGTTGAATCCGCAGCCCTTGTTCGACAGCACACCCGAAAAGCTGATCGAGGAGACGGGCGACAGCGCCAGCAGCGCGAGCAAGGCCGCCGACATGGAGCCGCCTGTCCAGCATGAAGAAATCGAAGCACGGACCGGCTCCTTGACCCCGCCTGCGCCCGAAAGTCCGACAGAAGACGGCACGCAGCAGGAACAAACGGAAAACACCGAAAAACCGGAGGATGGCCCAGACCATGGCAACGAGATTTCACGTATGTAATTGCAACCGCTCCATGCCGCTCGACAATGCTGCCGGCGCGGCGCTCGGACGTGTTCTCGACAGCGGCGCGTTGCCGGTTGCGTCGCAACTGTGTAGGCGCGAAGTCGGCCAGTATCTCGATGCGCTGGACGGCAACGACAAGCTGGTGGTCGCCTGCACGCAGGAACAGGCGCTGTTTTCGGAACTGGCGGATCGGAAGCAGGCGGTGGCACCGCTACGCTTCGTCAACATCCGCGAGACCGGTGGATGGGGAGCGGAGGCAAGAGAGGCGTTGCCGAAAATCGCCGCGCTGCTGGCTGCCGCTGCGCTGCCCGAGCCGGAACCGGTGCCGGAGATCGAGTATGAATCGGCGGGGCGGGTGCTGGTGATCGGACCGTCGGCATTGGCGCTTCCATGGGCGCAACGCCTTCATGCGATGGCCGGCGAACTGGACCTGAGCGTGCTGCTGACCTCCGGCCATGGCGGCGAGCCTTTGCTCGACCGGCCTTATCCAAGCTATTCCGGCTCGCATGTACGCGTGCAGGGCTGGCTGGGCGAATTCAAGGTCACGTGGCGGCAATCTAACCCGATCGATCTGGAGCTGTGCACGCGATGCAATGCCTGCCTGCAGGCTTGCCCCGAAGGCGCCATCGACCTGAGCTACCAGATCAACCTGGAGGCATGCCGCGCGCATCGCGATTGCGTTGCGGCATGCGGGCCGGTACGGGCGATCGATTTTGCGCGCAGCGATGCCGAGCGCGGTGGCGATTTCGACCTCGTTCTTGATTTGTCGGAGCAACCCTTGCTGCGACAGCATCAACTGCCGCACGGCTACTTCGCACCCGGATCGTCGGAGGCGAAGCAGGCAGAGCAGGCGCTGGCACTGGCCGGCATGGTCGGGCGATTCGGCAAGCCGAAATACTTTCAGTACAAGGAAAAGATCTGTGCGCATGGCCGCAACCGGAAGACAGGCTGCACTGCCTGCGTGGATATCTGTTCTGCCGAGGCAATCAGCAGCATTGGCGACCACGTCAGGGTCGATCCGCACCTGTGCGCGGGATGCGGTGCGTGCACCACAGTCTGTCCGTCCGGTGCGATGTCGTACGCCTATCCGCGTACGCCCGACATGGGGAGCAGGCTGCGTGCCATGCTTTCCGCTTACCGCCAGGCAGGGGGGCGGAATCCGGCATTCCTGCTGCATGACGGGAAGCGTGGCGCAGAACTGGTCAACCAGCTCGGCCGGCTGGCCGGTGCGGGCGGTGCGCGCGGCGTCCCGGCGCGGGTCATGCCGCTCGGATTGCATCACGTGGCTTCCTGCGGGATCGATGTCTGGCTCTCCGCAATCGCTTACGGCGCCAGCAATATCCTGATCCTCACCACCGGCGACGAGGCACCGCAATACCTCGATGCTCTTCTTCAGCAGATCGGCTTTGCCCAAGTCATCCTGTCCGGGCTTGGTTATGCCGGCACGCATATCGAATTGCTGCGCGTGGAGAACGCACTCGAACTCGATACGGAGCTGGCCCGCATCACGCCGGCGCAGGCGCCGGAACAGCACGCCACCTTCCATATCCTGCCGGACAAGCGCACGACGCTCGACTTCGCTTTCGAGCACCTGTTCCGCCACGCACCAACGTCGCAAGAGGAGATTGCCTTGCCGGCCGGTGCGCCATTCGGCACGCTGGCGGTGGACCGGGATGCCTGCACCCTTTGCATGTCGTGTGTCGGTGCCTGCCCGGAAGCAGCGCTGAATGCAAATCCCGCTTCGCCGCAGCTGCGCTTCATCGAGCGCAACTGCGTGCAGTGCGGATTGTGCGCCGCAACCTGCCCGGAACAGGCGATAACGCTCGTGCCGCGTCTTGCAATGGATGACGCGGTGCGCAAGCCGGTGGTGCTCAACGAGACTGAGCCGTTTCACTGCATCCGCTGCAACAAGCCGTTCGGCACGGTGAAGATGATGGAAAACATGCTGGGCAGGCTGGCAAGCCACGGCGCATTTGCCGGCAACCTCGATCGCCTGCGCATGTGCGGCGATTGCCGGGTGGCGGACATGATGTTGGCCGGACAGGTGATGTCGGTCACGTCAGTGTCGCGTCCGCGCGATGTGTAAAGCGCCGAGCGGAAAGACCGGTTCGTAACGGGTTTGTAACGACGGGTTCCGCTGCTGCAGACAACCAGGATGCTGTCTGCAGCACCTTTGATCTTCCACAAAATACGCGTTGATGTGCGCCGGATGCGCGCACCACAGCGGAACATCTTTGCATTCCATCTTTCAATTGCATAAGGACAGTTGCACGAGGCGGCATGCCGCTGGTTGTCTGCCCGAGGTCACTCACAAACACGGCGCGCACCGTGGTGCGCAGGATCTCGCAAGAATGAATGCAACGGAAGCGGCAACGATTTCATCCCGGGCGGCCTTCCTCCCGCTGCCACAGGAAGACCAGGCGCGTGCCGACATGTATGCGCTGATGGCCAACCTGTTGCTGCGTCCGCCGGATGCGCAGCTGCTGTCCGTCATTGCCGAAGCCAGTCCGCTCCAGGCTGCCCAGCCGCAAAATGCGCTCGCGCGCACATGGAACGCGCTGATCGACGCCGCTCGCACCGCCAGCCTGCGGCAGGTTGAGGAACAGTTTGACGCCTTGTTCATCGGCACCGGCACACCACGGCTCAATCCCTACGCCTCGTATTACCTGGCCGGCTTTCTCATGGAAAAGCCGCTGGCGGCGTTGCGCGACGACCTTGCTGTGCTAGGCCTGCAGCGCAGGCAAGGCACGGGCGAACTGGAAGACCATCTCGGCGCGCTGTGCGAAGCCATGTGCATGCTGATCAGCGGTGCGCCGGACCTGCCGCGCCGCACCACGCAGGAACAGAAGACCTTCTTTACCCGGCATATCGCACCGTGGTTTGCGCGCTGCCTGGATGATATCCGCCGTGCCGACGAGACTGCCGATGAGGTGCCCAGCGAGGCGCCGGAGGGCGCTTATTTCTACCGGCATATTGCCGACTTCGCCGAGGCGTTCCTGCAGCTCGAAGTGGAAGCCTTCGCCATGGAACGCGATGCAATTGATGACGCTGCAAATGCGCAGCAACACGCAATGGAAGGGCAGACGAGATGAGCAACTCCCGTGCATTCCGGTTTGTTCCCCGGCGGCGCACCTTGCTGGCCGCCATTGGCACGTCGGCGGCCGCGGCAGCGGTGCTGCTGACGAAACGCGAGCAGCTCGCCCAGGAACTGGCGCTTCCCGACAAGGAAGAAAGCGCTCCGGAGAGTGTCGGTTATCACGAGACCGAGCACATCCGGAAATACTATCGTTCCGTCGGGTTCTAACCATGAGCCTCGTAAAGAAATCCGGCACGCCGCATCGGGCAAACGGAAATGGCGGCAATGGTGGCACGGGTGGCACTGGTGGCACAGCGGGCGGCCTCGTCGGGTCGCTTCAGCGGGGGCTCAGCCAGGCTGCGGCGGCGACGGTCGACCGGCGCGGCTTCCTGCTCCGCGCGGGCCTCGTGGCAGGTGCTGGTGCACTGGCGCGTCACCTGCCGTTCAATGTGATCGAACCGGCTGCGGCAGCGCAGGAGTTGCCGCCCAGTGCGCCTGGCAAGACGGAAATGAAGCACACCGTTTGCAGCCATTGTTCGGTCGGCTGCTCGGTGGAAGCGATCGTGCATAACGGTGTCTGGGTGCGGCAGGACACGGCTTTCGATTCCCCGCTCAACATGGGCGCGCACTGCGCAAAGGGCGCATCGTTGCGCGAGCATGGCCATGGCGAACACCGCCTGCGTTATCCGATGAAGCTGGTTGACGGCAAGTACCAGCGCATTTCCTGGGACCAGGCGCTCAATGAGGTGGGCGACAAGCTGCTGCAGATCCGCGAGAAGGCCGGGCAGGATGCGGTGTTCTGGATCGGTTCTTCCAAGCACAACAACGAGCAGTCTTACCTGCTGCGCAAGTTCGTGTCGATGTGGGGCAGCAACAATACCGACCATCAGGCGCGCATCTGCCATTCCACCACCGTCGCCGGCGTCGCGCAGACCTACGGCTACGGTGCGATGACGAATTCCTTCAACGACTTGCACAAGACCAAGGCGGTGATGTTCATCGGGTCCAACCCGTCGGAGGCGCATCCGATCTCGATGCTGCATTTCCTGCATGCGAAGGAATTGGGCGCGAAAATGATCGTGGTCGATCCGCGCTTTACCCGCACCGCACGCTTTGCGCATCACTATGTGCGCATCCGCCCCGGCACCGACATCCCCTTCGTCTGGGGCGTACTGTGGCATATCTTCGAGAACGGCTGGGAAGACAAGAAGTACATTGCCGAGCGTACCTACGGCATGGAAGAGGTGCGCAAGGAAGTAGCGAAGTGGACGCCCGACAAGGTATCGAACGTAACCGGCGTGCCGGAAGCGGCGGTACGGCTGGCAGCGGAGATGTTGGCAAAGAACAGGCCTTCTTCGGTGGTGTGGTGCATGGGCATCACGCAGCACCATGTCGGCACCGGCAACGTGCGCGCGCTGTCGATCCTGCAACTAGCGCTCGGCAACATCGGCGTCGCGGGCGGCGGGGCCAACATCTATCGCGGCCATGACAACGTGCAGGGCGCAACCGACGTCGGCCCGAACCCCGATTCGCTGCCGGGCTACTACGGGCTGGCGGAAGGCGCGTGGAAGCATTTCGCCAATGTCTGGGGCGTGGATTACAACTGGCTGCTGTCGCGCTATGCATCCAAGGAGCTGATGGAAAAGCCCGGCATGACGGTGTCGCGCTGGTTCGACGGCGTGCTGGAAAAGAATGAGTTCGTCGACCAGCCGAACACGCTGCGCGCTGTCATCTACTGGGGCCATGCGCCCAACAGCCAGACGCGCCTGCCGGACATGAAGGCGGCGATGCAGAAGCTCGACATGCTGGTTGTGATCGATCCGTATCCGACGATGACGGCGGCGATGCATGGGCGCAAGGATGGCGTCTACCTGCTGCCGGCGGCGACGCAGTTCGAGACGCAGGGATCGGTGACGGCGTCCAACCGCAGCATCCAGTGGCGCGAGCGGGTGATCCAGCCCATCTTCGAATGCAAGACCGACCACGAGATCATGTACCTGTTTGCGAAGAAGTTCGGTTTCGCGGAAGAACTGTGCAAGAACATCAAGGTGGTCAACAACGAGCCGGTCATCGAGGACATCCTGCGCGAGATCAACCGCGCCTGCTGGACCATCGGCTACACCGGCTGCTCGCCGGAACGGCTGAAGCTGCACATGAACAACAAGCACACCTTCAACCCGACCACGCTGCGCGCCGAGTCGGGGCCGTGCAAGGGCGACTACTACGGCCTGCCATGGCCGTGCTGGGGCACGCCGGAACTCAAGCACCCCGGCACGCCGATCCTGTACGACCTGTCCAAGCCAGTAATTGAAGGCGGCCTGCCGTTCCGCGCCAACTGGGGCGTGGAGCGCAATGGCGAAACGCTGCTGGCGGCGGACGGCTCGACGACCAAGGACAGTGAACTCGACATCGGCTATCCGGAATTCGACCATGTGTTCCTGAAGAAGCTCGGCTGGTGGAGCGACCTGACGCCGGAGGAACAGGCGCAGGCCGAGGGCAAGAACTGGAAGACGGATATCTCCGGCGGCATCATCCGCGTCGTGATCCAGCACGGCTGCGCGCCGTTCGGCAATGCGCGGGCGCGCTGCAATGTGTGGAACTTCCCCGACCCGGTGCCGGTGCACCGCGAGCCGCTGATGACGCCGCGCCAGGACCTCATCGCGCAATACCCGACCTATGACAACAAGGCCGCGTTCTGGCGGCTGCCGACGCTGTACAAGGCAGTGCAGCAGAAGAACTTCGCGCAGGACTATCCGCTGATCATGACTTCCGGCCGCCTCGTGGAATATGAAGGCGGCGGCGACGAGACGCGCTCCAACCCGTGGCTGGCGGAGCTGCAGCAGGCGATGTTTGTCGAGATCAGTCCGGTCGATGCGCGGCGCATCGGCGTCGTCAGCAAGGAATTCGTCTGGGTGGAAACACCGACCGGCGCGCGGCTGAAGGTGCATGCAATGGTGACGCCGCGCGTGCCGCAGGGGCTGGTGTGGATGCCTTACCACTTCGGCGGCTGGTGGATGGGCGAGGACCAGCTGAAGAATTATCCGGAGGGCGCAGCGCCCATCGTGCGCGGCGAGGCGGCGAACACCGGCTGGACCTACGGCTACGACATCGTGACGATGATGCAGGAGACCAAAGTGTCGCTGTGCCGGGTGGTCAGGGTGTGACTGAAATCGGAGACGCGCAATGGCAGCCAGAATGAAATTCATCTGCGACACGGAGCGTTGCATCGACTGCAACGGCTGCGTCACGGCATGCAAGAACGAGAATGAAACGCCGTGGGGTGTGAACCGGCGGCGGGTGGTCACGATCAACGACGGCATGCCGGGTGAGCACTACATGTCGGTGGCCTGCATGCACTGCACCGACGCGCCGTGCATGGCGGTCTGTCCGGTCGATTGCTTCTATCACACGGAAGACGGCATCGTGCTGCATGACAAGGACACCTGCATCGGCTGCGGCTACTGCTACTACGCCTGTCCTTTCGGCGCGCCGCAGTTTCCGGACACCGGCGCCTTCAACCATCGCGGCAAGATGGACAAGTGCACCTTCTGCGCGGGCGGGCCGGAACCGGACAACTCCGAAGTGGAGTTCAAGAAATACGGCCGCAACCGCATCAGCGAGGGCAAGCTGCCGGTGTGCGCGGAACAGTGCGGCACCAAGGCGCTGATCGGCGGCGACGCCAACATCATCGCCGGCATCTACAAGCAACGCGTGGAAACACGCGGCTACGGGCCGGAATTGTGGGGCTGGGATATTGCCTACGAGACCAAACCAGGCGAGCGCACGAAGGCCATTGGCGGCGAAAAACCGACCAATGCCATCCCCGGCGACTTCCAGAACAACCCGAGAAAGCTGCCGACATGACACGCACAAACTTTTTTGCGCTCGCCGTTGCCGCCTTCCTGCTCACGGGCTGCCTGGAAGTGGAACAGCATCCGGTGTGGAGAAACGGTGAATACAACGGCAAGAAGGACAACCTGCACCAGACGGCGTATTTTCATAACGACAAGCTGGCCTGGAATGCGGCGATTGCCAACCGCAACCACAAGCAGAACGAATACCGGCGCACCAATCCGTAAACTGTGACCAAGAGTGATGGAAAGTGACGGAAGGCGCGTGGAACAAGGAGTCGGACATGCATAGCTCGGCCATACTGCCTCACCTCCGCGTACAAGATGCCCTCGTGCGCAGGCTTCTTCTGGTTCTCGCCTCGGTCGTGATGCTGGCGTTGTGGATGACGACGGCACAGGCTGCCGTCCCGCATGAAAGCGCAAAGCCCGCCTATGCGGAAGAGCAGACCATCCTGCAGTCGGAGCAGGGCCTGCCGCAGCCGGGCTTCGGTTCGGCGGCCTCCGGGCGGCAGCACTTTGACCGGCATTTCATCATTCCGCCCGGCTTCATGAACGAGCAGGACGTGATCCTGCAGCGCGGTGGCAATACCTGGCGCAACCTGCGCAACGGCCCGTTTGCCACCGTGTCTGGCACGGTGCTGCTGGTGGTGCCGTTCCTGATCTTCCTGTTCTACAAGGCGGTTGGCCCGATCCGGATGGAGCGAGGGGAAACCGGCCAGCATATCCAGCGCTTCACGAACTGGCAGCGGCTGATCCACTGGGCAACGGCAATCACCTTCATCACCCTCGCCATCACCGGCATCATCACGCTGTTTGGCAAGCAGATCATGCTGCCGTGGATGGGGCATGAAGTCTTCTCCTGGTTTGCGGTGATCTCCAAATACCTGCACAACTTTGTCGGCCCGCTGTTCATCCTGTGCTCGCTGCTGATGTTCTTTACTTTCGTGCGGCGCAATTTTTTCCGCCGCACCGACTGGGACTGGATGAAGCAGGCATCGAAGCTGTCGACCAACAAGCACATGCCGGCAGGCTTCTTCAATCCCGGCGAGAAGTTCTGGTTCTGGGGCGGGCTGGTGCTGCTCGGCCTGCTGATGTCCATTACCGGGCTGATGCTGAATTTTCCGTACTTTAAGAGCATCAGCCCCAACAGCTACGGGCTGACACGCTACGCGCTGCAGATGGCGGACTACCTGCACATCATCGGCGCGACGCTCTACATCGCGCTGGCAATGGGGCACATCTACATCGGCACGGTCGGCACGCCCGGCGCCTACAACGCGATGCGCCATGGCACCGTCGATGCGGAATGGGCACGCACGCACCATGAGCTCTGGTACCAGGAGGTCGTGGGCGGCAGCCATTACGACAACGTTCCGCAGGGGACATCCCCGTGGCAGCACTCATGAGGGGAGCATCGTGACGATCCGTACAGCGAAGTTGTGTGGCTTGCTGCTGGCAATGCCGCTTGCTGCAGTATCACTGCCGGGCTGCGACCGGGCGGGCCAGGAGCGGGAAGCGAAGCAGACCGGATTCCCCGGTCAGGTGACTGCAGGCGGTGGTACCAGCGGCGAAGTGATGGCGCGCGCCGCGTCTGCTGCCAATACCACTGCTTCCATGCCTGCCGGCACGCCGGGCATTCCGCAGGGTTCCGGCGGCACGACCGGCGGTGCGGCAATGGGAGGTACGTCGCCTCCCGGCGAAGTCTCGCAGCAGCAACCTCCACAGCAACCTCCTCAGCCGCCTGCCCAGCAATCGGCGCCCGGAGGCGGTGCGACGCAGGAGGGCGTGCGCGGCCAGTCCGCTGCGGGCACGGGTTCGAGCGGGACGCCGGGTGTGCCGGAAGGCTCGGGCGGCAATACGAGCGGCGCGGCCATGGGCGGCGCGACCGGTGGCGCAGCAGCGTCGCAGGCGGCGCCACCAGCGTCACCACCCGGCGGCGCACCACCGAGCGTGCCGGCGCAGCAAGAGAAAAGATAGCGAGGTCGGCAATGAAGAACAGCATCGTTCGTTTCATGGTCGCGTTGGCAGCGGCATGCGCATCCGGCATGACAGCGGCCAAGCTGCCGGATCCGTCGCCCGAGCAGCAGCAAGCCGCCGCCGCGAAAAAGCAGCAGGCAGCCGAGCAGGCAGAAAAGGAAAAGAAGGAACTCGCCGCATCGATGGATCGCATCAGCAACCATTGGCGCAAGCGTGCCGCGGAAAAGGGGTGGAAAACGCACTCGCCTACACCGGTGCAGGCAACCAGCGGCATTTCCGCATCCGGCGCGCAATCCAGCGCGTCCGGCCAGCCCGGCGGCAAGCAGGGCGCGGCGGCAGCAAAGCAGCCGATCCGCAGCGAAAAGGCAGGTACGGCGCCGCCCAGCGAGGATGTGAAAAATCCGGCGGAGAAGGGTAAATGAGGGGTAAATGAGGCGCAAATGAGGCGCAAACAAGGGGCTGGTAGCGCAGAAGGCGCAGTGCAAGGAAGGACAAGGAAAAGACAGAGGAGGACAGCATGCTCATGGACAGCCTGCCGATTGCGGTGCTGATGCAGCGGCAGAAGATCAACCATCCTTGGTCGGATGCGTCGTGGTCCGCGGTTGGCGTGATGGCGGACAAGGGAGGACTGCCGCCCCTGCAAACGGTGAGCGAGACCGCCGACCAGTTGCAGTACCTCGTAACCGGCCTGCGGCTCGACCTGTATCCGGACGAGAACGACGGCTATTTCGAAAACTGGGTCGCGCCCGAGCCCAAGGTCTTCGTCATGTGGCGCATGGAGGACGAACGCGCAATGCCCGTCGTCGCTTCCGTCAGCTATGGCGAGGGCACCCGCATGCTGGATTCTGGCGAGGCAGCGGACGGCGTGCCGATGCCGGTCGATATCTACGCCTGGCTTGCCGACTACCTGCAGACGCATTACCAGCCGCGTCCGCGCCGCGGGCGCGAGCACGGATAAGGCCCATCAGAAAGGCACGCATTCCATGTCCCTCCCCATGCCCCGGCTTCCGCAACTGAGCCATGCCAGCATCGGCCTCACCTACGGCGTGGAGGCGATTGACGAGCGCGGGCGCACCTCGTCGATCCTGATTCCTGCCGAGCGCGCGCTGACCGTCTATGTCGACCGGCGCGAACTGGTGACGCTGATGACGCTGGGCGGCGCACCGGAGGCGCTGACGCTTGGCTACCTGCGCAACCAGCGGCTGGTGCGCTCTATCGAGGACATTCATTCCATCCATGTGGACTGGGACGTGGAAGCAGTCGCCGTCAAGACCGTGCACGGCATCGACGACATCGAGCAGCGCACCGCGAAAAAGGTGGTGACTACCGGCTGCGGCCAGGGCTCGGTGTTCGGCTCCCTGATGGATGAGGTGGACACGATTTGCCTGTCGGCCGAGGCGCGGCTGCGGCAGTCCACGCTGTACCGCATTGTCGACACCATCCGTACCCAGCAGTCGATCTACAAGCAGGCCGGATCCGTGCACGGCTGCGCGCTGTTCTCGGCGGACGGCGAAATGCTGTACTTCGTCGAGGACGTCGGGCGCCACAATGCGGTCGATTCCATTGCCGGCAAGATGTGGCTGGACGGCGTGGAGGGCGGCGACAAGGTGTTCTACACCACCGGCAGGCTCACGTCGGAGATGGTGATCAAGGGCGCGCAGATGGGCATTCCCTTCCTGCTGTCCCGCTCCGGCACCACGCAGATGGGGCACATGGTGGCGCAGCGGCTCGGCATGTCCTTGCTGGCACGCTGCACTGGCAAGCACTTCCTGCTGCTGACCGGCAAGGAGCGCATGATCCTCGAGCCGCAGCTTGCGGCGCCGGCCGACGATGTGCTGCGGCTGGCATGAAATGGGCACCGTGCGGGATGTGAGCATGTATCCATGCAGCTGACAGATTCGATCCGCGACGCCTTCCTGCTGCTGCTTTCCGGCGATGCCGGACTGTGGCGCATCATCTGGGTCTCGCTGAAGACCTCCCTGGTCGCATTGGTGATCGCCACGCCGTTGGCGATCGCTGCCGGCTATGCGATTGCGATGCACCGTTTTCCGGGACGCCGCTTTGTCATCTGGCTCGCGCAGGCGGCGCTGTCGCTGCCTACCGTACTGATCGGCCTGCTGCTTTACCTGATGCTGTCGCGCCAGGGGCCGCTGGGTGAGCTGCGCTGGCTGTTCTCCCAGCCCGGCATCATCGCCGGCCAGATGCTGATTGCCTTGCCGGTGCTTACCGCGTTTTCGCTCGCCGCCATCCAGAGCGCCGACCCGCGGCTGGCGGAGACGGCCATTGCGCTCGGCGCTTCCCGCTGGCGCGTGATGCGCACGGTGCTGCATGAAGTGCGATTCGGAATGATGGCGGCGATCATTCACGGCTTCGGCCGTGTCATCTCGGAAGTCGGCTGCGCCATCATGATCGGCGGGAACATCGCCGGCGAAACACGCACCATCACCACAGCGATTGCGCTGGAAACCAGCAAGGGCGAGTTTGCGCAGGGTATTGCGCTGGGTATCGTGCTGGTCTTTGTCGCACTCGTCATTAACGCCTTGCTGGTCTTGCTGCAGGGCGATCCGCGTCCGGCCCGGGGAACCGCATGATGGGGGGGCGAATGACATCCTTGCTCGTGGTTCACCGCCTGAAGAAATCCTTCGGCGAGCGGGTGCTGTTCGACATCGATGTGCTGACCATCCGGCAATCGAGCGCCTGCGTGCTGACCGGGCTGAACGGGGCAGGGAAGAGCACGCTGCTGCGCATTCTTGCGGGTTTGGAAAGCGCCGAGGTTGGCAGCGCCGAGTTCATGGGGGAGAGCGTACGACTCGCCGTCCATCCCGCGTATCCCAAAGCCATGCGCGAACAGGTCGTGTATGTGCACCAGCATCCGGTACTGTTCTCCACTGGCGTTGCGGACAATATCGCCTTCGGCCTGCGAGCACGGGGCCTGCCGAAGCGAGAAATCGACCGGCGTGTGGAGCAGGCGATGGATTGGGCGGGCGTCGCCCATTTGCATGCGAGCAAGCCGCACACCTTGTCCGGCGGCGAGAAGCAGCGCGTGGCGCTGGCCCGCGCCAAGGTGCTGGAGCCGAAATTGCTGTTGCTGGACGAGCCGACCTCCAGCCTCGACGGCGCCGCACGCGAGCAGGTCATCGCCTTGATTCCTTCGCTGGTCGCCGCAGGCAGCAGCGTCATCATGGCCTGCCACGACCGCGACCTGATCGCCTTGCCCGGTGTGCAACGGCTGAAGTTGCAGGACGGCCGGCTGCAGGCACGCCAGAATCGCATGCGCGTTGCGTGAATGGGAACGTTCGCGGCTTCTGTGGTTGTCCGTCGTTGACCGTCGCCGTTCGTTCTGAACTTTGGACTTGCCCCTTCATCGAACCTGCTTGTCGCTGCAACTAAGCTGAGTAATGGAGGCCAGAATGGATACCGAGATGAGCGAAAACCGTGGCGCCTTTCCCGTGGACCGGCCGGTCGAAGCGCTGCTGCGGGACCACAACCTGTTCCGCAAGCTGGCGGACGCCTTTACACGCAGCCAGGACGAGGAAGTCAGGAAGCAGGCGGCATTGCAGATCCTGTTGCTGCTCGACAGCCACACGCAGCTGGAAGAAAGTGCGTTTTATCCGGCGGTGCGCGACGTCGATCCGGCGATGATCGACCACTTCCTGCAAGAGCACCAGAGAACGGATGACATGCTGCAGCCTCTGCGGACGGCGCCGCTTGACGACCCGCAGGCAGAGCAGTTGTTGCGGCAGGTCATCGACATCACGCTGCACCACATGCAGGAAGAGGAAACGCAGTTTTTCCCGAAGCTGCAACAGGCACACCTCGACATGGCCGATATCGGCCTGCGCATGCAGGCGGCCGAGGCGAATTTCTCGCATGTCGAGGCGCGTACCGGTCAACAAGGTCCGCGGCGATAGCGTGAATGAAGCGCCTGAAGATGTGATTGAGTCCGCACGGTGATGAAAGCTCTGCGGCCGCAGTGCATTCATGCTGCATCGTGGCGCTTCGGCAGTCTCTCCTTTGTGAAGCGTTCCCGGCTTCCTCTGTACCTCGTTTCCTGCACCGCTATGGCAGGGCGATTCTCGACTGGATTTTGAGATATCTCTTCATCGCGCTTCCTGAAACTCCTGAAGATGGACACCTGTCGACAAGGAGAAGCTGGCATGTTGAGCGCATTCAGATCACGTCTTTCCCGGGCGGCGGCACTTGCCGCCGTTTTGCTGCTGGCACAGCTTCCGGTATCGGCGCAGCAGGTGCTTCGCCTGTCCACGACGACCAGCACGGACAACTCCGGCCTGCTGCAATACCTGCTGCCGTCCTTCGAGGCGGAATCCGGACTGAAGGTGCAGGTGATCGCGGTGGGCACCGGTAAGGCGCTGGAGCTGGCAAAGAACGGCGACGTCGACGTAACACTCGTGCACGCACGCAAGGCGGAGGACCGGTTCGTGATGGAAGGCTATGGCGTCAACCGCCGCGACGTGATGTACAACGACTTCATCATCGTCGGGCCGGATAATGATCCCGCCGGCATCCGCGGCATGAAGGACGTCATCGCAGCGATGAAGAAGATCGTCGACACCAATGCGCGCTTCATTTCTCGCGGCGACAATTCCGGTACCGACCAGATGGAGCAGGCTTACTGGAAGGAGGCCGGTGTGAAACCGTCAGGCAGCAACTACGTCTCCGCCGGGCTCGGCATGGGACAGGTACTGACGATGGCGCAGGAAATGCAGGCCTACACGCTGACCGATCGCGCCACCTACGTTGCTTACCGCGCAAAGACAGGACTGACAGTGGCCGTCGAGGGCGACGAAAAAATGTTCAACCCCTACGGCATCATCGCCGTCAACCCGGCAAAGCACCCGGACGCCAACTACAAGGGGGCGATGCAACTGGTCAAGTGGATCACCTCGCCAGCCGGCCAGCAGCGCATCGGCGAGTTCCGCGTCGATGGCCAGCAGCTGTTCTTCCCCATGGCGCAAAGTCGTTGAGCGACGCGCTGCCGTCGCACCGAGCCGGCGCACGCTGGCCCGGATGCAAGCGCGGGAAGGTAGCGCTGATTCTGGATTCCGCTTCAGGTTTTCCTGCCGATCATTCCCGGCCTTCCGGCGGATGCCTCGCCGTCCGCTATCCCCCTTTACCTCTGCTGGGTGGAAAGCTAAGTTGCTTCACGGATTAACGTGAAGCAACCTAAAATACTCCATCCTCAACAGAAGCCCAACGGCAAACACCCCTCCTGCGATGTACAGCTACATTCTCCTGCTTCACATCCTAGCCGCCACCGTCTGGACCGGCGGTCATCTGGTGCTCGCGACGACGGTGCTGCCGCGTGCGCTCGCTGCGCGCGACCCGACAATCCTCCTGGCGTTCGAGTCGGGATTCGAGCGCGTCGGCATGCCGGCGCTGTTGATCCAGATCGCGTCCGGTCTGTGGATGGCGCAGTCGATGGTGCCCGACGTGCGGATGTGGTTTTCCCTTTCGAGCGCGCCGGCGATGCTCATTACGTTCAAACTGGCGCTGCTGGCAATTACGCTGATCACGGCGCTGGATGCGCGCTTGCGCATCATTCCGACGCTCAGCGCAGAAACGCTGCCTGCATTGGCGCGCAGGGTGGCTCTTGTCACGACGGTGTCCGTGCTCTTCGTCGTGGTCGGTGTGTCATTCCGTGGCGGATTGCTTGTTTGACACCGCCTCGCAAGAGGGCGATGCCACGCCGGGCCGTCTGCGCACGTTTCGACAGTCGGTCAGCCACCTGCCTTGATTTTACTCAACGGAAAAATTTCCTTAGAGATCATGGACATAAGGTGGCTTATCCCTACTTATCCACAGTATTGACCACAGCAAATGTGAATAAGCTGTGCACGGCACCGAGCGATCAGTGGCGCGCGCCGCTGTCCATGCCGCGGCCTGTCTTTTGCTGCAATTCATCGATGCGCTCGGAAGCCTGTGCTTTCGTCAGCGTGTCATCCATCTCTTCGCCTGCTTCCTCGGACAGTGTTTTCAGGTAGGACCGCTGGGCGCCTGTCATCGGCTCGTCGCCGGTCGTCCAGTCTTTCGGATCCTTCACCATGTTGCTCTGCTGCGCATCCTCTTGCGTTCGCTTGTCCATTTGTTTCTCCTCTGCTGACAGTCAATCAACGCTTGCATGGTGGACTGTATGTTTGTACAGTTAGTTCCTCGGCATCGCCGTTGTAGGAACGGCGAGCGGAACGGAAGGCGAGGGATGTTGTGTTCGCAATCCTTGCCAGGAAAGGAGGGGAGATGAAATGAAAACAGGAAGTGCGTTATCGCACCTGAAAGAAGGAGAGCTTTGCATTGTCACGACACCAAAGGGTGAGTTCGAGGCGCGATGGAGCGTGGCAAGCTGGTGCTTCTATCACCTCGATCGCGGCACGCCGGTTGTCTTGCGCGCGGAGGAGATCGACGAATGGCGGCCGGTATCGGTCGCAGGACATTGAACTGGCAAGGCATCCCGACGCCTGACCCGTTCCTTCATCCGCCATGCTCGATGGCGTGGCGCAATGCGCCGAAGCGTCTGCGGTATTGCGCCGGTGTCAGGTTGACGTGGCGCCGGAACAGCCGGCTGAAAAAGCCGGCGTCTTCATAACCCACTTCGTTCGCAATCTCTTCCACAGGCTGCTTGCCGGATTCCAGCATCTGCTTGGCTTCTTCGAGCCGCAGCGTATGCACGTATTCGAGCGGCGACATGCCGGTCGCCTGCTGAAAACGCCGCTTGAAGGAGCGCTCCGCGATTCCGGACAGCGCAATCATTGCATTGACCGGCGCAGGTTCCGCGTAATGGTCGGCGATCCATCGCTGGCAGCGCGCGATCAGCGCATCTTCCGTCTGCCGCGTTTGCGCGAGACGGGCGAAGGGCTGTTGCCCGATGTCGTGCCAGTCGATCATGTTCAGGCGAGCGGTCTGCATTGCGATGTCGACGCTGCACAGGCGTGCGATGAGATAGAGCGCCAGATCCAGCCAGGTAGTGCCGCCACCTGCCATGATCAGCCGCTGTCCTTCGCCCGACGCAACGAGCGCGCGCTGGCGTCGGACCTTGATGTTGGGATAGCGGCGGCTCATCAGGTCGCAATAAGCCCAGTGCGTCGTCGCCTCGCAGCCGTCGAGCAGACCCGCCTCGGCAAGAAGGATGGCGCCGGAACAGGCGGTTGCCACGATCTTGCCGGCGGCGTAACTTCTGCGCAGGCAGTCGATTTCCTCTCGAAAGCGTCCGTCAAGCGGTTCGCCCGGAGGCACCGTCAGCTCGGGCACACATACCACATCCATCTGCGCGCACAGGTCCAGTCCGCCTTCCGGTGACACCCGTACATTGTTTCCTATTACGAATGCACTGCCATGGCAGGACAGGATTTTCGGCAGGATCACCTGCCTGCCCGGTGATCCCTCGCAGATGACGTGCCAGTCGCGCCCCGCTGACATGAACAGGTCGTACATGCCGTAAACCACGGAGGCCGAGGTTTCCGGGAACGCTAGGATCGCGACCTGTATCGGTGCTTTGTCATCCATGGCCGATATGTCCGGTTGATTACCGAAATGGCTTTAGTGGCAGGGGCATGCCGGGTTTACCTTGAAGGCTCGCATCGAAGTAGCCAGACACGCAATGCCAATGCCCCGACGTTTCCCTGCCGCGTTCTGCGCATGTCCTGGTTGCTGCTTCCGGGGGCAAGGATCTGCGCCGCTACCGGCTTTGACAGTGCGGATCGCCTCACAGTGCAAGCTTTCCTGCGCCGATGCACGACGTATCGCCACCACCTGTCTGAAGGAGACACATCATGAGCCAATATCGCCAACGCCTGCCGCAGCTGAGTGACCGCCTCTTCATCACCGATGGCGGGCTCGAAACCACGCTGATCTTTCACGAGGGCATCGACCTGCCGTACTTTGCCGCATTCGACCTGCTGAAAGACGAAGCGGGGACCGCGGTGCTCGAGCATTACTACCGCCGCTACGCCGACATGGCGGCCGAACGCGGTGTGGGCCTCGTGCTGGAAGCGCCGACCTGGCGTGCCAATCCTGACTGGGGAGCGAAGCTCGGCTACGACGATGCCGCGTTGAATGATGCGAACCGCAAGGCGATCTCGTTGCTGCTGCGCATCCGTGCCGCGTACGAGACGCCCGCAACGCCCATCGTCATCAGCGGCAACCTGGGCCCGCGCGGTGACGGTTACCGGCCTGACTTGCGGATGACGGTGGCGCAGGCAGAGAACTATCACCGGGCGCAGGTGACATGCTTTGCCCGGACGGATGCCGACATGGCCGCCGCATTCACGATGAACTATGTCGAGGAAGCAATCGGCATCGTCAAGGCTGCGAAGGCGTGCGGCATTCCGGTCGCAATCTCCTTCACTCTGGAGACCGACGGACGTTTGCCATCCGGCGATACCTTGCAGGATGCGATTGTCCGCACCGATGACGAGACTGATGCGTATGCCGTGTACTACATGCTCAACTGCGCGCACCCGACACATTTTGCACAGCGGCTTGAGGAGGGCGGCGCATGGACCGACAGGATTCGCGGCTTGCGCGCAAATGCATCCCGGCGCAGCCATGCGGAACTGGATGAGGCGGCCGACCTGGACGATGGCAATCCCGGCGAGCTCGGAGACGCGTACGGCGCCTTGTACCGCTTCCTGCCGCGGATGACGGTGGTCGGCGGCTGTTGCGGCACCGACCATCGTCATGTCGGAGCGACCTGTGGCGTGATGGAACGACGCTTTGCGCCAGGCAAGACAGCCTTGGCCGCATGATGTACCGCTGTTGTTTCAGCTAAAAGCGCGCCGCGCTGTTTGCTACCATGGAAGCAGGCTGCATCGTGGTTCCATCGTGGGCCGAAAGCGCGATGCCGCCGAAGTTCCGGCTGCGGATGGCTTGCTGGAGTGGGCTCGAACAACGCCGTCGCGCGCAGCGCACCTGGTCTGATGAACGGAAAGGAGCGTCATGTACAAGCACATCCTGTTGCCGACCGATGGCTCGGCATTGTCAAGGCAAGCCGTGACGAGCGGCATCCTGTTTGCAAAGAACACGGGCGCCACCGTGGTCGGTGTCCATGTCCTTCCTTCTCCGCATCCCGACCAGCTGGAAGCATGGATGCATCATGACGCGCACTTCATTGACCGGCGCCATGCCTTGTTCGAGAAGTTTGCGAACGAGCACCTTGCCTTTATCTCGAACAGTGCGCTGGCCGAAGAGGTCCCGTGCACTTGCAAGCTGGTGAAGGCGGATGAGCCGTATCTCGGCATTATCAAGACGGCAGAGCAGACGCATTGCGACCTGATCTACATGGCGTCGCATGGCTGGAAGGGCGGGGAGCAGCAGCTTCCCGGCAGCGAGACGCTGAAGGTGCTGGTGCACAGCAGGATCCCGGTGCTGGTGCACAAGCCCAGTCAAGGCGATTGACCGGCAGCTGACGGGTAGCTGACCGCTTTTCCAGTGGCATGTAAAGCGCACAATGCACCCAATCCATCCCGCCCAACTTGTCACGCAGCTTGGCGGCACCTATTCGGCGGAACTGGGCATCGACCTGTCCGATGGGAGCGCGGCGGAGATCCAACAATGGTTCCTTGCCGCCATCCTGTTCGGGGCGAGGATTTCCGAGGAGCTTGCGGAACGCACGTATCGCGAGTTCGAGCACGCCCGCCTTCTTACGCCGAAAAGGATTGTCGATGCGGGCTGGGACCGTCTGGTTGAAGTGCTGGATCGGGGCGGCTACGCTCGCTACGACTTCAAGACGGCGACCAAGCTGCTCGAAGTCAACCGAGCGCTGCTGCACGAATACAGGGGCGACCTGAATCTGCTGCATGCAGCGGTAAGCGATCCTGACGACCTCGAGCGCAGGCTCAAGGGGCTGGGCAAAGGCATCGGTGACGTCACCGTCAACATCTTCCTGCGTGAACTGCGCGGCATCTGGTATAAGGCTGCGCCCCTGCCATCCGATCGTGTGGTCGCGGCCGCGCAGCAACTGCATTACGTTTCCTCCCGGCTGCGCAGCCGCGCGCATGTTCTTCAGGAACTGCAGCAGCGATGGGAGCAGGACGGGGGCGATACAAGGGCGTTTACAGATTTTGAGGCGGCATTGGTGCGATACGGTCATACGCGGCGCACGCAGGGCAGGGCAGCGCGCTAACACCCAACCAAGGAGGACCGGATATGAAACGACATCGGTGTCGCATGACAATGGCGACCGTTGCCGGATTGCGCGTGTCGGGTTTGCCAATGGATGGTTTTTTTCATACGGAAAGTTGCGACGCAGCATGAGAGAAACCGAGAGAAATCAAGCATTTATCCGTTCCTGGGCTGGATAAAATTTGCTTTTTATTCAAGGACTTAACTGTTTTGCAACGCAAAAAAGATGTCGCGTAGATGCAACTTTTAGTTGGTCATGTTGCTGCAGCGCAGCGTCCGAGGAGTAAGCTTAGGCATGCGTGAATTGACCGCCCGGGCCTGACCCGGACCGATTGATGATCGCGCTTGTTTTTACTTCTTGGGAACACTGCAATGTTGATTCACGCTGAACACGAGTTCACCAGTTTCCTGGCTGCATGGCCGGCTTCGGAACACCGCATCGTCCATCTGTATGAACTCGATCCCACCCACGTCGCGGCGGAGCCGGGCGCGCAAGTTCACCGCATCTCCGCCGGGCGCCATAGTGCGAACGCCTCCCGGTCGCCATTGCCGTTTTGCCTGTCGGCCGAGTACGCCCCGGCGGCAGTGCTGCTCGAGCTGGATCCGACACACTAAAACTTATTCCGATGTGATCCGCACCAGTAACGCGCACCATTCACGCGTTACAGCTGGGGCAAGGTGCGCCGCGCGCTTTCGAAGTCGGCAAGCAAGCCGAGAATCGCGGCCAGCTTCACCGGCTTGACCAGGTGATGGTCAAATCCGGCTTCCCTTGCACGTTCCCGGTCTTCGGGCTGGCCATAACCGGTCACAGCGACGAGCACGGATTGCGCCGTCTCCGGCATTGCGCGCAGCCGCCTGACAAGCTCGTAGCCGTCCATATCCGGCAGCCCGATATCGAGAAACAGCATCTCGGGGGCCTGACGGCGCGCACGTTCGATCGCACTGCTTGCACTGAATTCGACAGCCACCTGGTGGCCTACCGTTTCCAGAAGCAGGGACAGCACCTTTGCGGCATCCGCATTATCGTCCACGACCATCAGGCGCAACGGATCGCTGCGTCTGGGCGCGGCGGCATTGCGTTGCCGGATTTCCTGCGTGTTTGTGTTGACAGGCAGTCGTGGCAGGCGCACGGCGAACCGGCTTCCCTTTCCAAGGCCTTCACTCTGCGCACAGACGCTTCCGCCATGCAGCTCCGCAAGGCTTTTCACCAGTGCGAGCCCCAATCCCAGCCCGCCTTGGGCCCGGTCCGGCGATCTTTCGGCCTGCGTGAACAGTCCGAAGATATGTGGCAGCAGCTCCTGCGTAATGCCGATGCCGTTATCCTGCACGCTGAATTCGACATCCTCTTCGCCCGCATCGAGCCGCACGGTGATATGTCCATGCGCTTGGGTGTACTTGGCCGCGTTGTTCAGGACGTTGGCAAAGACCTGCACCAGTCTCGTCCGGTCTCCCTCAAGAAAGAGGTCTTCTGCCGGCACGTGGACGACAAGGTGCTGATTCTTTGACTTGATCAGCGGATGCGCCTGTTCAACAGCATCTGCGACAACCCCGTTAATGTTGATGATTTCCTTTTGCAGGACGACCAGTCCGCGCGTCACGCGGGATACATCCAGCAGATCGTCCAGCAGCTCGGACATGTGGGCAACCTGGCGCGTGATGATGTCGCTCGTCTGGCCAAGCCGCTCCGGATCGAAGCCGCTCAGTTTGAACAATTCAGCCGCTGCGCTGATCGGTGCAAGCGGATTCCTCAGCTCATGCGCCAGCATCGCGAGAAACTCGTCCTTGCGCCGGTTCGCGGCGCGCAGTTCATTTTGCGCCTCCTCAAGCGGAGTCACATCGGTATTGGTGCCGAACCATTGCAGGATCTTGCCGGAGGCATCCCGTAGCGGTGCAACCGAGGTAAAGAACTGTCGGTACTTGCCGTCGGCACCGCGCAGCGGAAAACTGAACTGAACGGCATCGCCGGTGGCAATCGCTTTGTTCCATACTTCCTGCACTTGCGGCAGCGCGTTCGGATCATGCAGGCTCTGCCAGCCCCGCTCCTTCATTTGTTCAGGTGTGGTGCCGGTATATTCATACCAGCGGTCGTTGTACCAGTGCACCTGGCCATCCGCATCGGCCATCCAGGCAAGCTGGGGAATCGTATTGGCAAGAAGGCGCAGCCGCCGCTCGCTTTCACGCAACGCGGCAGTCGCACTGACCGCTTCAGTCACATCGCTGCCCTCGACAAAAATGCCGGTGACGCCGCCGGCCGTATTGTGGATAGGTTGGAAAACGAAATCAACGAACCGCTCTTCCAACTGGCTGTCCTGTCCGCGGCGCAGCCTGACTGAAACCGCTCTGCCGATATGCGCCTCTCCTGTCGTGGAGACGTGGTCCAGCAATTCATAAAAACCTTGTCCGGCCAGCTCGGGCAATGCGTCGCGCACCGTTTTGCCAACGACATCGCGGCCCCCGACCAACTGGAGGTAGGCCGCATTGGCCAGTTCGAAAACATGGCCGGGTTCCCGTAGAACCGCCATGATGCCCGGGGCTTGTTCAAAGAGCTGGTGAAGCCGCTCGTTCTCCTCGGCACTGTTACGCTCGGCGAGCACCTGACTTGTTGTTTCCGTGCAGGCGCAGAACATTCCCGTAACCGCGCCGCTTTCATCGCGCACGGGAGAATATGAAAAGGTGAACCATGTCGGCTCGTCATACCCCTTGCGGCGCATTAACAGCGGCATGTTTTCGTGAAAAGTCGCCTTGCCTTCCATGGCCTGCGTAATGATGGGATAGAGGTCGTCCCAAATTTCCGACCATATGTCCTGGAAACGGCAGCCTAATGCTGCCGGATGTTTGTTGCCCAGGATGAGTGCGTAGGAATCGTTGTAGAGGAAGCCCAGCTCCGGCCCCCATGCAACAAACATCGGAAACTTCGAATTCAGCAGCAGACCAACAACACTGCGTAATGATTGCGGCCACGTATCAGGGGAACCTAGCGGTGACCGGGACCAATCATGATTGCGCATCCGCTCGCCCATTTCTCCGCCGTCGGTGAGAAAGGTCTGCGGCGCGTATGGCTTATCCATTGGGTTCCTTCTTCGAGGATTTCGAACAATTGAGAAGAAGGCAGTATAGCTGGCTCAGGCAACCGAACGGCAATTGAAATTTTGTCCCACGTTAGAGGTCCCGTTTCTCCTTGGATAGCTGGCTTCGTTGCTCCGCCGAAATGGCGCCGTAATCTACTTTGGGGCAACCTTTTCCTTGGCGACACAAAGGACGTTCTATGAGGCTTTGACGGTTCCGGCCGTCCCGGCAGCGCCGAAGGTCTTTTCAAATGCACGTATAAACACCGGCAACTGGTCCTGCGGCAAATGCGTGATGCCTGCGGCCGCCGGCCTCCCGCTGCCGGTCGGAAACTGCGCGCAGAGCGTGTCCGCGCCAAGCCGCCGCGCCAGCGGCGCGCGCACGCTGACGGTATAGCCGCCAATGAGGTTGGGCGTGGCGACGGCGAGCGCCTGCTGTGGCAGTGAAACGGCGCGCTGGTTCGCATACGATCCGCGTACCCGCCGGCTCCATGCCGTATCCGGCAAGACGACGACCGCACCGCCGGGCAGGTCGGCGCAGGGCGAAACCTGCCGCGCGCGTTCCATGTCTTCGCGCCGCGCCTCGCGCAATTGCGCAAACAAGGGTTCTTCGGCCATGAAAGAGAAGGGATCGGTATGGCGGCGCAGCGTGGTGTAGAGCTCGGCCGGACGCATGACGAGGTCGTCTTCGGTGTCGCCGTAAGCGTTGTAGTTGATGCACTCACCGAGTTCCTTCAGCGCAACGGTTCGTTCTGCGTCAAGGGACAGGCTCTGTGCAAGCTTTGCTGCTTCCTGCGGGAAGTTGTCGCCGAATGCGGCGACGATTGCCCAGATCCTGAAGCGGCCTCCCAGCCAGCGGTCCACGATGATGCCGGTGCAAGTCGCCGGAGATGTATCGATGTGTGCGTCCAGGCCCGGATGCGCCGGAACTTCGCCGGAGCCATGATGATCGAAATATTGCACTTTGACCCCGCGCTCCAGAAGGGCGTGCAGTGCTGCGCCGTTCACATCGGAAGAGACGTCCAGCACGGTGACCGAGTCGCCCGCATGAGCGTTCACTCTTTCCAGCAGCGCAATATCGCGCTTGACGCCGGTGACCAGCACCGACTCGCACGGCGCTGCAAGGCGCAGCTGATGCAGTGAGCAGATGCCGTCGGCATCGCCGTTGAATACGTCAAAGTGGGCCATGAGGTATCCGGAGTAGCGGTTCAAGGAGCGGTCCCCCAGTCATGATAGACCAAGGCATGATCCTGTTTGCGCTTGACAGCAGCCGCGTGTTCGGCGAACAGGTGGCTGCACATCTTGGCGTTTCGCTGAGCCCGCATGAAGAGCGCGAATTCGAGGACGGTGAGCACAAGGCACGGCCGCTGGTGAGTGTGCGCGGCAAGGACGTGTATGTGGTCCAGTCTCTGTACGGTCAAGCGGGCGCAAGCGGCAACGACAAGTTGTGCCGCCTGCTGTTCTTCATTGGGGCGTTGAAGGATGCCTCCGCCGCACGCGTGACCGCGATCGTGCCTTACCTCGCCTATGCGCGAAAGGACAGGAAAAGCAAATCCCGCGACCCGGTGACTACCCGCTATGTCGCCGCGCTGTTCGAAGCGGTGGGCACGGATGCCGTCGTCACCATGGACGTGCACAACCTCGCCGCATTCCAGAATGCCTTTCGCTGCAACGCCGAAAACCTGGAAGCGGAGAAACTGTTCTGCAGCCATTTCGCGCCACTGTTGACGGAGCGGGACGTGGTCGTGGTTTCGCCGGATGCCGGTGGCATCAAGCGTGCCGATCAGTTCCGTAAGCGCCTTGCGCAGACGATCGGCAAGCCGGTCGGTGCTGCGTTTGCCGAGAAATACCGCAGCGAAGGCAAGGTCAGCGGCAACATGCTGGTCGGCGATGTCCATGCGAAGGACGCGATCATCATCGACGACCTCATCAGCACCGGCGGCACGCTGGTGCGCACCGCACGATCCTGCCGCGATGGCGGCGCGGTGCGCGTGTTCGCCGCCGCAACGCACGGCTTGTTTACGGACGACGCACCGGGCGTGCTCGCCGACAGCGCGCTGGAAGCGATCGTCGTGACGGATACCGTGCCACCGTTTCGACTCGACGCAACGCCTGCGCGGGCGAAACTTACCGTGCTGAACTGCGCGCCATTGTTTGCCGAAGCGATTCGCCGCCTGCATGAAGGCGGTTCCATCACGGAGCTGCTGGACGCTTGATTGCTGGGTGTGGCAGGACTCCAGGCAGGTTGTTGAAAAACGTAGCGAACAGGCATTAAGATCGGCCCGCACAGTAGTTTTCAACAGCCTGCTAGCGCGCAGGCAGTGAATGCAGGATGTCCTTGAAACTGCTCCATTCCGTCGCGCTCCAGATCTCGGAATGCGCGCGCCCGAAGGTTCGGATCATCGCAGAGACTTTCAGCGCGGCATTGAAATCCGGTGCGGAGAAGATATCCAGATAATCGTACGGACCGGACAGCACATAACTGTGCAGCCATTTCACATCCGGGCATTCTTCCTCGATATGCTTGACCGCGCGCTTTTCAAAATCTTCCACCGAGGCAGGGGACTTCAGCGCTTCCGGCGACAGGCGGGTGAGAAGGACGAAGAGTTGCATGGCATTTCTCCTCCGGGAAGGCATTGCGTGCTCCCTGATAGCACATAGAGACGCTGGTACGGCGGCGGTTCCTGCATGATGACACGGGGCTTTTTGTGGTGGATCAAAGTTTTCAAAAATCTGATCGGTCCTGCAAACGGGCACGTGGTGCCGGGCGTATAGTTCCTCCATGGACTTGCCTGCAGGCGGCTGCGCGGTTGCATGCCGTCCTTGCCACATTAGGGAGGGTCTTTGCCCATGCAAGCTGACTCTGCTCCCGGCGTGCGCGCCATGTTCGGCGGCGATGTCATGCTGGGCCGCAATGTGAAGGAATGCATCCTTCGCTTTGGCCCGGACTATCCGCTTGGTCCGATTGCACCGCTCATGCGTGATGCGGACCTGACGATCGTCAATCTTGAATGTGCGATGACCCCGTCGCTGGAGCAGTGGCCGGGCATGCCGAAGGCGTTTTACTTCGGCGCGCCGCCGCAGGCGATCGCGTCGCTCGCGGGTGCCGGCGTGGACATGGTGAGCCTGGCCAACAACCATGCGCTCGACTTCGGTACGGAAGGGCTGATCGATACGCTCCATACGTTGCAGCAGCACGATATTGCCTATGCCGGCGCGGGCGCGGATCTGGACGAGGCGCTGTCGCCGGCACTGGTCGAGCGGCACGGCCTGCGCTTCGGCATGGCGGCGTTCTGCGACCATCAGTCCGACTTCGCTGCAGACAAGCATACGCCCGGCATTGCCTGGCTCGATTTTGATGACGAATCTGCCGTCACGCGGGCCTGGCACACAGCGCTGAACAGGCTGCGCCAGCAGGGCGTCGATTGGCCGATCCTGTCGCTGCATTGGGGGCCGAACATGGTGTTCCGCCCCTCAAGAAAATTCCGGCGTCTCGCGCATGCCGCGATCGCAATGGGCTGGAAAATCCTGTTCGGTCACAGCGCGCATGTGTTCCAGGGCATCGAGCTCCATCACGGCTGCCCGATCATCTATGCGGCAGGGGACCTGGTGGATGACTATTATGTCGATCCGGATTTCAGGAACGACCATCAGCTGCTGGTCGAGCTCGATCTCTCTCCGGAACGAGTAAGGCGCATCACGCTACATCCGGTCTTTATCGAACGGTGCCAGACGCGCACGGCACGTGGCGATGAGGCGCGCTACATCATCGACTGGATGACTGTGCTGTGCAAGGAAATGGGAGCGAAGGTGCAGCAGGACGGCAGGAAGATGTGGATCGACGTCGGTAGTTGCTGATTGGGGCGCCGAACAACGAAGGCGGGATGTCGCGTGAGCGTCAGCGCGTTTGTGGCGGCGCAATGGATCTTTGCGCGGTGATTGGGCATCCCGAGGAATCAGTTGCGGTCGCCGTTGTCGTAGTGACATAGCCCAAGGAGGACGTATGACGAGCAAACAGGAAGTGTCCATGGACGACCTGGAACGCATGGCGGCTGCAATGGCGCAGGCAATCCCGACGCTTGAATGCCCGGAACAATGCGAATGCACATGGGTGTATCACTACATGGAGCGCAGCGCACAGCTGTACCAGGAGGAACTGGAATGGGCTTGCTTCGTGCAGGAGCTGATCCGGTACCGGCAGACTCGCGGCAGTCGCAGCCGCGACTAAGGCGGTTTCGCTGTTGCAGCTGTTCCAACCGTCGATCCCGGCATCCTCATGACTGGCGCAACTGGCGTGGAGCGGCCGCTGCAGCGCACCCCTGTAAAATCCGGCACACTTTATCCTCGTACGAAGGAGGACATGCAGGTGAGCCAGGGAAATCAAGCGGATCTCTTTATCAAGCCAAGTGGACGCACAGCGGTGCTGACCGCCTCGGGTTTCGTGTTCGACCTCACGAAGCCGGATGCAACCGGGCTGCCCGTGGAGGACGTTGCACGTGCACTGGCTTACCAGCCGCGGTGGTGTGGTGCGACGAAGCAGTTCTATTCCGTCGCGGAGCACAGCGTGATGGTGTCGCGCATCGTGCGGGAGGAGCTAGCCTATGATGCGCTTTGGCACGATGCGATCGAATTCATCCAGGGCGACTGGCCGTCGCCGCTCAAGCTCTATCTCGGCCGGGATGAGATCAACCGAAAACTGGCGCCGATCGAAGACGCGCTCGCCCGGCGCTTCGGTTATCGGGCGCATCTTCAGGAAGTGAAGAAAGCGGATCTCATTGCGATGGCAACCGAGTTGCGCGATCTGCTGCCTAATGCGTGGATGGAGTGGGAGCACCTGCCGCCGCCGATGCCGGAGACGATCATCCCGGCCGGGCCGGAACAGGCGTTCCTGATGTTCATGGCGCGCTACGAGGAGGTCAAGCATCTGGCACGACTGGCAACCCCGACGACGGCAACGCGGCGCCGGCGAACGCGATGAGGCACTGCTCTTGCCTTTGGTACATCAACATTTTTTGACGCCGATTCAACACCTCTCTATAATGCGCGGCTCCATTCCCTGATAGCTCAGTCGGTAGAGCGACGGACTGTTAATCCGCAGGTCCCTGGTTCGAGTCCAGGTCGGGGAGCCAAAATAATGAAGCCCAGTCTTTTGACTGGGCTTTGTCTTTTGGGGCGCGAGCACTGCAGCCCGACCTTCCATGGCCATGTCTTCTTCGGCACTGTGCGAAAGAACCGGTGCACAAGCGTGCGCGCCAATGCCGGGACGAAGCCCGCTCCCGAGCGCGAATGATCAGATTCACAAATGTGCCGATCTGACTTTCGGCGCGTGCTTATTGGAGGTCGTGATGCCTCCGCGATATAATCGCCGCCTCATGTCCGCCATGAAATGTTGCAAAACATGGCGCGAATTTGCCAAGCAGGACAAGTGTTCGCGCGGATCTCGGTGCGAAAAGTTGTTTCCACCTGCGTTTTTCGATGTTGATCGCACCTGCCTATGACGCGAGTATTGCCGCGTACCAACTTTCATAGCTCGAAACTGATTCGTTGTCTCGCTGACCTCGCCATTGCGGAGACGGCCGATGCGGGGCAGGCATTCGCAGAACAGCTGGGGCAATGGATTCACTTTGCGGATGCCATCAACTTGTCTTCCGTGCACGGTGACAGCGCGGCAGCGCTGCGAAAAATGCAACCGGAGGCGCGCGCCGCCGCGCGTGATGTCGCGCTCGACGCCGCGTGCGCCGAGTATGACCGGATACAGGCGCTGCTCGCCAATTCCATCCGGAAGAGCTGTTCGCCCAACCCCGGCAGGGCGCACATCAAGCTGCCGGAGCCAATCCTGGAGCTGTCGATGGACGTGGCGGCAGCATACGCACCGTACCGCCGGTTTTATGAAGCGCATCAACGCGACATGGAACTGGGCATCCAGCCGCTGAGGGTAAATGTGCGCGAAACGGTTGCCAAGGCGTCACCGCGGCTCCGGAAACTGGCGGAACTGGACGCGGCGTTCGAGAGAATACTGCGCGAACGCGAGAGCAAATCGCTGTCGAGGATTTCGCTGCTGCTAAAGAAACGGTTTGAACAATTGTTCAAGGAACACCAGCAGCAACTTGCTGAAGCGAAGCAAACTGACAACCCCGTCCGTTGGACGCAAACCGGCGGCTGGCTTGCGCGCTTTCACAGTGACGTGCAAACACTGCTGCTGGCCGAACTGGAGCTTCGCCTGCAACCGGCACTGGGGCTCATTGAAGCATTCAAACAAGATACGCAATGAATAAACACCTATTTACTGTCGCCTTCATCGTAGGCGCGCTCGCGATCATCTGGGTTGGCGCAGCCTTTATCGACTCCAGCCTGCTGGCACTGGCGATGACAGCCATCATCGGTGCAGTCTATGTTTTCGGCGCACTGGAATTGCGCCAGTTTCGCCGCGCGACATCCACATTGGCATCCGCACTGGCGGCGATTCCCGACAACCTGACGGACCTCGGCGAATGGCTGTCCCGCCTGCATCCCTCGCTGCAGAATCCGGTCCGCCTGCGCATCGAGGGTGAACGCGTCGCCTTGCCCGGACCTGCGCTGACGCCTTATCTGGTCGGTCTGCTGGTAATGCTGGGCATGCTCGGCACCTTCCTGGGCATGGTCGTCACGCTCAAGGGCGCGGTCTTCGCGCTGGAAAAAACCACGGACCTGCAGGCGATCCGTTCTGCATTGGCGCTGCCCATTTCGGGACTGGGGCTGGCGTTCGGCACGTCGGTCGCTGGCGTTGCCGCCTCCGCGATGCTCGGTTTGATGTCCGCGTTCAGCCGGCGCGAGCGCATGCAGACGGCGCAGCTGCTCGATACGAAGATCGCCACGGCATTGCGCCCGTTCTCGCTCACCCATCAGCGTCAGGAAACCTTCAAGGCATTGCAGTTGCAGTCGCAAGCCTTGCCCGCGGTGGCCGCGCAATTGCAGGCGATGATGACGCAGATGGAGAGCATGAACCAGCAGCTGGGGCAGCAGCTCAGCCAGCGCCTGCTCAGCAACCAGGAAGATTTTCATCGCAATATCAAGGACGTCTATACCGGCCTGGCGTCCGCCGTCGACCAGTCCCTGCGCGAAAGCCTGAAACAGGGCGCGCATGCCGCGGGTGAAAGTATCAAACCCGTGGTCGAAGCGGCAATGGACGGGATCGCGCGAGAAGCGCGGACCATGCACGAGCGCATGGCGGAAACGGTGCAGAAGCAGCTCGACGGGCTTTCTGCGCAGTTCAACGACACCGCGGCGGCCGTGGCCGGCACGTGGAAGGCGGCACTGACGAATCACGAACAGGCGGGCGCCGCCGTCGTCGCTGAGATGGGCCGCACACTGGAAAATTTCAACGCGACATTCGAGCAGCGATCAGGCGCACTGGTGGCGCAAGTCGGTGACACATTCGCCAGCCTGCAGGCCGGTCAGGCCGAGCGTGACAAGCAACAGCAGCAGGCATGGACGCAATCGCTGGAAGCCACGGCGAAGGCGCTAGCAAACGAATTGCAGCAGAGCGGCGCACAGGCGCGTTCCCAGCAGGAGCATATCCTCGACACACTGAAACAGACCGCGCACGACATGACGGAACACGCGCAGGCCAGCACCCGCACGACGCTGGCCGAGACAACGCGCCTGGTATCGTCCGCGGAAGAGCTGCTGAGTTCGCGCATCGCTTCCGAAGCGCAGTGGATGGAACAGCACAACGAACGCATGGAACAACTCGCCGGCCTGTTGCGCTCGCAGTTCGGCGCGCTCAGGGAGGAAGAAGCGGAGCGCGACAAGCAGCGCCAGCAGGCATGGGCGCAGTCGCTGGAAGCCACGGCCTCGGCGCTCACGCACGAATTGCAGCAGACGGGCGCGCAGACGCTTTCGCAGCAGCGTGAGATTTGCGACACCTTGAGCCAGACCGCGCGGGACATCACCGGCCATGTGCAGGCCAGCACAGAGAAGTCGCTTGCGGAAACGAGCCGCCTAGTGGGCACCGCCGAGGAACTGCTGCGTTCGCGTATCGCGTCCGAAGCACAATGGGTGGAACAGCACCGCGAGCGCATGGATCAGCTGGCCGGCCTGTTGCGCGCCGAGCTGGGCGCGCTGAAGGACGACGAAGCCGCGCGCGGCAATGCCGCCGTCGAACGTCTTGGCGAGTTGCAGGCTGCGGTGACAACGCATTTGACGACGCTGGGCACGGCGCTGGAAGGACCGATCACGCGCCTCATTGAGACCGCCTCGGAAGCGCCGCGCGCTGCGGCAGAAGTGATCGGACAACTGCGCCAGGAAATCTCGCATAGCGTAGCTCGCGACAACGCACTGCTGGAAGAGCGCAGCCGCATCATGGAAACGCTCAACGCGCTGCTTGATGCCATTAACCATGCATCGCAGGAGCAGCGAGGCGTGATCGATTCGCTGGTTGCTTCCTCGGAGAAGGCGCTCAATGCGACTGCCAATGCGTTTGCGGAGCATGTGACTGCGGAAGCCTCAAAACTGACGGATATTGCGGCAAGTGTCACGACCAGCGCGGTCGACGTCGCAAGCCTTTCGGAAGCATTCGGTGTCGCAGTACAGTCCTTCAATGACGCCAATGACAAGCTGATCGCGAACCTGGAACGCATCGAAGGCGCAATGGACAAATCCATGTCGCGCAGCGATGAACAGCTCGCGTACTACGTGGCACAGGCGCGCGAGATCATCGACCTCTCCATGACGTCGCAGAAGGAAGTGGTTGAAGAGCTGCGCCAGTTGTCGAACCGGCAGGCCACGTTGGCCGAAGAGGGCAGGTAATGATCGACAGGGAAGCAGGTGTCGAGGACACCGCACCGGTCTGGGCCGTCTTTGGCGACCTGATGTCGAGCCTCCTCGGCGCATTCGTGCTGGTGCTGGTCGGCGTGGTCGCGGTCCAGATGGAACTGACCAAGGACCTGCAGGAAGAAGTGAAAAAGCGGCAGCTCGAAGAGCAGCGCCGCATGAGCCTGGAGAAGGCACTCGCCGTCCCGCTCGCCTCCGGCCGCATCACCCTGAACAACGGGCGCATCGGCATCAGCGGCCAGGTGCTGTTCGCGCTCAATTCGGACCAGTTGCAGCCGGACGGCCGGCAATTGCTGAAGAGCCTGGTCGCGCCGCTGCAGGCGTACCTGGCATCGCGCAATGAACTGCTGATGGTGAGCGGATTCACCGACGACAAACCCATTCGCGGCGGCCCCTTCACCGACAACTGGGAACTGTCGGCGCAGCGTGCGCTGACAGTTACGCGTACCTTGATCGAGGAGGGCATGCCGTCCTCGATGGTATTCGCGGCTGCCTTCGGTTCCGAGCAGCCGGTCAGCCCCAATATCGATGACGCCGCACGGGCGCTCAACCGGCGGGTGGAAATGGCGCCGGTGCCGAAAACGTCCAATGCCGGCAACGCCGCGTCAGGAACACCGCGCCATGAGTGAGCCGGATTGCAGGGACGCTGCGGACCTCCCGTCCGATGCAGCCCCTGACGCCAACACGCTGATCGCGTCCCTGCGCGAGGCGGGTGCGGGCCGGTTTGATCCCGTGCGCATGAGTTATATCGAAGCGCTCGCCAAACGTGCGGCCGACCACCAGGGAAGCGTCAAACGCTTGCTCGACGCCAGGCTGGCGCAGGCGCTGGCCGTGTTGAAGGAACGCTTTGAAGGCGCGCAACACGAGGCCCGTGACACCGTCGCCCGGAGTGCGCCGCAACATCCGCATGCGGCCAAGGAACTCGAGCAGCTTTCCGCTGCGGGTGATTTCAAGGGAGTGCGCCGACTGGCCGCCACCCTGCAAGCGAACGAACAGCGCTTATCACTGGGCGCGCTGGTCCGTCAGCTTGAACAGCATTCTCCCGAGAATGCAGACGCTGTGACGCTTGACGGCGCACCTTCTGGAGGAAACGCCGGACCGCGTTCCGAACTCAAGACCATACGGAAATTCAGGGACACCTGGTCGAAGCTCAGCATCGACAGGCAGGTCGCGCAGGCGCTCGAGCAAGCACCGAAGAATGCCGGACCTATCAATTCCCACATGCTGGTGCTGCGCTCGCTGGTACTGATGCGCGACATCTCCCCCGACTATCTCAACCGGTTTATCTCCTACGCCGATACCTTGCTGGCGCTCGATCCGGGCGAGAAGGAGAAGCCCGTCAGCCCCAAGAAAACTGCGTCGAAGGCTGCGAAAAAGTGAATGGCCGGCTTTGCTGGCTACTTCGTACCGGAATTCCCTCCGCGGGAGCCTGACGTGCGTTAGCGCAACGGAAATGGCTCGCAAAACGGGCAAACTTTCCTTTTGCCTGAGCATTCCGCTAAGATCAAAAACCATCAACCCGGGATTGGCGCATCCGGCATCGTTGCAGCGCAACGTATCCTTGCCGTTTGTAATTAGGAAGGACGGCGGTTTGTGATGCATCAGCAGCCATTCCTCCTGATGACGTGCAGATTGAATGCAGGGCGGTTCACAACAAGAAATCGCGAGGCACAGATCGATGGAATTCTCCCACCTCATTCCGCTGGTTCTGCTTGTTGGCGGTGCCGTCCTTGTCTTGCTGATCCCGGTTGAATTCATCCTCGCTTATGACCAATGGATTAGGAAGACCGTCGGTTCCAGGGCGATCTTTGCCTACATGGTGGCGTTCTTTGCCGGCGGCTTTATTCTTGCCAAGAATCTAGTCACCCCGGTGACGGAAGGCCACTCCATCAATACCGGCATCCTGGCCTTATCGTTGTTAATGGGCATTGGAGCATTCAGCGTCATCTGGTTCTGGTGGCGGGTGTACAGGAAACATTGATCCCGCCTCGCCGGTTTTCCCAGCACGCCCGGTGAATCGGGACCCGTGCAGAGCTGACGCAATGCGCTGCAACCGCCGCCACAACGATTAAGCTGGTTTGCAGGCTAATACAGCGAGAAGCGGCAGCGAGACGCGGGGGCAGGCTGAACCTCTTTCACATCTGATGCGATCCGGGACAACGAAAGCTGGTGAGCACTCTTCATTTGCGCGTTACCTGTTGGTTCTTTGCACCATTCGCCGGGATATCGCCGATGTTCGGTTTGATTTTCTTTCTATCAAAATTAGAATTACAACAATTTCTTTATGGAAACATTAAGCATATCTCAAGCGGCCTCGTAGACGAGCTGAATCGGCTTACGTGCCTTCTCGGCACCGTTCTTCAGGATCGCGACCATGTCAACAAACCGATTCTGAGGGGGGGGGACGCGATGCTGAAACGCTTCATGCTTGTTCTGTCTGTGGTGCTGCTGGTCGGTTGCGCCAGCAGTACTGAAATAACGGATTTCACCGACCGGTCGCTGGGTTACGGCTGGCTGAACATCAAGGACGTGGATGCCAACCGCTTGCATGCGGTGGAAATCTACCAATTCCGTCCGCACACCAGTGAGCCTTACTATCACGCAGCGCTCAAGGAATTCAAGGGCGGCTATCTCTACTATTCCTATGCGCTTGCCAATGGTTCGCACAAGACGGTATCGGCCTCCGGCCAGCGCTGCCTGGCTTTCCTTTGCAGTAACACCATTTACAACTATTCCTTCGGCAAGCAGGGCGATGACGTGGGCGCGATCATCATCAAGAAGCCCGGCGTCTATCACATGGGTTCGTACAACCTGAATAACGTGAAGACCGGCTTTTTCGAACAAGGGAAATTCGGCGTCGTGCCTGCCACCAATGCGCCATCCAGGCGCGAAATGCTCGAGGAAATCCTGAAGGACGTGGACGTTCCCATCATGGCCGAGCGGATCCGAAACGAACTGGCCCAGTTGCGATGAAAAAAGTCCTTTTGCTCCTGTTCTGCCTCGCGCTCCAGGCATGCACGCTACCGCGCATCCTGCCCGAGGCGACCGATCTGAAATCCGATGCATCCGAGGTGGTTGTCATCGGAAAGATTGAACTGGTCCCGCCGATCAATACGCGCTTCGAGCAGAAAACGCACTGGAACGTCATTGGTGAAAAGCGGATGCTCGGCCGCATCTGGATAGCAACTGGAGGCGAATACCAGCCGGTCAACACGGCGCAGCTCAATGCGTCCGAGTTCCAGAACAGCGTCGAAGCGGAGTGGGGCGTGCCATTCATGGTCAAGACACCGCGCCAGCGCACCTTCCTCAACGGCGGCCTGGCGCACCTCGATCTGCGCGAGGGTGCGAAGCTGTGGTTCCCGGGCGGCTATTACTTCGATGTGCCGAAGGATGCGGCTGCGGTCTATATCGGGACACTGCGCTACCACCGCAACGACTTCAACACCATTACCAAGGTGGAGATCGTCGACGAGCGCAAGGATATCGTTGCGGTACTGAAGCCCGGCACGTCGGCATCCGGGGTGCGGACGTCGCTGCTGAAGAAGGTGCGTTAGCAGGACCGCTTGTTGAGGGGCCCTTTGCCGCGCGTAAGGAACCAACGGACAGGCCGAGCCGTGACAGTGGTCACTGTGGCCGAGGGCCTCACCACCGTCTCAACCCGGTGTCACCATCGCGAATAGTGGTCCTCCGTCACGCCCACCAGTTCAACCCGGCGTGGCGCGTCACCCTGTGCCGAACGCACCCAGCCGCGGAAGATACCGATCGGTTGCGCATAGCGGCTGGCGGCGACCAGCAGGTTCTTGTCCTGCCTGCGCATGCCTTCCGGATGGAACTGCAGGTCGAGCAGGCCGTCGTCGGTATGGATGTGCCACGGTGCCATCGGGTCGGCGGCGTTGTAGTCAAAACTCGCTGCGCCGAGCGGGAATACCTCGCCGTCGAGCCAGAGCGCATTCTCATGTCCGCCGAAGTAGCCGTTCTGCAGGTTGAATCCCACCGTCAGACTGTGTGCTGACGCCCAGCGCCATGACGTTTCGCGTGCGAGCAGGCCGTTGGAGTAGTCGAGGCTGGCGACACCGCCGTCAAGCGCATAACGCTTGCCACCCGCGCGCACTTCGCCGGTGAGCGGCATGCCGGAAGATTTTTGCGTTGCGTGGACGGCACCGCCGGCAATCGGGCCGACAGCGAGCAACTGCGGCGCCGCCGTCGCTGCATCGAACTCGGCATCGATCTGGAAGTTGCTGCAGCGCAGCGCAAGGCGGTAGCGGCCGTCTACCTGCGAATACGCGATGCGGTTCTGCAGGAAGCGGAAACGGCTCGCCGTGCCGTTAACGGGTCGGTCACTGACGCGCGCCGTCAGCCCGCTGATGCCGTCCTGCGAGAAGCTGCCGACTTCACGCTTCTGGCGGCGATCGAAGGCATAGGCGAACGCGGTGTTGGTCCAGCCGATGTCGACGATCGCGATGCCGCAGAACAGTTCTTCTGTTGCCAGCGCGACGTATTGCCAGCGCTTGTGATGGAAACGGCGCCACAGGCCACTGCGCGCGAACGGCATCGCGAGCTTCGTCCAGTCGATCTTGTCAACGTGGCCCGCGTAGCGGCCGAAGCGAGGTGTGCCGTCCTCATGCAGGATGGATGCGGGAGCGGGCGGCAGGGCCGAGGCTGTGCTGGCAGGGCGAATGTGCGGATTCATGTCGGGCTCGGGTAACCGGTGATTTCCTGGATCTGCTGGTACAGCGGCTGCAGGCGCGAATACATCTTCTTGTACACGCGGTGGTACAGCGCGTCGTAGGTCTGCTTGTGATGCGCCTGCGGCTCGAACACACGGCCGATGCGCGTCATCGCGCCGATCGCGGTGCCGAAGTCCGGATGCAGGCGCAAGCCGACCGCCGCGTTGATCGCCGCGCCGAGACCGGAGGTTTCGTACACATGCGGGCGCGCGGTGGGCAGGCCGAAGATGTCGGCGGTGAGCTGCATCGCCGCGTCGCTTTGCGAGCCGCCGCCGGAGACGCGCAATGACGTGATCGGCACGCCGCTGCGTTTTTCAATGCGTTCCTTGCCCTCGCGCAGCGCATACGCAAGGCCTTCGAGAATCGCGCGGTACAGGTGGGCGCGATTATGCACATCGCCGAAACCGATCACCGCGCCTTTGGCTTCCGGCCCTGGTTGCTTGATGCCGGGGGTCCAGTAGGGTTGCAGCATCAGCCCCATCGCACCGGGTGGCACGGCGTTGACGAGGTTGTCGAACAGGTCTTCGGGCGCGACGCCTTGTTCTGCCGCCATGGATTTCTCCTGATGGCCGAACTGCTCCTTGAACCAGTTCACCATCCAATAGCCGCGGAAGATCTGCACCTCGGTGCTGTATGCATTCGGCACCGCCGCCGGGTAGGGCGGGATGAAGGGCGTGACCTCGAGATACTTTCTGCTTGTGGTGTTAATCGTTGCGGTCGTGCCGTAGGAGAGACAACCGATGTTCTGCTCGAGGCAGCCGGCGCCGATCACCTCGCAAGCCTTGTCGGCGGCCGCGGCGATCAGTGGCGTGCCGGGCAGGATGCCGGTGTCGGCTGCGGCCGCGCCAGTGATCTTGCCGATCACGGTGCCAGGCGGGACCAGCTCCGGCAGCATGTCACGCCGCACCGCGAGCGCCTGCCACTTCCAGTCGTGCGCGCCGGCCCATTTCAGCCGTTTGTAGTCGAAGGGCAGGTAGGCGACCTGCGAGCCGACGGAATCGATGAAACTGCCGCACAGCCGGTAGTTGAGGTAGCCCGACAGCAGCAGGTACTTGTCCGTCATGTCCCAGATCTCCGGCTGGTGCGCCTTGATCCAGTTGGCTTCTGCTTCCCCGCGGAAAAAGTTGATCGTATTCTCAACGCGTGCGAGCTTGAACGCGGCGCGCCACAGCGGACCGATCGGCGGCACCTCGGTAGTGCGGCGCTGGTCGAGCCAGACGATGGCCGGGCGCAGCGGCTTGCCATGCTTGTCGAGATTGATCACGGTGCCGCGCTGGGTGGTGACGGCCACGCCCTTGACGGCGGATTTCGGGATCTCAGACTGCGCCCACAGCCGTTGGCAGGCAGTACATAGTGCCTGCCAGTAGTCTTCCGCATGATGCTCGGCCCAGCCGGGCTGTTCGGAAAAATAAGCCTCCAGATGCACCTGCGATTTGGCGACGATGTGGCCTTGCAGGTCGAACAGGATGGCGCGGATGCTTTGCGTGCCGTTGTCGATGGCGAGCAGGTATTCGTTGGACATGTTCGCTCCCCGGATCAATGTTGTGCCTGCCATTGCGGCACCAAGTGGCTCGGCGGCACGCTGTAGTTGCGCTGCCAGAGCGCAAGGTAGGCGTCCTGCTCGCTCATCCAGCGCTCATCATCCCAGCCCAGCTCCGGCTGGCAGATCGTGCGAATACGCGGCAGCAGGTCGGCACCACCGTTGCGCAACTGCAGGCCGAGCCGGGTGCGCCGCAGCAACAGGTCTTCCAGCCGGACGACAGCCTCATTGCGGGCGGCCCAGCGCAGCTCTGCCCACAGAGTCTCTGTGCCGGCGATGGCTTCGCTTTCGCCTTTCGATGCTGCGGCGAGCAATGCCTGCGCGTGGCGGCCATAGCGGCCCTGCAGGCGCTGCCGTTGCAGGCGCGTCAGCGGGATGGAAGTGTTGAGGGGGGAATGGTGGCTGAAGATCGGTTTCGGCTGCAGGTCGACATTCCAGCCGGGGAGCATCGTTGCCGCATGCTTGAGTGCATCCAGCGCAATCAGGCGGAAGGTCGTCAGCTTGCCGCCAGTGACGGTCAGCAGGCCATTTTCCAGCCACACCGCATGGTCGCGTCCTTCCTTGGACGGGTCGGCCTTGCCGGTGTCGATGACCGGGCGCACGCCGGCATAGGTGGCGACGATGTCATCGAGCGTGATGCCGAGCCGGGGAAACTGAAAGGCGATCGCTTCCATCAGGTAGGCCACTTCGTCCGGCGTGATGGCAGCTTCCTTCTGCAGGTCGGCAGTGTGGTCGACGTCGGTCGTGCCGACGAGGGTGACGCCTTCCCACGGGAACATGAAGACCGGGCGGCCGTCGCGCGGGTGCATCAGGCTGACCGCCTGCGCGACCGGCAGGCGCCATGCAGGCAGCAGCAGGTGGCTGCCGCGCAAGGGGCGCAGCTTGTGTTTTGCATCACTGTCCTGCCTCAACCGTCCGGCCCACGCGCCAGTGGCGTTGATGACCAGCGTCGCCTTGACTGCGTAGCTGACACCAGCAACTTCGTCGAACAGTTCGACGCCGCAGGCAACGCCGTCCTTGCGCAGTACCTGCCGTGCGGTCATGTAGTTGACGGCAATGCCGCCGGCTTCGCTGGCTTCCTGCAGGATGCGCAGCACCAGACGCGCATCGTCGGTCTTGGCGTCTTGGTAGCACAGGCCGCCGTTCAGCTCCTGCTGGCGAATGTGCGGCGCGAGCATCAGGAAGTCGTCCGGCGCATGGTAGTGCCGTGAGCGCGTGCCGGCCATCAGGTCATACAGCGCCAGGCCGGCGGAAAAAAGGTGGCGGCCTGGCTTGCGCCCCTCATAGTCGGCAAAGGCGAAACTCTGCACATCGACCAGCCCGGCCGCTTCCTTCAGCAGGTTCTGCCGCTCGCGCACGGAGTCGCGCGTCAACATCAGCTTGCCTTCCTTGATGTAGCGCAGTCCCCCATGGACCAGCTTGGAGGAGCGGCTCGACGTGCCCCAGGCAAAGTCGCGCTGCTCCACCAGTAGCGCCTTCAGGCCGCGCCGTGCCGCTTCCAGCAGGATGCCGGCGCCGGTGATGCCGCCGCCGACAATGACGATGTCCCAGTCGCGCCGCAGCAGCGCGGCCGGCAGCATTTCACGCCAGTTTTCTTGCCACATGATGGACTGCCTCCGCATCGGTGTGATTGGTATCGAGAACAAGCTTGCCGGGGTTCATCAGTCCCTGCGGATCGAAATGGCGGAACAATTCGCGCATGGCGGACAGGCCGAGTTCGCCTTTCTCCGCGCCGAGATAGGGCGCATGGTCGGTGCCGACGCCATGCTGGTGGCTGATCGTGCCGCCGTTGGCGACGATGGCCTGGCTGACGGCGGACTTGAGCCGGCGCCAGCGCGCGAGGTCGCGCTCGTAATCGCCGGCGAGGCGGTAGGCGAAGGTGGTATAGACGCTCGCGCCCTGTGCGTACACATGCGACAGGTGGGTATAGGTATGCACGCGTTCGCCGTCGGCGTCGAGCGCCATGGCGGCAGCCTGTTCGACAGCATGCATCATGGTGCGAATGCGGGGCCAGTCGACGGCGGTTTCCACGGTGTCGACCGCGTAACCGTGCTGCCACAGCGCATTGCGCAGGTACACGTTGCGGAAGCGGTTCTGTTTCCATTTCTTGCCGATGGACTGGCCGATATGGATGCCGCGGTGCGCGCGTACGAGGCGCAGCGCGTCCGCCAACGTGGAGCTGCCCGCATCGTGGTGGCGCGTGACGCCGATCAGCAGCAGGCATTTTCCTTCTCCACAGCCGCGCCAGCGCAGGTAGCTTTCCAGTGCGCCGATCAGCCGCTTGTGGCCGGCGAGCGTGAGCGTCGTCAGTGTTTCAATGGCATTGGACAGGCGCAGCAACGACAGCGGTAGCTTGGCTTGGGCAAGGCTGCGCACGGCGGCCTCGGCCTGTGTCCAGTCGGGGAAGAACACGGCGTGGAATTCTTCATGCTTCGGCAGCGGCGTGACCCGCACCGTGGCCTCGGTCAGGATGCCAAGGCGGCCTTCCGAGCCGAGCACCATTTCGCGCAGGTCGGTGCCGGCGGCGGAAGCAGGGAAGGTCGGTATGGTCAATGTGCCGCGCGGCGTTTCCACCTTGCCGCCAGCGAACAGCTGTTCGATGCGGCCGTAGCGCAAGGATTGCTGGCCGGAGGAGCGGGTGACGATCCAGCCGCCCAGCGTCGAGTATTCGAAGGATTGCGGGAAATGGCCGAGCGTGTAGCCGCGGGCCCGCAGCTGCGCTTCGAGGTCCGGTCCGGCCACGCCGGCGCCGAAGGTGGCGAGCTGCGCTTCGGTATCGATATCGATCAGTCGCGACAGCCGCGACAGGTTGATGGTGAGCACGGCGCGGTCGCCCGCCTGTGCGGTCAGGTGGCCGACCACGCTGGTGCCGCCGCCGTACGGAATGATGGCGATATTGTGACGGGCAGCAAAGGTCAGCAACTCGCGTACCTGTTCGCTGCTCTCCGGGAAAGCAACGCCGTCGGGCAGGGGGCCGAGCTTGGCGTAACGAAGTTTCAGCCAGTCCGGCAGACTCTGGCCGAAACCGTTGCGCAGGCGGGTTTGCGGCGATGCATCAATTAACGGGTGATGTGGCAGGCGGCCCGGCGGGATACCGGCGCAGGCCTGTTCCAGCGTTGCATCGTCCGGCGGGGCGCCGGGACCAAGGCGGCTTTCAAGGAAGGCCAGTGCATCCTCGTTGACCGCCACGTCGATTGTGTCGTCTCCCCAACCATTCCAGCGTCGTGCCATGTTGCTCCTTCTCCACCATTTGGTTGTTGTTTATACTGCATCGAAGCTTAGCGAAGCGTTCACCGCTACGTATTGCGGATTCATGACACCCGACTTGTTCAAATATGCCAATGCCTGCTCCCGATCACATTGACGGAAAAAGCGGCCGGGTCTCCGGTCCGTACCTGCAGCCGTTGCTGGAGGCGGCGCAAGCGCGCGGCGTTTCCGTGAAGGAGCTGGCGCAGGCGGCCGGTCTGCGGGAAGACGCGCTCGATCCCTTGCCGCAGTCGCTGGCCGCCATCGACTATGTGCGCCTCCTGGACAAGGGCGCGGAGCTGGCGCGCGACCCCCATTTCGGCCTGCATGTGGGCGAATGCGTCAAGCTCGGCACCTACAACGTGTACGGCCTGATCCTTCTCAGCTGCCGCGACTTCGGCCAGGCGTTCCAGCAGACGCTGCGCTTCGAGGGGCTGGCGCACGACCTCGGTCGCTCTGCATTGCGGTTGGAGGACGGTATCGCGGAGTACGGCTGGACCAGTGCGATTCCTTCCGCCAGCCGGCATCTGGTGGAAAGCGTGTTCGCCGGCATCAAGGTGTTCGGCAACTGGCTGGCAGGAACGACACTGCCGCCCGCGCAAGTCGCTTTTGCACATGCTGCGCCGGAGGACTGCAGCGAGCATCGGCGAATTCTCGGCGAGGCCGTCACCTTCGGTGCCGCCGCGCACACAGCGCGCTTTGATGCGGCACTGCTGGCTTGGCCGGTGCGCAATGCCGATGTCAGCCTGTATCCGGTGCTGCAGCAGCATGCGGAGCGCCTGCTGCAGGAAAAGATGCGGGCCCAGGCCGACGGAGGCATCGTCGCGATCGTGCGTGCGGCGATCCTGCGCAACCTGTCGCAGGATTGTGCCCGCCTGTCACTGATCGCGCAGGAGATGGGCATAACCCCGCGCACGCTGCAGAGGAAGCTGGCGGAGGCGGGGATCAACTTCCAGCAACTGCTGGACCGTACACGCCACGAGCTGGCCGTGGACTACCTGCGGCAAAACAAGCTGAGCCTGGCGGAAATCGCTTTCATGCTCGGCTATCAGGAGCAGAGCTCCTTTACCCACGCCTTCAAGGAATGGACCGGCGTAAATCCGGGCGCCTATCGGTCGCAAGCCGGCGTCTAGCGCGCCTGATCTGCTCGTCGACGATTCAGCTGTTCTTCTGTTTGGCACCTTCTGCATCACAATTCCTGTCACCCATCTCCGACTGTCGACCGTGTAGGGCTGCTGCATAGGTCAAAGGCGTGCCTTGCCGTCACTGCCTTGTTGTCGCTCGCGTTGAGCATGGCGGCGTCCATGACGAAGGCATTCGCAGCCTGCCTTTGTTTTGCACGCGCCCCGCAGATACGGTTGTTCTCGCAAACAAGACTGCCTTCTCATTTCCGGGAAGGAAATAGTCGCAAAAACTCGCTTTGCATCGCGTGGCGACGAAATCCCGCGATAAATCAGCGGCGCAAGCCACATTTCGATGCTGGCCTGCAATTTGCTTAAGTGAAATGGCTTGCATGCAGTACGCAGGCTATGACGCCGCACCCCGGGTATTGGCTTGCCCGAGGAACGACATCCACCGAATTCTTGCGTCCTTTGTTCGCGACGGACGCTTCCGGATCGAGATGCGGTCAATGCGCAGGATCGCTTTTGATGGCGCAAGCGCAGAGCAGATCGTCCGGCCGTAATGGTTTTAACCGTGTTGTCTCCTTCCAAGAAATTGGGAGCCTCCTTGACCGCCTGTTCGCAGGCGGTCTTTTTTTTCCGCAATCCGCCTACAGAAGGCTGGCATGTAACTTGTAAGCCAATTCCTGTTGGAAATAATTCCGAAAGGAATCTTGGGCGCACGTACTCTTTTCCGGTGCTCCACCGTGTGCTCCGTAGCCGGCAGGCAGAGCCCCAACTCTTCCGTATTTGCATGCGATGAAGGGCGAGGTGCCGGCTGCCGGAACATTGAATCGACAAACAAGGCGACGACGCGATGCTTTATCAAATACATGAGCTCCAACATGCCGCCATCAACCCGTTCGCGCAATGGGCAGACGCGGTTTCCCACTTGTTCAGCAGTTCCGTTTCCCCGCTTGCCTACACGCCTTTTGCACAGAACATCGCTGCTGGTGCGGAACTGATGTACCGGCTCGGCAAGGACTATAAAAAACCCGCCTTCAATATCGATTCGACCACCGTCCGCGGGCAGGTGATCGGCATTGACGAAGAAACGGTCAGCAGCAAGCCGTTCTGCAACCTGCTCCATTTCAGGAAGCGCCTGACCGAGAAGCAGCATGCGGAGCTCGACCAGCCGAAGCTGCTGCTGGTCGCGCCGCTGTCCGGGCATCACGCGACGCTGCTGCGTGACACCGTACGGGTACTGCTGCACGAGCATGATGTCTACATCACCGACTGGATCGACGCACGCATGGTGCCGGTGTCCCAAGGGCCGTTCCACCTGCACGACTATGTGTTCTACGTGCAGGATTACATCCGCATGCTCGGCCCCGACGTGCATGTGATGGCAATCTGCCAGCCGACCGTTCCCGTGCTGGGGGCGGTATCGCTCATGGCATCGGAGGGCGACATCCAGCCGCGCACGATGATCCTGATGGGCGGCCCGATCGACGGGCGCATATCGCCGACCGAGGTCAACAAGCTGGCGATGGAAAAGCCGTATTCCTGGTTCGAGACGACCGTGATCGACGTCGTGCCGTTCAACTATCCCGGCGCCGGGCGCCGCGTATATCCGGGTTTCCTGCAGCATGCCGGGTTCATTGCGATGAACCCGGAAAAGCACATGGAAAGCTACCTGCATTTCTACGAGGAGCGCCTGCACGGCCATGCGGCAGATGCGCACCTGAAGTTTTACGATGAATACAACGCGGTGCTCGACATGGCCGCCGAGTTCTACCTCGAAACGATCAAGGTGGTGTTCCAGGACTTCGCGCTCCCCAAGGGCGCCTGGGAGGTGTGCGGCAAGCTGGTGCGTCCGCACGACATCAAGGATGTCGCATTGCTGACGGTGGAAGGTGGCCGCGACGACATCTGCGGACCGGGACAGACCAAGGCGGCGCACGGTCTGTGCAAGTCGATCCCGGCTTCGAAGAAACTGCATTACCAGGAACCCGACAGCGGCCACTACGGTATTTTCTCGGGCCGCCGCTGGCGCGAGAGCATCTGCCCGCAGGTCAACGCGTTCATCAACGCCCATCGCGGATAAGACTCCGGACTGGTGGCGGCGACAAATGAAAAAACGGCGGCCGAGGCCGCCGTTGTTGCTCTTAAAGGTTTGTAGCTAGCTGATCAAGCGCGCCGCATCTTGCGCAGCCACGCGGCCTTCATCCGTCGGCACCACCCAGATCTCGACGCTGCTGTCCTTCGCATGGATCGGCATGATCTCGTCCTTCGTGGCTGTCCGATTCGCCTCGTCATCGATGTGGAGTCCGAGGTAGGACAGGGCGTCGCAGGCATTTTTTCGCAGCGCCGTGTCATGCTCGCCGATGCCGCCGGTAAAGGCGATGGCATCCACGCCGTTCAGGCAGGCCGTCAATGCGCCGCATTCGCGCACCAGGCGATGCGTGAACATGTCGATCGCGAGCCGGGCGCCGGGCGCATTGCTCGTCTGAAGGGTGCGCATGTCGGCTGATATGCCGGACACGCCGCGCAGCCCCGACTCGCGGTACAGCGTGCGCTCCAGCTGCTCCCATGTCCATCCCTGGCGCAGCAGGTGCAGCAGCACGCCCGGATCGATTGCGCCGCTGCGCGTGCCCATCATCAGGCCGTCCAGCGCGGAGAATCCCATCGTGGTCGCCACACTCTTGCCGTTGGCCACGGCGCACGCGCTGGCGCCATTGCCGAGGTGGGCGATCACCATGCGCCCCTGCGCACGCGGCGTTCGTTCCAGCATGCGGTCGGTTACATAACGGTACGACAGCCCGTGGAAGCCGTAACGGCGGATGCCGGCGTCATGCAGCGCCTGCGGCAATGCGAACAGATACTCCGCCTGCGGCAGCGTCGCATGGAAGGCGGTGTCGAAGCAGCCGATCTGCGGCAGCTCGGGATAGCTCTTCCTGAATGCGCGGACGCCCGCAAGGTTGTGCGGCTGGTGCAACGGCGCCAGTGATGACAGCGAAGTCAGGTAGGCGAGCGTTTCCTCGTTGAGCACCACCGATTCTGCGAAGCGCTCGCCGCCATGCACGATGCGGTGCGCAATCGCGGTGACGCGGATGCCGTGCGCATGCTTGTCGAGCACCGCCTCGAGCGCGACCAGCGCGCGCTCGTGCGGGCTGCCTTCACCGGCCTCCAGCGTCTCGGTGCTGTCGCCGTCCTTGCCGGCGATCTTGATAACGGGCGATCCGCCGGCTTCGAGTCCCTCGATGTTGCCCGACAGGCGAGCCGTGCCGATGTCGTGGCCGTTCTGCGGATAAAGCGCGAACTTCAGCGAGGATGAACCGGCGTTGACCGCGAGGATGGCGTCCAGGCCCGACCTCATGGCTTGACCTCGCGGTTTTTATGGGCGAGCAGCAGGGCCAGCGCGGCGGAGGCCACGCGCGCATTGGCGCTGTCGGCACGGCTGGTCAGCGCGATCGGAATGCGCGCGCCGAGCACGATGCCGCAGGTGGTCGCACCGGCGAGGTATTCAAGCTGCTTGGCCAGCATGTTGCCGGACTCAAGATCCGGCACCGCAAGGATGTCGGCATTGCCGGCGACCTTGGACTTGATGCCCTTGATGCGCACGGCTTCCATTGACACCGCATTGTCGAAGGCCAGCGGGCCGTCAAGGTTGGCGCCGGTGATCTGGCCGCGGTCGGCCATCTTGCACAGCGCGGCCGCGTCCAGTGTCGACTGCATCTTCACGTTGACGGTTTCCACCGCGGACAGGATTGCCACGTTGGGAAGCTCGTTGCCGAGCGCGTGCGACAGGTTGATCGCGTTCTGGATGATGTCCGCCTTCTCTTCGAGCGTCGGCTTGATGTTGATGGCGGCGTCGGTGATCAGCAGCGGCTTGTCATACATCGGCACGTCGAAGCGGAACACGTGCGACAGGCGGCGCTTGGTGCGCAGCGCGCGGGTGGTGACCACCGCGCTCATCAGTTCGTCGGTATGCAGGCTGCCCTTCATCAGCGCCTCGACCTCGCCGTTGGCCGCCATCTCTGCAGCGCGCTGGGCAGCAGCGACGCTGTGCTCGACGTTCAGGACGTCCATGCCCTTGAGGTCCACGCCGGCGGCTTCCGCCACGGCGCGCAGCTTCGCCTCTGGCGCGATCAGCACCGGGACGATGAGGCCGAAGTGCGCTGCATTGACGGCACCGCGCAGCGACTCCGGATCGCAGGGATGCACGACGCCGCAGCGCACTGCCGTCAGGTGCGCCATGCTGGCCAGCAGCGCATCGAGGCGGGCTTGCGGATCGAAGGTGCGGATCTGCGGCACGTGGATCGCATGGCGGCGGACCTTTTCCGTCGGCGCCAGCACCACGGCGGTACCGGACAGGACCAGCTTGCCGGTCTGGTTGACGACCTGGCAGTCGAGCGTCACGCGCCTGGTGGCGTCGTCCTTTGCCGTGACGGTGGCGATGACGGTTAGGGTGTCGCCGACGCGCACCGGCAAGGCGAAGTGCAGCGTCTGGTCGACATAGACGGTGCCCGCGCCGGGAAAAGTAGTGCCGAGCAGGCTGGAGATCAGCGTTGCGCCCCACATGCCGTGTGCGACGACACCGTTGAACAGGGTCTGGACCGCAAACTCGGCATCCATGTGGGTCGGGTTGTAATCGCCGGAGACTGCCGCGAAAGCCTGTATGTCCGACAGTGCCAGGGTGCGCACGAGGCGCTGTGACTGGCCGATCGACAGTTCGTCGTACGTGACGTTTTCAATGTAGCTGGATGTGGGGTTGTTCATGGCAAACGTATTGGTATGTTTGTTGTCCGATAGGGGAGGCGATAACGTCCGACCCAGGTGCAGAAAATCCAGGTCGCGCCTCAAGCAAGTAGCATGCCTCTCGCCCGGTGTGCCTCAGCGCCCGATGGGAGCAGGCACGAACGTTCTGCATCGTTCTGCGTTATGTAACGCATGCCGGCAGCGAAAGACAGAGTCTGCTTCTTGACTTAGACGCGCGCGCCGGGTTCCCGGAACGTGTTCATCGCATGGAGGATCTGCTGGCGCTTTGCGGACAGGTGCAGGACTTTGTCCAGTAGCGGATACAGCATTTGTCCTTCTTTCATTTCGTGCTGCTGCAGTAGAAGAGTATATGTTTCGGCATGAATCAGGAACTCGACAGCATCCCTATGAGCGATGGAACCTGACATGCGGTCGACCATACCGCGTATCTCGCCGTGTTCGTTACGCAGAATCGCGAGCGGTCCTTCAGGGTGGCGAAACGCTTGCTCGAATGCAGGAAACAGTATTCCTTCTTCCATGCTCATGTGACGCTCGAGGGCGGCAGCGAACAGGCAGAAGCTGGTTTCGCCGTCCTGCCAGTTCCTGTCAATGACTGCACCTGTCGCGCGCATGAACAAGGCATCGCAGTGCTGATGATCGAGCAATAACCGGTCACAAATTGTTTCCATGACGTCGCCCTCAGGAGGTATTGCAATTTTGATTACTCTTCCGGTAAAGATCTTTGACCCAGGTTATGAAGATGCGACAAGTCGCGAAAAGAGGCCCGGTTGGGGAGTAGTTGGCGGCCTGCGGCGCTTCCGGCACATCGTTGCAAGTCTTTACAAATATTTTGGACAGTTTGGGCCACTCCTTTTCCACACTTCGGGCCAACTTGATCTAAATCATTCAAATTGCGGTGTAGAACGCTATCCTTGCGTACGATATTGATGTTCCTCAAAGGGTTTTGCTTCAGTCGGCAAGGTGATGCCGGCTTTTCCCGGCAAACCCGACACCAGGGTGTTTCGCAATAGGCGCCTGGTCTCAAGGAATGGACGATGACAGACATTCAACAGAATGCGCCGTCGTCGGAACTGAATAGTATTGCCCCAGAATCAGGACGAGGTTTCCAAGATGAGAATAGAGCGCACCAGGTCGATGAGAGATGACTCCGTGCAGAATTTGAAGAGGATTCTGGCAAACACCTCGCTGTTTCACTCGCTCAATGAGCAGCAGCTTGACGAGATCACCGCTGCTACCCATCCGATCCGCGCTGCGACGAACACCTGCGTGGTTAATCCGGGCGATATGCCGAACGGCGTCTTCCTAGTCGTGTACGGGCAAGTGAAAGTCGGATTCGACCGCAAGGACGGCAGCGAAAAGACGCTCTGCATTCTCGGCCAGAACAAATGCTTCGGACTCGGGGAAATGCTGCTTGAACGGCCCCATCTGGCCTTCGTGAAAACCACGACCGACTCGATGCTGCTGCATACCACGCGCGAGAGGGTGCTGGAAGTGGCAAAGAACAATTTCACATTTGCGCAGGAGCTGATGGTCTGCGTCGGCAGGCAGCTCTATACGCTGACGCGCGATATCGAGAGCTACTCCTTGCAGACTGCGAAACAGCGCGTCGGTGGTTACCTTTTGCGCCAGAGTCAGCAACAGGGCTCGGATTCCATCGAACTGGTGGCCAGCAAGACCTTGATTGCCTCGCGCCTGAGCCTAACTCCGGAGACCTTGTCGCGCCTGCTGCATGATTTCTCCTCGGACGGGATCATTTCGATGACCGGGCGGCGCATCAAGATTCTCGATTTCGAAAAGATGGGCGCACTGATGACGTCGTAAGCATGCATTCCGTCCGGCCAGTAAAACGGCTGCATGCGCAGGAAGGAACTTCATGAACACCAGGAAATCTTACCGGCGCCTGAGATGCATTGCGTTTCAGAACGGTGATGCCGCTCGCGGAGTTGCAATTCTTCCTACATGGGGGCGTCGCGACAGATAGAATATGTGCTGTGAGGCAATTTTGTGCTTCGCAAAAAAGACATTTGTTGCAAATGAATCATCTTATGGCGCAATCACTATCATCATCTCCAGCGGACTCCATCCGCTCTTGCCTGGCCTTGCCCGGCAAGCCCGAAAAAAGGCCCGAATGACACTGCAGGCTCATCAACTTACTTGCATCCGCGGCGACCTCCAGCTTTTTTCCGATCTTAGCTTTGAAATCCAGCCGGGCGACGCCATGTGGGTCGCAGGGACCAACGGTAGCGGCAAGACCAGCCTGCTGCGCATGCTGTGCGGACTGTCGGTGCCTGCCGCCGGCGAAGTGCGCTGGAACGGCCGCGACATTCGCCGCCTGCGTGAGGAATTCTGCAGCAACCTGATTTACCTGGGACATGCCAACGGTGTGAAGGACGATCTGCTCGCATGGGAAAACCTGGTCGTTTCGGCCACGCTGGCGGGGCATTCTGTCACCGATGACGCGGCGCATGAGGCGCTGGATCAGCTCGGCCTCGGCCGTGCTGCGGACCTGCCGACGCGGGCACTGTCGCAGGGACAGCGCAAGCGCGTGGCGCTGGCTCGCCTGTCGCTCGGCATGGCCGCACCGCTCTGGATCCTCGACGAGCCGTTCACTGCGCTCGACAAGAGTGCTGTTACTGCCTTGTGCGGCACGATCAGCAAGCATCTCGCCGGCGGCGGCATGGTTGTCTATACAACCCACCAGGAAATCGACCTGCACGCCAGGCGCGCATTGCGGCTGGACTTGAATGAGGGGCAGGTATGCTGAAGGCATTGTTGTGCGTGATCCGGCGTGACTTGCTGCTGGCATTCCGTCGCCGTTCCGATGTGCTGACGACGTTGTTCTTTTTTATTATCGTCGCCAGCCTGTTCCCGCTTGGGGTCGGGCCGGAACAGCAGCTGTTGCGCACCATGGCGCCCGGCATCCTCTGGGTCGCGGCGCTGCTGGCATCCATGCTCGCGCTCGGCCGCCTGTTTGCACTTGACTATGCCGACGGCACGCTGGAACAGATGGTGCTGTCCTCGGAACCGCTGACCGTGATCGTGGTGGGGAAGGTCATCGCGCACTGGCTGGTATCCGGCTTCCCGCTGGTGCTGCTGGCGCCGGTTCTGGCAGTACAGTTTGACTTGCCGGCAGCGTCAGTGGCAGTGCTGTTTGTCAGCCTCCTGCTGGGGACGCCGGTGCTGAGCCTGGTCGGCTCCATCGGTGCCGCATTGACGCTCGGCGTGCGCGGTGGAGGCGTGCTGGTGTCGCTGCTGGTGCTGCCGCTGTATGTGCCGGTACTGATCTTCGGTGCCGGTGCCGTTGGGGCCGAAGCCTCCGGTGTAGGCGCGACCGCGCACCTCCTGCTGCTCGGCGGTGCGCTGGCCGGCGCGGTGGCACTGACGCCCTGGGCGACTGCGGCGGGCTTGCGCATCGCATTGGAGTAAATGGCATGTGCCTGATAGCGCCTGTCGGAAAATGCTGTCGATTGCTTCCGGAAATCCGCTGCAATGAATTTCGGAAATTGTCCGACAATACGGGCGACGCACGGACATGTGATATATCGGTGCAGCGTGGCTGGCATAGCAGCAATGTAGTAATGCAGAAGTGACAGGTTGCAACCTTATGGCATGTCGATTGCTTTTGGGGTGACCGAGTGGTACATCGTTGTGCGAGTGGCAGTGGATGTTGTGCCGGAAATGCTGTAGGTGCGAATCCGATGCCGCAGTAGGCCAGAGTCGGTGGTGGGTTTTTCCCGGAAGTGGGAATGGCTTAGTCAGGATTTCCGCAGGTTAGCGCCTGAAAGTGGCAAGAAAACTTATTGGAGTATTGCAGTAGTGTCTACGACCAACCAAATTGTGTCCGGCAGGCTGGAATCCAGCGGCGCAGGATTCTTTAAATATGCATCGCCCCAAACGTTTTTCCCTCTTGCGGGAAAAATGATTCCCTGGTTTGCGGCAGCAGCGGTCATCCTGACCATCATCGGTTTCTATATCGGTTTCTTCGTTGCTCCGACTGATCACCAGCAGGGCGAGTCCTACCGCATCATCTTCCTGCATGTGCCGGCCGCCTGGATGTCGATGTTCATTTACATCGTGATGGCATTCTGGGCAGGCGTCGGGCTGGTGCTCAATACACGTCTGTCATCGATGATGGCGACCGCGCTGGCGCCGACCGGAGCCATGTTCACTTTCGTTGCGCTCTGGACGGGGGCGCTGTGGGGCAAGCCGACCTGGGGTACCTGGTGGGTATGGGATGCGCGCCTGACGTCCGAACTGATCCTGCTGTTCCTGTACATCGGCTTCATGGCGCTGCAGGCATCGATCGACGATGCGCGCCGCGCGGACAAGGCAGGCGCGGTGCTGGCGCTGGTGGGTGTGGTGAACGTACCGATCATTTATTTTTCCGTGCAGTGGTGGAACACATTGCACCAGGGCTCGTCTGTCAGTATGACGAAGGCGCCGAGCATGGCGATGACGATGCTGCTTGGCATGCTGATCATGGCGCTGGCCTCCTGGGCCTACACGATTGCGGTGGCTTTGATGCGCGTGCGCTGCATCATGCTCGAACGCGAAAAGCATACCGACTGGGTCAAGGAATATGTGGAGAAAAACGCATGAACTGGAATAGCTGGAGCGACTTCTTTGCGATGGGCGGTTATGCGCTCTACGTATGGGGCTCGGTTTTAATGACGATCGTCCTGATCGCAGGCGAGGTTGTGGCGCTGCGCATGCGCCGCAGCGCCCTGCTGAAGATGTATGGACGCTGGATTCGCAATTCTCGGAGGGAACGTAATGAAGACAAGGCATAAGCGCCTGGTTCTGGTCGCTGCAGGTCTTGGCACCCTGGGCTTGGCCGCATGGCTGGTACTGTCGGCATTTCAGCAGAACATGGTGTTCTTCTTCACGCCGACGCAGGTATTTTCCGGTGAGGCGCCGAAGGGCCGCAGCTTCCGTATCGGCGGCATGGTCGAAGAGGGCAGCATCAAGCGCCAGGCCGATGGCGTGACCGTCAGCTTTATCGTGACCGACTCCGCGAAGCAGATTCCCGTGACGTACAAGGGCATCCTGCCTGACCTGTTCAAGGAAGGCAAAGGCGTGGTGGCGCAGGGCAAGCTGAGCGAAGACGGCAAGTTCACGGCGGACGAAGTGCTTGCCAAGCATGATGAAAACTATATGCCGCCCGAGGCTGCCTATGCGGTCGAGCAGGCGCACAAAAATGCCGCTGAAGCGAAAGACGGCGCAGCGTCGCCGGCAGGCGCGGTCGCCCCTGCAAGCGCTGCGGCAGGCACCGAAACCGCAAAGGATGTGAAATAAATGATTCCTGAACTTGGCAATTTTGCACTGATGCTGGCGCTGGCAATCGCGCTCGCACAGGGCATCCTTCCGATCGCCGGATCGTTCAACGGAAACCGCCAATGGATGGCGGTCGCACGGCCTGCAACGGCCGGGCAGTTCGTACTGATTACCTTTGCCTTCGCTTGCCTGGTGTATTCGTTCATCACGAACGATTTTTCAGTGCATAACGTCGCCTCCAACTCCAACTCCAACCTGCCGATCTATTACCGTATCGCCGCCTCCTGGGGCAGCCATGAAGGTTCATTGCTGCTGTGGGCCTACATGCTGGCCGGCTGGAGCTTTGCAGTCGCCGCGCTGAGCCGCCAGTTGCCGGACGAAACCGTGGCGCGCGTACTCGGCGTGCTGGGGCTGGTCAGTGTCGGCTTCCTTGCCTTCCTGTTGTTCACCTCCAATCCGTTTGACCGGCTGCTGCCGGCCGCGCCGGATGGCCGCGACCTGAACCCGCTGCTGCAGGACTTCGGCATGATCATCCATCCGCCGCTGCTGTACATGGGCTATGTCGGTTTCTCGGTGGCCTTCGCGTTTGCGATCGCGGCGCTGATGGGCGGACAGCTGGATGCGGCCTGGGCGCGCTGGTCGCGTCCGTGGACCACGATCGCGTGGATGTTCCTGACGCTGGGCATCTTCATGGGCAGCTTCTGGGCCTATTACGAGCTGGGCTGGGGCGGCTGGTGGTTCTGGGATCCGGTCGAAAATGCTTCCTTCATGCCGTGGCTGGTCGGCACTGCGCTGATCCACTCGCTCGCCGTGACGGAAAAGCGCGGCAGCTTCAAGAACTGGACCGTGCTGCTGGCCATCATCGCCTTCTCGCTGTCGCTGCTGGGCACCTTCCTGGTCCGTTCCGGTGTGCTGACTTCGGTACACGCATTCGCTACCGATCCGGAGCGCGGCACGTTCATCCTGATCTTCCTCGCCATCGTCATCGGCGGCTCGCTGCTGCTGTATGCGTGGCGCGCGCCGAGCGTCGGCCTCGGCGGCCGCTTTGCGCTGATCTCACGCGAGTCTATGCTGCTGGTCAACAACGTGCTGCTTCTGGTGGCTTGCGGCACTGTGCTGCTGGGCACGCTGTATCCGCTGTTCCTCGACGCGCTCGGCCTGGGCAAGATCTCCGTCGGTCCACCTTATTTCGAGGCAGTGTTTGTTCCGCTGATGATTCCGGTATTGCTGCTGGTTGGCGTCGGCCCGTTCGCACGCTGGAAAGAGCATTCCCTGTCGGATCTGCTGCGTCGCTTGCGCTGGGTGGCGTTGGCATCGGTCGGCCTGGCGATTGCGATTGCCGTGGTCCTTGCCGCATCGCCAATGGTAACGGTCGGCATCTCGTTCGCCGTCTGGATCGTTTTCACCTCCATCTCGCACATCGTCGAGCGCGCACGGCATGCGCCGGCCGGCATGCCGCTGTCCAAGCGCTTGTCGCGTGAGCCGCGCAGCTACTGGGCCATGCTGATTGCCCATGCCGGCATCGGCGTGTTCGTGGTTGGCGTAACCATGGTCAATGGCTTCGATGACGCCAAGGACGTCCACATGCGTCCCGGCGACACGACGAGTGTCAATGGCTACACCTTTGCCTTCTCTGACCTGCAGGAAGTGAAGGGCCCGAACTATGTCGCTGCACGCGGCACCTTTGACATCACCTACGAGGGCAAGAAGCTGACCACGCTGCATCCGGAAAAGCGCATGTACGTCGTGCAGCAGATGCCGATGACGGAAGCCGGAATCGACCGCGGCTTTACTCGCGACCTGTACGTCTCGCTGGGCGAGTCGACGAAGGACGGCGCCTGGATCGTTCGTGTGCAGCACAAACCGTTTGTCGGCTGGATCTGGGGCGGTTGCCTGATCATGTCCTTCGGCGGGCTGCTGGCCGCAACGGACCGCCGCTACCGGGTTGCTGCGCGTCAGGCGAAACTGGCCGCGCAACAGGCTGCCGCGCTCAAGACTGCAAACGCATAAACATCGTCAAGGACCATGAAAAGATTCCTACTGCCGCTCGGTATTTTCCTTGCCCTGCTGGTTTTCCTCGGCATCGGGTTGCGCCTGAATCCGCGTGAAATTCCGTCACCCTTCATCGGCAAGCCGGCGCCGTCCTTCAAGCTGGCGCAGCTGCACGAGCCGGACAAGACGATCTCGCCGCAGGACATGGCGGGACAGGTGTGGATGCTCAATGTGTGGGCTTCCTGGTGCGTGTCCTGCCGTGCCGAGCACCCGGTCCTGATGGATTTCGTGAAGACCAACACGATTCCGGTCGTCGGTCTCAACTACAAGGATGGCCGTGACGACGGCATCAAGTGGCTGCGCGATTTCGGCAATCCATACCTGACGTCGGCGTTCGACAACGATGGCCGCGTCGGCATCGACTATGGCGTATACGGCGTTCCGGAGACATTCATCATCGACAAGAAGGGTGTGATCCGCATGAAGCATATTGGCCCGCTGACACCGGACGCGATCGCCAACAAGATCATGCCCCTGATTAAAGAGTTGAAGAATGCGTAAACTGTTTTTCATCCTGATGCTGGCACTGGCCGCATTTGGCGCGCAGGCGAAGGAAGCACCGCCTGCGGCCGCCGATCCCGAGCTGGAAAAGCGGGTGATGGATCTGTCGCACGAACTGCGCTGCCTGGTATGCCAGAACCAGACGATCGCCGATTCGAATGCGGAGCTCGCCATCGACCTGAGGAACCAGGTGCGCGAGAAGCTCGCCAGCGGCATGTCCAACCAGGACGTGATCGACTATATGGTGGAACGCTACGGCGACTTCGTCCTCTATCGCCCGCCGGTCAAGGGAGCCACATGGCTGTTGTGGTTTGGCCCGTTCGTGTTGCTGGTGGTCGGCATCGGTGCGCTCGTGGTCAAGCTCAGAAACCGCCGCGCAGCGGAAGAAGCCTTGCCTGAAACAGAACTCCGGCGTGCAGCCTCATTGCTTGAAGGCGACACCGAAACGAAGGAAAAAGCATGACATTATTCTTTATTGGCGCCGTGCTGTTGATGGCGACGGCATTGGCATTTGTTTTGCCGCCGTTACTGCGCAAGGAGCAGGACGCCGGAGCACACCTGCACCGCGACCAGCTGAACCTGGCGGTCCTTCGCGACCAGTTGCGCGAGCTTGATGCCGACCTGGAAGCGGGCGTCATCGAAAAGGCGGCGTATGAGAGTGCGCGCCACGAGCTCGAGCGCCGCGTGGCAGAGGAGGTCAAACCCGAGGCGGCGTTACCGGCTTCCGCCGGGAGCCGCAAGAGCGCCATCGCTGTTGGCGTGCTGGTGCCGCTTCTCGCGATGGTTGTCTACGCTGCCGTTGGTTCGCCCGCAGGTCTTGATCCCGCGCAGCAGGTGGCGTCGGAGGAGAATTCGCACGAAGTGACTCCCGAGCAGATCGAAGGCATGGTGGCAGAGCTGGCACGGCGCATGGCGAACGACCCGGACAATGCGGAAGGCTGGCAGATGCTGGCGCGGTCCTATAATGCCCTCGGCCGGTTCGCGGAGGCGAGCGATGCCTACGCGAAGCTCGTCAAACTGATGCCGGATAACGCTGACGTGTACGCCGATTACGCCGACTCGCTTGCCATGGCGCAGAACCGTACCTTGCAGGGCGAGCCGGAGAAATTAATCGAGCGCGCACTGGAGATCGATCCCAAGAACGTCAAGGCGCTGGCGCTGCATGCGAGTGCTGCCTATGAGCGCAAGGACTATGCGAGCGCGGCGCAACGCTGGCAAAAGATCATGCCGCTGGTACCGCCGGACTCTGACATGGCGCGCGCGATCGCCAGCAATGTGGCCGAGATGCAAAGCCTGATGGGGCAGGCACCGGCAGAACAGGTGCCGCAAGCAGCATCACAGCAGGCTGCGGCCAGCGGCAAGCAGGTTGCCGGTACCGTGGACATCGATCCGGCATTGCGTGCGCAGGCAGCTGACACCGATACGGTATTCATCTTTGCGCGACCTGCGGAAGGCCCCCGCGTGCCCCTTGCCGTGATCCGCAAGCAGGTCAAGGACCTGCCGCTGGAGTTTGTGCTGGACGACAGCATGAGCATGACGCCGGAAGCAAAGCTGTCCGGCGCGCCAAAAGTAGTAGTCGGTGCACGCATATCCAAAACAGGCAGTGCAACGCCGGCGGCCGGCGACCTCGAGGGCATGACCGAACCGGTTGCTCCGGGCGCGACGAACCTGAAGATTCTGATCAACAAGCGTAACGGCTGACGCAGGAAGTTGCGGATCCAGGCGATGCAGGGATGCTGTCCCTGCATCGTTTTTTTTACGCCGTTTTCAACTGTGATGGGCGAAGTGAGGAAGCTGGAGCGGCTCTCATCGTCAGGGTATGCGTGACCAGCACAGGCTATTGCAGCGCATCGGGGTGGGAAGAAATATCAAGGTGTTGCAGGATGAATGGCTGCCCTGCTGCAGGACGAGTACACTGGGCAGATTCATTGATATCCGGGGAGGGCGCATGACGCAGGACGAAATTCTGGCTATGTTCAGGCAGCAATCGGACAGCATGCCGCATGCCTCTCCGCGATCGAATTCTGTCATCCTGAAGCTTGCGCAATTACTTGCAGACTCTCGCGGTCGTTTGTCCAAGGAAACGTTTGAAACCTTGGTGCGAATCGGTGGCGTGCTTTACAAGGAAGGGTTGGAACAGTTCGATGCCCGTTCGGATGTTGCAGCGATCATGAAGAAATCTGCAGCGAACCGAAAGCAGGATTAAGCTCCTTCGCCCGGAAAAACTGGCCACGCCAAAGAGGTGTCGGTGCACCGGTCTCGATGGTTCCGCCCGGCATACGACGGAATCGAGCTTCCGGCTGGTGAACAGTCCTGCACGCAACTTGCCACGCCAATCCGCATCCATCACTCTTCGTTGCCTCTCTTCACCCGAACACTGCGGTGTTCATTGTGCTTTTCGTGCTGGCACGTCTGATGCATTACTGATTCTCTTTTGAAAGGGGATCATGACCAAGTTCGAGATCATGGCACTGATCATGCGGAAGGAATGCCAGTTCGAGGTGGATGCCTTCACGCTTGCGGCCAAGCTAGCCACATGCCTGGAGTCCATCTCCGACCACGTGCGGGATGACGAACTGGCGGAACTGATCCAGATTGGCGGCGCCATTTATTACCGCGGTATTGAAGAATCGGGACAGCCGGTTTCGCTTGAGGATCTTTTTCCAGCGTGCGAAAACTGGCCGGTGCCAAACCCTAACCGCAGCGGGTTCCGCCAACGGCATTAGCGTGGGCAACGTTGTTATTGTGTGGAGGCAAGGTATGCATCCGGATCGAGGCCGGCCGGTCGCTTCGTGTCGGACAGCGTCAAAAATATATTCCGAAAGTGTTAGGTGATTCGACGCGCAGGGGGTATAGTGGCGCTTCGCACTTGCATCAAGTTGCTGTTTCTTTGTTGGTCTCGTTCCCGTCTTGCTCCTTCCAGAGCCATTCCTGTCTGATTCCCCCTTAGTCGTACCTTGGTTCCAAGTGTTTTTTGGCGCAAGCCTTGTTTTCACTTCGAAAGGTAATTTCAATGGGTACGCAAACCGGTACAGTCAAATGGTTCAACGATTCCAAGGGCTTCGGCTTTATCAAACCCGATGAAGGTGGCGAAGACCTCTTCGCGCACTTCGGTGACATCCAGGCCAATGGCTTCAAGACTCTGGCCGAGAACCAGCGGGTGTCGTTTGAGCGCGGCACCAGCCCCAAGGGTGCCAAGGCGATCAATATTCAAGTCATCTGAGATCGCTCCGTTTTTCTCCACGCCTTCAAGTGCGCAAGCACTGGGTGGTCAGGATTGATACGCGGTAGCCGGCGCCGGCACCATGCAGATAGCATGGGTTGGTGCGTGCACCGGTTTCGGGGCACCTAGCAGATAGCCTGGGTCTCGATATCAGCCACTGTGGAAAATGAAAGCCCGTCAATGACGGGCTTTCTTCATTTCCGGGCCGGCTCTTTGTCAGCTCGCGCGGCGCTGCGCGAGGAAGAAGCGCATCATTTCCGCCGATGCGTCCGGTCCTTTCGGATCGGTATACGAACCGCGCGTGCTGCCGCCGGACCATGCGTGTCCCGCGCCATGCACCACCCATTTCTCGCCAACAACGCCGCCCTGTGCATTGCGGATAACCGTCTTCGTATAGGTACGCCCGTTTGCTGCGGTGCCTTTCTCGACATCAATGCGCGCATTCCTTTCACTGGAAGCAGGCACGCATTGCGACACCACCTGATCGCCGTTCACGGGATGAACCGTCGTGTCACGGTCGCCGTGAAATACGATAGTCGGCACGGGAGTATCAAATGGCTTCGGCACGTGGGGCTGAAGGTGCGGCAGGCCGCCTTTTGGCTTGCGGTGCTTCATGGCTGCAAACGCAGACGGCATATCTTGTGCGACGCCGTAGGGCAGGCCGGAATGGACGCCTGCAGCGGTGTACAAATCGGGATAGGTCGCCGTCATGACGGCCGCCATGGCGCCACCGGCAGACAGGCCGGCGACGTAGATGCGGCTGGTGTCGACCTTGTGTGTGCGGATGATCTCGCGCGTGATATCGGCAATGATCGACGGCTCTCCTTGGTCCCGCCGCTGGTGGGTGGGCTGGAACCAGTTCCAGCAATGCGATCCGTTTGCACCCTTGGCTTGTGCGGGGTAGACAACGAAGCAGTTGTTTTCCTCGGCAAGCTTGTTCATGCCAGTGCCTGCGGCGAAATCATCCGGGTTCTGGGTGCAGCCATGCAGCATGACGACCAGCGGTAGCGGTTCTTCCTTGTATCCGCTCGGTATATACAGCTTGTACGTGCGTGTCCCGTTCCGGTTGGTGCAGGTGCCGGAAATGAACTGGCCCTTTTCGCCATGATCCTCGGTGGTAATCGGAATGTCGGTGACCTCGACATCCTCAACAGGCTGCCGTGCGGAGGACCCAGTCCACTTGCGGCCGGCTTCGGCAAAGCGTGCAAGCACCTCTTCGTGGGAGGAGGGCGAATTGATGTCGTGCATCTCCGGCATCTTGGGCAGGAACGCCGTCCAGTCGGCCTGGGGTGTTGCCTCGGGTGTGGCATCCGAGGCGGTGGTTGCGCCGTGGAGCGCGCGCTGAATGGCTGCGGTGGCGGCCATCGGGCCTTCGGATTGCAGCAATCGGGTGGCTTCGCGCATTTGCGCGAGGAAGCCTTCATTGATCTTCATGGATATCCTTCGTCGTCATTAATGAATCCGTCCGGCCAAGGCGGCCTTGACGGCGGGAGGCGCATGCAAGGCGCCCAGCACGGTGATCGAGTCGATCGTGGCCAGGGCCAGTTCGGGTGCAACGTCCGTGCCGATGCTGGCCAGCCCCAGCACCTGAATCTGCAGCATCTGTCCCGCATCGCGCACCGCCTCCAAGTCGGCGCGGGTGTAATGCTGCAAACCAAGGATGAGGCTCTTGCGTGCCACCGTTTGCCGGATGACATCTCCATGCATTTGGAGCTGGTTCCGGATCGCGGTGCGGATCAGGTCGGTGCGGTTGGAATAAAAACCTTCCTGCACCAGCAGGTCGATTTGTCCGAGGTCGACCGGACCCAGGTTAATGGTGATTTTTTCGGTTTCCGCGGGTTTCAGCCGGCGGTCTTGCGTTGCCAGTTCGTGCGCCATGATGTGCCTCCTTAAAGCTCAGACACACTCAAGGCCATCCGGTTCCCATCTATTTACCATCCGGTTGGATGGTGCGACTTAGTTTCGTGACAAATGGTGTTTGATTTGCATGAGACAAGGCACTTGCCCAAAGAGAAAAGGGCGTCGTACGGATGTCTGAAAAGAAAGATGGCGCCGGTCGAAACTGGCAGGCGCGCGCCATTAGTACACGTGCAGATCGTCAGACCGTTCCCTTAACTGCCTGTCAGGCGGACTGCTGCGTTGCTTCCTGCACGAGGTATTGCACCTGGTTCCTGCCAAGCCGCTTCGCGTCATACAAGGCCTTGTCGGCCGTTGAAATCAGGACTTCGTTGCTGGTGTTCGCCTCGGCGACCGTGCAGGCCACGCCGATACTGACCGTCACCGGTATCGGCGTGCCTTCATGCACGATCATCAGCGACGAAATTTGCGAAAGGATGGTTTCTGCGATGTGGATCGCCCCGGTCAGGTCGGTATTCGGCAGCAGGATGGCAAACTCCTCGCCGCCATAGCGGAAGGCTTCGTCGAGCGGACGCCGGATCAGGCTGCGGATTTCCTGCGCTACCTGCTTCAGGCAGGCGTCGCCGGCAAGATGCCCGAAGCTGTCGTTGATGCGCTTGAAGTGGTCGATATCCAGCATCAAGAGGCCGATGCTGTTGCGCGAATGGACGGCGCGCTGCCATTCGATTTCCAGCATCTCGTTGAAGCACGTACGGTTCTTGCAGCCGGTGAGGCCGTCGGTGCGGCTCAAGTCCTTCAGCTTTTCGCTTGCCACCGACAGGTTGCGCAGCGCGGTGTCGAGCTCCTGCGTCCTCTGCTGCACGCGGGCCTCGAGCATGTCGGTTGCTTCCTTCTGGATGCGCGCATTCTCTTCCTTCAGAATGCGCATGCGGTGCGCCAGCGCGAACGACAGCAGCGTAACTTCCAGCGCCGAGCCGACCTGCATGCCGTAGTCGGTGAGCGCGTTGCTCGGCAGCACATCGATCAGCCGCAGGATGAAGGCCATGCTGCCCGCCAGCAGCACCGCCCAGGCAAGCATGAAATAGCGCGCCTGTGCCAGGCCCAGCCGCAGGCACAGGACGCCGGTCACGAGAATGATGCAAAGACCGATCAGCGCGAGCGTGTTCGCCGCCCTGATCACCACGCCGTACGACAGCACGAAGGACGCTGCCATCATCGCCATCGCCAGCAGCAGGAAGATGCGGAAGACGAAGTCGAGCCGCGGCAGGTGGATCTTCAGCTGCAGGAATGCGCGTGTGAACTGAATGACACCCAGCCCGACGAAAGCGATGAAGAACGGGGTTGCCCGATTTCCCCACCATGGGTTGTCCGGCCACAGGTATTCGAACGCGAGTCCGTTGAGCGACATCTGGAACAGGATCCAGCCGCCGATGTACTGCAGGTAGTAGAGATAGCTCACATCCCTGATCGACAGGAAGATCATCAGGTTGTAGAAGAACATTGCGGCGAGGATGCCGTAGTAGACGCCCAGCCAGAGCTGTTCCTCCCGGTCCTGCGCGAGGAAGGCCTTCTCGCTCCACAGCACCAGCGGAATCAGCATCGCGCTCTGTGTCTTCACGCGCAAATACACATGCACTTCCTCGCCGCGAGGAAGGGGGACGCCAAAGGTGAAGTTATGGTGCCTGACCTCGCGCAGGCGAAAGGGCACGGTATCGCCGCCGTTGTACGTTACGACACGATTATCCGGATAGACGAGATAGACATCGACCTCGTCGAGCAGCGGATATTGCGCCTCGAGCATCCAGCGATTGGCAAGACCATCCTCGTTCCGCAGGTGAATGCGGAACCAGTAGGCGGATTCGGTGAACGAAAAGCTGAGGCGATCGGCCTTGGCGCGTATAAAGACTGGCGCCATTTTCTCGTCCAAGACGTCAGCAAGGCGAAGATGGCCGGTGCGGTCTTCGAGGTAGTCCAGATGATGGCCGAGCGGATATTTGTCGGAATCGTGGCGCAGCGTGAGTGCCTGCGCCGCGGCGATGCCGGGCAGGCCAAGAGAGAGCAGGGCCGTCAACAGGAATGCCAGCTGCAGGGAGAGAAGCCGCCGCCGGGGCGAGGACGGGCGGCACCGTGCCTGCCCCGCGCGAAGCCCGCGAACCATGCGTCGTACCCTGTTTGCCAGTCCCATCAAGCGGTCCTTGTCACAGACATGAGGGCGCGATGACCGTTGACCGCCTGTGCAGGAAGAAGCCGGTATGCGCCGAAATTGCTTTAATGCAATATTTCCGGGCGTCAAGTCTATCCGTGTTCAGGGAGCCTGTACAAGCTCGCCCGACAGACGGTCCCTTCTACCCGACAGCTTGCCCGGCTTCGTAACCAGGTGTGCTCATCAGGGGCAGGGCAAAGAACTTCGTGCCTGGCACAGGATCGGCGTAATAGGGATCCGTTTCCACAAAGCCGAGCGCCCGATACAGCGCCTGGGCGACCACCGTCTGCGGCACGGCATCCAGTATGAGCCTTGAGAATCCCAGCGAACGCGCCTTTGCGATCACGCAGCCAATCAGCCGTTCGCCGAGGGCGTGGCCTCGGTAAGGCGGGCGGACATAGAGTCGCTTCACTTCGGCGACGGCGCCGGAATTGCGGAGCAGGCCCGCGCAACCGGCGATGTCTGTGCCGGCCCGGGCGATGAAGAACATCCCGGAGGGAAGCGTAAACCTTGCATCAAACTCCGCCATCTCCTGCGCAAAGCCGCGATAGGAGAGATCCATATCCAGCCAGGCGACATATTCGCGGATAACGGCTTTCAGCTCCGGGCCGTCGGCGGGGAATTGGGCTTCGCGGATCGAAAACATGGCGAGGTTGGCGGAAACATAAACGCGAAAGTATTGAGGAAAAGGCAAGTGCAGGCAAGCACAGGCAAGTTTGTGACCCACTATACCCGGCGGCGCGTACGGCTGTAAAAACGCGACTTCACGGCTTCGGTCGTGAGGATGTAGGCGATGACGATGGCAATGGCGCTTGCCATGATCGGCGGCGGGAGTGGGGTGAGGCCGAACGCGCCCGCCACGCCCGGGATATAGGGAATCGCAAGTGCGGCGACCCCAACGAGAACGGTGGCGGTCAGCAGCAGGAGCCCCGGCATGCTGCGCCATGCCGGGCGCGTCGTGCGCAGCACGAGCACGACGGCCAGTTCGGTCAGCAGCGAAACGAGGAACCAGCTGGTCTGGAATACGGTTTCGCTGGCATCGAACACCATGCGCAGCACGAGGAAGGTGAGGATATCGAAGGCGGAGCTGATGAGGCCGAAGACAATCATGAAGCGCCGTACTTCCCGCATGTCCCATTCCTGCGATTGGCGCAGCCGCTCGGCATCGACCTTGTCGGTGGAGATCGCAATCGAGGGAATGTCCGACAGGAAGTTGTTGAGCAGGATCTGCTTGGCGCTCAAGGGCAGGAAGGGCAGGAAGGAGGTCGCCAGCGCCATGCTCATCATGTTGCCGAAGTTGGCGCTGGTGGTGACGCAGATGTATTTCAGGGTATTGGCGAAGGTCATACGGCCTTGCACGACGCCCTCGCGCAGCACGTCCAGGCCCGGGCGCAGCAGCACGATGTCGGCGGTATCGCGCGCCACGTCGACCGCATTGCTGACCGAGATGCCGACATCCGCGGCGTGCAGCGGCGGCGCATCGTTGATGCCGTCGCCGATATAACCCACGACATGGCGGCCGTGCTGCAGCGCGCGCACGATCCTTTCCTTCTGCTGCGGGTCGACTTCGGCAAACAGATCCGTCTCGGTGGCGCGATACCACAGGGACTCGTCATTGAGTCCCGCAATCTCCGCGCCGGTCAGCACGTTTTCATGCGCCAGGCCGAGCTCGGCAGCAACATGCGCGGCGACATGGCGGTTGTCGCCGGTGATGATCTTGACCTTGATCCCGAGTGCCGCCAGTTCCGCCACGTTTTCGCGCACGCCGCGCCGCACCGGGTCAAAGAACAGCAGGAAGCCCTCGAAGCACATCGCCGATTCGTCGTCGTGCCCATAGTCGGCCCGCGGCTCGCTACGGCGGCTTGCCACCGCCAGCACGCGCATGCCCTGGCGTCCCTGCTGCTGGTAATACGCATCCAGCCGCGCGCGCCAGCCGTCGTCCAGCGGCTGCTCCTGCTCATCGCTGCGCACATGGCTGCAGATGCCTATTACTGATGCGAAAGCACCCTTGGTGATGATGTGATGTTCGGATGCATCTTGCAGTTCGACGACGATGGTCAGTCGCTTGCGGATGAAGTCGTATGGGATTTCGTCGATCTTGCGCACGCCGTCCGCGGTCATTCCCTCGCGTGTGCCCATATCGACGAGTGCCGCGTCGAGCGGGTTGTCGATGCCCGTTTCCAGCGCGGCATTGAGGAAGGCCAGCCGGCGCACGCCGGCAGAGGTGACGCCGGCTGGATCCACGGCGTCGTTAAGTGAAATCACACCTTCGGTCAGCGTGCCGGTTTTGTCGGTGCACAGCACGTCCATGCTGCCAAGGTTTTCGATCGCCTCGGGATGCCGGACGATCACGCCGCATGCGGCCATCGCTCGCGCGCCGTGCGACAGCGTCACGCTGACGATGGCGGGAAGCAGCTCTGGCGACAGGCCGACGGCAAGCGCCACGGCAAACAGTAGCGACTCCATCAGCGGCCGGTCGAGGAACTGGTTCATGCCCAGCACGAAAATGATGGTGAAGAGCATGATGCGCACCAGCAGGTAGCCGAAGTGCCGCACGCCGCGGTTGAAGTCGGTTTCCGGCGGGTTTTCCTTCAGGCTCGCAGCGATGGCGCCGAAAGCCGTCCGTCGCCCGGTTTCGGCGATGAGGACGCTCGCTGTGCCGCTGCGTACCGATGTGCCGGCAAACACGCAGTTGCTGCGAGCGCCCGGTGGGGAGTCTGCTGCGACGACACCGGGCCGTTTCTCGACGGGGAAGGGTTCGCCCGTCAGGCTGGCTTCGCTCACGAGGAAGTCGGTCGCCTCAAGTATCACCCCGTCGGCTGGCACGAGGTTGCCGGCGGAGAGCCGGACAATGTCGCCCGGCACGATGGAGGCAACGGGCAACGTGCGCAGCCTGCCGTTGCGCAGCACGCGGGCCGTGATCGCAAGTTGCTGACGCAGCTTCGCGACGGCATTGGAGGCGCGATATTCCTGCGAGAAGCCCAGCAGGATGCTGCCGGTGACAATGGCGAGGATGATGCCGGCATCGGTCCAGTCGCCCAGGCCGATCGACACGATGGCGCCGAAGACCAGGATCAGGACCAGCGGACTGGACGTCTGCCGCCACAGCAGGGACAGCACCTTGCCGTTGGCATGTTCATCGACCGCGTTCGGCCCCAGCCTGCGCAGGCGTACCTCGGCCTCTTGCGTGGTCAGCCCTTCAAGGCGGCTGGCCAGGGTGTCGAAGAGTTCGCCGGCAGTGCGGCTCCAGTAGGGAAAAGACGGGGGATGCGAATGATGGGAGGCGCTGAAAGCGCCGGAAGCACCGGAAACGCCGGAAGCACCTGCCGCCTGGAAATGATGCTCAGTGTGCCCGGCGTGCGGCGGAGAGGGAGATGGGGTTGGAGCCAGTGGTGCGGCGTCCGGTTGCCTGTCGTCTGTGGGGCTCCCCATGCGGGTTTCTCCCGGATCAGTGCCTGCGGAAACTGAACACGCAGCTGCCGCGCCGGCAGCGCCGGTCGCCGGAAGGCTTGTCCGTACTGCCGGATGGCGGTGCAGACGGAGAAGACAGTGATTTCGCGCAATACGAAAACAGGTGGTTCATCTGTATCCACTGCGGATCGCAGCGGTCTTCCTGTTCGTCCAGTCTGATTGGGGCGTCTTGCATAGGTTTTCCATTGTAATTCCGTCACGCTTCAAGCCGGCTGTCCTTCGTCAACAGCGCCAGGACTTCGTCGCCGGAAACAGGCCGGCTGAACAGGTAGCCCTGCATGATGTCGCAACGGTGCTCGCGCAGGAACGCGAGCTGTTCACGGGTTTCGACGCCTTCGGCCACGACCTTGAGCTTCAGGCTGTGTGCCAGTGCGATCACGGCGGTCACAATCGCGCGATCGTCGGCATCGGTATGGATGTCGCGCACGAACGACTGGTCGATCTTCAGCACCTGGATGGGCAGGCGCTTCAGGTAGGACAGGGACGAGTAGCCCGTGCCGAAGTCGTCGATCGAGACCTGCACGCCCATGGCATGCAGTTTTTCCAGGGTCGCCGCGGTATGCGACGTATCCTCCATCAGGATTCCTTCGGTTATTTCGACTTCCAACAGCTCCGGCGCGAGGCCGACTTCTTTCATGATCTCGGTGATGGTGATATCCAGATCGCCATGATGGAACTGCCGGGCGGAGAGATTGACGGCGACCCGCATCGGCGTTCCGGCCTCTTCCCACGCTTTTGCCTGCCTGCAGGCGGTGCGCAGGATCCACTCGCCGATCTGCACGATCATGCCGGTCTCTTCCGCCAGCGGGATGAACTGCGCCGGCGACACGATGCCCAGTTCCGGATGCCGCCAGCGGATCAGGGCCTCGGTGCCGCAGATGCGGCCCGATGCGACGTTGACCTGCGGCTGGTAGACGAGCGAGAACTCGCCGCGCTCGATGGCCCATCGCATGGCAGTGTCCAGGCGCAGCCTGTACAACATGGCGGCGTTCATGTCGCGCGTAAAGAACTGGAAATTGTCCCGTCCCAGATCCTTGGCACGGTACAGCGCGATGTCGGCATTCTTGATCAGCGCTTCGGCATCGGCGGCATCGTCCGGATAGAGCGTCAGCCCCATGCTGGCGGTGATGTAGATCTCATGCCCATAGAGCAGGAACGGCTCCTTCAGAATGCCAATCAGCTTCTCCGCCATGCGTGCGAGGTCTTCCGGCTGGGCGATGTCCAGTGCAATCATCGCGAATTCGTCGCCGCCGATGCGTGCCAGGGTATCGCCCTCGCGCGTGCAGGACTGCAGGCGAGTTGCCACGGCCTTGAGCAAGGCCTCGCCGATATCGTGGCCGAGGGTATCGTTGACAGTCTTGAAGCGGTCGAGGTCGAGCAGTATCAGCGCGAAGGAATTGTCGCGCCGATGGCGCATCGCCGCCGCCTGGTGCAGGCGGTCGTTGAACAGGCGCCGGTTGGGCAGGTCCGTCAGCGGGTCGTGGAATGCGAGATGCAGGATGGTCTGCTCTGCCTGCTTGCGCTCGGTGATGTCCTCGGCAACCGACACGAAATGGGTGATGTTGCCCGCTTCGTCTTTCAATGGCGAGATGACTTTCTGGCACCAGTAGTTTTCACCGGTCTTTTTCCTGTTGTGCAGTTCGCCGGACCATTCCTTGCCGGACAACAGCGTGCTCCACATGTCCCGGTAGGTTTCCGGGGCTGTATTGCCGGATTTTAGGATGCGCGGCGTCTTGCCGAGGGCTTCCTCCGATGTGTAGCCGGTAATCTTCGTAAACCACGGATTCACATACTCGATGCGGCCATCACGGTCCGTAATGAGCACCGAATTTGCACTCTGCTCGACGGCGCGCGACAGCTTGCGCAACTGGCTCTCGGTGTGCTTTCTCGCCTGCTCGCGGGCAATGTTCTCAAGCGCGAAGGACACGTCATCGGCCAGTTCCTCCAGCAGCCGCAACTGTTCGGCATCGAAAAAGTCGGCCTCTCTCTCATAGAGGCTGAGCAGGCCGGCCACTTTTCCTTCCACCCGCAATTGCAGGAAGACGTGCGAGGCAAATCCCGCGGCCCTGGCATGCGGGCAAACCGCAGGCCGCTGCTCGTCACTGCCAGCAGTACACGGGCAGAGCGTCAGGATCGACCCGGCACGCATCTCCCGCAGGTGCGAGAAACATGTTTGCATGTTGCCCTGGCAATCCGGCATGGAGGCATCCTGTCCGCATTTCGCAGCCCATTCCCAGGCACCTGTGTCCGGCGCAAACAGTGCGATCCGCACGAAAGGGAAGTTGCCAAGTTCGACCGCAATGCGGCAGATTTCATCGAGCAGTTTCTTCGGCTCCGCAATTCGCATGATCGCGGCGTTGGCGTGCCCGAGCAGGCTGTGCAGATGGTTCATGCGGTCGAGCGCCTGCTGCATGCGCTTGCGTTCGACGATCTCCTCGTTGAGGTTGCGGTTGGCCTCGGCCAGCTCCTGGGTGCGCTGCGCCACCTCGCGCCGCAGCAGGATGGGGCGCTTGAAGGCGGAGTAGGTCAGCGTCGAAACGAACGAGGCGAAAGCCAGGATGCCGGCAAAGGCCCACCAGGTAAGGGCAGGGTTGAACCAGCCGTCGATGGCGCCGATGCTCAGGTACCATTTTCCATTCGGCACTTCGATCGTCCTTGTCACCGGGGCGTCGAGCGGTTCCTGCCCGGAACGTGCAAAGACGGTCCGTTTTCCGGTCTCCGGCGGAACATGCGCCAGCTCATAGGCATAGCCAGCGTCGGCAAGGCGGTCAAGGCCGCTCTTTTTCAGCAAGTCGGGAACGCTGATCACCACCGTCGTGAAGCCCCAGAACCGGTTCTCGTGCCCGGCATCGGGCAGGAAGACCGGCAGCCGCCCGACGACCGCGTAGCCGCGTTGCATCAGTTCAAACGGGCCGGCAAGGGTCAGCTTTCCGGTCTCGATGGCACGTAACGATTCCTTTGCACGCGCCGTGTCCTGCAGCAGGTTATGGCCGAGCGCCCTGGAATTGCCGACGAATGGTGCGACGTGCGTGACGACCCCATCCTTGGCCAGCTGCAGGCTGCGGATGCCGTCGTAGGTTTGCAGCATCTCTGCGCCCAGGGTGTCGAAGTCCCGAATATCGCCGCCGCCATGGCGGACCAGCGAGGCAAGCGCATAGGTGGCGGACAGCCAGCGGCCGAGGTTGCCCTCCAGCGCGGACACCTGGTGGGCGGCGACCAGCTCCGCATCCTTTTGCTGGCGCAAGGCGTGGACATTGCCGTACAGCGCCATGAAAGCGCCGGCGATGATCAGCGAGACGACGAATGACAGGCCGGTAACCAGGCGCAGCCGGCGGACGAGCCGGGCTTCGTCCTGCGTGCCGCTCATCAGGGCAGTGACCATTCCGTTCATGCGTTGCTGCTCCGGCGGAGAAGTTGTGTCGTAGTTGCCTGGGCCGCCAGCAGGATGGAATCGATGGCGAGCCGCAATCGGGATCGATGCATGACGATTCCTCGTGTCTGAATGAAAGTGTGCCGGTGCCGATCGGCGGCCGCCGCGTCAGGCGGCAAAGCGGCCGGCAGAGGCGGTCAGGTCGTCCCTGATCAGCTTGCGCGTATTGAGCAGGGAAACCACGCGCCGGTCCAGTGTGGCTATGCCGTCAAGCAAGCCTGTCTCTGCGTCGCAGGCACGCAGCCGGGTGCGGACCTGTTCCTGCCCGAGCGACTGCACGTCGAGGACGCAGTCGACGGCAATGCCGCTCATGCGGTCGCCGTTCTGCACCACGACCACGTCATTGAGCTTGCTTTCATCGTTATCCTCGAGGGCAAGCACTTCGCGCAGGTTCAATACTGGCAGCCGGTGGCTGCGCAGGGTCACCATGCCGGCGACGGTGCGCGGCGCGCCGGCAACCGGCGTCACGGCGCAATAGGTGGTCAGCTCCCGGACGTTTTCCAGCGCAATTCCGTACTCGCGCTCCCCGACCCGGAACGTCAGGTAGTCGCGTCTTTCAGCGGATGCCGTGATGGAGGCCTCGTCTGCTTGCGGAGTCATCTGCATCTGCGATCCCTTTCCTTTCTGTTTGCTCGTGTTTCATGCAATGGCGAGTTGCGGTTTGCCTTCTGCGATCAGCTTCGTTGCCGCATCCGCTGCGATCGGTCGTCCCAGCAGGTAACCCTGGCAGGCGATGTTCTTGTGCTTCTTGAAGTAGTCGAGCTGTGCATTTTCTTCCACGCCCTCGGCGACGACGCGCAGGCCCAGCTTGTTTGCCATGGCGATGATCGCGCCGACGATGGCAGCGTCATCCTGGTCGGTATCGATGTGCCGCACGAAGGCCCGGTTGATCTTCAGTGCATGGACGGGCAGCTTGCGCAGGAAGGCGAATGAGGAGTGGCCGGTGCCGAAGCTGTCGATCGAGAACTGAATGCCCAGCTCCGCGAGGTGGTGCATGATGGCGATGCTGCTGTCGAGGTTCTGCATCACGACACTCTCCGTGATTTCCAGCTCGAGGCAGAAATGGGGCAGGCCGCTTTGGCGCAATGCATCCGCAATCTGTCGCGCGAGGTCGGCCGAGTTGAACTGGCGGGCGGACAGGTTGACCGCCATCAGGCGGTGGCCGGGGAAATCGCGCCGCCATGCCTGTGCCTGCGCGCAGGCGGTGCGCAGCACCCATTCGCCGATCGGCACGATGAGGCCGGTTTCTTCCGCAATCGGCAGGAAGGCTTCCGGGCCAAGCAGGCCGCGCTCCGGATGATGCCAGCGCAGCAGTGCCTCGAAGCCGAGCAGCCTGCCGCTGCCGCAGTCGAACTGCGGCTGGTAGTGCAGCACCATTTCATTGCGTTCGAGCGCCTTGTGCAGCGCGGTCTCCGTCGCAAGCCGCTGCGTGGCCTGGCTGCCGAGCCCTTCATCGTAGAGCTGATACCAGGCGCCGCCGGCACCCTTGGCGCGATACATGGCCATGTCCGCATTCTTGAGCAGGGCCTCGATCGTGGTGCCGTCTTCCGGATAGACGCTGATGCCGATGCTGGCCGAAACAAATACCTCTTCACCGTTCAGGTGGAAGGGCGGGCGGAAGACTTCGAGGATCTTTTGTGCGACGCCGGCGGCATGCTGCGGATTGGCGATTTCGGACAGGACGATCGTGAACTCGTCGCCACTCATGCGGGCTACCGTATCGGACTCGCGAACGCTGCCACGCAGGCGGTGCGAGACCTGCTGCAAGAGCTTGTCGCCGGCGTCATGGCCCATGCTGTCGTTGATCAGCTTGAAGCGGTCGAGGTCAAGGAACATCACCGCGAAATGCCGGCCGGGGTTGCGCCTGGCCGCTCCAAGCACTTGCTGCAGGCGGTCCGTAAACAGCGCCCGGTTGGGAAGGTCGGTCAGCTGATCGTAGTACACCTGGTGCAGGATGCGCTCCTCGGCCGACTTGCGCTCGGAAATGTCGTTGAACACGCCGACGTAATTGGTCACGACACCATGCTCGTCCTTGACGCTGCTGATATTGAGCCACTGCGGGTAGATCTCGCCGTTCTTGCGCATGTTCCAGATCTCGCCCTGCCACTTGCCCGTGGTGGTGATCGATTGCCACATCGCTTCATAGAAGTCCCGCGTTTGCCGCCCGGAGCTGAGCAGGCGCGGATTGCGGCCGACGACTTCCTCCACCCGGTATCCCGTGATGGCGGTGAAGGCGTGGTTGACGGACAGGATGTTGGCGCTGGCGTCGGTGATCGCCATGCCTTCCAAGGAGTTCTCGAAAGCCTGGTTGGCCAGGCGCATGGAGGTTTCCGCCTTCTTCCTGCGGGTGATATCGCAGATGGTGATCTGGACCACGCTGTGCTTGTCCAGGTGGGCGACGTCCATCGCGACTTCAGCGGGAAACTCCTTGCCGTCCAGCGTGCGGAACTGCCATTCAAATCGCTGGTGGCCGCGCTGCAGGCTGGCATTGATGTGCTCGGCAAACGTCGTCGCAGAGGGCTGTCCGTCCGGCTGGCACTCCGGCTGCAGCCGGCCGGGCGCAAGGCTCATGAGCGTTTGCAGGGACGGCACGCCAAACATCCTGAGCGCGGCGCGGTTGGCGTCAGTGATGCTGCCGCGGTTGAGCATGATCACGCCGTCATTGCTGCTTTCGAACAGCGTGCGGAACAACGTGTGCCCCTCGTCGAGCTGGGCCTCCTTGCGGCGGCGCTCGGCGGACTCGCGGTAGGTCAGCCAGGCGGTCAGGCAGAAGAATACGGATGCCAGCAGGGTCATTGTCAGCAGCGCGTTGCGCGTGCCGCGGTTGGCGTCTGCCGCCTGGAGATAGGCATTCCTGGCTTCCTGCGCGAGGTGCGGAACGGACTGGTGCAATGCGACCATCAGGTCGTTGAACAAGGGAAGGGTGCTGCCGGTATGGAATCGGTACACATCTTCCGGGCGGGTTTCCAGCAGGTTCAACGCCTGCTGGTGGCTCTCCGCAAGGCGCGTACTGAGGCGGGTGATCTCCTCCCAGTTCGCGCGCTGCATGGCGTCACCCTGGAGCGAGGCAATCAATCGCTGCAACTGATCGTCTGCGCTGATCAGGGCGTCCTTGTCGGCCTGGGACAATTGCTGCCTGCGCAATGCGTCGAGAAAAAGCGCCTGCGAATGCAATGCCTGTGTTTCGACATCAAGAGCACGGCCGACCAGTTCGCTGCCACGCTGGTAAATCTGGTCAAGGTTGCGGGCGCTCTGGTACAGGCCCCACAGGCCGATGCTGCTGACAAAAAAGCCCGATGCCGCGCCGACCAGGAACATGATCAGCAGCAGGTTGGACATGAGCTTCTTGTGCATCGGGTGCTTCCTTTTTGGTTCAGAACTTCCTGCTGGCGTATTGCACTGGTTGAGCCTGCAGCTTCGGACCCGGGTCGGGCGGAAAGACAGTTGATGCACGGCTGATGCCGCCGACGGCACGGGTGCCCCTGGACATTGCTTCGCCGGTCTTCCCTGGAGCGGTCGTGACGAGGCAGGGATCGCGCAGTCTTCGCAGCGAAGGTTTGGTACACCGCTCAAGCAATGCGCGGAAACGCGCATGGCATGGCTTGGGTTTGCTGTAGTGCAATTAATATGCCAATCAGACAGGCGGCGGAAAAGGAGTGCCCTCCGGAGCGCGGGCTTGCTCATGCGGATGCGCAGGCAAATCATGGCGGTTTGTTCAACGGACGTGGACCGGGCATGGCGCACGGCTTATTGCATGACGCGTATTCCCAAAACCGGGAATCGGAAAGTTTGGCGGCTCCCATTCGCGGGAAAAGCCGACGGTGGATTTGTTTCAAATCAACTTTTGTCCGAGATGTCTTGCCCGAGCCCGCCGCGAAGCTGTTTTTCTTGCATGGAACTAATTTTGCTTTAGCAAAGCGCTACACCCGTCTGCGAACCTGTCCGGAGACCGTGGCGAGAGAGTCAAAACCGGTGCTGAAATGACGCTGACCTTGTGCCGGGAAGACGGCTCGTACGGGTTGCGCACCGCGTCGCAGCCCGCCAAATGGCGCGCGTAGCGGAGTTACAAGGAGGTGTTGCGCTCCCGCCGGGATTGAAGCTGCCAGGATGAAAGTGCTTCAGGTTTCGTCTGGCGCACCTGATGTCGCTCTTCCGGCTATCCGGGGGCCGGCTCACGGGAAGTGGAATGCAAGGCGTGGGGTTTGCACTCAGTGGAGGCTGTCATGGCAGAGCGACATGTTCCGTGCGAGATTCGCTGAACGCGACCAGCACGCGACGATCCAATCGAATATTGTGATGAAAATGGAAAACCTTGAAGGCCCGGCGTTGCCGCCGCCCGTTGCGGTCGACCCCGGGCCTTCGTCCGGGCAAGCGCATGTGGCCGCAGCAAAGGTGGCCGGCGAAGATGCAGCCAGGCCGAATGGCAGCTATGTCTTCTCGGTCCGGACCAAGGGCTGGCTGGTACTGGCGGCGCTGTTCGTCTATGGCGTCATGATTGCACTGTTCGTGGCGTATCAGAAGAACCTGCTGCTGCGGGATTTCGAGCAGATCCAGGAATCGCTGGAAATCGACAGCCTGCTCAAGCAGGCCGACACTGCGGCATTCCACGCGATGATGGGGGTCTTCGCCAACGTCGACGCCGTCAACCCCGCCGGCATGCAGCGCATCCAGATGCACTATCAGATCCTGAAGGCCAAGCATGCGGAACTGCACGCGAAGATGCCGGAATTCGACCTCAACCTGGATGATGTCGAGGCAGCACTGCATGACGCCAGCCTGACGCCGTCGCGGGAGACCATGAACCGGCTGATCACCGCGCTGGTCAAGACAAAGAATGAATTCACCAGCCTTGCGGATCAGTCGCAGGAGGCGCGCACGCAGATGTCCCAGCGTTATGAGGAAAAGGCGAACTCGGTGGCGCGAACCACCCTGATGCTCGGCGTGATCGGCCTTGCGCTGCTCGGCATGATCATGATGATCTTTTTCAAGAGGCTGGTGAAGGACTTGAATCTGCTGCAGGCACGCGCGCTGGCCATCGTCAACGGCTATCGCGGCGCGCCGCTCAGGATCAGGCGCCATGACGAGGTCGGCGACGTGATGCGGACGGTCAATAACATGACGCAGATCCTCGACAAGCGGGAGAAGGAACTGATCGTCGAACGCCAGAAGTATTTTCACCAGGAAAAAATGGCGGCCATCGGCGCGCTCGCAGCCGGCGTCGCGCATGAAATCGGCAATCCGATTGCGGCGATTTCGGGGATTGCGCAGGAAATGAAGGATCGCCGGGAGGCGGGCATGGAGGCCGGCACCGAAGGCGAAGCCGGGGCGCAGGACCAGCCGTGCCGGGAAGACCTGATCCAGGAACAGACGGAGCGCCTGGCAGCGATCATTCGCGAGATTTCCGATTTCGCATCGCCGCAGATGGCCGAACCGCAGTTTCTTGATTTGAATGCGCAACTGCGCAGCACGGCAAGCCTGATTCGCTACGACAAGCGGGCGCACAGCGTCGATCTCAGGCTGGAACTCGATCCCACGTTGCCGGCAATCTACGGCGTGGCTGACCAGTACACGCAGGTCGTCATGAACCTGCTGATCAATGCCATGGATGCGCTGGAAACAGTGAAGGACAGGCAGCCGGAGATTATCATTTCAACCCGGAACGATGGCGGCCGCGTCTGCATGGTTGTCGAGGATAACGGCCCCGGGATGGAGCCGGCGGTGCGCGAACGCGCCTTTGATGCGTTCTTTACCACCAAGCCGGCAGGCAAAGGAACCGGGCTCGGTTTATCCTTGTGCTATTCCATCATGGATAACCAAGGGGGCAGCATCGACATCGATTCCGCACCCGGCGCGGGAACGCGTGTACGAGTTTATTTTCCAATCAATGAAACAACCTAACGACATACAGATGAAATCGCTTGAAGTCCTTGTGGTCGACGACGAACCTGCCATCCGGCAGATCCTGTCGGCCCACCTGTCCAGGTCGGGATGCAGCGTCAGCCAGGCTTGCAACGGGACGGAGGCGCTGGAGCGCCTGTCAAAGGGCGACATCGACGTTGCAATCAGCGATATCAAAATGCCGGATTTCACCGGTATCGAACTGGTGCGCCGCGCGCGCGCCGCGGGCATCGACACGAGCTTCATCATGATGACCGCGTTTGCATCGGTCGACACGGCGATCGAGGCGATCAAGGCCGGCGCGTCGGACTACATGATCAAGCCGGTGCGCAATGAAGAAGTGCTGCATCGCCTGATGAAGGTGCGCGACATGCGCAAGCTCAGTTCCGAAAACCGGGTGCTGCGCAACCTCGTGCTCGGTTCGCGCGAGGAAATGTTTACCTTCTCGTCGCCGGTGATGAAGGATCTCGACCGCATGATCGCCAAGGTGGCGCCGACCGAAAGCACCGTGCTGGTGACCGGCGAGAGCGGCACCGGCAAGGGCGTGATCGCACGCCAGATCCACCAGAGCAGCACGCGCGCCGATGGCCCGTTCATTCCGGTGAACTGCGGCGCGATTCCCGAGAACCTGATGGAGAGCGAGCTGTTCGGCCACATCAAGGGTTCTTTTACCGGTGCCGACAAGGCGCGCAAGGGCCTGTTCCTGGAGGCGGACAAGGGCACCATCTTCCTCGACGAGATCGGCGAACTGCCGCTGGCGCTGCAGGTCAAGCTGCTGCACGTGATCGAGGAAAAGACCGTGCGCCCGGTGGGCGGCGAGCAGGCCAAGCGCGCCGATGTGCGCATCGTCGCCGCGACGAACCGCGACCTGGCGCAGATGGTCGCCGACGGGAAGTTCCGCGAAGACCTGTATTTCCGGCTTTCAGTGTTCCATGTCCACGCGCCGCCGGTGCGTGAGCGCCGCCAGGACATTCCTGGCCTCGTGCGCTTCCTGCTGCAGAAAGGCGCGAAGCGTCTCGGCAATGTCGGCGGTCTTTCCATCGACCCCGATGTCGAGGAGATCCTGGTTGCCTATGACTGGCCGGGCAATGTGCGGGAGATGGAAAACGTGGTGGACCGCGCATTGATCCTGGCGGACGAAGGACGCATTACGCGTGCCGACCTCCCGCCGCAGATCGCGCGCATTGCGCCTGCCGGCAAGAATGGCGCTGCGCCGGCGGAATCCGGCGACAGCCTGCGCGAGCAGGTGCGCCGCTTCGAAAGTGCCGTGATCTGCAAGGCGATCCAGGACGCCGGCGGCGACCGCCGTGCCGCAGCACAAAAGCTGGGAATCGGCCTGTCGAGCCTGTATCGCAAGCTCGAAGAATACGAAGCGCTCGGCTTGGTGCAGGACAACGGTGAGACGCGCCAGACATCGCGCTGACTGTCGCAGGACGCGAGAAATATCCGTTGATTGCTTCCATGGCTGCAGTTGCTTCTATTGCTTTCGTTGCCGGCGGGGCAGTTAACGCTGCACTGCCTACGCCGCGCCACCGGTCATGCAGCATGCGCTGCAGGCCGGAATGTCCGGCACACCACATGCCCTAATCAAAAAGATCCCAAGAAGACCCCAAGAAGACCCTTTCATGTCCACACAATTTGCTCCCCTGAAGAACGACACCTTCCTGCGCGCCTTGCTGCGCCAGCCGACTGAATACACGCCGCTGTGGCTGATGCGCCAGGCCGGCCGCTATTTGCCGGAATACTGCGCCACCCGCAAGCGCGCCGGCTCCTTCATGGGACTGGCCAAGAGCCCCGATTTCGCCACCGAAGTCACGCTGCAGCCGCTGGACCGCTATGCGCTGGACGCGGCGATCCTGTTCTCCGACATCCTCACCGTGCCGGATGCCATGGGACTGGGCCTGTCGTTTGTGGAAGGCGAGGGGCCGAAATTTGCCCATCCGCTGCGCGATGAAAAGGCCGTCAACGCCTTGCAGTTGCCGCCGTCTGGTTCGCTGCAGTATGTGTTCGATGCGGTGACGCAGATCCGCACCGAGCTCAACGGCCGTGTGCCGCTGATCGGCTTTTCCGGCAGTCCGTGGACGCTCGCCTGCTACATGGTCGAAGGCGGCAGCTCCAAGGATTTCCGCCATGTGAAGACGATGCTCTATGCACGGCCGGATTTGATGCACCACATCCTCAAGACCAATGCACAGGCGGTCGCGCAATACCTGAATGCGCAGATCGACGCCGGCGCGCAGGCGGTGATGATCTTCGACACCTGGGGCGGGGTGCTGGCCGACGGCATCTACCAGCAGTTCTCGCTGGCGTACATGCGCGACGTGGTCAGCCAGTTAAAGCGCGAGCACAACGGCGTGAAGATCCCGGCGATCGTGTTTACCAAGGGCGGCGGCCTGTGGCTGGAGCAGATTGCCGACATCGGCGCCGATGCAGTGGGACTGGACTGGACGGTGAACCTGGGCGACGCGCGCAAGCGTGTCGGGCACAAGGTCGCATTGCAGGGCAACCTCGATCCGAACGTGCTGTTTGCCGGACCGGAGCAGATCCGTGCGGAAGCGACGAAGCTGCTGGAATCGTTCGGCAAGCCATCTGCACACGCCGACGGCAGCGGCCATGTGTTCAATCTCGGGCACGGCATTTCGCAATTCACGCCGCCGGAATCGGTAACGGTATTGGTCGACACCGTGCATGAAGTGAGCCGGAAGATGCGCGCAGCCTGAGGCAGTGCGCCGCTCTCGGCTTTTCAGTGCGCGTGCGGCGCGGCGGGCAACGGCAAGCGCCGCATCAGGCCGTGAAATGAATGTGTTAATGGAATGCGAGCCCGGCAATGCCTGCGGCAGCCTCGCATTCCCATACTCCCAGCACGTGCTAGTTCGTTGTGCGCCAGCTGCCGTCCGGCTGGCGGCATGCGGTGCCGTAGATCTTTTCCTTTCTTCCCCCGATCATGCCGTCGACCGTGTACTCACGGCATGGCCCGCCTGAGGTTTCGACCGTCCTTGTCGGCGTGACGGTGTACTGGTTGCCCGTGTCCGGATTGCGCCATGTTGACGGCACGCCGGTCCGCACTGTTTCCAGCGAATGGGCGACCTTCAGGCGGTCGGTTTCGTCCATGGAGCGTCCTACGGCGCCGCCGACCGAGGCGCCGACAATCGTACCGAGCACGGTTGCCGCAGTCCGGCCACGCCCGCCGCCGACCTGGGAGCCGAGCGTGCCGCCGAGCACGCCACCGATGACCATGGCTGTCTGCTCCTGACTGGTAGGGCCGGCGCAGCCGGACAGGGCCAGGGCGCCGGAAAGAAGGGTTATTCCAATCGTCGTTGTTCGCATCGCGCAATCCTTTCGTTTCGTCTTCTGGTTAAGAGGAAAACCGCCGGAGAAGGGCGGCAGCGCACGCGCACATGCATGGCGCGCGGAAAGGATTGGCGGGCTGACTGCATACTGATGGTTTGGCTGCCCTGCCAGTTCCAGTGTTCGCAATGCATAAGGGCTCGTTGTGCGCCCGCTTTGATAATAGGACCGCGACCGATCGCCACTGAATGAGCAGCGTCAAGAAATTGACAAACAGACCACACCTCGGGATTGCGCGCTCGTGGCTATGCGCTGCGGACGGATTTCAATGCAGAAAATTGACATTAGTCAATTCCGGGCGCCGGCAGGGAATGCCATCAGTTAACATGCGGCCTTCGACGGATGAAAGCAGTTAATGCAGCAGGCAATGCCAGGAAAAGGCCCGGGGACGATAGCACCGGTATCTGCACTACCAGCGTACGGCGCAAAGATCTATGCGCGCGAAGCCCGCGGCCCTTACACGAACTGGCGCTGGGCGACGGTGTGGCTGACGCAACTGGTGTACTTCGGCCTGCCATGGCTGAGCTGGAACGGCAGGCCCGCCGTACTGTTCGACCTTGCGGTGCGCAAGTTCCATGTGTTCGGACTGGTGCTGTGGCCGCAGGACTTCATCTACCTTGCCGGCCTGCTGATGCTGTGCGCCGGCCTGCTGTTCTTGTCGAGCGCGCTGGCCGGGCGCGTGTGGTGCGGCTTTGCTTGTCCGCACACGGTCTATACCGGCATCTTCATGTGGATCGAGCATCGCATCGAGGGCAATCGCAGCGCCCGTATCCGGCTCGACAAGCAGGCATGGTCCTTGGCGAAGGCGGCGAAGAAAGCGGGAAAGCATGTCGCATGGATCATCGTCTCCCTCTGGATCGGTATCACGCTGGTGGCCTACTTCACGCCGGTCCGCACGCTGCTGCGGGAGATCGCCACGCTGTCGCTCGGCCCCTGGCAACTGTTCTGGATCCTGTGCTACGGCGGGCTGGCGTACCTGAATGCCGGGTGGATGCGCGAGCAGTTCTGCAAGCACATCTGCGCTTATGCGCGCTTCCAGAGCGTGATGTTCGACCGCGATACGCTGCTGATCAGCTACGACCCTGCGCGCGGCGAACCGCGGGGCGTGCGCCGCACGTGGCGGCGTGGGGCAGGGCCGGTGCTCGGAGACTGCATCGACTGTTCCGTCTGCGTGCAGGTGTGCCCGACCGGCATCGACATCCGCAACGGCCTGCAGTACGAGTGCATCGATTGCGCGGCATGCGTCGATGCCTGCGACGCGGTGATGTACAAGATCGGCAAGCCGCGCGGACTGGTTCGCTACACGTCGGAAAACGCCATGAAACTGGGGCTGTCGCGGCAGCAGATGCGCCGGCGGCTGTGGCGCCCGCGTGTTCTCGCCTATGCCGGCCTGCTTGGCGCAGGTGCCGCCCTTTACCTTGGCTCGCTCGCAATGCGCGTCCCGCTCAAGCTTGATGTCATCGCCGACCGCGGCGTCATGGCGCGCCTCACCGAGGAGGGGCGGGTGGAAAACGTCTACCGCCTGCAGGTCATGAATACCGATGAAAAGCCCCATGTGTACCGAATTTCCGTCTCCGGCGAGCGCGGTATGGCGCTGGCGTCGGACGCGTCAGTGGAAGTCGGTGCAGCCTCGACGCGGTCGGTTCCGGTGCGGGTCGAGGATGGGGCGGGCAAGAGTGAGCCGGGAGCGCATCCGATCCGGTTTGAACTCGTTGCGCTGGATGAGCCTGCGATACGGTCGGATGCCCCGGCGATGTTCATCCTCCCGCCGCGGGATTGACGCCGCGACAGGAAATTTGCTGCGAAATACGGAAGGGCTAATTGTTTTAAGAAGATAAAACGATATTGAGAATTATTATCATTAAGGTGTATACTTGTCTTGAGCCATTGCAACAAATCGGCCGCCTCAAAACGCGCTCGAAATATGTGCCAGAAATATGTGCCAGAAATATGCGCGAAACGCGTTCGAAGCAATGCATGCAGAGGCGAAAGCCGGTCGCAACTGGCAGCCAACGGATTCCTTTTGGAGAATTAGCGATGTCCCCTACCTCCCGCAAGCACGCTAAGCATCACCAGCATCCACAGTCGGACAAACTTTCCCTCAGCCACCTGCGCAAAGGCGACCATGCCAACGTGATCGGCCTGGCGCACGGCGAAGCCGAAGAACATGTCGCCACTCGTCGCCGCTTGCTGGAACTGGGTTTTGTGGAAGGCGAGAGGATCCGCATCGTTGCCGAATCTTTTCCGCGACGCGACCCGATTGCTGTGCGCATCGGCAACACAACCTTTGCGCTGCGGCGCCACGAAGCTGCGCTCATCCGCGTCGAGCACGTCGAGCGCGCATAACACATTTATTTGAAAACCATGAGTACAGCCAGGCCGCTGCACCTTGCCCTGGTGGGCAATCCCAATTGCGGGAAGACCGCACTGTTCAACCGCCTCACCGGCGCCCGCCAGAAAGTGGCCAACTATGCCGGCGTGACGGTGGAGCGCAAGGAAGGGCAGTTCACCTCCGCAGCCGGCCGCTCCTACCAGGTGGTGGACCTGCCGGGCGCCTACAGCCTGAACGCGATGACGCCGGACGAGGCCGTCACGCGCGACGTGTTGTTCGGCAAGCAGCAGGACGAGGCGCTTCCGGACGTGATCGTTCTGGTTGTCGACGCCAGCAACCTGCGCCTGAACCTGCGCCTGGTGCTCGAGGTCCTGCGCCTGAAGCGCCCGACGGTGCTGGCGCTGAACATGATGGATGTCGCGAAGAAGCGCGGCATCACGGTGGATACGGCAAGGCTGCAGGCCGAACTGGGCATTCCGGTGGTCGAGACGATTGCCGTCAAACCCGGCGGCAGCGAAGCGCTCGTTGCGCACCTCGACCAGCTCCAGGCATTGCCGCAGCGCGCCAGTGCCGGCAGCACCGAGTCCTTCAATGACGGCAACCAGGACACGCTGGAAGACACGCAGCGCGAAGTGCGACGCATCCTGAACGCGGTGGTGACCGACGAAGGCAATGCGCATGTCGCCGGGGATCGCATCGACGCCGTCGTGCTGCACCCGGTGCTGGGCTATCCGATCCTTGCCGCCGTGCTGTTCCTGATCTTCCAGGCGGTGTTCAGCTGGTCGGAAGCGCCGATGGAGCTGATCGAGAGTGGCGTCACCGCCATCGGCGAGGCGATCAACGCCGCCATGCCCGAAGGCGTGCTGCGCAGCCTGCTGGTGGACGGCATTGTCTCTGGCGCCGGCAGCGTGCTGGTCTTCCTGCCGCAGATCCTGATCCTGTTCTTCTTCATCCTGGTGCTGGAGGATTCCGGCTACCTGCCGCGCGCAGCCTTCCTGCTGGACCGCCTGATGGGCAGCGTCGGCCTGTCGGGCCGCGCCTTTATTCCGCTGCTGTCGAGCTTTGCCTGCGCGGTGCCCGGCATCATGGCCACGCGCACGATCCAGAATCCGCGCGACCGGCTTGCGACCATCATGATTGCGCCGCTGATGACCTGTTCCGCGCGCCTGCCGGTATACGCACTGGTGATCGGCGCCTTCATCCCGGACCGCGAGGTCGGTCTCTTCAACCTGCAGGGCCTGGTGCTGTTCGGCCTCTATGTTGCCGGCATCGTGTCGGCGATGGCGGTGGCCTACGTGATGAAGCTGACGACGGCCAAGGGCCGCTACCAGCCGTTGATGCTGGAGCTGCCGAATTACCACTGGCCGAACATGCGCAACCTGTTCATCGGGCTGTGGGAACGCGCCAAGACTTTCGTCACCCGCGTCGGCACGATCATCCTGACGATGATGATCGTGATCTGGTTCCTGTCCAGCTTCCCGTCCGCGCCGGAAGGGGCGACCGGTGCGGCGATCCAGTACAGCCTTGCCGGCCAGCTGGGACATTGGCTCCAGCCCTTGTTTGCGCCGATCGGCTTCAATTGGCAGATCGTGATCGCGCTGATTCCCGGCCTCGCTGCGCGCGAGGTTGCCGTCGGTGCGCTGGGCACGGTCTATGCGCTGTCGACGACCGGCGACGATCTCGCCACCGCACTGACGCCCATGATTGCCGCTACCTGGAGCCTGCCGACGGCCTTGTCGCTGCTCGCCTGGTATGTATTCGCGCCGCAGTGCATTTCGACGCTGTCGATCGTGCGCCGGGAAACGAACTCATGGACGCCGGTACTGGTGATGACAGGCTACATGTTCGCGCTGGCGTACCTGGCGTCGTTCGTCACCTATCAAGTCAGCCGCGCGCTGCTGGGAGGTTGAAATGCAGGAATTTGTTGTCGGCCTGATCGTCGCTTTTGCCGCCTGGTCGATCCTGGTGCGCTACACACCAAAGGCAGCCAGGCGTGCGGTGCGCAGGATCAGCGCGCAGATGTTCGAGAGCATGGGCATGCGCAAGCTCGCGGCCCGTCTGCGCAAGAAGCAGGAGGAGGCGGACTGCGCCTCCGGTTGCGGAAGTTGCGGCGGATGCGGCCCGGCGGTGCGCAAAGGTGCGAATCCGCCCGGCCAGTCCTCCATCAAGCCCGACGTGCTGCGTCGTATGACACGGACGGCAGGCTCCGGCCGGGGCCGCTGAGCGTTCCGCTCGCTTCTGCAGATTCGTCGCCGGACTCTTCCGCGAATTCCAGGAACGGCTCGGCAAGACCGTCCCGCGCCAGGATCGCGGGGCCGTTCCCGCCTGAATGTGCATTCAGCTTGAAGGCCCGCACGACCTGTTCCAGCTGTCCTGCCTGCTCACGCAGCGACTGTGCCGCAGAGCTTGCCTTTTCCACGAGCGCGGCGTTCTGCTGTGTGACGGTATCCATCTGCGCAATGGCCTGGTTGACCTGCTCGATGCCGGCCGTCTGCTCGCTGCTTGCCTGCGTGATCTCACCCATGACCTGGGTGACATGGCGAATGCTGTCGACGACGGCGTTCATTGTCGCGCCCGCCTGATGCGCCAGCGTCGTGCCCGCCTCGATCTTGTCGACGGAGCCGCTGATCAGTACCTTGATTTCCTTGGCTGCCGTGGCCGAGCGCTGCGCGAGGCTGCGGACTTCCGATGCGACCACCGCGAAGCCGCGTCCCTGTTCGCCTGCGCGAGCGGCTTCCACGGCGGCATTCAATGCCAGGATATTGGTCTGGAAGGCAATGCCGTCAATCACACTGATGATGTCGGCAATTTTCTTTGACGAGGCATTGATCGATTCCATCGTCGTGACGACTTCGGAGACGACGGCACCACCGCGCACGGCTACTTCCGAGGCCGACAAGGCACTCTGGTTGGCCTGACGGGCGTTGTCCGCATTCTGCTTTACGGTGGAGGTCAGTTCGTCCATCGCTGATGCGGTCTCTTCCAGTGCACTGGCCTGCGATTCGGTGCGTGCGGAGAGGTCCTGGTTGCCGGCCGCAATCTCGCCCGATGCGTCGTAGATCGTATCCGTCCCTTCGCGCACCTGGCTGACGATGCCGACAAGGCTCTGGTTCATGTCTTTCAGTGCCTGGAGCAGCTTGCCGGTTTCGTTGGTGGTTTTGACGTCGATCTGCTGCGTCAGGTCGCCTTCGGCAATGCCGCGCGCAACAGCGATTGCGCGTTCCAGCGGCTGGGTGACTACCTTGCGAATAAAGGGATAGATCACCAGCAGCACCGGTATGCAGGTCAGTATGGCAGCGAGGATGGATTTGAGCCGCTGCTGGGCGACTGCGGCATTGGCTTCCTCCAGCGAGATTTTCATGCTGACCACGCCGAGCACGCTCTTCTCCGGCACCTGGTGACAGGTCGTGCAATCCTTGCCGAGATAGTTTTTCTCCGCGAGGGTGGGGCGCACGGCACGCAGGTATTCGCCGCTGCCGTCGGATTCGACGCGAATGACTTCCTTGCCGGTCTGCAGCACCTGCTTTTCGAGCGCATCGGGCTGGACATCCGATTTGGCATCGCCGGCGCCGAAGGCCTTGATTACGTTTTCGCCGCGGATGACGCGTACGTCCCGGATGACATTGAGCTGCTTGATCTGATCGAGGTAGATGTCGCGCTGCTGTATCGTGCCGGTTACCATCATGCCCGTCAGTCCGGCCATGGTGGCGTCATGCATGCTGAGGGAAAAGCTGCTTGCCTGATCCACTGCCGTCTTCCGGTACGCATAGTCTTGCCAGATGATGACCCCGGTCCATACGACCAGAAGGGCGACACCGATGGTGACGATTAGCTGGATCCAGATTTTCAGATTGCTCAGGCGCACAACGCATTTCCTTCTACGCGGCTGCACATTGACCGTCGGCGGCATCCACCGGGGTGGAATCTGCCGACCGCAACAGGCAGTCAGGGGTTGGTGTTGATGGAGATTGTCATGTGACCGCAAAGGCTGCGGGGAGCCAACCCGCCTCGTTGTATTGCCGGCCTCCGGCCATGCCGTCAGCCTGGAGTCCCTTGCGTGGTCACACCAACTTCCAGAAAAACATTTCCTCTCCCGGTGCCTGCAAAAATGCATTGCGGCGCATGTCCATTACTTGGCTTGGTCAGAGCGTGGCCGGAGCAGTGAAATGTTGCTTAAAAACAAGCGATGTGATTGTAATCGGAAATATCTATCAGATACTTGCCTTCCGGAATTTCTTCACGGGTTTCTTGATCTGTGTGCGTGACATCCGATGACGAACGGCTTGCGCGGATAGTCGCTGTGCGAAAAATGGGATGTTGGGATACCGGAAGCCGGTAGTGAGCGAGCCGGCCGTGAGTGCAGATGAAAGGCAGTGCCGGCCGATGGGGAAGGTAGGGCTGTTGCGTATTATCAGGTGTCCTGACGAGCGTGCCTGAGCAGACGTGCCCGTCAGGTCAAGGCGGATCTTATTGTCCCTGCGGATCCGTTACAAAGCCGATCTTGCCCAGCCCGCCCGATTGGGCTGCGGCCATCACCTGCGCCACCTTCTCGTACTGCGTGGTGCGTTCTGCCCGGATGTGCAGCTCCGGTTGCGGCGACAGCTTTGCCGCTTCCGCGATGCGCGCCTGCATCTGGCCGGCGTCGATGTTCTCCGTGTTCCAGTACAGCTTGCCTTCGGCGTCGATGGACAGGTTGATGTTCTCCGGCTTGGTCTCGTTCGGCTGGCTGGTTGCGCGCGGCAGGTCGATCTTGACGCTGTGGTTCATCACCGGAATGGTGATGATGAAGATGATCAGCAGCACCAGCATCACGTCGACCAGCGGCGTGGTGTTGATCTCGGGGTTGAAGTCGTCTTCCGATTCGGACAGGGAACCCATTGCCATGGTCAGCTCCTTACTTGCCCTGCACGGCGACGAGGCGCGCGCCGTTGGCGGTGTCGTCGCCCGAATGGGCAGCGCGTGCGCCGGTCACGAACAAGGCGTGCAGATCGAAACCGAACTTGTTGAGCTTGGCGATCACGGCCTTGTTGCCACGCACGAGCGCGTTGTAGCCGAAGGTGGCCGGGATCGCCACTGCCAGACCAAGCGCGGTCATGATCAGCGCTTCGCCCACCGGGCCGGCCACCTTGTCGATGCTGGCCTGGCCGGAAGTACCAATGGCCACCAGCGCGTGATAAATGCCCCACACGGTGCCGAACAGACCGACGAAAGGTGCGCTGGAACCGACGGAAGCGAGCACAGCCATGCCGGTCTGCAGCTTGCCGGACGCCTCGTCGATCGCCTGGCGCAGCGACAGCGTGACCCAGTCGCTGACCGTCAGCTGGTCGTGCAGGTGTCCCTTGTGCGCATTGTGGTGGCGCATTGCGCCGACGCCGGCATGCGCAATCTCGGAGAACGGATTGCCATGGCCGAGCGCCGAGAGACCGTCGTTGATGTTGGTCGTATCCCAGAACTCATGGCCGGCGGCACGCGCGGCGCGGCCGTAGCGCCACAGCTGCAGCGCCTTGGTCACGATCACGTACCACGAGGCGATCGACATTGCGACCAGCAGAAAGGCGACACCCTTGGTGACCATGTCACCTTGCGTCCAGAGATTCGACAATCCGTACGGACTTGCTTCCATGTTGACTCCTGTTAACTATCTAATTGAAACCTGATCGGGATGATGGCGAAGACGGCAACCGGGCGGCCGTCTTCGATATGGGGCTTGAACACGGCGCGCATGGCGGCCTGTTTGCCGGCCTCGTCGAGGCGGGGCGAGCCGGAGCTTTTCTGCACCTCCACGCGCTCCGGGCGACCTCGTTCGTTGACGAGCACGCGCAGCATGACCTTGCCTTCCTCGCCCATGCGGCGTGCGACGGGCGGATAGACGGGTTGCGGCGCCTCGATGTATTCGATGCCGGACGAAATGGTTCGCGGCAGCACCGGTGCCATCGGGGCGGGCGCGGCGGCTGCCGGTGGCGCTGGCGGAACGAACTCCGGTGCCGGCTCTGGCGGTGCGGGTGGCGCGGGCGGTTCCGGAGGGGCGCTGATCGCTTTCTCCGACGGCGTGTTGTTGATCTTTCGCTTCACCGGCGGCGGCGTAACGGCTTTCTTCACGACCGGCACCGTCGTTGGTTGTGCGGGCTGCGGTTTCGGCGGTTCCGGTTTCGGCTGTTCCGGGATGATGAAGCTGACCATGACGGCTTTTGGCACGACCACTTGTGCGGCGTGGCGCAGCAGGCCGCTCTGCAGCGCATAGAAAAATCCGACGTGCAGCAGGATGATCACGCCGAGCGGACCGATGCGTTCGGCGAACTGGCGAAATGCGGGCGAAGGGGAGTGTGCCATGGGCAAAGAGGTGCTACGCATGCTGGCAATTTTTATTAATGGGAATCATTATCATTACCATTATTGCGGATGAGGGGATGGCTGGCAAGGCTTTCTTTCTCCTTGCCGGCGGCTTGCGCGCTACAGAAAACCCGCTGCATCGCCATTGCATCGCCTTTGAGCGGGCAGGAAACCCTTGTTTCGTCATAGGCAATAAATTGATTCAGCTCAAAAAAATTGCTAGTTTAAATGAGAATTGTTATTATTCGCACTCGTAAAGATTCTTTCTCCTTCTTCCATCCCCCGGCTGCCTTTCCGATGCCGGTATTGAACAAAGAGTGCGAACCGCCCATGAAAAAACATCTTCGACTCAAGCTTGCCGCCGCTGTGATGACCTTTGCTGGCGCGCTGCCGGCCCATGCGCAGGAAAACGTGCTGAATCTGTACTCGGCGCGCCACTACCAGACTGACGAGCAGCTGTACAGCAACTTCACGCAGCAGACCGGCATTCGCATCAACCGGATCGAGGCCGACGACGCGGCGCTGGTGGAGCGCCTGCGCAATGAAGGCAAGAACAGTCCGGCCGACGTGATCCTGCTGGTGGACGCGGCGCGCTTGTGGCGCGCGCAGGTCGAAGGCATGTTCCAGCCGGTGCAGTCGAAGGTGCTGGAGGCGCGGATCCCTGCACATCTGCGTGCCAGCGACGAAGGCAAGGGCGCGGAATGGTTCGGTTTTTCTACCCGGGCGCGCATCATCGTCTATAACAAGGTCAGCGTGAAACCGGACGATGTGCAGACCTATGAATCGTTGGCCGATCCTAAGCTGAAGGGCAAGGTCTGCACCCGCTCCGGCTCGCATCCCTACATGCTGTCGATGATCGGCTCCATGATCGAGCGCAATGGCGAGGCGGCGACCGAGAAATGGGCGCAAGGCGTGGTGGCCAACTTCGCACGTCCGCCGCGCGGTGGCGATACCGACCAGATCAAGAGCGTCGCCTCCGGCGAGTGCGGTGTGACGGTCGCCAATTCCTACTACTACGCACGCATGCTGCGCTCCACCAAATCCGAGGATCGTGAAGTCATGAACAAGGTCGGCTTCGTCTGGCCGAATCAGCAGAGCTCCGGCACGCATGTCAATGTCGCCGGCGGCGGAGTGGCAAAGAATGCGCCGCATCGCGATGCAGCGGTGAAGTTCCTGGAGTACCTCGCCAGCGACGAGGCGCAGCAGTATTTCGCCGATGGCAATAACGAGTGGCCGGTTGTATCGTCCGCCGCCACCGGCAATCCGGCGTTGAAGGCCATGGGCAAGTTCAAGGCCGAGAACGTCCCGATTTCCGCCATCGGCAAGAACCAGGTCGCTGCACAGAAGATCCTGGATCGCGCCGGCTACAAATAACTGTTCGCACCCCGATTCCGCACCGCCGGACGCTCAGACCCCCATACACACAATGGCGGGGATTGGCGCGCCCGGTGCGGCGCGCGCGGCACCGCATGACAACTTTCTGAATTTCTTCGTAGCCAGCCATTCTCATTGCAGATAGCCAGCCGGGAGAGCAACCATCGCTATCTAAAGGAACGCAATGAAAAAACAATACGAAAGACCGGCTATTCCCGATACCATCTGCTCCATTCAATCCGGCCAGGAATCGGACTCCCTGCGTGCGCCGGCGGCCTTGCCCCTCGGTGCATTGATGCTGGCCGCTTCCGTGTCCGCCTGGGCACAGACTTCGACCCCGCCCGACAAGGTGATGCCGACGGTCGAGGTCAAAGGCAGCCGCGAAACCCAGAGCAAGGATTCGATGCGTGCTACCACCACCGGTATCGGCAAGGGCACGCAGGAACTGCGCGACATTCCGCAATCGGTCACGGTGATGACCGAGCGGCTGATGGACGACCGCAACCTTGATGACTTCCGCGAAGTGCTGCGCAATACTGCCGGCGTCACCTTCCAGGCCGGTGAGACGGGCGAGGAAGATGTGCGCCTTCGCGGTTTTTCGCTCGGACAGGCGGGCGACATTTACACCGACGGCTTGCGCGACGGTGCGCTGTATGAGCGCGACACCTTCAACTACGACCGGGTCGAAGTGCTGAAGGGCTCGGCCTCGATGTTGTTCGGGAAGGGCTCCACCGGCGGCGTGGTCAACCAGGTCAACAAGACGCCTTTCCTGTTCAACCAGAACGAAGTCACCTACACCGTCGGCAGCGGCGACCTGCACCGTTTCACCGGCGACTTCAACATCAAGACCGGCGATGATGCGGCGCTGCGCCTGAATGCAATGGTGCATGACGCTGAAAACTGGGGCGCCAAGCAAAAGAAGTTCGGTATTGCGCCGACCTATAGCTGGGGCATCGGCACGCGGGATGAATTCCTGGTCGGGCTGTACCACCTGCGCATCGACGGCCGTCCGCTGTACAACCATCCGTGGTTTACATCCGGCGCCGCCCCGAGTACCGGCACGATCATCGAGACGCTGCCGGCCAAGAACTACTACGGCCTGGCCAGCGACCATCTCGATACCGAGGCGACGTACGGCACCGTGGGACACATCCACCGTTTCGATGACGGCAGCCAGATCAAAACGACATTGCGACATGGCCGCTACGACCGCGATCTGCTGGCGACCGTCGTGCGTTTTGCGCCCGGCACCACGGCGCAAAACCTGAATGGCTCCACCGTCATCACGCGAAATACTGCGGGCAACATCAAGGCCCGCATCGGCGAGAGCGAACTCACGCAGTTGACCAGCGATTTCTCCGGCACGTTCGGCCGCCATCAGGTGCTCGCCGGCGTGGATCTCTATAACGAAGATGCCAAACGGGTGAACAACTTCACTACCGGCCTCGGACTCGCGCCGAACACCACTGTCGGCAATCCGAACGATGGTGCGGTACGCGCCGACAACCGGGGTCCGGCACCGTTCAATACCTTCGATGCACAAGACATCGGCCTGTATGTGCAAGACACATTTGCGCTGACGCCGACCGTCAAGCTGGTCGGCGGGCTGCGCTTTGACCACTTCGAAGCTTCCTACCGCGACGCCGCGGGGGCGCGCACCGGCGAGCGCTCCGACAATCTGTGGAGCCCGCGCGTCGGCGCGCTGTACCAGCCGAACGATGCGGCGTCGTACTACGCGTCCTACGGTACTTCGTACAACACCTCGGGCGATACCTATCAGTTCACGCCTGGTTTTAACGACAATTCGGTACGTGCAGCCAACACCGGGCCGGAAAAGAGCCGCAACCTCGAGGTCGGCGGCAAGTGGGAGTTGTTTGAACGCCGGGCACTGCTGGGCGTGGCTGCCTTCTATAGCGAGAAGTACAACGAGCGCAACACCGACCCGGATACCGCAGCAGCGCAGGAACTGCTCTCTGGCAAGCGGCATGCGACCGGCATGGAGTTCAATCTTGCCGGCCGCATCACGCCGAAGTGGGAAGTGTTCTTCAACCATACCTGGATCCCGAGCGCGAAGATCGACAATAGCAATGTCGTACTTAGCGGCACCGGCACCGGTGCCCAGGTTGAGGGCGACCGTCCTGCGCTGACGCCGAAGCACAGCAGCAGTCTGTGGATGACCTATCGCGTCCTGCCCGAGCTGCGTGTTGGTGCGGGCGCGACCTATCGCGGCAAGCAGAATCCGGATGGTCAGCGCCTGCTGGAGGCTGACAGCTTCACCGTGTTCGACGCCATGGCCGAGTACACGATCAACGAAACCTGGGCGGCCAAGCTGAACGTCACCAACCTGACCGACAGGCTGTACGCGGATTCGCTGTACCGCGGCTTCTACGCGCCGGGTGCGCCCCGCCGCGTCGAACTGACGCTCAAGGCGATGTTCTAAAACCTGTATCAAGGACCCGCAATGCTTCTGCATCTGAAAAACGTTCTCACCCGCGAGGAACTTGCCACCGCCCGTGCCTTGCTTGGACCGGAGTCCCCGTGGGTGGACGGGCGGGTCAGCGCGGGCGGCCAGGCGGTCGCCCGCAAGAACAACGAGCAACTGGCGCAGGACAGCGATGCCTTGCGCCAGTTGCAGGCGCTGATACTCGGCGCCGTGCAGCGCAACCCGCTGTTCTTTTCCGCGGCGTTGCCGCGCAAGATTTTCAATCCCCTGGTCAACCGCTACAGCGGGGAAAGCAACTACTACGGCGCCCATATCGACGGCGCCGTGCTGCACTCGCGCAATCCGGCGCAATGGGTGCGCACCGACCTGTCCTGCACCGTGTTCCTCGCCGATCCGGATGAATACGATGGCGGCGAGCTGGTGATCCACGACCCGCAAGGCGAGCGGCGCGTCAAGCTGCCGGCCGGCGACGCCGTGCTGTATCCCGGCACCACGCTGCATCAGGTCACGCCGGTAACGCGCGGTGCCCGGTTGGCGAGCTTTTTCTGGATCGAGAGCATGGTGCGTGGCGGCGACCAGCGCCAGTTGCTGTTCGAGATGGACATGGCGCTGCTGAAGCTGCGCAATGTGCTGGGAGAGCAGGAGCCGTCGGTGGTGCAGCTGACCGGCACGTACCACAACCTCCTGCGCATGTGGGCCGACACATGAGCGGCATACCAGCCATCACGCCCATACCTCCGGGCGTCGTGTCGCTTGCCGATCACGAGGCGCATGCGCGTATCTGTCTTGACGACAACGCGTGGGCGTATTTCGCAGGCGGCGCTGCGGATGAAATCACGCTGCGCGCGAACCGCAGCGCGTGGGATGCCATTCAGCTTTCCCCGCGCGTGTTGCGCAAGCTGACCGGCGGCCATACGCGCACCGTGCTGCTGGGGCGCACGCTGGCACATCCCATCCTGCTTGCACCGGTTGCTTTCCAGCGCATGGCGCATCGGGACGGCGAGATGGCAACTGCCTACGCGGCGAGCATGCAGGGCGCGGGCATCGTGCTGAGCAGCCAGGCCAGCACGCCGCTGGAACATGTCGCACAGGCCATACGCAGCGAGGCAGGGCGCGGCCCGCTCTGGTTCCAGCTGTATTTCCAGCATGATCGCGGCTTCACCCGCGAACTGGCCCAACGCGCAGAGCGGGCCGGCTATGAAGCGCTGGTGCTGACTGTCGATGCGCCCAGCAGCGGTGTGCGTGACCGGGAACGCCGTGCCGGGTTCAAGCTTCCGCCCGGCATTTCCGCCGTCAACCTGGCGGGCCTGCCGGTTCCCAAGGCCGCCGCGCTGGGGTCGCATCAGAGCCCGCTGTTCGATGGCTTGCTGGCTTCCGCACCGACATGGGCAGATATTGAATGGCTGCGTGGCGTCACCCGGCTTCCCATTTTGCTCAAGGGCATCATGCATCCCGACGACGCCCGCCTCGCGATGCGTGCCGGTGCCGCCGGCATCATCGTCTCCAACCACGGCGGCCGCACGCTGGACACCCTACCGCCGACTGCGGCCGTCCTGCCGCGCATTCGGGACGCAGCCGGCGCCGACTTCACGGTACTCATCGATGGCGGCATCCGGCGCGGCACCGATGTGCTGAAAGCCATTGCCCTCGGTGCAAATGCCGTCCTGATCGGCCGTCCTTACGTCTTCGGCTTGGCCAATGCCGGTGCGATGGGCGTCTCCCACGTGATCCGGCTGTTGCGCGACGAGCTGGAAATCGCGATGGCGCTGTGCGGGTGTGCAAACCTGGCGGAGGCGGGACCGCACATCCTGTTTCGGTAGGGGAGCAGCAAAGCACAGCCGAAAAGAAGGACAAGCTTCGGCACCCGTTGAATTTCATGAAAGCACGTTTTACGTCTTGTTAATGCGAACAATTCTCATTACAATGCGGGCGTGCCTGAAGCTGCGGACCCAGACCTTCGTCTCTCCCAGACCCCGCCCGCGGCGGAAGGCGCGCATTTGATCACGCCAGCCAATCCTTCCGACCCAGGCAGGTAGCCAGCAAGTCGTTGTTTAAACGCGGACCGTTCGCTTCCGAGGCTATCTTGAAACACACCTGGTTCCCTGCAGCCCTTGCGCGCTGTTCTTGCCCGGCCCATGGGCCGGTATTCCTCGCACCGTCGGCATCAAGGCCACGATAAGGGCACATCCCATGTCGCAACCGCGCTTTTCGCTTCCCTCTGCATTGATGCGTGCCGCCATCGGCTCCATCGGTGGATTTGCGCTCGCGCTGTCCTTCATGGCTGGCACGACGGCAAGCCTCGTTGCCATGCGCTGGGCCACGCGAGCGGATGCGGTCGTCATGTCCGGCATGCTGGCCTTTGTTCTCTGGGCCGCGGCAGTGTTGTTCGCCTTTGGTGCCGCCTCCGTCCACCGCGCGGCACTGTGGGTGCTCGGCAGCGGCACGGGATTTGCGCTGCTGGGCTGGGCGACGACGCACTCGGCGGCGGCATAGGAACGACGATGAAGCACGGTCTTCGCCATGCCATGGATTACCTGCACACCTGGGCAGGGGTGCTGTTCTCGACGCTGCTGTTCCTCGTCTTTTTCATGGGTACCTTGTCGGTGTTCGACCGCGAGATCGACCGATGGATGATGCCGACTACACGCGTCGCACAGCCGGCAAGCGTTTCCTTTGACGCCGTTGCACGCCCGCACCTGGAAAGGCTCGCTCCCAATGCGACGCAGTGGTACACGGAATACCCGTTCGACCGCCAGCAGACGATGCGCATCGGCTGGCGCGAAGGGAAAGAACTGAAGACGCGCCACGTCGACGTCAACACCGGAGAGCTGCTGCCGGAAGTCGGCACCAAGGGCGGCACCGGTTTCTTCTTCCCGTTCCACTACTCGTTCCACCTGAAATCGAATGATGTCGGCTACTGGATCCTGGCAGTAGTGTCGATCACGATGCTCGTGCTGCTCGTATCCGGCGTGATCATCCACAAGAAGATCTTCGCCGACTTCTTTACCTTCCGTCCCGGCAAATCGATGCAGCGCGCGACGCTCGACCTGCACAATGTGTCGTCGGTATTGCTGCTGCCATTCCATTTCGTGGTCACCTTGTCCGGTCTCATCATCTTCGTGTTCATCTACATGAAGCCCGGCCTATTCCTGCTTTACGGAGCCGAAGCCGCAACAGTGCAGCAGGAGGCGCTCGGCCAGGTGATGCGCAAACCGGCAGGGGAGCCGGGCGCACTGGCCTCGGTCGATGCCATGGTGGCGCAGGCACAGGAGAGCTGGGGCGGCGGCCGCGTGCGCAATATAAACATCCGCAATCCGCAGGACCGCAATGCCGTCGTCGATGTGCTGCGCCGCCCGCACGACCAGATCGGCTACGAGACGCTGACGGTGTCCTTTGACGGCACGACAGGCGAGGTGCTTGGCAGGCAGGCGCCGTCTGCAGCGGTGAAGGTACAACGCTTCTTTTCCGGCCTGCACATGATCCCGTTTGACCACTGGGGACTGCGCTGGATGTATTTCATGATGGGCCTTGTCTCTTGCGTGATGATCGCAACCGGGTTGCTCCTGTGGGTAGAAAAGCGGCGCGCGCGACAGATGAAGGACGGCCGTAGCAGTTATCGCGTGGTGAATGCAATCGCCGTGGCGTCCAGCACCGGCGTGCTCGTCTCCACACTCGCCATGCTGGTCGCCAACAAGCTGTTGCCGGCGACGCTGCCCCATCGGGCAGGCGCGGAACAATACGTGTTCTTTCTCGTCTGGGCTGCCTGCCTCGTCCATCCGCTGGTGCATGCGTTCTATGGCCGCAGTCGCGATGCGTCAACCGTCTCACTGCGTGCCGCATGGCGCGAGCAGGCATGGCTTGCGGCTTCTCTCGCCCTTGTTGCAGTGCTGCTCAATGCAGCGATGACAGGGGACCACCTGCTGTCGTCCTTGTCCCGCAATCAGTTCGCTGTCGCCGGCACGGATGTTGTTTTGCTTCTCGTTGCCGTGCTGTCGATCCTTGCCGCAAGGCGTATGGCGCCGCGCGAAACGTCTACCGTGACGGGCGCGCTCACACAAGAGAGGGCCACGGCATGACAACGCATTTGCTGGCGGGCGCATCGCTGCTCGGGGCCCTCGGCGGCATGGCGATGCTGTGTGCCCAGTCGCCTAACCAGCGCCATCGCAACCGGCTTCCGGAACTTGCACGAGCACAGCGCCTGCGATTCGTCTCCGCCGGAATCGTGCTGCTCGCCATTTCGCTGGCGGGAGCGACAGCCGGGCAGGGTTTCTCCTTCGGCATCGTTCTCTGGCTATGTCAGGCGGGTCTGGTCGGCGTGGCAATGATTTGCAGCTTGCCATACTGCGGCGCATGGCTAGAACGGGTATTCCGAGTGGCGGCTGCCGCGGCGCCCGGCTTGTTCGTGGCAGGAATCTGCCTGTAAAGGAAGACACACCGGAATAACGAAGACAAGGCATTCAATTCACAGCCAGCCAACGCCGAGGTGCGTCGCCAGCCAACAACCATCCAGCACTCTCGACATCATGAAATCACTTCTGCAAATAAAAACCCCGTACAAAACGATCGTGGCCGCGCTCGCGCTGGCATACGCTTTCCCAGCCGTTGCTGCAGAAAACAACGCGCAGGCGGCAGAGCCGGCCGAGCCGCAGGAAGCGACGATGCAGGAAGTCGCCGTCACTGCCACCCGCAGCGAGAAGGCGGTCGAAAAAATTCCCGGTGCGGTCAGCATCGTCTCAAAGAAAGATCTGGGACCGCAGCTACTGATTGCGGAAGATCCCTCGCAGGCGCTGGCCACCTTTGTCCCCGGTTATGCTCCCTCCCGTCAGAAGCTGACACAGTTTGGCGAAAGCCTGCGCGGCCGTACGGCACTGATTCTGTTTGACGGCATCCCGCAGTCCAATCCACTGCGCAACGGCGCGCGTGAAGGTTACTTTGCCGACCCGGCCGTCATCGAGCGGATCGAGGTCATCAGCGGTGCGTCTGCCATCCAGGGGTTGGGTGCGACCGGCGGCATCATCAACTACATCTCGAAGACGCCGAAAAAACTCGGCACCAAACACACCGTCGACGGCAAGCTCACGACGCAATTCAAGGATGACAGCCTGACCTGGAAGACCGGCTACACGCTGGAGCACAAGAACGAGAAGTTCGATGCGCTGGTCTACGTCGGCCGCACCAAGCGCGGCATGGCCTATGACGCGGACGGCCGCCTGATCGGCATGGATGCGGCGCAAGGCGACACGATGGATTCCAAGGCTGATGACGTCTTTCTCAAGATGGGCACCGATTTCGACCAGCAGCGCGTACAGTTCTCATACAACCGATTCAAGCTGGAAGGCGACGGCGACTACCGTACCGTCAATGGCAACCGTGCCGCCGGCCTGACCACGACGTCCGAGCGCGGCACGCCCCCCGGCACGCCGCCGCGCAACGAGGTAGAAACGGCGAGTGTGGACTGGCGCCATGCCGACATCGCCGGCGGCCTGCTGTCCGCCCAAGTGTACAAGCAGAATTTCTCTGCGCTCTATGGTGCCGGCATCTTCCAGAACTTCCAGGACGTCACTATCGCTCCAACGGGTACCCTGGTCGACCAGTCCGAGATCGTGGCTGACAAGAAGGGCATGCGCGTAACTTACCTGCGCCCTGACCTTTTCGTGCAGGGGCTGGAACTGACCACCGGCCTTGACTGGCTGAACGACAATTCGCGCCAGCACTTGGCCGCCACCGGCCGCACCTGGGTGCCGCCGCTGGATTTCACCAGCACCGCGCCGTTCGCACAGCTGGAATATGAACTCGGCCCGGTCACCGTACGCGGCGGACTGCGTCGCGAAAAGGCGCGGCTCGACGTTGACACCTACACCACGCTTGCCGTTTATGGCAGCCGTAATGTCGAAGGCGGCACACTGCGCTTCTCCGAGACGGTGAAGAACCTCGGCGCGATCTGGCGCCTGCCTGCCGGCTGGTCCGTATTTGCGTCGTACAACGAAGGCTTCGGCCTGCCGGATGTCGGCCTCGTGCTGCGCGCGGTTAATACCTCTGGCAGCTCTGTGGAGCGCCTGCTCGACCTGAAGCCGGTGGTGACCGAGAACAAGGAAGTCGGCTTTGCGTGGCGCGGTGCGCGCGGCAGCGTTGCCGTTTCCTACTATGACTCGCGCTCCGACCTCGGCAGCCAGATTCGTGTTGACCGCAACACCGGCATCGGGCATGTCGATCGCGTGCCGGTCGTGGTCAAGGGCTGGGAACTGACCGCTGACATGAAGCTCAACAAGCAGTGGAGCGCGTTTACCACCTACTCGCAGGTGGACGGCAAGACCGCAACCGCTACGGGCGCACCGTTGGACGTGTCGCTGGGCGCGCGTTCTCAGGGGCCGGACAAGCTGGTTGCGGGTGTGAACTGGATTTTCTCGGATCGTGGTGCGGCACGCTTGCAGGCAGCACGCTTCATGTCGCGTCATATCAATGAGGGTCGTACCGTCGGCACCACGAACCTGGAAGAGAACTTCGACGGCTATACCGTTGCCGACCTGGCGATCTCGTACAAGACAGCGTGGGGCGACCTCGGCCTCGGCATCGAGAACCTGTTCGACCGTCAGTACATTGCGTACTATGCGCAGTCGCAAACGACGCAGGACAGCTACTTCGCGGGCCGCGGACGCACCATGACGGTCAGTTACTCGCGCAGTTTCTGATCCACTTGCTGTCGCGTTCGGAGAGAAAGGGGAATGCCTGGCGGCGGCATTCCCCGTTTGCAGGCCGGTCAATTCGTTACCTAAAAAATCGGCATGACTCGCCTGCAATCTTGAACACGGTCATTTCATTCTTTTTGGAAAAACTGCCGCGACTCAGCCTGTAACTAGTGCTTGATTTCTCGGGACAGACGATTGCGGCATGGGGCGGAAACGCCCGCACGCCTGCGACGCGGGAACACTGCGCCCCATGTTCAATGGTCGGCAAAAACCTTTTCCAAGGCGGAGCCCTGCGAAACCATCTCGAGCTGCGTCTATCTAAACCAGACGGAAACATTCACGAGGTTGAAATGGGCGCGAAGACATCGAGCAGCACGGCAACATCCGCCAAACAAGTTCTGTATCGACCCAAAGACCATGCATTCACCGAAGCCGGTCCTGCATGAATTTCTATAAGGGCGCTATAAGGACGAATAGGGGCTAGACAGGTAATGCTGAGAGTCGGTTTCGTCCGGCAGTCTCTCCGTTTTCGGACACGTAGAAGTGGAAGGGGATGGAGGACTGAAGACTTCGAAAGAAACTGGGTGCTACCTCGCCGCATTCTTGCTTCTCGAATCGATCATGAGTGACCGGTATCTTGATCTGCGCGAGGTAACGAACATGTCAGGCGAAAACAATCACCCTCGATGGATAATCGGTTCGCTGGCCATTTATGCTCCCACCCTGGCTGTGGCAAACACCGTGTATGACATCGTCGTCCCGTACATCCACGAAGAAACCTTCGGCACTGTGTTTTTCGAGAATGGGGACGAGATCGACTGGTTCGACATGAGCTTCGATGCAATGCGGCACGGGAATCTTCACTGAAAATTATGCAAAGTGCAGGGAACGCTTCCACCCTCATGCCCGCCAGCCTGTGCCGGAGCACCAGATGTGGCGGCTGGCACTCTTCCATTTACCCATTCCGGCGCTGTACCGCCATGGTCGGGCGTGGACGCGGCATCAACCCCCGCACCTGCGCCGGCACGGCCGGCATACAGCGAACCGAATGCATGCTTATGCGTCAGATCTTAACCAGCCCGGTACGCAGCTTGCGGCGCAATTCACCTTGCTGCAGAGCGGGCACAACGTCGTATGAAGGAGGTACGTAGATGAATCTTTTGCTTAGCGGACATCATGTTGATATCAGCCCCGCACTCCGGGACTACGTGGAGAAAAAGGCTGACCGGGTCATTCGCCATTTCGATCAGATCATCGACATTGCGGTCATTCTCGGAGTCGAGCAGCCTGCGCAGAAGGATAAGCGCCAGAGGGCGGAAGTCAACCTGCGGGTGAAGGGGCAGGTTTTTCATATGGACCAATATGCCGAAGATCTCTACGCGGCCATTGACCTCCTGTTCGACAAGCTGGACCGGCAGGTCATTCGATACAAGGACAAACTGCAGGACCACCGGAGCGAGCCGATCAAGCATCTGAGTTCCGACATGTAGGGAGATCCTGCGCCAAGAAGCTCAGATAGACGCGCAGATAGCGGCTCTCCCGGGCGGGAAAGCGGGTGGGGCAGTGTGACACCGCAACGCACAGATTGCGCGTTGCGGGTTATGTTGGAATGTTCAACGGTCGGGCCGTCATGCTGCTGCAGGGGCAGTGCGCAGGCCGCATCATACGGTTACTGCACGTTGCGCGATTTCTCAGCTTGATAGAACCCCGGCGCAGACGGCACGACTGTCATGGTCAGCCGCAGGTGCAGCCACCACCGCCGCCACATCCACCACCACCCTTGCGCGGGCCGGTCTGGACTGCATAACCGGCATCGGCCAGCACAACCTGCAGGCTTTGCTTCGACGCCAGGTTCGCGTCGAATTGCACATTCAGTTCATTGCGCAGGATTGAGGGCGTGACATTGCTGACGCCATTGACGCTGCTGAGAACCCGTGCCGCTTCGGCCATGGAGTCCGGGGTGGTCGCGGCGATGAATTGAAAAGTTTCTGATTGCATCATTCTTCCTTGTCGCTGAATCCAAATACAAAAAGCCCATGCATTGATTGACGCGGCAACGTCGGCCTGAGCCACGTATCCCGCGTAAGGGCTGCAATGCCGGCGCACAGGCGCCCGGCGACCGACATTGTGGCATAACATGCAGAGCGAATGAATCTTTTGTTGGTCTGCCCGCCACCTCCGGCCGCCTCTTTACAGCTCTGGCCACCTCCGATGGCTGCTTTGCGTTCGCGACTGCGGCAGGGTGTCGTTTTTGTCGCACAGTCTTCACGCGGATAGCGCCAAAACGGGCTTCCCGTTTGCCTCGCCTTTACTTTTTTGAGAAGCTTGCGCGAAGACAAGTATCCCGGCATTGCAAAGGCGTCACGCCGGCGCATCGCGTTGTCATAATGAAAATGTCGCCGCACGGTGCCGTGCTGGCGACGGAAGCGAAATGCCCATCACCACAGGAGCCACAGGAGAATTCATGCGCACTCTATTCGCCGCAACCGCAGCCTTCTTTTTCATGCAGGGGACGGCCCTTGCCACCGATGTTGCGGTGGGGGTCACCGTTTCCGGGGAAGTCGCGCCCGGTGTCTATGGCCGTGTCAGCATCGGCAATGCGCCGCCACCGGTGGTCTATGCACAGCCGGTGATCATTGCGCAGCAACCACGGCCGCTGGCACCGATTTACCTGCATGTGCCTCCCGGTCACGCAAAGAACTGGGGTAAACATTGTGGGAAATACAATGCATGCGGTCGGCCGGTCTATTTCGTGAAATCCGCAGAGTACGAGCCTGGCTATGTCTATGGCTCGCACGCAGCGCCATCGAAGCACGGAAAGAAGGGGCATGGCCCGGATGACAACAAAGGCAGGGGCAAGGACAAAGGCAAGGAAGGAAAAGGAAGGGACAAAGGCCATGGTCATGACCACTGAGCACTTCTGCAGAACGCTTTCCTGATTCCCGACGGCCGTTCTGATGCAGGCTTCTTCCAGTGATGGAAGGAGCCTGTTTTCATTTGAGCTGCACGCCGTCGTGCGGTGGCCGGTTCGCCTAGGCCGTGTTTGACAAGCTACTGCGCGGCCCGAATTGATGTCTGCGGTGCTCGGCGTACCAGTCGTACGCGTGCGCTCCTCGACACCACTCCGAACCGCTCGCTACACTTGTCAAACACAGCCTAGAATGATGCACACATTCCAACAAAGAGGAGACGACACATGGCCGCTGATCTTGCTGCATCCATCAAGGTAATTGCCTTTGACGTGTTTGGCACGGTCGTGGACTGGCACGGCAGCATCGCGCGTGAAATCGACGCCATGGACTTGCCGGTGGACGGCAGCACATTTGCATTGGCATGGCGCGACGGTTACAAGCCGGCGATGCAGCGCGTGATGTCGGGTGAGCTGGGTTGGAAGAAAATCGATGAGCTGCACCGCATGATCCTGGATGACATCCTCCTGCGGTTTGGCATCACGTCGCTGACTGAGGAACAGAAAAAGCACCTGAACAAGGTCTGGCACCGGCTCGATGCATGGCCGGACAGTGTCGAAGGATTGACGCGCCTGAAATCGCGTTACATGGTGTGCACGCTCTCCAACGGCAACATCGGCCTGCTGGCCGACATGGCCAAGCATGCGGGCCTGCCATGGGACTGCATCCTGTCCGCGGAAGTGTTCCGTGCATACAAACCCGATCCGGCGGCCTATCTCGGCGTGGCACAGATCTTCGATGTCGCACCGGAAGAGGTGATGCTGGCGGCGGCGCACCAGGACGACCTCGCTGGGGCGCGCGCCTGCGGCTTGAAGACAGGCTATATCGAACGTGCGTCGGAGTTCGGCAGTACACGTCTCAAAGACGTCTCTCCCGATCCGGCCAATACACTGCACGCGAAGAGCATCCTCGATCTTGCCGAGCAGCTCGGCTGCTGATCCCGGTCAGCGCCGCTTTCCGGCGACAGCCGCGGCTGGTTTCTTTCTTTCGATTTTGGTGCTGCGCGATGCCTCCGGTGTGCGCAACAAGAACTGCACTGCCTGGTCGGCGAGGTCTTCCAGCGTAATGCCGGCGCCGGGACGATACCACTGCGCGGTCCAGTTCAGCGCCCCAAACAGGAACAGCCGGTCCAGTTTCGTGGGCGCAACCCAGTCGCCGGACTGCTGCAGCGCATCGATCACTTCATCCCACACCGCCTCATAGCGGTCGGTCATCGCGATGATCTTTGCTCGCGATTCCTCATCGAGGGAGCGCGCCTCATACAGCAGCACTGGTATGAAGTCATTGTGCGGGGCAAGCAGCGTCTTCAGGTGCGTCAGCACCAGCGCACGGAACGCATCGCGCGGCGGCAGCGATCGTGCGGAAATGTCCTCGATCTCCTGCAGCGAGCGTGCCATGCCCTGTTCCATCACCGCGACGAGGATTTCCTGCTTAGACTTGAAGTGGTAGAACCAGCTGCCGGCCTGCATACCGACTGCGGCGGCAATGTCGCGCACGGTGGTCCTGTCATAACCTTTCTCGCGGAACAGCTTCGCTGATTTGGCAATCAGCTCGCTGCGGCGGCTGTCTTCCTCCAGTTGCGTGAGTCCGTTGCCGTTGCTTGCACGTGTGGGCACGGCATTCTTGTCCCCGCGCGTCCGAGCCGCCTTGGCAGTTACGGGCGCTTCCTTTGCAGCTTTCATTTCGTCTCCTGATTCTCGCGACCTATCCGCTGCATGCTTACGCCGCATATGCAGCGAGACCCATCCTCTGCCGCGCCTCGTGAACATCCGCGATGTCACGGCCTGCCTTGCGCGCGCAGGCGGCGATCGCTTCGATGAGCTGCGCATTGGAGGTGGCGCGCGTGCCATCCGGCAGGTAGAACGTGTCCTCCAGTCCGGTGCGCAGATGGCCGCCGAGGTCTGCGGCACGCTGGTGCAGCGGCCAGATTTCAGCACGCCCAATCGCGGTGACCTGCCAGTCGCATCCTGCTGGGATCAACCCGGTCAGGATGGGTAGTAGCGCCGGATCGGACGGCATTCCGGATTCGACACCCATCACGAAGTTGTAATGCGGATTGCCGGAGTACATGCCTGTCTTCACATACATATCGACGCAGCGCACGATGCCGACATCGAAGCATTCGAACTCCGGCATGGCGCCGGCCTCGCGCATGGCGACGAGGAAGGCGTCGATCTTGTCGACCTTGTTATCGAACAGCATCGGCGGCCAGGCCCATTTTCCGGAAGAGGTCGCCTTCAGGTAATTGAGCGAGCCCGCATTGCACGCCGCGATCTCGGGCCGGATCGCATTCATGCACGCGACAGGACCGCTGATGTCCGGCCCGACCACGCCGGTCGACTGGTTGAAGATCACGCCGGGGCAGGCTTCGCGGATCGCCTGTGCAATATCGCGCGCCACTTGCGGCTCCCATGACGGAAAGCGGCCCATGCCGGGCTCCTGGCTACGGAAGTGCACATGCATGACGGTCGCGCCCGCATCGAACGCCGCTTTTGCTTCGCGCGCCATTTCTTCCGGTGTGACGGGCACGGGGTGCTGCGCCGGATCCGTCAGTACGCCCGTGAGCGCGCAGGTGATGATGGCTTTATCAGACATGGTCGGTCCTTCCTGTCGGCGTGTGGAATGTGGCGGTGTGCCTTGATGCGGCTGATAGTAAAGCAACCGATTGATTGGAAGTTGCCGCAAAAACCGAAATCAACCGGATGCTTGTTTTCGCTCAATGCGCCCGCGGTACGGGAGATTGGTGGTGGGTGGCATGTCTGCGCGGTCGATTGATGCACATCATAAGTCGGTCAAACGCAGGACAAACGGTGCTTGCGTCGTATGGAGTAAAGCAAGCGATTGACTTAGTATCGATTCGACCCTGCAGCACTTTCGCTATGTGAGGTGCAACGCTGAGGACGGGTTCGGATGATGTGATCGCTTCAGGACGACAGTGCTATGGAGGCCGGATGAGCAAGGAGCTGGAGAAAGATCTGCTGGTGGACGTGCGGGACCGTGTGATGTGGCTGACGATCAACCGGCCCGAGCGACGCAATGCCATCAACGCCAATGTCCTCAACGGACTGCGCGAATCGCTGGAACGCGCCAACCGGGAAGAGGGCATGCGTGCCATAGTCCTGACAGGCGCGGGTGAACGCGCATTCTGCTCCGGCGCGGATTTGCAGGAACCTTCCTTTCGTTTCGACTATTCGCAACCGTATCAGTGGCTGGCTGACCTGCTGCGGCAGGCGCGGCGTTCAACAGTGCCACTGATTGCGCGAGTCAATGGCGCCTGCCTCGCCGGCGGCATGGGCCTGCTCGCAATGTGCGACCTGGCAGTGGCGAGCCAGGATGCCGTGTTCGGACTGCCGGAAGTGAAGGTTGGCGTGTTTCCCGCGCAGGTGCTCTCGGTGCTGCAGCACCAGGTACCGCGTCGCGTGCTGACAGAAATGTGCATCACCGGCGAGCCGCTCGATGCGCGTCAGGCGCTTTCGTACGGACTTGTGAATCACCTTGCGGAAGACGATCTCGATGCCACGCTCAACTGGCTGCTCAACCGGATGCTCGACAAGTCGCCGTCCGCCATCCGCCGCGGCCTGTACACGCTCAAGCAGATCGAGGCCATGCCGTTCGAGGCCTCCATGGCATTCACCGAGAGTCAGATCGGCCTGTTTGCCTTGACCGAAGATTTTCAGGAAGGGATTTCCTCCTTTCTGCAGAAGCGAAAGCCCAATTGGACCGGGCGCTAATGCTCGCGTCAGTTCACCTCAAGGGAAGCCATGTACCAGGCACTGCCGCCATCACCGCAATACTGCACCGAAGATCACCGCGCATTCCGCGACACCGTGCGCCGGTTCGTCGACAAGGAGTTGCTGCCTCATGTGGACGCGTGGGATGAAGCCGGTGAATTCCCGCGTGTTATCTACCGCCACGCCGCGGAACTGGGACTGCTCGGTCTCGGCTTCCCGGAGGAATACGGCGGCACGCCGGGCGACCTCTATTACGGCATGGTGATGGTCGAGGAACTGGCGCGCACCGCAAGCGGCGGCCTGCTCGCTTCCTTGTTCAGCCATACGATCGGTGCACCGCCGATTGTCGCCGGCGGTTCGGCTGAGCTGAAGGCGCGCGTGCTGCCGCAGATTCTGAGCGGGCAAAAAATCTGCGCACTGGCCGTGACGGAACCTTCGGGCGGATCTGACGTGGCCAGCCTGCGGTTGCGCGCGGAGCGTGACGGTGACTTCTACGTACTGAATGGCGAAAAGACGTTCATCACGTCCGGCATGCGGGCCGATTACATCACCGTGGCCGCGCGCACCGGAGGGCCGGGGGCTGCCGGGGTATCCGCACTGCTGGTCGATGGCGACACGCCGGGACTGACGCGCACGCCGCTGAAGAAGATGGGCTGGTGGTGTTCCGATACCGCGCACCTGCATTTCGATCACTGCCGTGTGCCGGTGGCCAACCTGCTGGGTCCGGAGAACTGCGCGTTCCCGATCTTCATGCTGAACTTCAACCGAGAGCGGCTGGCGCTGGCAATGCAGGCCTATGGCTTTGCGCGCGTCTGCCTCGATGAAGCGTCGGATTGGGCAAAGGCACGCACCACCTTCGGCAAGCCGCTCGTCGGACATCAGGTCGTACGGCACAAGCTGGTCGACATGGCCATGCGGGTCGAAGCCACGCGCGCAATGATCGAAGACATGACAGGGCGATTGGAGCGCGGCGAATCGCCGGTTGCGCAGATCTGCATGCTGAAGAACTTCGCCACACAAACCATGCAGTTCTGCGCCGACAACGCAGTGCAACTGCTCGGCGGAATGGGCTTCATGCGCGGCACGAAATCCGAGCGTATTTACCGCGAAGTAAAGGTCAACATGATCGGCGGCGGCGCCGAGGACGTGCTGAAGGAACTGGCAGCGCGCCAGCTGAGCTGGGCATAACAATGAGTACAGACAATAACGGAGACAACCATGTATCGCTCAATATTCACTCCCGGCCTGTTTGATGGGCAGACGGTCGTGGTCACCGGCGGGGGCAGCGGCATCGGACGCTGCACCGCGCATGAACTGGCATCGCTTGGCGCGACAGTCGCGCTCGTCGGCCGCACGTCGCAAAAGCTGGAGACCGTCGCCGTCGAGATCGCCGAGAGCGGCGGCCGCGCCAGCGTTCATCCCTGCAATATCCGCGACGAGGAAGCCGTGAAGGCCACGGTCGCGCAGATCGTGGCGGCACATGGCGGCATCGATGCGCTCGTGAACAATGCAGGCGGCCAGTTTCCGTCACTGTTAAGAGATATCTCGAAGAAGGGCTGGGAAGCCGTGGTGCAGACCAACCTCACCGGCGGCTTCCTGATGGCGCGCGAATGCCTCCTGCAATCCATGCAGCGCACCGGCGGCGCCATCGTCAACATTGTTGCCGACATGTGGGGCGGCATGCCGGGCATGGGGCACTCCGGTGCCGCACGCGCCGGCATGGTGAACTTCACCGAAACCGCTGCATTCGAATGGGCGACGTACGGTGTCCGCGTGAATGCCGTGGCGCCGGGATACGTCGCCTCATCCGGGCTCGATGCCTATCCGCCGGAGATGCGCCAGCTGATCATGCAGGCCGGCAAACAAACGGCCTTGCAGCGCATGGCAACGGAAGCGGAGATTTCCGCCGCCATCGTCTTCCTGCTGTCGAAAGCGGCGTCCTTCATCACCGGCACCGTATTGCGCGTGGACGGCGGGCGGCCGAACGTGCGAACCGGTTTCCCCATGGAGATACAGCGCGAGACGGCGCCGTACAACGGCTTTCACCTGGCGCGCATGCCCAAGGTGCTGCAGCAAGGGAAGGGAAGCTGATGCCCGCCATTGAATCCCGCGTCGTGCCGCAGAGTGCGGCCTTCCAGTCGAACCGTGACGCTTTGCTCGCGCAGGTGGAAGAGTTGCGCGCGCTGGAGCGTCGCACGCGCGACAAGTCCGCCGCCTCGCGTGAACGATTCGAACGCAAAGGCAAACTCTTGCCGCGCGATCGTTTGGGACGCCTGCTCGACCCCGGTGCGCCATTCCTTGAACTGTCGACGCTTGCCGGCTACTGCCTCGACAAGCCCGACCCGGCCAAGTCGATTCCCGGCGGCGGCATGGTGGCGGGAGTCGGCTTCGTCAGCGGCGTGCGCGTGATGATTGTGGTTGACGACGCCGGCATCGATGCGGGCGCGGTGCAGGCGATGAGCATCGAGAAGTTCCAGCGTGCACAGATGATCGCGCTGGCGCAGAAGCTGCCGTTCATTCACCTCGTCGAAAGCGCGGGCGCAAACCTGCTGAACTACAAGGTGGAAACCTTCATCTACGGCGGCAGCGGCTTCTACTGGCTGGCGCGCCTGTCTGCTGCCGGCCTGCCGGTGATCAGCGTGGTGCACGGACCGAGCACGGCCGGCGGGGCCTACATGCCCGGCCTGTCCGACTATGTTGTGATGGTGCGCCAGCATGCGAAGGCCTTCCTTGCCGGGCCGCCGTTGCTGATGGCGGCAACCGGTGAAGTGGCAACGGAGGAGGAACTGGGCGGAGCGGAAATGCATGCCACGACATCCGGCCTTGCCGAATACCTTGCCGAAGATGATGCCGATGCGGTGCGCATCGCGCGCGAGCTGGTCGCCGCACTCGGATGGAATCGCGACATGCCGCCCTTGCAGCGCGAATTCAGCCCGCCGCTGTATGACGCGCAAGAGCTGCTCGGCATCGCGTCGATGGACCACAAGAAGCCGCTCGACATGCGCGAAGTCATCGCACGCATCGTCGACGGTTCGGACTTCCTTGAATTCAAGCCGGATTACGGACCGGCAACGCTGACCGGACATGCGGCCATTTGCGGCATGCCGGTGGGGATCATTACCAACAACGGGCCGCTGGATCCGGCCGGCGCGACCAAGGCAACGCATTTCATCCAGGCTTGCTGCCAGTCCGGCACGGCGCTGCTGTACCTGCAGAACACCACCGGCTTCATCGTCGGCAAGGCATCGGAGCAGGCCGGCATGATCAAGCACGGTTCGAAGATGATCCAGGCGATGTCGAATGCGACAGTGCCGCGCATCACTATCCATTGCGGTGCTTCGTTCGGCGCGGGCAATTACGGCATGTCGGGGCGCGGATTCTTTCCGGATTTCTGCTTCACCTGGCCGAACGCCCGCACCGCCGTAATGGGGCCGGAACAGGCGGCCAACACGATGGCGATCGTGATGGAAGGCAGCATGCGCCGCAAGGGGCTGGAGGTGGACCGCAACTCCATCGACGCGATGCGCCTGATGGTGATCGACACCTTCGAAAAACAGACCAGCGCCTCGCATATCTCCGCGCGCCTGCTCGACGACGGCGTGATTGATCCGCGCGATACGCGCAAGGTGCTGGCATTCGTGCTGTCGGTGTGCGACGAGGCGCGCAGGCGCACCGTCAATCCAATCCAGTTCGCCATCGCAAGGCCCTAAGTACTTCTCAAGCCAAGAACAATACACAGGAGACAAGCATGCAATTCACCCACGAACACCAGGAGCTGCAACGCAACGTGAAGCGCTTCATCGACAACGAGATCAATCCTTTCGTCGATGAATGGGAGGCGGCGGAAATCTTCCCTGCGAAGGAATTGTTCCGGAAGATGGGCGAGCAGGGCTTTCTCGGTGTGTCGAAACCGGCGGAGTTCGGCGGCATGGGGCTCGATTATTCCTATTCCGTAGCGATGGCCGAAGCGCTCGGTCATATCCGCTGCGGCGGCGTGCCGATGGCGATCGGCGTGCAGACCGACATGGCAACGCCGGCACTGGCGCGCTTCGGCTCGGATGCCTTGCGTCACGAATTCCTGACGCCGGCAGTCAGCGGCGAAGCGGTTGCTTGCGTCGGCGTATCCGAGCCCGGTGCGGGCTCCGATGTCGCGTCAATCAAGACTACAGCACGCAAGGATGGCGACGACTACGTCATCAACGGCAGCAAGATGTGGATCACCAACAGCCTGCAGGCTGACTGGATCTGCCTGCTTGCGAATACCTCCGATGACGGGCGCTACCGTAACAAGTCGCTGATCATCGTGCCGATGAAGACGCGCGGTGTGTCGGTGGCGAAGAAGATCAAGAAGATCGGCATGAATTCGTCGGATACCGGCCTGATCTTCTTTGACGAAGTGCGCGTGCCGCAGCGCAACCGCATCGGCGAAGAAGGGCAGGGCTTCATCTACCAGATGCTGCAGTTCCAGGAAGAGCGCATGTGGGGCGCCGCGAATGCGACACAGGCGATGATGAACTGCATCGACCTCACCATCGAATACGCGAAGGAGCGCAAGGCATTCGATATGCGCCTGATCGACAACCAGTGGATCCATTTCAAGCTGGCGGAGCTCAAGACGGAGGTCGAGTGCCTGCGCGCGCTGGTGCACCGCGCCTGTGAACTGTACATCGCGGGGCAGGACGTGACCGAACTGGCCTCGATGGCCAAGCTCAAGGCCGGGCGTCTTGCGCGCCTCGTGCCGGATAGCTGCCTGCAGTTCTGGGGCGGCATGGGTTATACCTGGGAAAACCCGGTATCGCGCTTTTTCCGTGACGGCCGACTGACGTCGATTGGCGGCGGTGCGGATGAAGTCATGCTTGGCATCATCTGCAAGTACATGAACATCCTGCCGGGCAAAAAGAAATGAACGGCCGGCGCTTTCAGACGGTACTGATTGCCAACCGCGGGGAAATCGCACTGCGCATCATGCGCACGGCGCACCGGCTTGGATTCCGTACCGTCGCCGTATATTCGGATGCGGACAAAAACGCGTTGCACGTCCGCGCTGCGCATGCCGCCGTGCATATCGGCGGATCGCAGCCTTCGGCTTCTTATCTGAACATTCCCGCATTGATCGATGCCGCGCGCCGGTCCGGGGCGGACGCGGTTCATCCGGGCTACGGTTTTCTTGCCGAGAATGCGGAGTTCGCTCGTGCCTGCACCGAGGCCGGGCTGGTCTTTGTCGGGCCACCTGCGGATGCCATCCATGCAATGGGCAACAAGGCCGGCGCAAAACGCCTGATGATGGATGCAGGTGTGCCCTGCGTGCCCGGCTATCAGGGGTCGGACCAGTCCGAATCGCGCATGCAGGAAGAGGCGGCGCTGATCGGCTACCCGGTCATGATCAAGGCGGCTGCCGGTGGCGGCGGGCGCGGCATGCGCAGAGTGGATAGGGAGGAGGATTTCCCTGCTGCGCTGCGCTCGGCACGGTCGGAGGCGGAGAGCGCATTTGGCAGTGCGGAAGTGATCCTCGAAAAGGCCATTGTCGAGCCGCGCCATATCGAGATCCAGGTGTTTGCAGACACGCAGGGAAATGTCGTGCATCTCGGCGAGCGGGATTGCTCGGTGCAGCGGCGCCACCAGAAGCTGATCGAAGAGTCGCCGTCGCCTGCGATCACGCCGTCCCTGCGTGCGCGCATGGGAGAGGTCTCGGTTGCTGCGGCCAAGGCAATCGGTTATATCGGCGCCGGCACGCTGGAATTCCTGCTGGACCGCGATGGCAACTTCTATTTCATGGAGATGAATACCCGCCTGCAGGTGGAGCATGCCGTCACCGAAGCGGTCGTTGGTGTGGATCTGGTCGAGTGGCAATTGCACGTGGCGCAAGGCGGCTGTCTTCCGCTGACGCAAGCGGAAATCGATGCCCGGCTTGCCAGCGGCGGACATGCCGTTGAAGTGCGGCTGTGCGCGGAAGACCCGCAGCAGGGATTCCTGCCGCAGAGCGGAGTCGTTGCATGCTGGCGTCCACCGTCTGCGTTGCGCTGCGACCATGCACTGGAGGACGGACTGTCGATTCCGCCGTACTACGATTCGATGGTGGCCAAGCTTATTGCACATGGCCACGACAGGGAGGACGCTTTGCGCAGACTGGCGCGCGGTTTGGAAGATTGCGTGCTGCTCGGCGTGAAGAGCAATCGGCAATTCCTGTCACGTTGCGTGAATCATCAGGCGTTTGAAGCGGGACAGGCGACGACAGCGTTCATCGACGCCTGGTTTCCGTCTTCGGAGCGCACGTCCGGGAAGGCAGATGCGCTGACGCGCGCCATGGCTGCCGCCTTGCTGGCATTTCATCAGCTGGAGCAGGAAAGACCGCGCTATCCCGCAGAGCTCTGCGGCTGGTCAAGCAGCGTGCCGTATCCGCAACAACGCTCCTTCGAGCTGGATGGTGAAACGGTCTCGGCACAGTTGACGACGCTGCCGGCCAGCACATGGCAGGCGGAGGTGGACGGCGAGACCGTTTGCATGAACATCGTCGACGCTCGCTCGCACGAACTGACCATGGTTGTGAATGGAATGAGCCGAAAACTCGCTTATGCGCACGAGGCATCAGTCCTGCACTTTTGCCTGGATGGGGTTGAGCATTCGGTCCTGGATACGACTTATGCCCCAGGCAAGAGCGACCGGCGTGGCGCGGGCAGCGGACGAATCACCGCACCGATGAACGGGCAGGTGGTGGCCGTGCATGTGGAGGAAGGCGTCGAGGTGAAGATCGGCCAGGTGCTGATGGTGATCGAGGCGATGAAGATGGAGCACGGCGTGATTGCGCAGGTGGACGGACAGGTGAAGGAGCTGCTCGTCTGCGTCGGTGACCAGGTATCGCCGGGGCGCCTGCTGATCGATATCTCCGTTGGCGATACGGTCGAGTTGCGTTCCTGACCGCATGCACGAAAGAAAATGATGGCCGAAAAAATGGAGCAATCCGGAACGCGTGATGCGTCCGGTTGCTCCATTTATAAGCTCGGAGAATTCGTCTTGTTGACTTATCCGACTGCTTGTCCGACTGCTTATCCGACGGTATAGCCGCCGTCCACCACGATTTCCTGACCATAAATGTTCTTCGCCGCATCCGATGCGAGGAAAACCGATGTTTCCGCAATGTCTTCCGGCTGTCCGAAAGCGCCCGGCAGCAGGCGAGAAGTGATTTTTTCACCGACCGCCGCCAGCGTTTCCGGCGGCAGGCCGACCGTTCCCCACAACGGCGTGGCGATCGGTCCCGGCGCGATGGAATTCACGCGGATGCCCTTGGGCGCCAGTTCCGCGGCCAGCGTTTGCGACAGGGACTTGAGCGCTGCCTTGCTGGCGCTGTAGATCGCAAGGCCGGGGAAACCGACCTGCGTCAGGAAGGTGGTGATGAACTGGATCGAGCCGCCTTTGCGGATATGCGGAACGAACAGGCGCGCGGTTTCGGCCGCAGCGAACAGGTTCACCGAGAACTGCTCCATGAATGCCTTGGCGTTGCTGTCCTCAAACGACACGACGCGCGCGATTCCCGCATTGGGTACGAGAATGTCAATAGCGCCAAACTTGTCGACGGTGGCCTTCAGCAGGCGCTCAAGGTCTTCGTGCCGGGTGACGTCGCCGGTGACGGCGAGGACATGGTCAGGACTGGCTGCGACAAGGGATTGCAGCCCATCGTTGTTGCGTGCAAATGCGACAACCTTTGCACCTTCAGCGACGAAGCGTTCAACGATCGTGCGGCCAATGCCGCTGCTTGCGCCGGTGACGACGGCGACTTTACCTTCCAGACGTTTCATTTCTTGCTCCCGAGAGAATTGTTCCTTGCTGCAAACGGATGGAGGTCTTTTGGACAAGCGCCATCGTCGAAGTTCGCAACGCAGAACGGGCGTTGTACGGTCATTCGATATCGAGAAAAACCATGGTGGGGATATTGCTCGCACAACCGAAACGGCGTGTTGCGCGAGCATTGCGGCAGATGCACCACGATGACAGCGTCACATGGTGCACACGCCAAAGGTGTTTAGCTGCCGCAGCTACCGCAGCACATGCCGGCTTCGCCAGCCGCTTTCTTGAGGCCAACGCCGGCCTGCTTGAGGACGGTGCGGATTTCCTGGGTGGAGGTGAGTTCGTCGTCAAAATCGACGGCGACGCTGGCGTTGGTCGTGGAAATGGCAACCTTGCTGACGCCGTTCACCGATTTCAGGACGCGCGCAATCACCATCGCGGCGGCTTCGTCCAAAGCTTGAGTCAATTCGAGAGTTTCAGATTTCATATTGATCCTTCCTGGATAAGGGGGCTGATTTCGGTAGGGGAAACTCTACCATAAGATTCATTTAAGATGAATCTTAAATTTGCGAACAAGTGGTGAATCGCGTATCGAGCCCGCCACGGGAGGCGCCGCGGCGGTTGCGGGTTCGGCAGGGAGGCTCTGCAGCGGTCGATATATGAAAGGAATAGCAACTTTGGCAGTCGCTGATTATTCCGGCTTCCGCGTGTCCCGCCCGATGCGCATGTGAATGAGCGCGACCCGCTTGCCGTTCCTGTCTTTCCGCTCCTCGACAGCATAGGGAGCAAAACCCAGCCTGGGATAGAGCAGGAGCCCCGCCACGTTCTCATTGAAGCAGGAAACGCTCACTTCCTTCGCGCTGTATGTCGAGAAGGCGAGCTCCACCATGTGTGCCACAAGGTAGCGTGCAACGCCTTTTCCCCGCGCCGATGGTGAAACGATCACATTCCCGATGGCGCAGCCTTCTTCACCCCAACGATAGAAATTGGCGAAAGCAACCAGCTCACCGCCAAGTTCCGCTACGGTGGAATCGCGGCGTGCGGCGATCGACTGTTGCAGCTGGTCCGGCGTCAAAGGAAAAACAGCCTTCGGATACATGAAGAACAGTTCATCTTCATCGCGCGGAAAGGCGCATATAGAAGGGAGGTCTTTGCTCTCGACTGGTCGGCAGGTCAGCATGGACATCATTCACGGGGCAGGGCGGCAAGTCGCGCATTCTACGCCACGATCACGCCGCTTTCCGCTCCAGCGGCACCAGTTCCTCCCACCAGTATTGCGCTGCCGGTTCCCCGCACTTTTCAAGCAGGTAGTCGTAGCCGGCGTTTGCCGCGCTTTCCAGCAGGCTGCGATCTTTTTCGGCTGCCGTCCTGAGGTACTTCAGTCCGCGCTCGTCGTCCTCGTCGAGGAGAATGCGGCCGTACACATAGGCTGCCTTCGGAAAAGGCCCACCGGGCTGCGCCATCAGGTATTCCAGCACCGGTTTCGCTTCCTGCGGCGCATCGAATTCTGCTTTCAGCAAGGCCAGCTCCTGGAGCTCATGCGGCGGGAGGTTTTGCCATTGCGGCGTGAACAGCTCCCGCAGCCGCTGCTTCGACCGCACCGCATGGCGATGGCGCCGTTCCCATTCCTTGCTCTCTTTTGCCCACCATGCCTGATCGAATTCCTCGATCAGGTGCCTGGTCATCCTTGCTCCGAGCAATGCCTCTGCAGCCGTAGTGGTGATCGGGTCAGGCATCTTCAGCGCCTCGCCAGTCGCTTCGACCCGGTCGCGCAGGGCGGGATGCGTATCGAGCAGGCCGGACTGCTCGCGCCATGCTTCTGACAGGCGCTCCTTGGTTGCCCACTCCGGATACGAGATGCGGAAGGCTGTGCGCATCGATGCATACGGCAGCATCGCGGGGCGGGGCGCAGTGTCGACTTCTCTGTAGACGGCGGACCAGAACGATTCGTGAAACCAGCGCCCCAGCAGCGCATCGCGGATCAGTCCGGTGGCATTCGCTTCTGCGCCGACAAGCTGCGTGGCAGTGCGGTCGGCCTCATATTCGTTCTGCCGCGACAGCACGAAGGTATAGGCGTTGTAGTAGGGCATGAACCAGTCGAGCGCCGATGCGAAGAGACCGTGCGCAACACTGTTGTCGCGATCATCCGCAACCTGCTGGTACAGGGCGCCGAAGGTTCGCCGTTGCCGATACACCCAGGCGCCCAGCTTGCCGTGGTTGCCGCAAATGTGCCCGTATTCGTGCGCGACGGTCGCAAGCATTTCATTGGCCGGCACGCCGAGCATGTAGGGCAGGCCGAGCATCAGATAGTTGGTATGGCCGCCAAAGAAGCCCCAGCGCGGAAGCTGCGATACGGCGGCGTTGTACCGGTCGTCGATCAGCACATGATGTACCGGCGGTCCGTTGAGTTTGCGCCGCATCTTATCGAGCACGGCAAAAAGCCGGGGCGCCTCTTCGCGCGTGATCGTCCTTCCCTCCGGCGGAGGAAGCCGCATGAAGAACATCCGCAGCACGACGAAGAAGATCGGGATCATCGAGAAACCGAACAGTGCGATGGTGATGATGCTGCCGCGATGCCCTTCGCGTGCCCAGTGGAAGGCAAAGTAGATGAACGCCGCAATCCCGGCCAGCGAAGCGAAAAGCGCGAGATAAGCGGCGCCGCTGATCATCAGGACCTTGGTGCGGAAGAGCGCCGGGCTGTGCTCTGCCTGTGCTTCGAGCCGGCCGATGAGGCCTTCGTAGACGTAGCGGTTCATTGGTTTTCCTTCTTGTTATCCAGACGCGGGACGGCATTACTTCCCGTCCGCGCCTGCCGGGCTCCTCGGCACGAAGGAGCGTATGCTCCCCCGCGTCCTGAAAGCAAGCGAGGTGATCAGCGCGTATGGGAACGGGCATCCTGAATGTGAGCCGACATAAGGCAGGGACCATCCTTCCGTGAAGGCTATCTATTCTCATCTGACAGCGGGGATGCCTGACTGCGTGACGGTCAATGTCTGTCAGGCAAGATGGTAAGCGCAGTCCTCGACGCAGCGCCATCCCGAAAATATGGGAGAGCCGCTTCGGCGGCGGCAAAGTATCAGAGTTGCAACGTGTGCGGGAGCGGTGTGGAAGCAGATCTGCAGTCCGGCGCAACAGCCGGATTGCAGTGAAAAGATTTATGCCGGCCTGCTTGTATCGAACATATTCGGCAGGCGCTGCGCCAGCATCATGGCGCCTTCGAGTTTCAGCGTCGCCTTAACCCTCCCTTGAGCATCGCAATCAGGTTGTCGTCGCGGATGGTGAGCGCAAGGTCGGGCGAGGGCGCGGTGCCTTCATGTGCGGTGCATTGGCCGCTGGCTTGATTACCAAGGGTATTTTCCCGATCAGTTCATTGACGGACCTGTGTGCTCCAGAAAAGAAGTGGCCTTTGCTTCCGTCATTGGCTCGCGCGTAAAGGGGGCTGCGCAGCAGGCGTCCGCTGCCCTTAATGCGGCGCAGCATCACGTAATGCCCGGCGCAGTATCTTGCCGATCGGCGTCTTCGGCAGTTCGGCGCGGAACTCGATGTGCTTCGGGATCTTGTAACGCGTGAGGTTGGTTCCGCAATGCGCGAGCAGGTCTTCTGCGGTCAGCGTCGGGTCGCGCGGCACGACAAAGAGCTTGACCGCTTCGCCGGAATGCGAATCCGCGATGCCGATAGCGGCAGCTTCCAGCACGCCGGGATGAGTCGACACGACCGCCTCGATTTCTGCGGGATAGACGTTGAAGCCGGACACGATGATCATGTCCTTCTTGCGGTCGGTGATCGTGACCCAGCCGTTCTCGTCCATGGTGCCAATGTCGCCGGTCTTCAACCAGCCATCATGGGACAGGACTTCGGCCGTTTCTTCCGGGCGGCGCCAGTAACCTCTCATCACCTGCGGGCCGCGCACGACGATTTCTCCCGGCTCGCCGGGAGGACACTTGCTGCCATCGTCGCGGCATATCCGCACTTCCGTCGATGGCAGCGGGATGCCGACCGTGCCGATGCGCGTGCGGTCGAGCGGATTAATGCACACGCCCGCCGTCGCCTCGCTGAGACCGTAGCCTTCCACCATCGGCACGCCGGTCATGCCCGTCCAGCGCTCCATCACGGGGCGCAGCATCGCCGCACCCGCGCCGATGGCGAGCTTTGCCGCGCGCGAGCACTCGCGGTTGAAGCCCGGTGTATTGGATAGCGCGTTATAGAGCGTATTGACTCCGGTCATCACGGTCCACGGATAGGTCCGCATCGTCTTCACGAACGCAGGCAAATCCTTCGGATTGGTGATCAGCACATTCAGTCCGCCGAGCGGCATGAAAGTGAGGCAATTCGCGACCAGCGAAAAGACGTGATACAGCGGCAGCGGCGTGAGCACCACTTCCTGCCGCACTCGCAGTGTCTTGCCGATCCATGCGCTGCACTGGAGCACATTGGCGACGACATTGGCATGCGTGAGCATCACGCCTTTCGATACACCGGTGGTGCCGCCTGTGTACTGCAGGAAGGCGATGTCGGAAGACTTCACCTTGATGTCGGGGCGGCGCATTTTCTGGCCCAGAAGAATCGACTGGCGGAACTGCATTGCCTTATCGATCTTCCATGGCGGCACCATCTTCTTCACATGGCGTACCGCCATGTTCATCAGCAGGCGTTTGGGCAGGTCAAACATGTCGCCGACCTGCGTCACGATCACATGCCGCAGGTCGGTGCTTGCCATCACGTTCTGCACCTTTGACGCAAAGTTCTCCAGCACGAGAATTGCTCGCGCACCGGAGTCCTTCAGCTGGTGCTCCAGCTCGCGTTCGGTATAGAGCGGATTCACGCTGACCACCACCAGCCCGGCTCGCAGGACACCAAAGAGCGCGACCGGGTATTGCAGCAGGTTGGGCAGCATGATGGCGACGCGCTCGCCCTGGCTCATGCCGGGAAGCGAACGCAGGAAGGTCGCGAAATGCGCAGACTGCTGGTCAAGCTCGGCATAGCTCATCGCCTGGCCCATGTTGGTGAAGGCCGGCAGGTCCTTGTACTTGCGGCACGCCGTCTCGAAAAGCTGGTTCACCGAACGGTAAATGCCCGTGCTGATCTCGGCGGGCACACCGGCCGGATAGTCCTTCACCCAGGGTTTGCTAGTCTCCATCGCGCACCTTTTCGTTGTTGAGTATTTTGAAAAGATGCTACGCGCGCAGGGGGATAAAGCAATCGGTTGATTGAAACCTTACGCGCCAACAGAACGTACTGTTGATATTGGTCTAATGCGTGGAGCGTCGCCACGGTGCATTGGAGCCGGGTGGAAAAATTTCAGAACAGATAGCGATCGAAAGAACGTGCTACGCCCGTGCGGAATGCAGTGCCACCCAGGCCTGCCCAAGGCTCACGCCGCCATCGCCGGGCGGCACCAGTGCCGATTCGATAACACGAATGCCCTGCGCTTCCAGCTTCGCGCGCAAGGTATTGCTGAGGATGCGATTGAGGAAGCAGCCGCCGCCAAAAGCAATCGTGCCAACGCCATGCGCTGCAACGGCGCGCTGAATCCAGTCGGAAAGCGCCGCAACGACGGTCGCATGGAACAGCGCCGCCGCGTGGCCGACATCCCGGATATCCGCGAGACGCCCGAGCAGGGGCAGCATGTTGAGCGTCATGCCATCAACGCTGTATCCATGCGGCATGGGATCGACCGGGCCGTAAGCAGTCGCCAGTCCCTCCAGCATGGTTGCAGCCTGTCCTTCGAAGCTCGTCACCGGCTTGATGCCGAGCAGGCCGGCAGCTGCATCGAACAGGCGGCCGGCGCTGCTGGTCGCAGGCGTGTTCAGGCCTTTCTCCAGCATGGTGCCGATCATTGCCGCTTGAGCACCAAAGCGGCCGACGATTTCGCCATGGCGGCCGAGGTCGAACAACGCGGCGGCGGCCATGCGCCACGGCTCGCGTGCGGCGCGGTCCCCACCGGGCAGGCGCAGGGGAAGCAGATGCCCGACACGTTGCGAGCTAGCTCCATCGACCAGCAGCAATTCGCCGCCCCACGCAGCACCGTCGCTGCCAAGACCGAAACCGTCGAGTGCAACGCCAAGCACGGGACCGGACAAGCGATGTTCCGCCATCACGGCACCGATATGGGCGTGATGGTGCTGCACCTCAATCACCGGCAATCCCCGCTCGGCGGCGAAGGCGCGGGCAAAGCGCGTGCTGTAGAAATCCTCGTGCAGGTCGGCAGCCACCCATTGCGGCTCTACCTGCAGGATGTCGAGCAGATGGGCAACGGTCGCATCAAAGCTCTCGCAGGTGGCGCGCGTGTCGAGATCGCCGATGTGTTGCGACACGAATGCCTCGCCCGCGCGCGCGACGCAGATCGTGTTGTTCAGGTAAGGGCCGACGGCAAGACCGGGAGCGCCTTCGATTCCCAGTGCAATCGGCGTCGGCACATAACCGCGCGCACGCCGCACGAATTGCGGTGCGCGTCCGGCAGCCGTGGGGCGGATCACGCTGTCGTCGCAGCGGATCAGGATGTCACGGTCATGCATCAGGAAGGCATCCGCGATGTCAGCCAGTTGTTCCAGTGCCTGTTCATTGCCAGTGACCAGTGGCTCGCCATGCGGATTGGCGCTCGTCATTACCAGTGCCAATGGCTGCGGGCTCTCGAGCCAATTGCTGCCGTCCGGGCGACCAGCGGCTTCGTGGAACAGCAGGTACTGGATCGGCGTACAGGGCAGCATGACGCCCAGCGAGGCAAGGCCGGGCGCAATGCCGGCCAGCTTATCGTCACAGCCGGCACGCTTCGGCAGCAGCACGATCGGGCGCTGCGGCGAGTTGAGCAGGGCCGCATCCTCCTCGTTGCAAGTAACAAACTCGTCCAGCGATACCAAGCTTGCCAGCATGATGGCGAAGGGCTTCTCCTCGCGTGCCTTGCGCTCGCGCAGCATGCGCACCGCATCGGCATTGCGTGCGTCGCACACGAGGTGGTAGCCGCCCAGACCTTTGATCGCGAGGATCTCACCGCGCAGCAAGCGCGCGAGTGCTGCGGCGATCACGTCACCTTCATGCGGCTCCTTGCCACTGCTGTCGGCGAGCCACAGGCGCGGCCCGCAATCGCGGCAGGCATTGGTCTGTGCATGGAACCGGCGCTCATTCGGCAATTCCCGTTCTTCGCGGCAGGCAGGGCATTCCTCAAAGGCCGCCATGCTGGTGTTGGCGCGGTCGTAAGGAAGGCGCGCGGTAATCGTGTAGCGCGGGCCGCACTGAATGCAATGGGTGAACGGATGGCGGTAGCGGCGATTGGCTGGATCGCAGATTTCGGCAATGCAGTCATCGCACAGCGCGCTGTCCGGTGCGATCGAGGTGCTGGTGGCGTCGTCGGTGCTGAGGATGATGCGGAACGGTTCGCCACTGCCTTCCGGATCGATCGCGGCGCTGGAAAGGTGTTCGATCCGTGCCGCACGCGGTGCCTCGCTGCGCAGCCGATGCACGAATGCGTCGATATCGACATGCGCACCCTCGATTTCGATCTCAACGCCCGCACCGACATTGCGCACCCAGCCGCTCAATGACATGCCGGCCGCAAGTCGGTAGATGAAAGGCCGGAAGCCGACACCCTGCACCTGGCCGCGCACATGCACGCGCAAGCGCATCGCGGTATCGGCGGGGGATTGCTCGTTGATCATCGTGGTCGGACAACAGCTGCGTGGAGATGGGGATTAATTCGCCGCGCAGTACGCTGCGCCAATTGTTGTCATTCAGGCATCGTAGGGCGCTGCACATTGTGCGGCCAGCCATTGTTCCAGCATCGCGAGTGCAGCGTCAAGGTTGCATTGCGCGCCTGCCGACAGCGGCGCACCAAGTTCGAAGGCGTAGCCCCGGATGCCAAGCAGGTAACTTGGCGGCGCATCCTCACCCTGAAAACTACTGAAGGCCGCCAGCAGGCTGGCCGGGGATACCGCATGGGACGTGAACGAGGCATCACGCTCGGCCTGCAGCGGTTCGATGGAGCACGGCTCAGGACCGCTTGCCGCCGCATCGATGAACACGATGCGCTCGCGCCCCACGAGGTCCGTGACGAATTCGACCTGCAGCTGGAAGTCCGTCAGGACTTCGACCTCGCCCCATTCGGGATGCTCTGCCGCAAGACGTTCGACAGCCTCGATGGTCATAGGTCCGAGCGCATCATCGCCACGGCTGGGATTGCCGTAGCCGATGATGAGGGTGGGAGCAGGACGCGTATCGTTTTCCACCGCCAACCCTTATTCGCGTGTCAGGCTGTGCACCAGCTTGCCTTCGACATCGACCAGTTCAGCCGTCAGCGACATCTTGCCAAGCGCATGCGTGGCGCAGGACAGGCAGGGATCGAAGGCGCGGATTGCGACCTCGATATGGTTGAGCAGGCCTTCCGTGATCTGCTTGCCGTTCAGGTACTGGCGGGCCACCGTGCGGATGGACTCGTTCATTGCCTGGTTGTTGTTGGTGGTCGACACGATCAGGTTGCACATCGTGACCAGGTCATTGTCGTCGACCTGGTAGTGATGGAACAGCGTGCCGCGCGGCGCTTCGATGACGCCGACGCCCTCATGCGCGCGCTCGCCCTTGACCACCAGGTCCTGGCTCAGCAGGTCCGCGTCATCCAGCAGGTCGCGGATAACCTCGGCCGCATGCAGCAGCTCGATCATGCGCGTCCAGTGGTAGCCGAGCGGCGCGTGGATCGGTCCTTCCGAATAGGCAATGAATTCCTTGCGCTCTGCCTCGGCCAGCGGTGTGGAAATGAAATCACAGTTCTGGATGCGCGACAGCGGGCCGACGCGATACCACCCATTCTCCGGGCCGATCGACTTCAGGTAAGGGAACTTCATGTAGCTCCACGGCCTGACCTCTTCCTCGATCAGCGTTTCATACTGCTGGAAGTTCACGTTGTCGAACAGGATCGCGCCCTTGTCGTCGCGTACCCGCAACGCGCCGTCATAGAAATCGAGCGCGCCGCCCTTGCCGGAAAGCGACATCATGCCGGAACGGAAAGTGCCGAAATGGTCATACAGGCCCGGATTCTGGCGGTGCAGGTCCTTCACCATCTTCACCGATTCGACGCCCCAGGCAACGATGTCGTCGATGTCCTTCTTCAGTGCATTGCGTTCCTCGATGCTGAGCGACTTGTTCATGCCGCCGGGGATGCAGCCGGTGCCGTGCACGCGCTTGCCGGACGTCATGCGGATCACTTCCTGCCCATACTTGCGCAACAGGATGCCGCGCTTGGCCGTATCCGGATACTGGCGCGCGACCGCGACGATGTTGCGCAGCGTGACATCACTGTCGAAGCCGAACAGCAGGTCCGGCGAGCACAGGTGGTACAGGTGCAGCGCATGGGACTGCAGCATCTGGCCATAGTGCATCAGGCGGCGCAGCTTTTCGGCGGCCGGCGTGATCTGCTTGGCACCGACGATCAGGTCGAGCGCCTTGGAGGCCGCCAGGTTGTGGCTGACCGGGCAGATGCCGCACAGGCGCTGCACCATGACCGGCACTTCCCAGTAGGGGCGGCCTTCGATGAACTTTTCGAATCCGCGGAACTCGACGATGTGCAGGCGCACCTGGTGCACTTCGTTGTTGTCGTCAAGCAGGATCGTGACCTTGCCGTGGCCTTCCACGCGCGACACCGGTTCGATGGCGACGCGGCGCAGGTTGTCGGGTTGGGCCGCTGTTTCGAGCTTGGAAATCATAAAAGGCGCCTCAGTCGTAACGGATCAGCGGGTAATCCAGGTTGGGCTCGCGGCCGGACAGCAGGTCGGTCAGGACCTTCCAGATGGTGTCGCCGGACGGCGGGCAGCCGGGAATCGCATAGTCGATGTGCACGATCTCATGTAGCGGGTACACCTTGTCGAGCAATAGCGGCAGTTCCGGATCGTTCGGAATGCCGTTCCTGGCAAGGTTGCGCCGGTCGACGTACACGGAGGACAGCAAGCTCTCCAGCGGGAAGGAATTGCGTTGCGCCGGCAGGCCGCCATTGATGGCGCAGGCGCCGATGGCAACCAGCGTTCTGCAGTTGGCGCGGAATTCGCGGAGCACATGCACGTTCTCTGCATTGCAGACGCCGCCTTCGATGATGCCGATGTCGCACGGCCCGCAGTGCTTGATGTCGGTCAGCGGCGAGCGATTGAACTCGACCAGGTCGATCAGTTGCAGCAGCCGTTCGTCGATGTCAAGAAACGACATGTGGCAGCCGAAGCAGCCGGCCAGCGAGGTGGTCGCAATACGGACTTTCTGCACTTTCTGCACTTTCTGCACCTTGTCTGTTGCGGAAGCAGTCACTGCTTGTCCTTTCGTTCAATTGCGGTGAAACAGCTGATCGGCTTTTCGTCATAGGTACGTTCGCCGATCGGCACCGCAAAGCCCTTGCGCTTGGGCAGGATCGCGCCGACCGGGCACACATGCGCTGCCTTGTCGTCCGCCGAGAAGTCGGTGTCGCCCAGTTTGCCCGATGCGGAGTTGACGATCAGCCGCGTGTGGATGCCGCGCCCGGAGAGACCGAATACATTCTTGCCGTCAACGTCGCGACTCGCGCGCACGCATAGCGAGCACAGAATGCAGCGGTTGGTGTCGAGCAGGAAGTCGGGGTGCGACGCGTCGACTTCGCGGTTCGGGAAAAATTGCGGATAGTGCTGCGACATCATTTTCATGTCGTAGGCTGTCGCCTGCAGCTGGCAGTTGCCGCTCTTTTCGCAGGAGGGGCAGAAATGGTTGCCTTCGACAAACAGCATCTGGATCAGCGCCATCCGCTCTTCGTGCAGCATCGCCGTGTCGCTTTCCACCACGATACCGTCCTGCGCCAGCGTGGTGCAGGAGGCGATGATGCGCTCGCCGATCTTCACCGAGCACACCTTGCAGGAGCCGTGCGGCTTCAGGTCCGGGTGATAGCAGAGGTACGGCAGGTAATGGCCGGCGTCGTTCGCCGCCTGAAGGATGGTCTGTCCCGGCTTGAACGGAATCGTCTTGCCGTCGAGGGTAAATGTCTGTTCACTCATGAGCTTCACCGATGTCCTGGGTGAGATGGGCGGCCGCGTCGTCGCGCTGCGTCAGGCGGCGCGCTTCCGCCAGCGAGCCATCGAGGTCGAAGGACGGCACGAAATGCTTCTGCACCAGCCGGCGCTCGTAGGCGGGTCGGAACTTGGCGACGGTTTCCAGCACCGGATTGCATGCCGAGTGGCCGAGGCCGCAGTGGCTGAGCTTCAACAGGTGCTTGTTCAGGTCCTTGATTTCCTCGAAGTCGGCGACCGATCCCTTGCCGGCGTCGAGCTTGTCCATCATCTTCACCAGCAGCGAGGTGCCGACGCGGCACGGCGTGCAGAAGCCGCAGCTTTCATGCGCGAAGAAATGCGTGAAGTTGCGCGCCACTTCGAACATGTCGCGGTGGCGGTTGAACACCATGAACGAACCAGCCGTTGGGATGTCCTCGAAAGCGATCTTGCGATCGAATTCTTCCAGTGCGATGCACACGCCTGCAGCGCCGCTGATCTGCACCGCCTGCACGTCATGCGCACCACAGTCGGCAAGCACCTGCGCCACGGTCACGCCGAACGGGTATTCATAGATGCCCGGGCGTGCGCAGTCGCCGGAAATGCTCAGCAGCTTGGTGCCGGTGGACTGCGGCGTGCCAATCATCGTGTACCAGTCGCCGCCCTTGCGCGCGATCATGCAGGTCTTGAGCAGCGTCTCGACGTTGTTCACGACCGTCGGCTGGTTCAGATAGCCGCTGGTGACGGGGAAGGGCGGGCGGTTGCGCGGTGTGCCGCGCTTGCCTTCGAGCGATTCGATCAGTGCCGATTCCTCGCCGCAAATGTAGGCGCCCGCGCCGAGGTGAATCTCGATGTCGAAATCGAATCCCTGCCTTCCAAGGATGTCCTTTCCCAGCAGACCCTGCGCACGGCGGCGGCGCAGCACGGTGGTCAGCGGTTCCAGCATGTAGCGGTATTCGCCGCGCAGGTAGAGGAAGCCGCGCTTCGCACCGATCACGCTCGCGCAAATCGTCATGCCTTCGAACACCTGGTCCGCATACGACGTCAGCAGCACGCGGTCCTTGAAGGTGCCCGGCTCGCCTTCGTCCGCATTGCAGACGACATAGCGCGCATCGCCGGGCGCTTTGCGACACAGCTCCCATTTGAGGCCGGTGTGGAAGCCCGCGCCGCCGCGGCCGCGCAGGTTGGCGATCTTGATCTGTTCCAGCATGCCTTCCGGGCCGCGTTCGATCGCTGCGGCAATCGCCTCACCCGGCTTGAAACCGTCTTTCAGCAGGATGTCCGCGCGCTGGATGTTGTCCGTCACCTGGAAGAAGCCCGCCGGCCAGTCCGTGACCGGCACCTCCTTGCGGATCAGGTCGCAGATCTGGTCAATGCGCGCAGTCGTCAGACGCGTGATGGCGCGTGTGTTGACCAGCATCGCCGGTCCCTGGTCGCACATGCCGGTGCAGGAAGTGGTGTCCACGCTGACCAGTCCATCGGCTGACGTCTTGCCGCGCTCGATGCCGAGCTTGTTGCACATGTGTTCGAGCAACTCCATGTTGCCGAGCATGCGGTCGGTAATGTTGTCGCTGAATAGCACCCGGTATTTGCCGCACGGCTCGGTATACAGGAAGGAGTAGAAGCCGGCAACGGCCTCGACCTTGGTGCGGGGCGTTTTCAGCGCAGCCTGGACGCTGTCGATGACTTCCGGCGAGAGCCACGTCGTCTGCTCCTGGATCTCGCGCAGGATCTGCAGCATGTAGGTGGGATCGTTGCCATACTGGTTGACGACGCGGTCGACGACAGTACGGACCTGTTGATCATCTTCATTGCACGTGATGGTCATTGCGTTTTCGACTCTCGGAAAAAAGGCGATAGGAGAAGATTCTTTTTACGGAAGCCGGATGTCAAGAAGTACGGCAAGCGAAAATGAAAAGTCTTGTCATGAGGCAGGAATTTGCAGCTTCAGCAACATCCCGGGTTGTTTCCTCGTGAATGAAACAGTTCTCATTAAACGCCGTTTGCGGGTCTCATGTCGATTCGTTTTATCGCAAACGATGCAGAGATGGGTCTGGACAGCATCGATCCCGGACTGCATGCTTTCCGCATCAGCGAGAGAGGAAAGAATGGAAAACCCCGATACCATCCGCGAATTCTGGTTTGGCACAAGTGCCGATGATGTTGTCATTGCGCGGGAGCAGTCGCGCCTGTGGTGGACCAAGCATCCGGATACCGATGCGCTGATACGGCAGCGCTTCGCGCCGTGGCTGGATAGGGCCGTCCACCATGAGCTGGATGCATGGGACAACACCCCAACCGGCCGTCTCGCACTGATCCTGTTGACCGACCAGTTTTCACGGAACATGTACCGCGACACGCCGCGTGCATTTGCATCCGATCCGCTCGCGCTGCGCTGGTGCAAGGAGGGCTTGCAGCAGCATGTCGACGCACAGCTGCGCCCGATTGAACGGGTGTTTTTCTACCTGCCGCTGGAGCACTCGGAATCGCTCCCCGACCAGGAGCAGGCGGTGGCGTATTTCCAGGCATTGGTCGATGAACTTGAACCGCAGCAGAGGCCCGGTTTCGAGGGTTTTCTGGACTTTGCACGTCGGCACCGGGAGGTGGTTGCGCGCTTCGGGCGCTTCCCGCATCGCAATCGCATTCTCGGGCGGGATTCCACGCCTGAGGAGGTGGTTTTCCTTTCGCAGCCCGGCTCGTCGTTTTGATGTGTGTCGGCTTGCCATGTGCAGCGTTTGCAGCGATGGATTGCGTCCATCTCGCCGGTTTGGGACGGTTTCATTCAGCGAATTTCTGCCTCATCACTTTAGCCATGCAGCATTTCTGAGAAGTCTTCCGACGTAACCGGTTTACCGAAATAGAAGCCTTGCGCGCATGTGCAGCCGATGGATTTCAGGAAGTCTGCCTGTTCCGCGGTTTCCACACCTTCGGCAACGACGCTCAGGTGCAGGCCTTGCGCCATGCCCATGATGGCGCTGGTGATGGCCATGTCGTTCTGGTCGCGGCCGATGCCGCTGACGAAAGAGCGGTCGATCTTCAGCGCATGGATGGGGAAGCGTTTCAGGTAGGACAGGCTGGAGTAACCAATGCCGAAGTCGTCGACCGACAGCCGGATTCCCATCTCGCTCAGGCGCATCAGCGTCTCCATGTTTTCTCCGTTGGGCTGCATCAGGATGGTTTCCGTGATTTCCAGGTCCAATGCCCTTGCCGGGACCTTAAATTCGCGCAACGTTCGCTCGACCAGTTTCGCGAAACCGGGTTGGAAGATCTGGCGCGCGGACAGGTTGACCGATACGTGCATGTCTTCATGATCGTTTTCGCGCCAGCGGGCGAGTTGCGCGCAGGCTTCGCGCAGGACCCATTCGCCGATCTGCAGAATGAGACCGCTTTCCTCCGCGATGGAAATGAATTGCTCCGGCGGCACCATGCCGCGGTCCGCATGGTGCCAGCGCAGCAGCGCTTCGGCGGAGAAGATGCGCCTGCTCTGCAGGTCGACCTGCGGCTGGTAATGCAGCTTGAGGTCTCCGTGCGCCACGGCGCGGCGCAGCTGGTTCTCGAGCGCGAGGCGATGCTGGATAGCGACATTCAGGTCATGCGTGAAGAATTGGTAGTTGCCGCGGCCATTCTCCTTGGCGTGGTACATCGCAGTGTCCGCTGCGCGCATGAGCACGGCAGCGTTTCTCCCGTCGTCCGGGTAGAGGCTGATGCCGATGCTGCCGCCTGCGTGCAGCACGTGCCCCTCGGCTTCAAAGGGCGCTTCCAGCGCCTTCAGCGCCTTGCCGGCGACCAGCGCCGCTTCCTCGCTATGGTGCAATGAAGAAAGGACAATCACGAATTCATCGCCGCCCAGGCGGGCGAGAATGTCATCCTGGCGCAGGCAGGCATGCAGCCGCCGTGTCACGCCCTGCAGCAGCAGGTCGCCGACATGATGGCCGAGCGAATCGTTGATGCGCTTGAAGTTGTCGAGATCGATGAACAGCACGGCGGCCAGTTCCCTGTGGCGTGCCGCATGTGCGATGACCTGGTTCAGGTTTTCTTCCAGCAGCGCGCGGTTGGGCAGGCCGGTCAGCGCGTCGTGGTGGGCCATGTGGCGGATGCGCTCTTCGGTTTCCTTGCGCTCGATGGCAATGCCGGCAACATGAGAGGCAAGTTCTGCCAGGCGCAAGTCGTCGGGGCGCGGATGGCGCGGCTCCAGGTAATACATCGCGAAAGAGCCGAGCATCTTGCCGGTGGATGACTGGATGGGTGTTGACCAACAGGCGCGCAGTCCATGTTGTAGTGCGACGTCGCGGTAGTTTGCCCAGAGCGGATCGGTGAGGATGTCGGTCACGATCACCGCCTTGCCGGTGTACATGGCAGTGCCGCAGGAGCCGGCGGTGGGGCCGATCGGCCGCCCATTGATGGCGGTGATGAATCCGGATGGCAGGTTGGGTGCCGCGCCGTGCCGTACATGGATGCCGTCGTCGTCCAGCAGCAGGACGGAGCCGAGCATGCCGGGCGATTGCGACTCGATCAGCTGGATCAGCCTGTCGAGCACTTCTTCCACCGGTGCACCCAAGGCAATCATTTCCAGAAGCTTGTTCTGCCCGGTGCACAGCAGCTGGGATTTCTTGCGCTCGGTAATGTCGCGCATGATGGCGGCATACAGGTTGGCGCCGGAGTGCTGGAACTTGCCGAGCGAGACCTCAACCAGGATTGGACTGCCATCCTTGTTCCGCGCGGTTAATTCAAGGCTGTTCCAGCCGGCCTGTGCACTCTTGTCGGCAATGCAGTTCCGGAGCATTTGCCTGCTGTTTTCAGGCAGCGATTCCGGCATCAGCAGCGCGAGGTCCTGGCCGATGAGTTCCTCCGGACGATAGCCGAATGTGCGTTCGGAAGAGGGGTTGGCATAGGTGATGAGGCAGCGTTCATCGAGGATGAGAATGGCATCGGTTGCCGCCTCTGCCACCTTGCGGTAGCGCTCTTCGTCTTGCGGCAGTTGCTCCGTGCGCCGGCGCTGGCTGAGGTCGACGACGAACGCAACGCCGCGCTCCTGCGAACCGGTGAAAAATGTGCCGCCGATCATGACAGTGACGCGTGTGTCATCCGCACGGAGGAGTTGTTTCTCGTGCGGCATGACGCTGCCGGTGCGCCTGAGTTCGTCGAGGGCTTGAAGATCCATCCGCCGCGACTCCGGGGCGGTCAGGTCGGTAGCCTTGATCTCGCCGGACAGCAATGCGTGCCGGGAATAACCGGCAATCCGGCAGAACGCGTCATTGGCATCCAGGATGTTGCCTTCCATATCCCAGAAAAACATGCCGATGAGGTTGGCATCCGCCAGCGGCCGAATCGACTCTTCGCTGATATGCAGCATGCTGGCCAAGTCCTTGCTCCTTGCTTTTTTCAACAAGGGTTAGACACTCGGGCAAGGAAGATAGTTATGCGTGCGGCCGGAATTTCTCGGATTTTTTCGTGCTGGCGTTGCCCCGTTCCGGGTGCAGTGACGGGCGTTGTTACAGGGCCGCAAGCAATCGCTGCATGCTGCCGACGATTTTTTCCGCCGATTCGACGGGCTGTGGCAGTCGCAGGCGGTCGCGCTTGCCGTGATGCTCGATGTCCGCGCCATAACAGTCGAGTCCGAGTACGCGCACGCCCACGGCATGGCTGCCGGTCAGTTCGCGCAGGCAGGTGGCCTCATCGGCGAGCGGCAGTACCGCCGCCTGTGTCCAGTTGGCACTTTCGATCCAGCCCATCTGGCCGAAGCCGGCAATGTAGCGCACGCGCTTTGGTGTCAGGCGGAAGAAAGCAAAATCGCCCAGGCTGAGGTACTGCTCCGCATCCGGCTGGTAGCGCAGATAGCGCGTGACCAGTTCCGGCGCTGCGTCGATGCGCTCGGCATCGCCGACGAGCGTCATGCGGGCGCCGGTCAGCACGTTGCTGCCGTTCGGGCTGTTGACCAGGAAGCTTGCGCGGCCGTCAGCGGCAAGGTTCTTCGTATGCTCGGCCAGTCCGCTGACCAGAAACAGTGGGCGGTGATGCTCGTCCGGCGCAAAGGGCAGGGTAGTCGCAAACGGATAGCCGGGCAGTTGCAGCGAATGCGTGGCAAGCGTGCCGGAGGAGGCCGAGTGAAGCAGGTGGATGGCGATGTCGAGGGTCGGTTTCATTGCGGTAATTTATCCATTTTTCAGTAGCTCGCCAAATAGGAAGTGTGATCGCGGCGGTTCACAGCGATTCGCGGTCATGACGTCAACCGGCGTTGTCAAAGCGGGCTTTTCATTGATTCAAGCAAAATCCCGGCTGTGCGTATTGAGGCTTCCCAGCAAGGGCGTCATGTCCACCAGCCTTTTCGCGACCAGGTGGCGCACGCCGCTTTCGCATTGCCAGATGCCGAACACGCCAAGCAGGCGGCTGCCGAGCAATTCCTTCCTGTACTTGTCGACCAATGCCGGCCACACGATGACATTGACCAGCCCGGTTTCGTCTTCAATGGTCACGAACATGGTGCCACTGGCGGTGGACGGGCGCTGGCGCACGGTGACGATGCCGCAGGCGCGCGCAATCGCGCGGTCGCCGAAAGTATTGAGCACCTCGGCCGGCAGGAAGCGCTTCTTCAGCAGCAAGTTACGCAGCAGCGCCAGCGGATGGCGGCCCAGCGTCAGGCCGAGCGCATGGTAATCGGCCACGATCTCTTCGCCTTCGGAAGGCGCATCCAATTGCACGGCGTCTTCCTGTATCACCGCCTTCTTTAGCAAGCCCTTGTCCGGCTGGCCGGCAATCGCCTGCCACAACGCCTCGCGCCGGTTGCCTGCGAGTGCGGCCAGCGCGTTGGCATTGGCCAGCATCTGCAGGTCGTGGCGCGTCAGTTGCGCGCGCAATGCGAGATCCGACAGATCGGAAAATACGCGCACGGCACGCGCTTCCTCGATCCGGTACGCGGCATCGGCTGACAGCCCGCGCACCATGTTGAAGCCGAGGCGCACCGCCGGGCGGCTTCCGGTTCCGGGTTCCAGTGCGGCTTCCCATGCGCTGCTGAGAATATCCACCGGACGTACTTCGACGCGATGGCGTCGCGCATCCTGCACCAGTTGCGATGGCGAATAAAAACCCATCGGCTGGCTGTTGAGCAGTGCGGCGAGGAAGGCTTCCGGCTCATGGCATTTCAGCCAGGAACTGGCATACGCGAGCAACGCGAAACTGGCGGCGTGGCTTTCGGGAAAACCATATTCGGCAAAGCCTTCGATCTGGCGCACGATGGCGTCGATGAACGCGTCCTCGTAGCCTTTTTTACGCATGCCGTTCTTCAGTTTTTCCTGGAAGCGGCCGAGATCCCCCTTGCGCCGCCACGCAGCCATCGAGCGCCGCAATTGGTCCGCCTCGCCGGCGGTGAAGTCGGCCGCCACCATCGCGATCTGCATCACCTGTTCCTGGAACAGCGGCACGCCGCAGGTGCGCTCCAGCGCTGCCTTGAGCTCTTCCTTCGGATAAATAATCGGCTCCAAACCTTGTCGCCGACGCAGGTAAGGATGCACCATGCCGCCCTGGATTGGCCCCGGGCGCACGATCGCGACCTGGATCACGAGGTCGTAGAACTTCTTGGGCTTGAGGCGCGGCAGCATCGTCATCTGCGCGCGGCTTTCGATCTGGAACACGCCGACCGTATCGGCACGGCTGATCATCGCGTAGGTCGCCCGGTCTTCCGCCGGAATGTCCTGCAGGGAGAAGGGCTCGCCGCGCTGCTCGGTGATCATGTCGAGCGCACGCCGGATCATCGACAGCATGCCGAGCGCGAGGATGTCCACCTTCAGCAGGCCGAGCGCGTCGAGGTCGTCCTTGTCCCACTGCACCACGCTGCGGTCTTTCATCGATGCATTTTCGATCGGCACCAGCCGCGACAGCTTGCCGCGCGCAATCACGAAACCGCCGGGATGCTGCGACAGGTGGCGCGGAAATCGCATCATCTTCTCCGCAATGTCCGCCCATAGCTGCGCAATCGGCGAGCCTGGATCCATGCCGCATTCGGTAAAGCGTTCCGACAGCCCCGTCTTGCCGTCCCACCAGCGATGCGACTTCGCAATCTTGTCCACGATGGCCAAGTCCACGCCGAGCGCCTTGCCGACATCGCGCAGCACGCTGCGCGGCTTGTAGCTGATCACGACGGCGGTCAGCGCGGCGCGCAGCCGGCCGTACTTGTTGTACACATACTGGATCACTTCCTCGCGACGCTGGTGCTCGAAGTCGACGTCGATGTCCGGCGGCTCGTTGCGCTCCTTCGAGATGAAGCGCTCGAACAGCGAATGGCTGCGCGACGGATCCACCTCGGTAATGCCGAGGCAGTAACACACCGCCGAGTTGGCGGCCGAGCCGCGTCCCTGGCAAAGGATGTGCTGGCTGCGCGCAAAGCGCACGATGTCGTACACCGTCAGGAAGTACGGCTCGTAGGACATCTCGGTGATCAGCGCCAATTCATGCTCGACCTGTTCCTGCACCTTGGCCGGAATGCCGGCCGGGTAGCGCCATTGCGCTCCGATATAGGTTTCCTTGCGCAGGTAACTGGCGGGCGTCTCGCCCGGCGGCACCAGCTCGTCCGGATATTCGTAGCGCAATTCATCGAGGGAAAACGTGCACAGCTGCGCGATGCGTACTGTTTCCGACAGTGCCTCTGCTGAATAGATGTTGCCGAGCCGCAGTCGCGAGCGCAGGTGCTGTTCCGCATTCGGCGCGAGGTCGTAACCGCATTCCGCAATCGGCTTGCGCAACCGGATGGCAGTCAGCGTGTCCTGCATCGGCTTGCGCGAGCGCACATGCATGCAGACATCGCCGGTTGCCACAACGGGCAGTCCGGATGCCTGCGCCGCCTGTTCGACCACCGCGCGATGCTGTTCGTCGCCGGCCCGGTGCAGCAGCGTCATCGCGATCCATGCGCGACCGGGGAAGCTGCTGCGCATCCACGCAGCCTGTGTGGCGAGTTCATCGGCGGCAATGCCATGCCGCGGCGTCAGGATCGCCAGGCAGTCCGGCATGCTGTGCAGGTGGGTATAACCGGATTCCGGTTCGGTAAAGTCCTCCGGCGTAAGACGGTAGAAACCCTTGTCCGCGCGGGTGCGCGCGAGCGTGATCAGTTCCGACAGGTTGCCGTAGCCTTCGCGATTTTTCGCCAGCAGGATCAGGGAAAAGGCCGGGCTGCCATTGCCGTCGACCAGTTCGAACTGGCTGCCGATGATGAGGTGTAGCCCGAGCTGCTTCGCTTCCACATGCGCGCGCACGACGCCCGCCAGCGAGCATTCATCGGTAATGGCCAGCGCCGAATAGCCGAGCCTGGCGGCGCGCATCGCCAGTTCCTCCGCATGGGAGGCGCCGCGCAGGAAGGTGAAATTGCTGACGCACTGGAGCTCGGCGTAAGCAGGAAGCGCGGGAGGAGGCAGATCGGCAGGCATGAAGTAAGTCTATACTGTACAAAAACACAGTATTTGATTTTATTAAACCTGCTTGCAGCGAAGCAACAACTAACCTCGATGTTTTCGCCTGCTGACCGGGCGTTGTCGCGGCAGCCGGAGAACTCAGCATCCGGACCGCACAATGCGCAATGCTTTTCACAACCTGCCTCGTCAGCTCTCAGCGCGCAAGTCCGCCTGCTGCGGTTTGCGCGGCAGGCACAGGTATTTCATCAGCGGACGTTTCAGGAAAGGGAAGGCCCAGAAGAATGCCGCCTGCGCATGCGTGAGGTAATGGACGCGCCAGTGAACCCGCTTGCCATGCGCCGCCCGCCACGCCGTCTCCGCCACATCCTCTGCTTTTACATTCACGCCGATCACGGAAATGCTGTGCGCCTGCCGCGCGGCGCCGGTCACCATCGGCGTATTCACGTACGGCGCAAAGATGTCGCTGACGACGATGCCGTCGCGCTCGAGCTCGAGGCTCAGCGCTTCCGTGATCGCGCGCACCGCATGCTTGGTCGCGGAATAGACGGCAAGCTCCGGTGTACCGTAAAAGGCGGAGGCAGAGCACATGGTGAGGATGCGTGCGCCGGGCGTGTGCTTGAGGTGGGGAAGCGCGACGTGGATGCCGGTGAGAACGCCTTTGATATTGATGTCGACCAGCCGGAACTGCTGCTGCAGGTCGATCTCGGTACACGGCCCCATGTACAGGATGCCGGCATTGTTGAACAAGACATCGATGCGGCCGTGTGTGCTGCGCGCAAAGTCGTCGATAACGGCGCCGTAGCCTTCCGCATCGGTGACATCCAATCGTCGAACGAAACAATTCCCGGCGCCGATTTCCCGGGCCAGCAATCCCAGGCCATCCTCGTTCAGATCGGTAATGCCGACATGCCAGCCACGGCGTGCAAACAGCAGCGCGGTGGCGCGCCCGATGCCGGATGCTGCGCCGGTGATGAAAATCGTTTTTCTGTTCATTGCCCTTCCTCCTTTGGCCAGCCGCATGACAGGCGGGTTGATTGTCAGGCTATCGATACCGCCGTTATCCTGCTTTTCTGTTGAGTGTGCGCATTCTTGCTTCGGCAATGCCCCGTGCGCGACACAGCGCCAGCCAGTCCATCACTTCATCCGCGCGCTGCGCCCAGCCCGGTTCGCCCAGCATCCAGTGCGCATGCTGCGCGTATTCCCGGTAATCGAGCCGGGCACCGTACCAGGCTGCCATGCGGCGGCTTGCCCCGACCGGGATGATGTGGTCCTTTCCGCCGGACAAGGCCAGCATTGGACAGAGGATGCTGGCACGATCGACACGGTTCGATCCGGCAAGGTTGAGCGGGCCAAAGCCGACCTGGTAAGCGACGCGGCCAGATTCGGCAATCAGCCGCCGATGGCATGCGCGGCGCTCATGCTTCGGCAATGCGTTGAACAGCAGGTGGTTCGCCTCCCATGCCGACAGCCGGAAGGAGGATCGCCATAATCCCCATCGCATGAAATGCCGCGCCAGCCCGGGCAGCATGGCCGGGCGCAGCGGAAAGAGCGGGGCGGGCACCGCGGTGTTCACCAGCACCGCGGCCGACAGCCGCATACGCGTGGCAACCTGCTGCACGATCAGCCCGCCGAGCGAATGGCCGACCAGCACAGGCGCGGGATACTGTCGCGCCTGCTGCTCCACTGCCGACACATACTCCTCGATGCCGAGCCGCTCCAGCGCCGCATCCGGGTCGCCTGGCCGGTGGCCGGGCAGCATGAGTGCAATGCATCGGTAGCCGCGGGACTCGAACCTTCTCATCCAGTTGTCCCAAACCCACGGCTGGCTCCACATGCCATGCACGAACAGGATGGTCGCATCCATGTTCAGGCCGCCTGTACCTGCTTTCGCAGATGAATCGGCGGCGCTTTCTTGTAGCGCGACTTGATGCCGGCCGGTGGCTTGCCGATATCGATGCCGGCTTCGCGCAGGTCGCTTCCGAGCTCCTTGCGGAAGAGGTGGTAATCGACTTCTACCGCATGCCGCTGCCCGCCTTCAAACTCGAAGTGCGGATGCTCGATCTCATGCTGGATGGCGGCCTTCATGCCGGCGGGACGCTGGTACTTTCCGAGGATTTCCATGCACGCCAGCAGCGCCTGGTAGTCGGCCAGCGGCCAGATGCAGCCGATCGGCTGGAACAGGCCGATGAAATACAGGTTGCGATATTCGGCATGCATCATCTTCCGGTACAGCGGCACCTTTTCCGCATGCTTGAAGTCGATGAAGCTCTTGTCGAAGAAGGGGAAAGTGGTCCAGAAACCGGTGCAGGCGCAGATGATGTCGAAGGCTTCGCGCGTGCCGTCGGTGAACTCCACGATCTCCCCATCGAGCCGGCGGATACCGGGGCGCGGATGGATGCGACCGTGGCGAATGAAATCCAGCAGGTCGGAATTGAGGGTGGGGTGGTGGCTGAGCGGCGGATGCACATTCGTCGGCAAGCCGTACTGACTGTAAGGGCCCTGCAGCAGACGGAGCAGCTTGCCCATCGCCACCTGCCGGACTTTTTTCGGCAGCCATGCGCTCTTGGCGGCAAACACGTCCGATGGCTGGCCGAAGATGAACTTGGGCACAAACCACTGCGGGCGGCGCATCGACATGCACACCTTGCCGGCAATCCGCGCCGCTTCCACCGCAACGTCGCAGGCGGAGTTCCCGGCGCCGATCACCAGCACGTTCTTGCCGCGCCATTCTTCATTCACACCCTTGAAGTCGTGCGAGTGCATCAGTTTTCCGCTGAACTTGCCCTTGAACTCCGGATATTTCGGATCCCAGTGGTGGCCGTTGGCGACCATCAGGATGGGGAAGGTTTCCTCGCATTCTTGGCCGCCGGCATCGAGATATTCGACCTTCCAGTCGCCGGAAGACAGCCGCGTCACATGCCGGATCGTGTGGTTGAAGCGGATTTGCTCCATCACGCCGAAATGCTTCGCGTAGGACTCGAAGTAGGCCTGCAGCTGGCGGTGATTCGGATAATCGGGGTAATCGTCCGGCATCGGAAAATCTTCGTATTCCGACCAGACCTTGGAGCTGATGATGTGGGTGTTTTCGTAGACGCTGGAGTGGCCCGTCTTCGAGTTGAACACCCAGTTGCCGCCGACCTTGTCGTTCTTTTCAAAGACGACGACGTCGAGCCCGGCCGCCACGCAGTTCTTTGCGGCCGTAATGCCGCTCGGGCCTGCGCCGATGACGCAGACACGCTGGTTTGCCTTCATTGTTGTCTCCTCGTTTTTTTGAGCACCTGCCAAAACGCCGCCTGCGATCTTCAGCCCTAGGCTTACTGGCTGCCTCGCGCACCTCGCCAACGGCATTTTGTTCAGTGCTCTTGTCTTTTGTTAAACCGACATTGCCGATTAAAATCCAACATTTGTCAGGTTTTGCAAAAAACATAACTTATGTCAGCTTCGCTTGCAATCGGATTTCTCACAACCGATGAAATAAAACTGGGCTCCGCAGCCCGCCCGCCGCTGCAGGAGCGCTCCCGGCAACGGGTTGCTCTCGCACTGGAAGCGGCCGAGCGCCTGCTGATCCGCGTCGGGCCGGAAGAGGCCTCGATCCCGGAAATTGCCAAGGAATCCGGCGTGCCGCGCGCCAGCCTGTACCAGTTCTATCCGAACAAATACGTGCTTTTTGCACACCTGGCACAGATCCATCTGTCCCGGGTGGAACGGGTGATTGCGGAAGCTTTCATAGAAACAACATCAAGGGACTGGGAGGAACTGGTCCGGCAGCTGATTGACGCGGTGTCGGGTTATTACGATGCAAATCCTGTCGCCGGCATCCTGATTCTGGGCGGCCCGTTCAGCCGCGCGTCCTACCTCGCGCAGGAGGCGGCAATCGGCCACATTGCACACGCCATCCGGCTCTTTCTGAGGCAACAGGAGCTGCCACTCCTGCTTCCGGAGGATCCGGACGTTGCCACCCTTGTCGTCGAAATGTCGTTCGCCTGCATGAAGCACGGTTATTACCGCGAAAACAGGATTTCGACGGCGATCCGGGAACAGGCGGCCAATGCAGTCATTGCCTATCTGCGCACTTGGCAGGTTCAGACGGAAATAGCTCCAAATCGCTGAATTTTGGGAGAGGTTGCTTGCTGCTGGCCGATGATGGCGTTCTGGAGCATCGCATCGAGCCGGAAGGGGCATGCCGGGAAGGGTGCGCACAGAAGAAAAATTCGTAAGCTCCATGCAATGTTGGTCTTATATCATATAGAAGACTTGATGCCATGCAATGGTATAATCGCCTGCCGATTACCGCATTGGCTGTGGAGTACCGGCCAGCTCATGCGAGTGCGCACCGAATCTTAAACCCACCAACATGTGAGAACGACCCATGCTACAAGCATATCGCCAACACGTCGCCGAACGCGCCGCGCTCGGTATTCCTCCGCTGCCGCTGTCCGCCAAGCAGACTGAAGAGCTGATCGGCCTGCTGAAGAACCCGCCGAAGGGCGAGGAGCAGTTCCTTGTTGACCTGATCACCAACCGTGTTCCGGCCGGCGTGGACGACGCTGCCAAGGTCAAGGCTGCCTTCCTGGAGAAGGTCGCCAAGGGTGAAGAGACCTGCGCACTGATCTCCCGCGAGACCGCGACCAAGCTGCTGGGTACCATGCTGGGCGGTTTCAACATCAAGCCGATGATCGACCTGCTGGGCGACGCCGCTGTGGGCACCGTTGCTGCAGAAGGCCTGAAGAAGACCCTGTTGATGTTCGATTACTTCCACGACGTCAAGGAACTGGCCGACAAGGGCAATGCCAACGCCAAGGCCGTGCTGCAATCGTGGGCTGATGCCGAGTGGTTCACTTCCCGTCCGGAAGTCCCGGCAAGCATGACGCTGACCGTGTTCAAAGTCTCCGGCGAAACCAACACCGACGACCTGTCGCCCGCTCCGGATGCGACCACCCGTCCTGACATCCCGATGCACGCGCTGGCGATGCTGAAGAACGCACGTCCGGGAATCAACCCCGACGAGCCGGGCAAGGTCGGCCCGATCAAGCAGATCGAAGCGCTGAAAGCCAAGGGCAACCTGGTCGCCTACGTCGGCGACGTGGTCGGCACCGGTTCTTCCCGCAAGTCCGCAACCAACTCCGTTCTCTGGTTCACCGGCGAAGACATCCCGTTTATCCCGAACAAGCGCTTCGGCGGCGTCTGCCTCGGCAGCAAGATCGCTCCGATTTTCTACAACACGATGGAAGACGCCGGCGCACTGCCGATCGAACTCGACGTGTCCAAAATGGACATGGGCGACGTCATCGAACTGCGTCCGTATGAAGGCAAGGCACTGAAGAACGGCGCAGTCATCGCCGAGTTCAAGGTCAAGTCCGACGTGATCTTCGACGAAGTGCGCGCTGGCGGCCGTATTCCGCTGATCATCGGCCGTGGCCTCACCGCCAAGGCACGCGAAGCGCTCGGCCTGGCGCCATCCACGCTGTTCCGCCTGCCGCAGAATCCGTCGGATTCCGGCAAGGGCTTCTCGCTCGCGCAGAAGATGGTCGGCAAGGCATGCGGCCTGCCGGCTGGCCAGGGCATCCGTCCGGGCACCTACTGCGAACCGAAGATGACCACCGTCGGCTCCCAGGATACCACCGGCCCGATGACCCGCGACGAGCTGAAAGACCTGGCTTGCCTCGGCTTCTCCGCTGACCTCGTGATGCAGTCCTTCTGCCACACTGCAGCCTATCCGAAGCTGGTCGACGTGCGCATGCACCAGTCGCTGCCGAAGTTCATCTCCACCCGTGGCGGCGTTGCGCTGCGTCCGGGCGACGGCGTGATCCACTCCTGGCTGAACCGCCTGCTGCTGCCGGACACCGTTGGTACCGGTGGCGACTCGCACACCCGTTTCCCGATCGGCATCTCCTTCCCGGCAGGTTCCGGTCTGGTGGCGTTTGCTGCTGCAACCGGCGTCATGCCGCTCGACATGCCGGAATCGGTGCTGGTCCGCTTCAAGGGCAAAATGCAGCCGGGCGTCACGCTGCGTGACCTGGTCAACGCGATCCCGCTGTATGCGATTCGTCAAGGCATGCTGACCGTCGAGAAGCAGGGCAAGAAGAACATCTTCTCCGGCCGCATCCTCGAAATCGAAGGCTTACCGGATCTGAAGGTCGAGCAGGCATTCGAACTGTCCGACGCGTCCGCAGAGCGTTCCGCCGCAGGCTGCACGGTGCACCTCGACAAGGCGCCGATCATCGAGTACATGACCTCAAACATCACGCTGATGAAGTGGATGATCGCCAACGGCTACGAAGACAAGCGCACGCTCGAGCGCCGCATCAAGGCGATGGAAGCATGGATCGCCAACCCGGAACTGATGAAGGCCGATGCCGACGCCGAGTACGCAGCCGTCATCGAAATCGACCTGGCCGACATCCACGAGCCGATCGTTGCATGCCCGAACGACCCGGACGATGTGAAGATGCTGTCCGAAGTCGCTGGCGACAAGATCGACGAAGTGTTCGTCGGTTCCTGCATGACCAACATCGGCCACTTCCGCGCTGCTTCCAAGCTGCTCGAAGGTAAGTCGGACATCCCGGTCCGCCTGTGGATCGCGCCGCCGACCAAGATGGACCAGCAAGTCCTGACGGCGGAAGGCCACTACGGCAACCTCGGCCGCAGCGGTGCTCGTATGGAAATGCCGGGCTGCTCGCTGTGCATGGGTAACCAGGCACAGATCCGGAAGGGTGCGACCGCAATGTCGACCTCGACCCGTAACTTCCCGAACCGTCTCGGCCTGGATACCCGCGTCTACCTCGGCTCGGCTGAACTCGCGGCTGTCTGTGCAATGCTCGGCAAGATCCCGACGAAGGAAGAGTACATGGCAAATATCGGCGTGATCGACAAGAACGCGTCCGACATCTACCGTTACATGAACTTTGACCAGATCGAAGAGTTCCGTGAAGTAGCGGACACCGTCAAGGTCTGATCGACGTCGCAAGAGTCGTAAAGACTGAAGCAGTAACGACGTAGTAATGAACGAGGCCCCGGACATGGTCCGGGGCCTCGTTTTTTTTTTGCCGGCTACTTGCTGATTACGGGACCTGATCGCATTGGCCAGTAACCTTAAAGCCGAGTCGATCAAGAAGACGTAGTGTGCGGTCCTTTGTCCTTCGCAGCCTGGCGCTCTTCCCACGCCTGCCGTGCCGCGCGGTAGCGCGCGAGTTCCTCCGCATACAGATCCAGCACGCAGGGATCGCAGCCGCTGTTGCAGCACTCGTTATCGCCGGGCGGGACCGGCGGGATCGGGGCAGGGTCGTGATCGTTCTTCAGGTCGGACATGGCTGGAAAAGCGTTGATGGAGACGGGCCGGGATGCCGGCGTATGTTCGAGGTGGTGATCATATTCGCTTTTTAAAGATGGCGCCGGCGGCGGGGCTGGCCGCGCAACGGAGAAAGTATCGCGATCTGCTCCCTCGCAGACCGCCCTGTGCTACATCGGCGGCGATCGCTTGGCATTGGACGGCGCTTTGGCACTCTGGAGGCTCTCATATCAACAAGAGCGTCTGACAAAGGAGGATCGCCATGAACCGCTTGCTCGCCATACTTCCCCTGCTGCTGACACTGGCTGCCTGTGCAGGATTGCTGCTGCACGGCCCGATTGCACAGCCACCGCAATACCATGAATTCGCGGATCAGTCCCTGCTGCTGGGGATACCCCATGCTGCGGACGTTATCTCCAATATCGGTTTCGGCCTCGTGGCGCTATGGGGTTTCATGCGCCTGCGTCCGTATGCACGCCACGCCGCAATAGCCGAGGGATGGCCTGGATATCGTCTGTTTCTCGTCGGGCTGATGCTCACGGCTGTTGGCTCCGGGTTTTATCACCTTGCTCCGGATAACTGGCGGCTGGTATGGGATCGGCTGCCGATTGCCTTGGTGTGCGCCGGTCTGCTTGCCGCCGTGCGCGCCGAGACCAAGCGCGGGAGGAATGCGGAGGCCGACGCCGTGTGGCTTGGCTTTGTCGCCATTGCAAGCGTTGGCTGGTGGGCCGTGACGGACGACTTGCGCCCCTATCTGCTGCTGCAATTCCTGCCGATCATATTGATTCCGCTCTGGCAGCTGGCCGCGAGTTCGCCGCGCAGGGACCGCATCGCTTTCGGTGTCGCGCTCCTGCTTTATGTACTCGCCAAATTCGCCGAACTGCATGATCACGAGTTGCTTGCTGCGCTCGGGTTCGTCAGCGGCCATACGCTCAAGCACCTGCTGGCAACGCTTGCAGCCGGCGTCCTGGTTGGGCGGCTGGTGCAGCATCGGCGCGGAAGCGGCATACAGGGTTGCGAGAGCAACTGCTTAGTTGGTGCAAGCGTTGCTTGCAAGCAGGCTGACGTTGTATAGGTTGATTTTTCCAGTGGGTAATGTGGCATTCTGTTAATCATTTCTATCAGGCAGGCACTACGTCGCTACCATGCTCCTTCTTTTCCTTCTCATCGCTGCGATCGTTTACTTCGTGCTCCTCGGCAAAATCAATCGCTTGCAGAAGCGGATAGACCGGCTGGAAGAAAGGCTGGACTGGCGGGAGCAAAAGGTCGTGGTTGCCGAAGCGGGGAAGGAAGCCCGCAAGGAATCGTCCAAAGAGGCGCACGCGGCTACTCCACCTGTGATGCAGGAAGTGGCTGCCGAGGCGCAGGAAAGCAGGATCGCAGCGCCCGGTCCGGCATTAGACGCCGAACGGACGATGCGCGCGCAGGCAGCAACGGAACACATGAGCGAGACACTGCGCCCGCGTGCCAACCCCATGGATGCGGACGTCGAGCAGGAGGCAAACGCCGCTCTCAGCACCTGGGAGCAGGCTACCGCGTCGGTGTTCGAACTGATCAAAAAGAATCCATTTGCGACTGCCGGCGTCCTGATGATGTTGATCGGCGCCGGCTTCCTGTTTGCGCTGCTCGCTGCGAACAACATCCTGCCGCCGGTCGTGCGCGTGCTGTCCGTTGCGGTGGCCGGCATTGTGATGTTCATCATGGGATTGCGGCAGGCGCCTTCCCGCACCTTTCTCGGCTTGAACCTGCAGGGTGGCGCGCTGGCGCTCGAGTACCTGTGCGCACTTTGGGCATATCAGGGATACCGGCTCATCGATAGGGCAGAAGCATTTGTCCTGCTCGCCGGTTTGTCGACACTCGCATTTGCCTGGTCGCTGCGCACCGAGCGCGTGCTGTTCGCGTTCATCGGTCTGGCCGGCGCCTTGCTCACGCCTGTCGTCGCCGCAAGCAACGAGGGCAACTTTGCCGCGCTGACGCTGTATGGGGCTTGGGTCAGCCTGCTGAGCGCAGGCGTCGGCATACGCCTGCATGCACCTTCTCTTGCCAGCGTAGCCCTCGCCGGTACCTCGCTGCTGCTCGGTGTTGCGCTCGATCTTCCTGACGGGAATCGCCTCTATACCATCCTCGCTGCTCTCGGCATGGCGTTCACTTATAACGCCGCTGCCGTCCTGTGGACGCGCCGCCAGGAGCATCTGGCTGGCGTGCAGAAGGCATCCATCGTATCGGTGCTTGCCGGCGCCTCGCTTGTCATGGCGGGCTTCCTGTACACGAAGGCGAGCGTGTCGTCGGAGTGGTGTGCGGCCATGCTCGGCGCGACCGCGCTCGCGCAGTTGCTTGCGATGCGATCGGCACGGCCGGAATGGAAGGGCTGGCTGCTCGGCATCGGCGGCGGCCTGAGCCTGATTGCAATCGGTGTCGGGATGGATGGGGCCAGCCGAGCGATGGCGCTTTCCGCCTCTGCGCTGAGCCTTGTCCTGACGGCACATGCCTTCGACGACGAACGCGCGGATATCGGCGCTGCGCTTTATTGGTTCGTCTCGGTGCTTGCGGCCTACGATGCCTGGGATAGCGGAAAAGCAGGCACCTTGCCGCTGGCAGTCGCGGCACTGGTTGCGCTCGGCGCGGGCTTTGTGAACAGGTCGCGCAGGATAGGCTGGTTCTATGCCGCCATTGCGCCGATCGTCCTCGGCATCGCGCTACTGCGCCACGATGCCGACGAGCCGACCAGCATGCTGGCGTGGTTCCTCGCGTGGGCGGCTGTTGCAACGCTGGCGGGTCGTCAATTGCGCTGGTTGCAATTGCGCGTGAGCGCATTGTGGCTGCTGCCGGTCGGTCTGGTGCTGTTTACCGCGCCGTTCAGCGATACAAGCACGGCCGGCTGGAATCTGCGGGAAATGCTGCTTATCGGCTGGCTGGCCGGCAGCGCGGTGCTGATGCGCTTGTACAACCGCGACCCCGCGGCGCCGTCTCGGCTCAACCAGGAAATGCTCGGCCTGGCGACGTTGCTGGTGCCGATGCTGGCAAACATCGAACTCGTTCGCGCCTTCGATGCGATGGCCTTGCGCGACCAGACCACGCTTGCTGCAAGCATCCTGTTATGGGCGGTGTGGAGCGCAGTGGCGCGCACGATTGCCTACATCACCCGCTTCGACTGGCAGTCGCAGCTGGCCGGCATGTTCGCCTCGCTTCTGACTGCATGCGGGATCGCCGTCGCTCCGCCGGAATTGCTTACCGAGCTGTCGCAGTGGGGCAGTGTTGCTTTGCTGGTGATCGTCAGCAGGAAGAGCCCAGCTGACAAACATATTCCTTCACGCCTGCTATGGGGCCTGGCAGGTGCCGTGCTGACCGGCACGCTGCTGCGCGCCATCGGCAGCCGCTACGGGCTGGAGGAGGGAGCGTTGGTTCTCCTGTTCGAACGCGTGATGCAGCCGTGGATCTCGATCATGTGGGCCGCTGGCGGCCTGGCTGTCGTCGTAATCGCGTCAAGGCGTCATTTGCGCGAGATGTGGATGGGCGGCGGCATTGCCCTTGCCGTGCTGGTGGCGAAAATGCTGCTGGTCGATTTGGCAGCGTTGACGTTGACGGCGAAAGTGACTGTTTTCCTGCTGGTGGGTTTGGGCTTCCTCGGACTCGGGTATTTTTGCCCCTTGCCGCCGGAGCGGGCGGGGGAGAGGTCGTAAGCGTTTTACCAAGCTCCGACTTCAGTGCCGAGTGCGGCTTGCTTCTCGTGGGCAGGCCGTGACGATATGGAGGAGAGGACGCACGTTTTTCATTTCGGTTCTCGCGTGATCGTCGTCCGTCCTGAAGGGCGAACTCTGCTTAATCCAGATCAAGCGAATACAGTTTTGTTGCTCTTGGGCATCAAAAATATACTTTCGCCATTTCTTTCCATGAGGCATTTCTTTAGTCTTTGACGCGTACCCGCATAGCGGCGTTGATGAGAGAGTTGTTGTCGTGTCAGAAATTCACGCAGTACCCACAATGGAAATTCTGGCCTTTCGGCTGGGAAATGAAGACTACGCACTGGAGATTGGCAAGGTGCAGGAACTGCGTGGGTATGACGCGGTAACAGCGCTTGCCAAAGCGCCGGACTTCATCAAGGGAGTCATCAACCTGCGCGGCGTCATCGTTCCCATCATCGACATGCGGCTCAAATTCAAGTGCAGTCAGGCGACCTATGACCGGTTCACGGTCGTCATCGTACTGAACGTCGCACAACGCACGATCGGGATGGTGGTCGACAGCGTGTCGGATGTCGTCACGCTCGATGCAAATGACATCAAACCGGCGCCCGGCATGGGCACGGTGGTCGATACCGCCTACATCATCGGCATCGCGCCGGTCGACGACCGGATGCTGATTGTCGTCGACATCGCACAACTCCTCTCCTCGGACGAGATAGGCCTTCTTGGGCACATCGCCGTCTGAACACATTCTTTCTGAGAGCTTTTCATGAACTGGTTTAACAATATGAAGGTCGGCACAAAGCTGACACTGTCCTTTACCGTCATCCTCGTACTGACAGCGTTTCTCGGTATCTTCTCCGTAACGAAGATGGCGCAGGTCAACCAGACTTCTACCGATATGGAGGTGAACTGGCTGCCAAGCACACGCTTGGCGGGTGAAATTACTGCCGGCATCTCAGGCTATCGACGTAACGAGCTGCAGCATATCCTCTCAACTGAGGAGGCAGAAATGGCTGGCTATGAAAAGCTGCTGGCCGACGGCATTGCGCAGATCGACAAGAGCAGATCTGCGTATGAAAAGCTGATTTCCAGCCCCGAAGACAGGAGGCTGCACGACGCCTTCGTGAAGAGCTGGGATGAATATCTCGCCGAAAGCAAGAAGGTGGTCGCACTGTCGCGCGACAACAAGCCTGACGAGGCGAAGATGTTGATTCGGGGTGAATCGAAGAAGCAGTTCGATGAAGCGACAGCCGACCTGGGCAAACTGGTCGTTCTCAACATCGAGGGCGGCGCGAATGCAAGCCGGCAAGGAGACGAGCTGTACGCAAGCGCACGCCTCGGGATTTTCATGGTTCTCGGCCTTGTTGTTGCCATTGGTGCGGCCATCGCGGTCATCCTCACACGCGGCATTCTCAGGCAACTTGGTGGAGAGCCGTCCTATGCAGCGGAAGTCGCAGGAAAGATCGCATCGGGCGATCTGACCGTCGAGGTGCGCGTTGAACGCGGGGATACGACAAGCCTTCTGGCTGCGATGAAGGCCATGCGTGACAGCCTGGTCAATATCGTGACGCAGGTGCGGACCGGTACCGACAACATTGCTTCCGCCTCATCACAAATCGCGACCGGTAACTTGGATTTGTCCTCGCGCACCGAGGAACAGGCAAGTTCGCTCGAGGAAACGGCCTCCTCGATGGAAGAGCTGACATCCACCGTGCAGCAAAATGCGGCAAATGCGCGGCAGGCAAACACACTTGCGGCGTCTGCCTCGGACGTTGCAGCCAAGGGCGGCGAAGCCGTCAACAAGGTGGTCGACACGATGGGGGCAATCAACGCGTCGGCAAACAAGATCGTCGACATCATCACTGTCATCGACGGTATCGCTTTCCAGACCAATATCCTTGCCCTGAATGCGGCAGTGGAGGCAGCACGCGCCGGCGAGCAAGGACGCGGCTTCGCGGTTGTCGCGGGAGAAGTGCGCACGCTTGCCCAGCGCGCGGCCGCCGCAGCGAAGGAAATCAAGACGCTGATCGATGATTCGGTCGATAAGGTGGGGGCAGGAACGGCGCTGGTCAACGACGCCGGCAAGACAATGGAGCAGATTGTCGAAAGCATCAAGCGCGTCACCGACATCATGGGCGAGATCACCTCGGCCAGTCAGGAGCAGACTTCCGGCATTGAGCAAATCAATCAGGCGGTTACGCAGATGGATCAAGTGACACAGCAAAACGCCTCACTGGTGGAGGAGGCCGCGGCTGCGTCCGAGGCGCTGAAGAATCAGGCGGCCCAGTTGTTGCAGGTCGTTAGCGTATTCAAGATCGGGAACGCCGTTGCGGCTAGCACCGGCGCGAGCAAGCCGGGGCGTGCATCCTCTTCTACGCCTGCGCGCACCAGTCTTGCGCCAGTGCGGGCAGGAGGAAAATCCCAGCCCTCGGCCGTAATCGCCACCCGGGCTCGCGCAGCAAAACCGAAGGTGGAAGCCAACGGTGATGAGTGGGACGAGTTCTAAATCGTAGGGCAACGGTAGCGGGATCGGCAGTTGTTTCGCCGATTCCGCGCGCAATGCGCATGCCGGCAGGGCGCATTCAGTATTTGCCCGATATTTGCCTCGCCAGTTCCGGACTGGCAATAGTCAAACTTGAACAACTGGATATATCCGCTCATTTGATATAAGCTTTGTTATCAAAGGAGCGCAATATGACAGCAGCCATCGCCAAAGCACCCCGCAGGGAAAAAGCCCCCAAGGCTGACAAGCCGGTGGCCCGGGCTGCGGCCCAAAGCCGCCCGGCCGAGGTTTCCGTGACCGATTCCCGCGCCCTGTACACCTCCACGCCAGATGTGCGGGTGCAGATCATCAAGCGCGGCGTCAATGCCGCCGAGGTGAGGGATCTCGTGCGCAAGATGGATGTGTCGCAGGACAAGATTTACCGTTTCCTGCGCCTGTCGCCAGCGACGGTGAACCGCAAGGTACAGGCGAAAGGGCGGCTTTCCACCGATGACAGCGAGCGCGTGGTCGGCATGTCGCAGCTCATCGGGCAGGTGGAAACCATGGTGGCGCAGTCCGGCAACCCCGAAGGCTTCGATGCTGCCAAATGGGTCGCGCAATGGCTGGAGTCGCCGCTGCCGGCATTGAACGGACAGCGTCCGGCCGAATACCTGGACACCATCGAAGGACAGAGGATGATCTCCAACCTGCTGGCCATGATGCAGAGCGGAGCTTACGCTTGAGCCGGTTGGTATGGCGCATTGCCACCGACACACCAGATTACACCGCGGATGATTTGTCCGGCACCGGTGCCAAGCTCACCGGCGGCCGCTGGAACCGTATCGGCACGCCGATGCTGTACTGCGCGGAAAACGTCGCGCTGGCCTGCCTCGAAACCTTTGTCCATTTGAATTCCGGCGGACTGCCGCTGAACCGTTATCTGGTGCAAGTCGCCATCCCCGACACGCTGTGGCAGGCCGCAACGAGGCCGGACATCCTTTCGCGCAGCCATGTCGGCTGGGACGCCATGCCACACGGAAAAGTCAGCCTCGACATCGGCGAGCAATGGGCTGCGGGCAGGGCATCGGCGCTAATGATCGTGCCCTCGGCAATTGTCCCGGAAGAATCCAACATCCTCATCAATCCGGCTCATCCGGATGCGGCCAAGATCACCGCGACCAAACTCCGCAAATGGCTGTACGACCCGCGCATGCGGTGACGGATCTTCGCCTTACCGACAGCTCCTAACGATGCCTGCCTGACCGCACATCGACTTTCCACCATGCCGGCAGCAGCCGCAGCACATTGGCACGCGCAAACCGGTCATCGATCAGGTACACCACGCCACGATCCTGTTGCGTACGGATGACGCGCCCCGCGGCCTGCACGACTTTCTGTATGCCGGGGAACAGGTAGGTGTAATCGTAGCCTGCGCCGAACGTCGTATCCATGCGCTCTCTGATTTGCTCATTGACGGGATTGAGTTGCGGCAGGCCCAGCGTCGCGATGAACGCGCCGACCAGTCGCTCGCCCGGCAGGTCGATGCCTTCAGCGAAGGGGCCGCCCAGCACGGCAAAACCGATGCCGTTGCCCTCCGGTGTAAACCGCGCGAGAAACTGGTCGCGCTCGGCTTCCTCCATGCGGCGCGACTGTTCCCACATTGGAATGTCCTGATAGCGCGCGGCAAACAGCGCAGTGACCTTCTGCAGGTAGTCGTAGCTGCTGAAGAACGCAAGGTAATTGCCCGGCCTCTCCGCATACTGCCGCGCCATCAGGTCGACAATCGGCGACAGCGAATCCTCGCGATGCTGGTAGCGGGTGGAGATATCGCCGACTACGCGCACCGACAACTGTTCTGCCTTGAACGGCGACTCCACCTGCACGCACACCATGTCTTCCGGCAGGCCGAGCGTGTCGCTGTAGAAGTGCCACGGACTCAACGTGGCAGAGAACAGCGTGGTAGTGCGCGCATCGGCAAAACGCGGTGCAAGGAACGGAGCAGGGATGATGTTGCGGATGCATAGCACCGAACGGGTTTTTCCCTGCCATGCAGTCTTCGTCACATCGAACAGTGAGTGCGTGCCGAATACTTCCAGCATGCGCGAGAAGTGCAGCGCATCGAAGTAAAAGCGTTGCAGGTCGTTGTCGACATAGGTCGGGTTCTCCGCCATGAAGTCGGTGATGGTGGCGATCGCCTTCAGCAACGCACCGGAAAAGCTGTCGGGAATGTCGGCATGGACGCGATAAGGCTCTTCCTGTTCCTTGTTCAAGGCATTCCAGCTGCGGTTGAGTCGGTCCAGGTCCTTCTTCAGCGCGGCCGGTGCGGACTGGCGCAGGAAATGGAATGAAGTCTGGTCCAGCTCTGCGGTGTACATCTTCCGCGCGCGCTCGATCAGGTTATGCGCCTCGTCCACCAGCACGCCGACGCGCCATTGGTTGGATGTGGTCAGGCTATGCAGCAGCGCGCTCGTGTCGAAATAGTAGTTGTAGTCGCCCACGACCACATCGCTCCAGCGCACGAGATCCTGGCTGAGGTAGTAGGGGCAGATGTCGTGCGCGAGGGCGATCTCGCGCAAGGTGTTTTTGTCCAGTTGGGCGCTGTTGACTGCAGCCTGCCGTGCCTGCGGCAGCCGGTCGTAGAAGCCTTGCGCAAGCGGGCAGGATTCGCCATGGCAGGCCTTGTCCGGATGCTCGCAAGCCTTGTCGCGCGCGACAAGTTCGAGCACGCGTAGCGGTAGCGCCGGTTTGCTACGCTTGATCAGGCCAAGTGCTTCCAGCGCCAGTCCGCGGCCCGGCGTTTTCGCTGCAAGAAAAAACACCTTGTCGAGGTCCTGGCCGGGACAGGCTTTTAGCAACGGGAACAGGGCACCCACCGTCTTGCCGATCCCAGTTGGCGCCTCCGCCATCAGGCAGCGCCCGGTGGTCGCCGCACGGTATACCGCTTCCGCCAGTTGCCGCTGGCCCGGGCGGAAATCCGCATGGGGAAAGCGCAATACCGTCAATGCCGTGTCGCGTGCAGTGCGATGCGCCAGTTCCTGTTCTGCCCATGCGAGAAAGCGTTCGCACTGCTGGTCGAAGTAGGCATGCAGGGACTCGGCGGAATGCGATTCATGCAGCACCGTTTCCTTCTGCTTGACGATATCGAAATACACCAGCGCCAATTCCACTTCCTGCAAGCCGAGTTTTTCGCACAGCAGCCAGCCGTACATCTTTGCCTGCGCCCAGTGCAGTTTGCGATGGTTGTCCGGTATCGCGTCGATGTCGCCACGGAAGGTCTTGATTTCCTCGAGGCGGTTGCGCACCGGGTCGTAGCCGTCGGCGCGGCCGCGTACCTGCAGGTGCTTGTATTCGCCCGACAAGGTAACTTCGGCCTGGTATCCGGCGCCGCGGCGGGCGGTGACGACCGCATGACCGGCAATGCCTTCCTGCGCCGATGGAGACGGCGTAAAGCGCAGGTCGAGGTCGCCTTCCTTGGCGGTGAACTCCGCCAGTGCGCGCACGGCGACGAGGTATTTCGCGCCGGAGGTCACGCGTTGGTCTCCGCCCATTGCACATAGCAGACGGACACCGGCATGCCGTGCGCAAGGCAGTAGTCGAGCCAGCGGATCTGGTTGTCCTGCAGGCGGTCGCCTGGGCCTTTCACCTCGATCATGCGGTAGCGTTTCTCGGCGGGCCAGAACTGGATCAGGTCCGGGAGGCCGGCGCGGTTGGAAGCGATGTCCTGCAGGATGCGTTCAAACCATTTCTTCAGGTGCTCGGCCGGAATGCATTGCAGGGCGATGTCCTTCAGCTCTTCGCTTAACACCTGCCATGCCACAAAGGGTGATTGCGTGCCCATCTTGTCGGTGAAGTTGCGGTTGATGGTGTCGATGTATTGCCCGGTGTCGAGTTGCGATAAACACGCCGCAAACTCCTGCTCGCGCCGGCGACGAAAATCCGGGTTGTGCAGGTCGGCTGGGCCAATATGGAAAGGATGGAAGAACGCGCCCGGCACGGCGGCGAAGATCGCTGTCCAGCACAACAAGCCGAACAGCGACGTGATCAGCGTGTTCTCGACGTAGTACACCGGCGCGCCGGGTTCGGCCAGGTGATGTGCTGCGACCACTTCAACCGAGTAGTCGGTATCCGGTTGCGGTAGCAGCAAGTCGATGCGCGGCACTGGTGTCGCAGCTTGCGCTGGAATTTTGGGCAGCCCTAACTTGCGGTGCAGGCGTGGCAGGATGCGCAGGAGCTGCTGCCGTTCGGTTTCGTTCTCGGGTGCTTCCAACGCCGCTTGAGCCAACGCGAAGGCTGGCTCGAACTGCTCGCTGCGTTCCATCACGCGGATCGCACGCACGCGCGCCTCCGGATAGGCGCACGCGGTGTAAATGCAGAGCGCAGTGTCGAACTCGCCACAGCGCTCGTATTGCTGCGCCACCTGGAACAGCAGCCTGGCGCGGCGGCCCTCCAGCCAGTCGTTGGCCAGCGGCGTGGCCGGGATGTCCTTCATGATCTCGTTCAGCAGTTCGCCTTGCTCGAAACGTTCCCGGCATTGGTGCAGGTGCAGGTAGCTGTCGACATCCTCACGCGTACGAAAGCCGCGTGACGAGGCGGAGAACTCGACCTTCTCGTACTTGTAGATACCAAGGTCCGACAGCACGAACTCCGGCCAGTCCTGCCGGCAGTTGCCGAAGAAGAGCAGCTTCAGGCGGTCGCACAAAGGGTTGATGCGCACCTGGTAGACACACTCTGTGGCTGCCGGATGCCAGCCGTCGAAATGGCGTGCATCGGAAAACTCAGCCAGGAGCGCTTCGAGCAGTTCATCCTTCCTCGCCTGCGCATTGGGCAAGGAGGCGCGGAAGAGGGCGACGATCTCGGTCTTCGTCAGCAGGCTGAACAGCTGTTCCAGCGTCAGCAGGGGACGGTCGTCGATCCAGCCGAGTTCCACCAGCGCTTGTGCGGCTTCGTGCATGGCTTCGCGCGTGGCGCCGATTTCTTCGTAATTCAGTTTGCTCGCACGGAACAGCTCGCCCTTGCGCATCACCATGCGCACCAGCAGTGCGCGGGATGGCTGCGGCAGCGTGCAGAAACGGTCGATGAATACCTGTTCCTCGGCGGTCAGCAGGTCGCTGTAACGGTCGCGGATCCACTCGACCACCCGATGGAAGTTATCGAGATAGTAAAAGCGGTTTTCGAGCGTCCTGATCATCTTGGTAATTCGTTAATGCGTGCGGCAGGGGCTTTGCGGCGCTTGCGCGGGATGCGCGGAAATGAGGGAGGAAAGGATTGCCAGACTGCGATGGCTTTGGGAAAGCCGTCATGCCGAAGCATTATGGCGAAGCAGGTTGCTGTTCGCAAGCCGCAATCGGCATGGGTTGGAGGGAGAACACAGCAAGGAAGCCGGCAAGCGCCGGCCTTCCATTTTATTGACGCGAAGAAAATGTTCCGGCAGCAGCGATGGCGATGTTGCCGCTGCCGGAAAGAACGTCAGAGGTCTTCGCTGACGCGCTTGATGCCTTCGTGCTGGTGTTCCTGGATCTTCTCCTTGTGCTTCAGGACCTGGCGATCCAGCTTGTCGACGAGGCCGTCGATAGCGGCATAGAGGTCGTCGGCGACGTTGTCGACGTGGATGACATTTCCCTTCATGCGCAGGTTGACTTCAGCGCGCTGGGACTTGCCCTTTTCGGAGAGCTTTTCCACGCCGAGGATGACCGCGATGTCGATGATCTGGTCGAAATGGCGGACCACCCGCTCCAGTTTGCTCTCCACATATTGGCGGATCGCAGGGGTGATTTCGAGGTGCTGGCCGGTGATCGTCAGGTTCATGCAATGACTCCAAATATTCAAAAAAGGAAAAACAACCTTGGCGAGCAACACTGACTTGCAATGCCTCGCAGACAAGGTCTGACCCATCATATGCCGCAGTCAATCCCTTGATAAATGAGCTAGGTCAAGAAAAGGGTTGATAAACGTGCATTCCCGCAGCCATGCACGCAGTCGTTTCACAACCCAAATTGTGCCTCGAACTTCTCCAGCTTTGCCGTACCGGTGCCATGCATGGAAGAAGATGTCATGCGAATAACCCATGCAGATACCAGCAAATTTCATCTCCGCTGCGCTCCCGATAAATCCAGTAGCAGGTCGAAGTTTCCCCCTGGGCGATGAAATAATCCCGCACTACCAGCCCGCCGTCCCACCAGCCGCATTCGATCCGCTCCGGTCCTTTCACCAGCCGCAGCGGCGTTCCATAGAACGGCCGGTTTTCCCGCATGATCAATGCCACCGGTTTTTCCAATATCCAGAACGGTCGTTCGACCTGATGCAGCGTCGGCGGCGCGGGCCGGCTGACAGTCGCGGCAGGCGCCCAGGCATTGCACACCTCGGGCCGGTAGTCGGCACGGGGCGAAGGTGTCAGCACACTCTGGTTGCCAAGGCGCGCGGTCAGCAGCTCCAGCAGGCGGTGATAGTCGGCCGGCGTGCCGCCCGGTTCCGGAAACAACGACTCGGAGGGGGCTTGCATCGCCTCCAGCTGATGGGCTTCCAGCCGCACCGCAATCACCGGGGCCACCAGCTCAATCCGGCCGAGGCGCTCCTTGAGCAGGCGGGTCAGGTGCTCCTCCTGCCAGACCGCGTCGGCCAGTGCGATCTCAATCGGCGTTGGCGCGATCGCATGGCGCCCGCGTTCATGCTCGAGTTGCAACACAAAGCGTCGCACCGCCAGCTGCTGCGCGACCAGCCAGCCAGTCATTTGCAGCAGCAGGCGGCGCGCGCCAAACAGCACGGCTTCCGCATGTTCGATCCGATCCGGCAGTTCCAGGCGCGCAGAGAAGGCCTTGGGTGCTTGCACCCATTCGAACAATTCCGGCGCCTGGCCATAAGCGCGGTCGAGTGCGTCCAGCAGATGCTTATCGCTGCGCCGCTGCAAACCCGCGCGCGGCAAGCGGCGCAGGTCGCGCAGGCTATGGCAGCCGATGCCGGTCAGCCATTCCTCGTAGGGGCGGGCAGCGGGCAGCAGCATGCAGGGCAGGGCATCCAGCCGGCGCATCATGCTCTCCATGCGGATCACGCGGCGCACTGCCGCACGTCCATGGTGCGGCTGGCAGCGCGCAAGCAGCCATGCGCCTTGTGCCGTCGGTGCCATGCCGATCTGCGGCGTGAAGCCAAGCGCGAAGACGCTGGCGCGCACCAGCCGGCTCAAGGCGAGCCGCCCGCGGAATGCGCGCAGGCTGGCGCTGACATCGAGCAGCAGGCTTGCTTTTTCCGCATAAGCGACTTCCGGCGTGTACTGCAGCAAGGCGAGGGCGATATTGTCCAATGCTTCCTGTTCGCGCGCGCCATCGCGTTCGTGCAGGACGGCATCGGGACACAAGGCCTGCACGCCGCCGCGGCGCATGCCGAAGCGCACACCCGCATCGGCTGCCTGTTCGCTGATGGCCAGCACCTGCGTGCGGTCGACAACCACATGTCGGCCTGCTTCAGACCAGTTCGGCCGGAATGCTTCGAGCGGCAGGTGTGGCAGGTAAACGCCGATCCAGGTGCGCATGGGGTGCTGTCAGTGTGCGTGTGAGTGATTGGGAAGGTGCCGCAGGCGCATCCTGCAGCGGCAGGAAAAGCATTTCATCGCGCTGCGGACCGCGCCGCTTGACGATGTCGAGTCCGATGCCGCCGCTAGCCGGGCGCAGCGCCAGCCGCAAGGGCGCAGGGGAGGCATCCTGCACGCTCGCCAGTGGCCGCAGCATCCAGAACAGCGTCTGCGCGCTTTGCGCCGCCAGGTGCAGGCGGCGCAGCGACTCGCTGCGAATTTGCGATTGCCACAGCAGCAAGGCGCCGCAGCTGCCATTGCGCAGTACCTGTTCCGCCGCCCACAGCGCATCGGCGCTGCGTTGCGTGTTGATCCACAGGATGCGTTCGGCCGGCAGGCCCCATGCCGTCCAGGCAGCGATCTGCGGCAGGTGGGGCGGCTGGACCAGCGCAATGCGGTGGTGGCTGGCGATCCTGTTCAACGCAGGGCGCAGCAGCCGCATTTCGCCGATGCCGGCCTGCTGCAGCAGCAGTTCGATCAGTGCCGCGCTCGGCCAGCCGCCATTGGGCAATTCCTTGTCGAGCGCGCCATGGCCGGTCGGCACGACCGTAGTGTGGTGCGATCCCATCTGGTTCGCACGCCAGACGGTATGGGGTAGTGACGATATGGTGGAAACTAATGCGGACATCGAGGCCTCTTATGCTTTTCGGCTGCATGCCGTTAATCAATTTATACTGTATAAATATACAGTAAACATGCGAATCCGTTTAGCCAGATTGGTTATGGATTTGCGCCCTCCTTATATTTTTTAAAAGCTGTTTTGCCTTCCATGCAAGCCCGCATCACCTCGGTTGGATTAGTGATCCGGCCCGAGCCCGCCGATAGCTTCGAATATCCGCATCACATCGATCGCGCCAGCCTCGCTGCCTTGCCATCCAAGCCGGGCATCTACATTTTTCGCGGCGAGCAGGATCAGCCGCTCTACATCGGAAAGAGCGTCAACATCCGCAGTCGCGTGCTGTCCCATCTGCGCACGCCGGAAGAGGCGCGCCTGCTGCAGCAAAGCCGCCATGTCGAGTTTCGGCGCACGGCCGGCGAGATCGGTGCACTGCTGCTGGAATCCCGCCTGATCAAGGAAATGCAGCCGCTGCATAACAAGAAACTGCGCCGCACGCGCGAGATGTGCACACTGCGCCTGCTGCCCGGGGCTGTGGCGATGCCAGAAATCGTGTATGCGCGTGACCATGATTTTGCAAAGACCGAAGACCTGTACGGCCTGTTCGCCACACGCAGGGCGGCGCTGGAAAAGCTGCGGGAGATCGTGGATACGGAAAGGCTATGTCCGGCGCTGACCGGGCTGGAAACGCCGATGCGCGGGCGTGCCTGTTTTGCGCGCCAGATATCGCGCTGCCTCGGCGCCTGTATCGGCGAGGAGCCCGCCGAGACGCATCACCGCCGGTTGCAGGCTGCGCTGCAGGAAATGCGGATCATGATGTGGCCTTATGCAGGCCCGATGGGCATCGTCGAGGAGTGTGACGGCTGGAAGCAGATGCATGTCATCGACCACTGGTTCTATGTCGGCTCCATCGACCATCTATCCGGTGCGCCTCCCGTGCGCATTCCGGCACGGCGGACATTCGATGTCGATACCTACAAAATCCTAGTCAAGCCGATGCTGCGCGGCGAGCTGCGGATCGAACCGGTACGCATGAAGACTCGCAAGGTGCGTTAAGGCATTCTCAGCATTGCTGAGTAAGCTAATGCCGGAGGTGAATCCCACGTTCGAGAAGTACCGCCGTACGTGAGGTGCGCAGGATCAGGAAAAATGCGCTAAACGCATTGCATAACGATAAAACCGCACCGCTGGCGGCGCCAACGGTGCGGCTCTGCACATCAAAAAAGAAAAACTTATTGTTGCGAGCCCGAGGAGCTGCTGCTGCCAGGCGTGGTCGTGCTGCTGCCGCTGGTGCCACCAGTGCTGCCCGACCCGCTGCTCGAGCTGTCCGACGGCGAGGAGGAGCTGCTATCGCTGCTGCTACCGCTGCTACTGCCGCTGCTGGAGCTATCAGAAGGCATGGAGCTGCTGCCACTGGTTCCGCCAGCACCGCCTGACGGGGTAGAGGTGCTGCCGCTGGTGCCACCTGCACTACCCGGAGGCGTAGTGGTGCTGCCACTGGTACCGCCTGCGCCGCTATCGGACGGAGTGGTGCTGCCGCTGGTACCGCCTGCGCCACCCGGAGGAGGCGTCGTCGCGCTGCCGGAGCTGCTGTCAGTGCCTCCAGCTCCACCTGCTGGTGGTGTCATGCCACCAGTGCTCGGGGTCGCGCTCGGGCTTTCAGTGCTGCTACTGCTGCTGGTGCTACCGGCACTGCCTGTCGTACCGCTTGTGGTGCCGCCGGTGCTTCCCGTCGCGCCGGAGCTGCTGGCACCGCTATCGGGCGTGCTAGCTTCTTCTTTTCCACATGCGCCTAATGTCAGAGTGGCGACCAAGGCCGCGAGCAATACGGAGTATTTCATATAGGATCCTCTCAGAAATATAGTTGTAAATGAGTGCTCGGCTTATTTGAGAAAAACGGTTCGCGTTAAGTGCCTGCTGAAACTTTGATAAATGTCAGACACCATATATTTTTTTCAATGAAAACAATAAAGACTCAGTGACGGCCGAAGGAAATTTGCATCACGTCATTGAGCGGGGGAAAGAGAGGACGCCGCACGCGGAGAATTTTCTCGTGCGCTTCAGAAATAACGCCCATGCCTGACGTATTTCGGCAAAGCGACAATGCCGCCTTCTGCTGTAGGAGCTGTCAGTGCAAGGATGACGCGAAACCGGTGCTTCCGGGCGCGAAAGGGGCCCTCAGTGCCGGTTCAGCAGGGCGATGGAATCGGAAGGAGGCTCTCCTGCATGAAGAGCGCTTCGAACTGTTCCGGTGGCACCGGTTTCGAGAACAGGAAACCTTGGGCGAAATCGCAGCCCGCAGCGGCAAGGATCTCGTATTGTTCGGGCGTTTCCACGCCTTCGGCCACGACCTTGATGCCGAGCTTGTGCGCCATCTCGATCATCGCCTCGTACAGCGCGACATTCTCGGAGCCGGGAGCGAGGTCGACGATGAAGGAGCGGTCGATCTTCAGATAATCGATATCCAGCCGGTTCAGGTACGACATGGAGGAGTAGCCGGTTCCGAAGTCATCCAGCGACACCTTGATGCCGGCTTCCCTGAACTTCAGCAGCTGTGACGTGATTGCCGAGCTGGTATCGAGCAGCAATCCTTCCGTAATCTCCACCGCGATGCCATCACCGGGCACGCCAAGCTCGTCGAGGTGGGCAAACCAGCTGTCATGGCCGATGCCGCCGCTGCGGTACTGCACGGGTGAGGTGTTCACGCTGATCTCGAAATCGGGCTGGAGTTCGCGCCAGCGTGCCACCTGCCGTGTCGCTTCACGGAATATCCAGTCGCCGATCTCTACGATCAGGCCGGTGTCTTCCGCAACCGGAATAAACTCCGCCGGACTCACCAGGCCACGCTTCGGGTGCTGCCAGCGGATCAGTGCCTCGGCCTTGCGGATCCTTCCGCTGGCCATGTCCACAATCGGCTGGTAATGCACGCAGAACTGGTTCTGGGACAGCGCCAGCCGCATATCGGCGACCAGGTGCCGTCGTGCTTGCGCCTGCTCCTGCATGCAGGGGGTGAAGTAATGGAAGCGGTTGCGTCCCAGGTTCTTCGCAGCGTACATCGCCTGGTCCGCATTCTTTAGCAGGCCTTCGACCTCGGTGGCGTCGTCAGGGTAGAAGGTGATGCCGATGCTTGCGGAGACATACGCGACTTCATCGCCGAGGATGAAGGGCTCGGCCATGTTCTTCAGCACTTCCTGCACGATGCGTTCGACATTGGTGGCCGCCGTCAATTCGCCGAGGATGATGGTGAACTCGTCGCCGCCGAGCCGCGCAACGGTATCGGACTCCCGCACGCAGCCGCTCAGGCGTTCCGCAGCCTGCTTGAGGAGAGAGTCGCCGACGGCGTGGCCAAGGGTGTCGTTGATCTCCTTGAAACGGTCGAGGTCGATGAACATCAGCGCCATCGGCAAGCCGGCACGGTGCGATTTGCGGATTTCCTGTTCCAGACGGTCGCGGAACATCAGGCGGTTGGGCAGGCCGGTCAGCGAGTCGAAGTTGGCCTGGCGCCAGACGAGGTCATCCGTCCTCTTCTTGTGCGTGATGTCCGAGAACAGCGCGATCCTGCAGTTGACCGAGCCGTCCGTATTGTAGGAAGTGTTAATGGTCAGCCATTCCGCATACACCTCGCCGTTTTTCCTGCGATTCCAGATTTCGCCTTGCCAATGGCCGGAGGTATTCAGCGCCTGCCACATGGCGTCATAGAAAGCCTGGTCTTGCCGGCCGGAGCGCAGTATCTTGATGTGCCGGCCGATCACTTCCTCCCGCCGGTATCCGGTGATCTTGGTGAAGGCCGGGTTGGTCTCGATGACGATGCCGTCGGCGTTGGTGATGGTCATCGCTTCGCTGCTGCTCTGATACACCATGGTCGCCATGCGCATGGTCGATTCCGCCTGCTTGCGCTCGGTGATGTCCAGCATGATGCCGATGGTTGCCGGATGCCCGTCCAGATTCATGCTGGAACCGAACACTTCGACATCGAACAGGGTGCCGTCCTTCTTGCGCGCCCGGCGTTCGTAATGCACCCCGAGCAGATCGCCGCTCAATCGCCTCTGCACGTTGGTCTCGACCAGCTCGCGGTCGCCTTCCGGAACGAGGTCGTAGACACCGACGGACTCGATCATGGCGGCGGGTTCGTAATTGAACATCTTCGCCATTTTTTCGTTCACGAACCTGAACCTGCCATCCTGTGCGACATAGACGCCGACCACGGAGTTTTCTGCAACGCCGCGGAACATCGACTCCGCCTGCGACAGGGCCAAGCGCTCTTCCTCAAGACGGCTGATCAGGCTGCCGATGCGGCGCGCGGAATAATTGAATGCATCGGTCAACTGGCCCATCTCGTCATTGGAGTGGTAGCCGACGCGGACATGGTAATTACCTTCAGCGAGGTCGCGACTGTGACGGACAAGGCCGCGCAGCGGTTGCACGATACGCAGGCGGACCAGCATGAACATGACCATCAGCACCAGCGCGTCGACTACCAGCAACAGGTAGGTGGTATGCAGCGCGCGGTCCTGTCTGCGTTGCGCTTCCATCGTCAGCGACTGCATCAGGTCTTCGGCCCCCTTGAGCATGCGTGCCGAGCCTTCGGTAATTTCGCCGAACTGGGCTGCCTCTGCGGTAGTGGCGCTGGTGCTCTGAAGCGTGGATTCGATATAGGCACGGTAGCGGAGCCAGTTCTGCCGAAGCGTTTCCAGTTCCGCCTGTTGGTGGGGCGAGAGGGGGCGGAGCTCGTAACCATAGGCGATTCCGCCAACTGCGAGTGCATGAAGTGCAATTTCGTATTCGTCAATGTCCACCTCTGCCGCATTCTTGCCGGGTGTCCAGCCATTGAGCGTATTGCTGGTATTCAGCGCAATTTTCTGACTAAGGAAGCGGAGTTTGCCCGCAATATTGACGGTGGCAGCGACACCGTTGAAGTCCTGCAGGATGCTGCGCACGACGACGACATTGGCGATGCCAAGCAGCAGGAGCAGCAGGAATGCCAGCCCGATTTTCTTGCTGATCGTGAAGCGCGGGGCGGCAGGATAGCCGTTGTTGGGCAGCAGGCGTGGCAGCAGCTTTTCCGTCATGTCCGTCTTTACGTGCAATTGGTGCCCAAGTGTGCCCCCGGACCGCGAAGAACGAGGATCTCTCGGCAACAGGGGCGATATCGTTTGTCCGCCTTCTAGAATTCCGCCCTGAGCACAAGCACCTGGCTGGCCGTACTTGGCCGCCAGCAACCAATCCTGAGTGCAGGATGGTCGATGTCTCTTCAGGTCGCGTATGCTTCTTGGGTCCGGCATCCCTGTCGGACTTTGGCTTACATACAGTCAGGCCAAAACTCTAGTTTTTGTTGATCTTGATTCTTAATGAGATAGCTACTGACCACTATCCTAGAAAGGTTGCTCTAAGTCAATAGCGTCACAGGCGGGATAAAACGGGTGTCCCGCCGCCCCCCGAAGGGAGCGGGCGGGAAGGGGCGGAGGGGTGAATTACGCTGGCTGGACGTAATCGCGCAGGAAAGTTCGGGTCTGCCTGTCAGGGAAAGTGATCGTGATCTTGTCGCCTGCCGACGAGACCACACGTCCTTCGCCGTACTTCGCCACCTTCACCGGGCTGCCGACATCCGGCAGGCGCGGCCGCGCGGCACGGCTGGCCGGCGGGGCGTGATTGCGCACATGTTCCGGGCTGAGCGCCTGCTCCGGAGGCTGGCGGCAATTGTCGCAAACATGGCAGTGTGACCAGTCGGCATGTTCGCTGAAGTACTCCAGCAGAATCTTCCAGCGGCAAAAGCCCGTCTGTGCATAGAACACCATGCGTTCCAGCGCTTCGTGATCCCGCGCGCTCTTTTCGCGATACACCTCGACCAGGCTGGCGAGTTCGCTGGCCTTGACCTTCTCGCGCAAAAGCCGGTAGCCGAGATCCTCTCCCTGCGCCACGATCCCGCCGTCCTTCAGCAGCTTGACGGCGACCTGCAGGCGGCTGTCGGATACATGTTCCAGTGCCGCATGCAAGCGGGCGGGAGATATGTGAGGATTTTCGGCAGCAAGCGTCTGCAGCGCACCATAAACATCCCCGAGATCGTCAACGCCCGGATAGCGGCGCGCAAGAAAGAACTGCTGTACCTGCTTGTCCTTCGGGTAGTAGATCAGAATGCACTCTGCTGCATGGCCATCGCGGCCCGCGCGCCCCGATTCCTGATAATACGCTTCGAGATTGGCCGGCAGCTGGTAATGGACGACGAAGCGAATGTCCCGCTTGTCGATTCCCATGCCGAAGGCGTTGGTCGCGACCATGAGGCGGCTCGCTCCGCTCATGAATGCGTCCTGGTTCTGCGCACGCACCTTTGCGGACAACTGGCCGTGATAGAAAGTCACGCTCTCACCCGCTTGCTGCAATGCCCGGTACACCTCATCCACCGCTTTTACTGTCGCCACATAGACGATGCCGGAGCCAGATGTTTCTCGCGCAATGCGCGTCACCTGCAGCAGCTTCTCGTTTTCATCAGTCGCAGGTTCGACTCGGTAGTGCAGGTTCGGGCGGTAAATGCCGGTATTGATAATGCGCAGGTCGGGTAGCTCAAGTTGCTTGCCGATGTCATCAATCACTTCATCCGTTGCGGTGGCCGTCAATGCAAGCACGGGCGGATTGCCAAGCGCCTTGATTGCGTGGCCCAGTTCCAGATAGGCCGGGCGGAAATCGTGTCCCCACTGTGAGATGCAATGCGCTTCGTCGATGACAAACAGGCTGACTTTGCCCTGCTTTAACGTGGCGAGAAATTCCGGATCAGACATTCGTTCCGGTGTGGCGAACACGAATTCGTTATCGGACTGCTTGATGCTTTCCAATACCACTGCCTCTTCGCGGCTGGTCAGCGTGCTATTGACTTCGGCTGCTGCCACGCCGGCTGTTTCCAGTTTTTCTGCCTGATCCTTCATCAGTGAAATCAGTGGGGAGACAACGACCGTCACGCCGGGAATCTTGAGAGAGGGCAATTGATAACAGAGCGACTTGCCGGCTCCGGTTGGCATGATCGCCAGCGTGTCATGACCCTTTAGCACATGATCGATGACCTCCTGCTGCCCGGGCCGCAAATGCGCGATCCCGAACGTTTCGCGCATCGTTTTTTGAAGGCTGTTTGACTGTACAGTCGGCTTGCGGCTTGTTGATGCCGCAGAGCGCGTCGCACCGACGGATTTGCCGCTAGGCGATTTAATGCTTGTAAATACTGTTTGCATGGCGGGGCATGAAGGGAAGAGGAATTGAAATACCTCTATGCACCAACCATGCCAATGCAGGGAAGCGACTCGGGATGATGTTGCTATCGAAGAGTTTGCACGGTCCTGCCGCAGGAAGAAAACACTGCCTTGAGAATCCTTTGCCAACTTCCCGAATTTGTGCGTATAATCGGCCACCGATTGAAGTTCGAGCTAGTAGTGCAGTATTTGTCTGTCATTCTTTCTTGCTTCAAAGGATCCACCGGGCGAAAGCCCTTTTAACTGTAATAGGAAATGTAATGGCAACAGGTACTGTCAAGTGGTTCAACGACGCTAAAGGTTTTGGTTTTATTACCCCGGACGAAGGCGGCGAAGATTTGTTCGCACACTTCTCCGCGATTCAATCCAACGGCTTCAAGTCGTTGAAGGAAAATCAGCGCGTTTCTTTTGAAGTCACCACCGGCCCGAAGGGCAAACAGGCTTCCGCAATTCAGCCGCTGTAATCCAGCCCGCTGAATCAAGAAACTAAAAATCCCCGGCTTGCCGGGGATTTTTTTTCGCCGTTTTTCTGCGTGCCGGATCTTTCAGTTGGCAATTATTTACATGGCGTACATGTAAATTCGTGGCATGACATCAGCCTGTCATTTCCGGAACAAGCACCGCCGCTCCATCGAATTCACCGGCACGCAGGGCGGCCAGTGCCTGGTTGGCCCGTTCCAGCGGGAATGCCACCGGAGACGTCCGGATCTCCATTTGGCCGGCAAGCCTAAAGAATGCATCGCCGTCTGCGCGTGTCAGATTCGCGACTGAACGTACGCAGCGTTCGCCCCATAGCAGGGAATACGGAAACGCAGGGATGTCGCTCATATGGATGCCGGCGCAGACGACGATTGCTCCTTTGCCGGTAACCGAGAGCGCCTGCGGCACCAACGCTCCTAGCGGAGCGAAAATGATTGCCGCATCGAGCGGCAACGGCGGCGAGGCGTCGGATCCTCCGGCCCACACAGCGCCGAGCGTGCGAGCGAATTCCTGCGAGCGGATATCACCCGGGCGCGTAAATGCGTAGACCTCACGGCCTTGCTGCCTCGCGACTTGCGCAATGATGTGTGCGGCTGCACCAAAACCGTACAAGCCCAGTCTTTTTGCGTCTCCCGTCATTGCATACGCCCGGTAGCCGATCAGTCCCGCGCACAGCAAAGGCGCGGCCCGCAAGTCGTCGTAACGATCCGGTATAAGGAAGCAATAGCGTGCGTCTGCAACGGTGTATTGCGCATATCCGCCGTCGCGGTCGTATCCCGTAAAGTGTGCGTTGTCGCACAAGTTCTCCCGCTGCGCTGCACAGAATCCGCAGTGGCGGCAGCTTCCTCCGAGCCACGGCACACCGATGCGCGCGTCGACTGAGATGTTCTGAACCAGTTCTCCCTTGTCGACAACGATACCGACGACCTCATGTCCCATGATTAATGGCGTCTTGTGCGGCCGCAATTCCCCGTCGGCGATATGCAAATCGGTACGGCATACGCCGCATGCCGTGACGCGGATCAGGACTTCGTGCGCGGACGGGCGAGGTATGGGAACCGAGGCAAGGCGCAGCGGCGCGTGCGGGGCATCAAGCAACATGGCGCGCATGGTTCGGTCCGGCGTTGAGGAGAGAGGCGGTGTCTGCATTCTGCATTCCCCTTCATGTGGCGATGCAATCGCTTTGATGATACTCCCGCAACCATGCGACAGCATTGAATTGACCGCCGTCAAACGCGGCTATACGATGGGCAAAAAAATTTACAGGAGACAACAGAATGTTTTTTCAATTTGGCAAGAGCCGGGTAGAGCCGGAAATGGTGCCTGCGGCGCCCGCCGCCGGCACGGAGATGGAAGATGTGGTCGGGCGGGTCGCACATCAGGCATCCGGATTGGGCAAGGAGTCCGCAACGCTCAATGGCCTGATCGATGATCTCGCCGTCACGAGCAGCAGGCAGGCGGAAACCTTCAATGCGCTGGCGGCTGAAATTGATGCGATGATTCGCGCCAACTAGGCAATTGAAGAGGCGACAAAAGCAAGCAGCGAGTCGGTGCAGCGTGCCCGACAGACAGTGGAGCAGATCGGGCAGGGCGTGATCGGCGTCACCGACAATCTGGCCGACGTCGCCGATGCTGCAAGCGAGATCACGAAAATCGCGCTGCAGACCCGACTGGTCGCATTCAACGCCTCGGTGGAGGCGAAGCGCGCCGGCGAAGCAGGCCGTGGTTTCGGCGTGGTCGCCGATGCAGTGCGGGAGCTGGCAGCCAAAGTCGAACAATCCTCGAAACAGATCATGAGCACCGTCACCCAGCTCGACGCGCGCATCAAGCTGCTGGCGGACGATATCCGTGCCAGGGATGGCGACTGCAAGGGAACGGAAAGAAAGAACTCCTTCGACGCGGCCGTGTCCGAGGTCGAACGCAGTGTGGGCGGCATTGCGATCACAGCCCAGCAGAACCTGGCGGGTTGCGCCGGTGTGCTGGAATCGGTACGGGGCCTGTCGGGGCAGGTGGCAGAAACCGCGAGCGCGTTGCAGCAGGCGAGCAAACGGACGGACAGTTTCCTTTCCTTGTCCGAGGCATTGATCGAGATGGTGGCGGAAAGCGGCGTGCGTACTGAGGACACGCCATTCATCGACGCAGCGGTCGAAGCGGGCGCGAAGATCAGCAAACTGTTCGAGGAGTCCGTGCACAAAGGCGTGATCAGCATGGCGGATCTGTTCGACAGCAAGCATCAGCTGATCCCCGGCACGAGTCCGGAACAATACATGACCCGCTTCACGGAATTCACCGACCGGGCACTGCCGCCGATCCTCGAAGATATCCTGACGTGGTCGCCCAAGATCGCCTACGGCATTGCCACGGACATGCACTGCTATATCCCGACGCACAATCGCAAATGCTCCAAGCCGCAGGGGCCGGACCCGGTATGGAATCAGGCCAATTGCCGCAATCGCCGCTTTTTCCGCGGGCGGACCGAGACGGCGGCAGTCAACAACGAACGCAAGTTCCTGTTGCAGACATACCGGCGTGATATGGGAGGCGGAAACCACGTGGTGATGAAGGATCTGTCCATTCCGATCTGGGTAAATGGAAGGCACTGGGGCGCGCTGCGAGTCGGTTACCAGTTTTAGCCGGTTGTTGAAAATTTCGAGCGAGTCATCCGGTGTGTCTTGGCACACATGGAGAGTTGCATACAACCGGATGGGTGCCCCGTTCCGGCTCCGAATGCATGAGCAGTTCTGCAAGAGGCGACCGCCTCACGGGGGCGCGCTATGACATGAAAGATCTGTCTTGGAATGCGCCGAGCAACGCGCGCATCACTCGCGGCTGAATTGACTAAAAACGCAGAAACAATATACTCGGGAGCGTTAAACACTCTCATATAAGTCAGCGACGTGAACCAGGTTTGCATGTGCCGGAAACCTCAGTCCCTGCGCTTCCGTGAAGGAAGCGACTCGGTCGTCGTGTCGACTGCATCTTCCTCTGTGTGCGTGCGCGCACAACTTTCTGCTCGAAACCTCGCCCGGCTTTCCTGAGCTCGGTGAGCGTCAGGATCAAGCAGCACTTCCCCGCCTCCCGAGCCACTTTCCAAACCCTCTCTGAGGTTTCCATTGTCCGTTGGCTGCGTGCGAGCCTGATGCTCGCCGCTGCTGCATAACACTTCCGTCCGACGCGCTTGTTCCTCCTCACATCGTTGGCGTGGCGGCATTTTGCCGCATGGCTGACGAACGGGAGTGTCCGCGTTTTGTCGTTTGCAACAGGAGATGCGCATGTACTCTTTTTTCGTCCCTTTTTCATTCCCGTTTATTCCGTGGCAGCGTCCCAAGGCGCTGCGCATTGATGTGCAAGTTCCGCCGACAGATCTGCAGGAGGAACTGTCCCGGCTGTACGAGCGGCTGCATTGCCGGAACAGTGTGCTGTTCGATCTGCCTGTCTTGGATATCGCCGGCATGCCGGGCCTGCTCTTCCGTTACCGCGTGGCTGACGGGGAGCATTACATTTACGTGGAGGATCCGTTCGAGCAACGTCTGGCCGGCTACACCGTCTTCAATCGACTCATCGAGGTGAGCCGGCGTGCCGATCGCCATCTGCGCGCACCGCATTCCAGATACGCGCCGCCGTACCAGCGGCGTGGCATCGCCAGCGCGATCTATGCTTGGTGGCTGGGCACGGGCGGCTGCCTGATCACTGGTGCGCGGCAGTCAACAGGCGCAAATGCACTGTGGCATGCAATGGCCAGGGACCGCGACTTGTTTTACGTCGAATTGCGCAACAAGGAATTGATCTATCTTGGCCGTACCGTCGACGCGCATGTACAGGAAGACCTGCACACAAGAATGATCCTGCTGGCCGATGACTGGAACTTCGGGAGGCTGGCGAAAGCCGTTGGCATGCGCGGCCCAGCGAGATGACACATGGACGTCCTTTTTCAATTCGAGTATCCGTGGTGGGAAACGGTGGCACGCGGCACAGCGATCTATTTTCTGATTGCCGTCCTGTTGCGTGTGCTACCGAAACGGCAGACGGGAAACCTGGCGCCGAACGACGTGATTGCACTTGTCATTGTGGGCGACCTGGTGAGCCGTGCGATCGCCGGGGATGCGTCGAGAGCGCCGGATCTGCTGCTGCTCGTCGCCGTCGTGATCGGCTGGGATTATGTGTTCAATCTCGTCGAGTACTACTTCCCGCGCTGGCGGCGGATCGCCCAGGACACGCCCACGCTGTTGATCCACCGGGGCGAGGTCATTCGTGCCAATTTGAAGAAGGAAAAGCTGACGGAAGAGGAGCTGTGGGCCGGCTTGCGCAAGCAAGGCATCAGCGATCCTGCGTTGGTCGAGCAGGCCGTGCTGGAAGCAGACGGCCAAATCAGCGTGGTGACGAGGAAGTAAGGCCACTTGCCGGACACGGTAAATGCGTACCGCTGCCGCATTGCCGATTGCCACCGAAAAAGCCATGGGCAACCGTTCTCGGCTGCCCGCTGGTTTTATGCCTTCAGTTTTCGTGCACTGCATTGCCGTAGGCCGGGTCTGCCTTGTCAAAGTGGACCAGTTGCCGTTCCTTGATCTCCGCCGGCACGCTACCTTATGCGGCCAAACCTTGGTCAGGTCGAATGCATTCCAGCCGGTACGCGCTTCTCATGCCAGCCGCTCCTCGTCCGTCATCGCCTCGATGTAAGCGGTCCAGCGTGGATGTCGCCGTTTGCAATCGCATCGAACAGATCGCTCTGGGCGTAATCCAGATCTCAACAGGCTTTCAGTCGCATTTCCGCAGCGTGATGGAGCAAAAAGATGCGGCCGTGAAGGCCGCTTGGTTGCAGATCGATTCTGGATCTATTGCTTGTAAATGCCGGCGCCCACAATGACGTCATCGACCTTTTCAATGTAGCTCGATTTCGATTCCACGGACTTGGTCACCGGATTCGGCCATTTGTAGTCGACCCAGCCTTTGCCTTTGCTGTCGGCCAGTTCAATAAAACTCTTGATGATGTACTTGCCATGGGCGTCTCGCATCTCGAGAAGATTCTTGCCGACCATCCTGGTGGCGTTGCCGTTGCCAATCGCTTGATTGAATCCTTTGATGTCGTACACGAAGATGTACAAGTCGCGATCAACGAACTGTCCCTTCGGATCGTTAAAGGCGGCATACGCTTTGTCCTTGCCGTTTGCCTTCAGATACGCGACGGCCTTCTTTACCAGTGTGCTGGCTTCGTCGGCAGTTCCGCGCTCGGCAGCACAGGCCGCGGTGCCGATGAAGGCTGCACACAAAGTCAATGTAAGTTGCTTGAGGATGGAATTCATGGGGTCTCCTTCGGTTTTCTTGCGCTCGTGCTGCGTCAGCGATAGTCCATTCGCCTCGTTCAATCAGCAATTCGTTGCTGTAAGGCAATGGTGATTCTAGTCGCTTCTCGGAAGCCATTCTTGGACGCTGCGCGCTTTCTCGCATGAATTGTTTTCACTTGCCGACGCCGAGGGTTTTTGAAATTATCGGCGCCGCCAGTAGTCCGCCTGGGCGTAGGCATGGCGCAGAAAATCAACAAAGGCGCGGATGCGCAAAGGGAGGTGGCGACGCTGCGCAAAGACGGCGTAGATATCGTTGCCGGGGGCGGCGAATTCATCCAGCACGGTGACGAGCTTGCCGGACTCGATCTCGGTGCCGACCTCCCACATCGAGCGCCATGCCAGGCCCTTGCCAGCCAAGGCCCAATCGTGCAGTACGGCACCATCATTGCAGACCATGTTGCCGGTGACCCGCAAGGTGACGTTTTTGCCATGCTGGCGAAAGGTCCAGCCGCGCTGGCTGCCGGCGCTGCTGATGGCAAGGCAGTTATGTTTGACCAGCTCGTCGAGCGTCGTCGGTACACCATGACGCTTGATGTAGTCCGGCGAGGCGACCACGACGCGCTTGTTGTCGGCAAGCTTCACGCCAATCAAGCTCGAGTCCGACAAGGCAGCGATACGGATCGCGACGTCGATGCCTTCGCCGATGAGGTCTACGACGCGGTCGTTCAGGTTGAGGGTGACCGTGACATCGCGGTGCTGGGCGACGAAAGAAGGAATGAGCGGTGCCACGTGCTGGCGGCCAAAGCCGGCGGGTGCCGAAATCAGAAGGTGTCCGCTGGCACGGGCACTGCGCTCGGATACCGCCGCCTCGGCATTCTCGAGTTCGGTCAGGATGCGCTGGCAGTCTTCGAGGAAGGCAATACCTTCATTGGTGAGGGCGATCTTCCGGGTGGTTCTTTGCAATAGTTTTACGCCAAGCCGCTCTTCGAGCGCGTCGAGTCGCCGGCCAATCATTGCGGGTGCGATGCCTTCGGCCCGTGCGGCGGCGGACAGGCTGCCTTTGGCGGCGACATCAACAAAAGTCGAAATCTGTTTGAAGTGATCCATTGGTGCACGCTAATTCAGTTGATACTTAAACGCAATAATAAAGTGATTAAACGTTTAGTTTGTGCATATTTATATTGAAATATACTCGGCGTGAATTGTCGTTGTCTGCAGTCGTTGGTGCGACAGCGTTTGCACCGTACGCAAAAAACAGGATCGAAAACAGGATCGGAGGGGAGAAATGAGCATTTTTGAAATCGCGCTGGTTGGCATTGCCGCATTCTGTGCGGGCGCAATGAACTCGGTGGCAGGGGGCGGCACCTTCCTTTCCTTTCCTGCGTTGCTGGCGGTTGGTGTGCCGCCGGTCGCTGCCAATGCCAGCAACTCGGTCGCACTTTGGCCGGCGAGCCTGTCCGGTGCATGGGCTTATCGGCAGGAGCTCGCGCGATACAAGCGTTACCTCATCCCGCTGGGGATTATTTCTTTTCTCGGCGGCATTGCCGGCGGCCTGCTGCTGCTGGCGACGAAGGACAACACATTTTCCAAGCTGATACCGTGGCTGCTGCTGTTTGCCACAGTGCTGTTCGCCTTTTCCGGGCAGCTTTCGACGTTGCTGCGCCGTGCGAAGACGCATCAGCCGGGGAATACGGCAACCTCGCTTGCCGGCCATGCGGTCGTATCGGTGTATGGTGGCTTCTTCGGCGCGGGCATGGGCATCCTGATGCTCGCCAGCCTCGCCATGTCAGGCCATGATGACGTGCATGAGATCAATGCGATCAAGAATCTGCTGTCGGCGGTAATTTACAGCGTCACTGTCCTCACTTTCGTCATCGCCGGTGCTGTGAGCTGGCCGCATACGTTCACCATGCTGGTCACGGCGACGCTGGGCGGTTACTGGGGGGCGACCGTCGCGCGGAAGATCCCCGCACTATGGCTTCGCCGGTTCATCATCACTGTCGGCTTTACCCTGACCATCTTCTATTTCTACAAGACGATCTGAACGGCAGCGCTCGACACACATCTCGCTTGTTGACGTATCGCGTTGATTTTTCACGCGCCATGAATACCATGGAGAGCATTCGGATGCGACAGGAATGTTCATGCATGCAATCAAACTGATACAGGTCGGCGAGTCGGTCGGCCTGGCCTTGCCCCAGGAGGTGGTGGCCAGGCTGAAATGCAATGTGGGTTCAACCGTATTCCTGACCGAAACGGCAGGCGGCTTGTTGTTGACTACCGATAATCCCGCGATACAGGACCAGCTTGAGGCAGGGCGTGCATTTATCCGCGATTACCGCGATGCATTGCGCTTGTTAAGCAAATGAACCTGCGCTCCATCGATCCCGAAGCGCTGCTGCTGTTGCAGCGGGAATGCCTGGGCGATCTTCCCGGTAAACGCGATACACCGGACACGACGCTTCTCGCTCAGGCCTTCGCCTATCCATTGCACCAGGCAGTCGAGCAGCGTGCCGATGTCGCTGACCTCGCCGCAGCCTATGCGGCAGGCATCCTGAAATACCGTCCCTTCGTAGTCGGCAATGAGCATGCTGCATTACTGGCGATGGGGCTGTTTTTGTACCTGAATAACTGGCAGTTGAATGCTTCTTCAGAAGAAGCTGCGCATGTGATACGGCAGGGGAGCATCGCCGAACTCGACGTGGACGAGCTCGCAAACTGGGTCCGGAGCAAGCTGTAACGGACCTTGATATCAGGCCTGGAGCGACTGCACATACGCCCTGATTCCGGCCAGCAGCATCTCTACAGCCATCGCCGTCAGTATCAGCCCCATCAGGCGTTCGAATGCCGTCATCACTCTCGGCCCCGCGACGCGCTGCATGCGTTCCGCACTGAGGAGCACGATCAGCCACACTACCGCAACCAGGGACAGCACAGCGACATGGAGCAGGGTTTTCGCCGCATTCGTCGAAGAAAACAGCAGCACCGTCACCAGCGCGGACGGGCCGGCCAGTGCCGGAATGGCCAAGGGGACGATAAACGGTTCGCCCGCAGTCTCCGGGTCGCCAAAAACGCCGCCGGGTTGCGGAAAAACCATGCGCAGCGCAATCAGGAACAGGATCACGCCGCCGCCGATGCGCAACGCGATGTCACTCAGTTGCAGCGCCGTCAGGAAGTGGCGCCCGAAGAACATGAACAGGAGCAGGAGCAGGAAAGCGATCGCGCATTCCCGCACGATTACGCGCCCGCGTCGTTCGGGCGGCACATTGGCCAATGCGCTCGCGAACAATGGCACATTGCCGAACGGATCCGTCACCAGCAGCAGAATGATGAAGGACTGAAAAAAACTCTGGGTCATCTTGTTTTGGGTTGAAAAGGATGTAGAGGATGTGCTCGGTTCTCCCCGAGCAAAGGGGTGGGGGATTCAAGTAGCATGCCACAAACACCACAAAACTAAATACGGAGGAGCCATGCAGTCGACCAAACCCGAAAAGCGTTCGCGCCGTCGATTTATCCTCGGCGGCCTGGGCACTGCCGGCGCTTTGATCGTTGGCTGGGGCGTGATGCCCACCCGTCAGCGTCTGTACACCGCAAAGAGCCTGCCGACGAAGGAAGGTGAAGTTGCATTGAACGGCTGGGTCAAGATCGCCAGGGACGGGATCGTGACCGTTGCGATGCCGCAGTGCGAGATGGGGCAGGGCGTGTATAGCGCGCTGCCGATGCTGGTGGCGGAGGAGCTTGATGTACCGCTGTCGATGGTACAGATCGAGCGTGCTCCGCTCGACAAGATCTTCGGCAATGTCGCCATGCTGCAGGATGGATTGCCGTTTCATCCGGATGGCGCGGGTACATTCAAGGAAGTGGCGCGCTGGCTGACCGGCAAGACGGCGCGCGAACTCGGATTGATGGTCACCGGCGGTTCTTCCTCGGTCAAGGACACATGGCATCCGATGCGCGAAGCCGGTGCCACGGCCCGTGCGATGCTGGTCGCAGCCGCTGCGAAAGAGTGGAATGTCCCTGCGTCGGAATGCACGACCGCAAACGGTTCGGTCCTGCATGCGAGCGGCAAGCGCGCTGCGTACGGCCAACTGGCTGCAAAGGCGATTGACAGCGCACCCGACGCCATCCGCCTGAAGGACCCGAAAGACTTCAAGCTGATCGGCACGTCGCAACCGCGGCGCGATTCCGCTGCCAAGGTGAACGGCACAGCGGGTTTCGGTCTGGATGCGCGCCCTGACGGCCTCGTCTATGCCGCCGTCAGGATGTCACCGACGATTGGCGGCACGGTGCGGGCATTCGAGGCCGATGCCGTCAAGGCGATGCCGGGTGTGATCCGCATCGTGGATTTCTCGGGTGCTGCACCCGGCATGACGGGCGTCGCCGTGCTGGCAAAGTTCTATTGGCAGGCCAAGCAGGCGGTAACGGCCTTGCCGGTGACGTGGAACGATGGTCTGCACGCAAAGCTGTCCACCGCGGCTGTGTTTGAAGAGCTGCGTGCAAAACTGGATACCGAATCCGGATTTACCTATTACCACGTAGGCGAGCCGCAAGCAGAAAAGGTGGCGAAAGACCTGAAAGCGGAATACACGGCGCCTTTCCTCGCACATGCGACGATGGAGCCGATCAACTGCACCGCCCAGGTCAGGGATGGCAAGGTGACAGTGTGGGTTCCGACGCAGGTCCCCAGCATCGCAGCCGACACGGCAGCCAAGGTCGCGAATGTCAATGCGGAGGATGTGACACTGCATGTCACCTACCTCGGCGGCGGATTCGGGCGGAGGCTGGAAATCGACATGGTGGCGCAGGCTGTGGCCATCGCGATGACGACCGGCGGCGCACCGGTGCAGGTGATCTGGAGCCGCGAGGAGGACATGCAGCATGACATGTACCGACCTGCCGCGGTGGCGCGCTTCACCGCATCGGTGGACGCAGAGGGCAACGTTGTCGCCTATGACAACAAGCTTGCGTCAGGCTCCATTACGCATCAGGTCCTGGAGCGCACATTCGGGTTGATGGGTGCGGGGCCGGACAAGACGACGGCCGAGGGGGCATTCGACATGCCTTACGAATTTGCGCACCAGCGCATTGCGCATGTGACGGTGCCGACGCCGGTACCGCTCGGTTACTGGCGCTCCGTGGGGCATTCGCACAACGCATTTTTCAAGGAAAGCTTCATCGACGAGATGGCGCATGCCGCGGGCAAGGATCCGGTCGAGTTTCGACGCAGCTACCTCAAGAAGCATCCACGCCATCGTGCGGTGCTCGACGCTGCAGTGGCAAAGGCGGGAAAGCCGGCGTCCGGACACGCGCATGGTGTCGCGCTGCACCAGTCGTTCGGTTCCATTGTCGCCCAGGTCGCAGAAGTGTCTCTGGAGGGTAGCGAAATCCGCGTGCACAAGGTGACGTGCGCCATTGACTGCGGAATTGCGGTCAATCCCAACATCATCGCCCAGCAGATGGAGTCCTCCGTGATTTTCGGCCTGAGTGCAGCCTTGTTCGGCGAAGTGACGCTCAAGGATGGCAAGGTACAGCAGCAGAATTTCCACGACTACCCGGTATTGCGAATGAACCAGGCACCGGTGGTAGAGACGGTCATGATCAGGAATGCGGAGCCGCCAGAAGGCGTCGGAGAGCCGGGCACGCCTCCAATTGCGCCTGCAGTGGCAAATGCAGTGTTTACACTGACCGGCAAACGCCTGCGCAGCTTGCCGTTACGCCTGGCTTGAGCTAAATGCCGGCTTCATCCAGCAAGCTGCGCAAATTACAGTCGCGCTGCCACGCGGCACGCTCCGGCGAGCTGGCTGCCTCGGAACGCAATTCAGCATCGCTTTTTTCTGCCTGTGCCTGAATCAGGCGGTCAGCAAGTTTTGCTTCTGGCAACACGGTACCGAAGAACGCCACACGGTCTCGGCGCTGTATCAACAAGGTCGGGAAGTTCTCGACGTCGATATCGCCGATGAAGTCCGCCTGGTCCTCGATATCGATCCACACAAAGCGCTTGTCCGGATGTTGGGTGGCCAAATTGTCAAAGCTGCTGCGGTAGGCGCGGCATGTGTCGCACCAAGCGGCACAAAGGCAGGCAACGACCCAGGTGTCTTCGTCGAGCCACTCGGCCAGTTGTGCCATGTTATGGCTTTCCAGTGTGATCGCGGATTGTTGCATGGTAAGCATCAGGTTGGCGTGGGTGCATATTGTACGGGATGCCAATTGCTTCTGTGCCTGCAACTCTCCTCGCAGCCTTGACAGTTCGGCCTCGCTTGCCAAGCCGACATGCACGGTTTCTCCCGTAATTTGTCATCACGCCCAACGGAGAGGGCACGGTAAAATATCGGCATGCCTACGATTCTCGCCATTGAAACCTCCTCCGAACTTGCCTCCGTCGCGCTGCTGCATCGCGGAGACCTCATTGCGCATGAAGCGGAGGGCGTGCAAACCCATTCCCAGACATTGTTGCCGATGGTGCAGGCCTTGCTTGCCCAAGCGGGGATAGGATTGGCACAATGCGACGCCATCGCGTTTGGCGCCGGGCCGGGAGCATTCACCGGAGTGCGCACGGCCTGCGGTGCGGCGCAAGGGCTGGCGTTCGGCCTTGATTTGCCCGTTGTACCGGTCGTTACGCTTGAGGCAATGGCCCAGGCTTGCCGCGATCGTTGTACTGCGACCGACGTTTTGGTTGTCCTCGACGCCCGCATGGAAGAAGTGTACTGGGCGCAGTACCGTTATGAAGACGGATGGCAAGTGGTGACGCCACCTGCGTTGTCCTCTCCCGAAGAGGTCGTCGCCCGCGGACCGGTAGTCGCCTGCGGCAATGGATTGATTTCCTACGCCTCGACGTTTGATGCCATGCCGTTCGCAAAGGATGCAAAAACGGACGTGATGCCGCATGCGCGCCAGGTGGCCCAGCTTGCACAACACGCACTGGCAAGCGGGCGGACGGTCAGCGCACGCGAGGCGCAGCCGATTTACCTGCGCAACAAGGTGGCGCTCACGACGGTCGAGCGTTTGGCCAAGGTGGCTGCGTGAGTGCTGTGTACCAGGACATCGCATGCGCGGGAGAGTCGTCCGGGCTGCGTTTTGCGCCGATGCAGGTCAACGATCTGCCGGAAGTAATGAATATCGAGAACAGCGTCTATCCGCATCCGTGGACGCGCGGCAATTTCCTCGACTCGCTGTATAGCGGATACCAGGCCTGGACTGTGCGCGAGACGTCCGGTGCGCTGGCTGGATATTTCCTGTTGATGCTTGCAGTGGACGAGGCGCACCTGCTGAATATCAGCGTTCGGCGCGACCTGCATGGGCATGGAGTCGGGCGACTGCAGCTGGACAGGATCGTTGCCATTGCCAAGGAAAACGGCATGAGCTCAGTGCTGCTTGAGGTGCGGCCATCCAATATCCGCGCGCTAGCTGTGTACCAGCGCTACGGCTTCATGCAGATCGGGGTACGCAAGGGCTATTACCCGGCCGTCGGCAACACCCGGGAGGACGCAATCGTGATGAGGTTTCATATATGACGATGTCGATGGATGAACGCCGGCTTGCATTTCTGCAGGAGATCGGTATCGGGCCTGTATGGCAGCGCCGCGCCACTCCAGCAACCCCGGACACCTTCACTGTCGAAACGGTTGCGAATGAATCCACGCAGGCTGGTGCCGCAGCTGATGCGCCACCGATCGACATGCCGGAACCGTTCTTCCCGCAAGACAGTCTTGTTCTTGACGATGGGATGGCGCAGGATGAGGTCGCCGGAATGGGCTGGGAGCAACTCAGGAAGACCGTGGCCAGCTGCACCAGGTGCGGACTGTGCCGTGGCAGAACCAATACGGTGTTCGGCGTTGGCGACGAGACGGCAAAGTGGCTCTTCATTGGCGAGGGACCGGGGCGCAATGAGGACCTCAAGGGCGAGCCTTTCGTTGGCCCGGCGGGCAAGCTGCTCGATAACATGCTGCTCGCGATGGGCGTCAAACGCGGAGAGAACGCCTATATCGCCAACATCGTCAAATGCCGCCCCACTGATGACAGCGGACGCGATCGTCCGCCGACACCGGCCGAAGCCGCGGCATGCCTGCCGTATCTGCGACGGCAGATCGATCTGATCCAGCCGACTGTTCTTGTCGCGCTTGGCAAGACGGCCGCCATTTCGTTGCTGGGACTCGATGCCGAGACGCCGGTTTCCAAATTGCGCGGGACGGTGCATCGCTATGCCGGAAAACCGCTGGTCGTTACCTACCACCCAGCTTATCTGCTGCGCAATCTGGTCGACAAAAAGAAAACGTGGGCCGATCTGTGCCTCGCGATGGCGACCTATGCAGGCGCCGAGTGACAACACGCTCCAGTCGTTTCAGGCACAGTTCCACCGGCGCTGGAATCACCTGATCGACCCGCACGTCCGGACCCTGGCATGGCTGCTCGATGCGCCGGACTTGCTTGATTCTTCTGCCGAGCTGTGGCGTGGCCGCATTGCCACACTTGGTCCGCTTGATGACGATGCGCTAGTCTGGCTAAACGCGATTGACCGTGCACCGGCCGATCTGCACGCCTTCCTCGACCTGCAACCCTTCACCCGCCTCGGCCGCTATGCTGAAAAACTGATGGCGTTCTACCTCGAGCATTGCGGCACCCTTGTCGCCCATGGAGTGCAGGTGCGCGCCGGGAAGAACGAAACCGTCGGCGAATTCGATTTCCTGGTGCGTCATGGACAAGACCTTGTGCATTGGGAGTTCGCAACGAAGCTCTATCTGCTGGAGTCGAGCGGCCACGGGCGCCATGCCGACTATTTCGTCGGTCCGAACCTGGCCGATACCTTGGGAGCAAAAATCCGGAAGATCATGGACCGCCAGTTGTCCTTGTCACAGCATCCGGCTGCGCAGCAACTCCTTACCGAGCAGATCGCGCGTGCACAAGCCCTTGTCAAAGGTTGGCTGTTTTATCACGGACGAACGCCCGTGCCTGAGCTGCCGCAGGGAGTTGCGCTTGCGCATTGCCGCGGCTTCTGGCTGGAGCAAAAGGAGTTCGGGAGACTCAGTGAAAGCGGAGCAGGGCGATTTGTGATGCTGCCGCGACTCAGTTGGCTGGCTCCTGCCAAAACATCGATCGAGAACGCCTTGGACGCCGCTGCTTTGAATTCGTCACTGACGAATCATTTTGAGCAACACCATACCCCGGTGCTGATCGCAATTGTCGAGCGACACGGAAACGACATGCTGGAGACGGATCGCGGCTTTATCGTGCCTGACGATTGGCGCAGCCGCGCCGAGTCGAGCATCACATATTCTGCTTGAGACGGGCTCACGGCTGACGGCTTTTATTCAGCGAACGTGTTGCCGCTATGGCATCAGTGCTTGTGCTCGCCGATCAACGACAACGAGTCATATACACGCTGGTTGGCAGCATGCTTGCGCATGGCAAGAATCATGGTGCCGGCGACGAACAGACCGAACAGGATGATAACGACATTGATGTCCAGGTTCATTTTGACCATCAGTGCATACAGCATCAGCATGGTCAACACTGAAAGATTCTCGTTGAAGTTCTGGACCGCGATCGAGTGGCCTGCAGAAAGCAGCACATGGCCGCGATGCTGGAGCAAGGCATTCATTGGTACGACAAAATAGCCGGCGAGGGCGCCGATCAATATCAGCAGCACATAAGCAAGCCAGACGGTATGCACCATGGTCATGGTGGTCACGATCAGGCCCATTCCGACCCCGAGCGGCATCACGGTCAGCGCCTTCTTCAAGGGGACGAAGCGCGCTGCAGCAGTTGCACCAACTGCCACACCGACGGCAAAGACCCCTTGCAGGATTGCAGCCTTGTCGAGCGGCATATTGAGCGATTTCTCTGCCCACTTGAGCACGATGAACTGCAGCGTCGCGCCGGCACCCCAGAACAGTGTGGTGACGGCGAGTGAAATCTGGCCCAGCTTGTCCTTCCACAGCGTGGTGAAACAACCGGCGAAATCAGCAACCAGCTTGATCGGATTGCGTTCCTGGTGAGGATATCGGGCACCTGTGTCCGGAATTCGCAGGTTGAATGCGGACGCGGCGAAATAGGCGAGCATGATGACGGAGAGTGCCGCTTCGGCCGGCGTATCAATGCCCAGGTCAATAACCGGGAAATCGAAGCTCAGCAATGTCGCCGCCACCTGTGAATTGACGAGGGCGCCCCCCATCACGGTGCCAAGGATAATTGAAATTACTGTCAGTCCTTCGATCCATCCATTTGCCGCGACCAGTTTTTCCGGGGGAAGCAGTTCGGTGAGGATGCCGTACTTGGCAGGAGAATACGCTGCAGCACCAAAGCCGACGACGCCATAGGCGATGAGGGGGTGGACGCTGACAAACATCATCACGCAACCGGCTATCTTGATCAGGTTGGTGATGAACATGACGCGGCCCTTGGGCAGCGAATCTGCAAAGGCGCCGACAAATGCAGCCAGTAGCACATAAGACAGCACGAAGAACAGCTTGAGCAGCGGGGTCATCCACGCTGGTGCCTGCATTGTGGTCAAGAGTGCGATGGCTGCGATGAGGAGAGCATTGTCTGCGAGCGACGAAAAGAACTGCGCCGCCATAATGGTATAAAAACCGCGATTCATCCGCATATTGAGCCGTACCAATGTCTCTCATCTGTATCCGGCTTGCTTTATACCATGAAAAGTTGGGGTAACCGCAGGTTTTGCCAAGAGCGAAAGTACTGCGTCCGGTAAAATGAACGGCTCCTTATTGTTGTCCACCATCTACTTTGTTTCATGCCTAGACCCCTTGTTGCTACCGTCAACATCGCCGCAATGCGGCACAACCTCAACATTGCAAGAGCCGCTACGCCCCGCTCAAATGTCTGGGCAGTGGTGAAGGCAAATGCGTACGGCCATGGACTGGCGCGTGGAATGCGTGCCTTCTCCGATGCGGATGGCTTGGCGCTGATCGAGGTTGACAGTGCGGTAAGGCTGCGTGAAATGGGTTGGCAAAAACCTATCCTTTTGCTCGAGGGTTTCTTTGATCAGGCGGATCTGCCGGTAGTCGCCGCGCATGATATCCAGGTCGCGGTGCATTGCAATGAACAGATTGACATGCTCGCGCAGGCAAAGCCAGGTTTGCGGATCGACGTCCATCTGAAGATGAACAGCGGTATGAACCGGCTGGGATTCCGGCCGGAAGAGTTCCGGGCGGCCTACGAGCGCCTGCGTGCGACTGCTTCGGTCGCAAGCATTTCAATGATGACCCATTTCGCCAATGCCGATGACCCGAGCAATGCCGGCATGCCGATGGCGGAGCAGCTTCATCGCTTTCATGCTGCGACCGAGGGGCTGCCGGGCGTACGCAGCGTATCCAATTCGGCAGCTGTCCTGACGCGTCCGGATATCTTGTCTGACTGGGTGCGTCCGGGGATCATGCTGTACGGCGGCACACCGGGGGGACGCACGGCGGACGAATTTGGGCTGAAGCCTGCCATGACGCTTGCCAGCGAAATCATCGGCATGCAGCATGTCCGGGCAGGTGATGCGGTCGGATACGGCAGCCGCTTCATTGCCGATCGGCCAATGACGACGGGCGTGGTCGCCTGCGGATATGCCGATGGTTATCCCCGTCATGCGCCCAACGGTACGCCCGTGATTGTTCACGGCATCAAGACCCGGATTGTTGGCAGGGTTTCAATGGACATGATCACGGTCGACCTCACGGAGGTGCCCAACGCCCATGTCGGCAGCAAAGTTGTTCTATGGGGTGAAGGTCTCCCGATCGACGAGGTGGCGAGCGCTGCCGGTACCATCGGCTATGAACTGATGTGCGCGCTTGCGCCGCGCGTCGCGATCGTGGAGCGCTGACAGCCCGGTCTTCATGCGGCACTCAGATATTTAACTCTCATGGCAAAACAGAAGACAAATTACACCTGCACCGAATGCGGTGGCGTTGTGAGCAAGTGGGCGGGACAATGCCCTTCGTGCGGGCAGTGGAATACACTGGTTGAAACCGTCATCGAACCGGCAGCTAACCGCTTCTCTACGCAATATCAAGGTTTGGCCCAAACTGCTCCAGTGCTGAGCCTTGCGGATATCGAAGCGATCGATGTGCCGCGCTTCGGCACGGGTATAGAAGAATTCGACCGTGTGTTGGGCGGCGGACTGGTTGCTGGCGGTGTCGTCCTGATCGGCGGCGACCCGGGCATCGGCAAATCGACCTTGCTGTTGCAAGCCTTGGCAAACATGTCGCGTGTCAAGAAAGTGCTTTATGTCAGCGGTGAGGAATCCGGCGCACAGATTGCCCTGCGTGCAAAACGCCTGGCGATTGATGCGAAGGAGCTCCAGCTCCAGGCAGAAATCCAGCTCGAAAAGATCCTCAATACGCTTGCCGAGCACAAACCGCAGGTAGCGGTGATTGATTCCATCCAGACGGTCTATTCAGAGGCGCTGACTTCGGCCCCGGGCTCCGTGGCGCAGGTGCGCGAATGCGCCGCACAACTGACGCGCGTTGCAAAACAATCCGGCATCACCATCATCATGGTCGGCCATGTGACGAAGGAGGGGGCGCTGGCCGGACCGCGTGTGCTGGAACACATCGTTGATACGGTGCTGTATTTCGAAGGCGATACCCATTCCAGTTTCCGGCTGGTGCGCGCCTTCAAGAACCGTTTCGGCGCTGTGAACGAACTTGGCGTGTTCGCCATGACAGAGAAGGGTTTGAAAGGCGTGTCCAATCCTTCCGCCTTGTTCCTGTCGCAGCACGACAGCCAGGTTCCAGGTTCCTGCGTGATGGTGACACAGGAGGGAACACGTCCATTGCTCGTGGAGATCCAGGCGCTTGTGGATACTTCTCACGTTCCGAACGCCAGGCGGCTTTCGGTCGGCTTGGAGCAGAACCGGCTGGCTATGTTGCTTGCCGTATTGCACCGACATGCGGCGATTGCAGCATTCGATCAGGATGTCTTCATCAATGCGGTGGGCGGGGTAAAAATCAGCGAGCCCGCCGCGGACCTTGCGGTGTTGCTGGCCATTCACTCATCGATGCGAAACAAGCCGCTTCCTCGCGGACTAGTTGTGTTCGGGGAGGTCGGGCTGGCTGGTGAAATCCGGCCAGCGCCGCGTGGGCAGGAACGGCTTCGCGAAGCGGCCAAGCTCGGCTTTTCAATTGCACTTATCCCCAAATCGAATGCGCCGAAGCAGAAGATCGAGGGACTGACGGTGATTGGCGTCGAACGGATTGATGAAGCATTGAATCGCGTCCGGGATCAGGAATAGGAAAATTTCTCTAGAGAAATTGTAGTTGATGCAACTCAACCGTCTTTACAAATTCTTACAGTGGATTGATGGAAATGCTACTTTGGAAACATGCCGTGGTGCATTAAGTTCCAAGTAGAAATTGGCGTTGCGGCAAAGTGTTCTTTGGCACTTTTCGTCCTCAGGGGGAACCGCAATGCGTTTTTGTCGGCCGTATTCCATCTATATTGCATCGGGTGCGTGGCTGCTCATGGCCTCGGCGCATGCAGCCGTGCCTGCTGCAGAATACGATGCCGCAATCCAGGCCGCACGTAGGGGCGACACAGCGAGCGCCCTTGCCAGACTCAATGAATGGCATCGCGACGACTCCAGAGACCTCAGGATTGTCTATGACCTTGCGGCCGTACACGACATGGCGGGTCAACATGAGGCCGCGCTGGGCTACTACGAGCAGATCGTCAATCCGGAAGCGCCGGCGTACGCCATCAAGTCCGTAGCACGCTCGGCACGGATCGCGGGAAAGGCAAAAGACGCCGAGTCCGCATATCGACTACTCCTCACCAAGACACCCGACGACGCGGAAGCGCACGCCGGCCTCGCGTATTCCTTGCTGGCACAGGGGCAGGAGCAAGCAGCGCTTGATCACATCAGATCCCGGCTGCCGACAGCACCTTCTGCTTATACGCGGCAGGACGCGCCGCTGATCGTAGCATTGGCCGAGATGCATGAGGCGCGCAAGGAGTGGATTCCTGCTGCAGCTGCATATCAGGAGGTGCTGCGGGTTGCGCCGAACTTCCGCTACGCGTTGCGTGGTCGCGTATTCGCACTGAATAACGCAGGCGCTTTCCACCTGGCCCGTCGGCTGGCAGAAAGTCACCCCGATGCATTTACCTCCGAAGAGCGTCGTCGACTCGCGGATGACGCTGCCGCGCGCACCGTGCTGTTCGGGAAGGCGCAACTGGATGCGGATGACACGCCTGGCCGCTTCTTCACTGCGGACCTCGCCCTGCAACAGAACGAAACCAATGAAAGACAATTCGGGCCTGCGAGCCGGACCGCATTCGACCGGGTTGTCGCATTGCGCAACCGCGCTCGCACACGTGAAGCGGTTGAGCTTTACGAAGCGTTGCCCGGGAAGAAGGAAGCAGTACCACCGTATGTCAAAGCGGCAGCGGCCGATGCGTATCTGGAACAGAGGCAGCCGGAGCGTGCGCGAGACCTGTATCTGGAGGTATTGAACGATGCACAAAGCGCAAAGATGGCCGAGGCATTCGATTGGCAGATCGCACTCATTTACGCCTACGGCGAGGCGGAACAGTATCACGAAGCGGATAAGCTGGCAGACCGTCTTCTTGCCGGTATCCCTACCTATGTGAACAAGGGGACAGCCGCTGTCGAGACACCGAACAACGAATATTCGCGTGCCGCCTTGATGGCTGCACTCGTCCGTTTGTATTCCGACCGCACCGAACTTGCAGAGCAGCGCCTTGCAGAATTACGCCGACTGGCGCCATTCAATCACGACATCCGTTCCGCCTGGGCATTGCTGCAGTTGAGGAGGGCGCACCCGCGCGCTTCGCTGGAGGAATATGGATTGCTGCAGGCGGATTATCCCGAGTCTGCCGAGGCTGGCCTCGGGTATGCGGAAGCCTTGATGGCAATGAACAGGCTGGATGATGCCGGCACGGTGTTCGCACCACTGCTGACGAACTATCCGGATCGAATGGCGGTGCAGGGTTTCAAGCGTGAGCTGGACAGTCAAAACACATATCACCTGCAGGTCGATACCGTGATCGGGCGAGGAGCAGAAACTGCCGGGGCCGAATCCGTGTTCGATGCCGTCCTGTACTCACCGCCGCTGACTCAATCGATTGGCACGCCGTACCGTGGATTTGTGCGACTGAATCGTGCGGAAGGCGACGCGGACGAGGAGTCGGTGTCGCGCACGCGATATGGCGTCGGTATCGATTACAGGTTGAACGGCATCGGTGCAGCAGTGGAGTTGAATCATGCTGCCGGCGACGCGGATCGCAACGGTGTTGCTGCCAATGTTTCCATCGGCTGGTCCGATCAGTGGCGCAGCTACGCCGAGTTCGACAGCAATGTGAACGATCTTGCCGCTGCGGCGTACCGTGACGACATCACTGGGCGTTCATTAGCCCTCGGTTCGACCTGGACGGAACACGAGTCGCGCATGGTCGGTGCCGAGATCGCGCAAACACGCTTTTCCGACGATAACCGGCGCGAAGCCACCCGCATTTGGTGGACCGAGCGCTGGATCTCCGGCCCATCCTTCAAATTGTCGACCACCGCTGCACTTTCGGCTTCGCGAAACAGCGAGGCCGGCACCAGTTACTTCAACCCGGAGCGCGATCGCGAGGCGGCTGTGACAGTCGTTGGCGAGTGGCTGGGCTGGCGGCGTTATGAGAACGCCTTCCGGCAGCGTGTCTCGCTGACAGCCGGACATTATTCGCAAAAAGGCTTTTCCGGCGGAGCGGTGGGAGACCTGCGCTACGAGCATGAGTGGCGCATGGATCCGGCCCTGTATCTGCTTTACGGAATCGGGCACGCGCTCCATCCCTATGACGGCGAGCGCGAACATCGCAACTATGCGTACCTGAGTCTCTATTGGCGGATGAAATGAGCATGCACGCGAATTCAGCAATTGAAAAACGGAAGGGCTGGCTGTCGTTGCAGCGGCTTGTCGCGGCGTTCGGCATGACCTGCGTCTGGCTCGTGCTCGCAGTGACTTCCAGTGCTGCGATCGCGCGGGAACCTACCGGCGCCTTGGTGTTGCCCGTAATGGCAAAGGAGGTGGTCGATCCCCCACAGAGCTTCCGCGCGCTGTGCTACCACGACGTTCGCGACAATGTGCGTGAATCCTTCCGTACCTGGCCCGAACCAACTGCGATCGATACGCGCGACCTGGTTGAGCACTTTTCCTGGCTTGCCGAAAACGGCTACCAACCTGTCAGCCTCCAGCAAGTCATTGATGCACGTGCCGGAGGTGCGGTGCTTCCCGACAAGGCTGTCCTGCTGACTTTCGACGACGGATACAAGAGCTTCTACACCAAGGTCTTTCCTTTGTTGAAACTGTTCAATTACCCGGCAGTCGTGGCGCTGGTCGGGGAATGGATGGACGCGCAGCCGGGGGAGCAGGTTCAATACGGCGAGCGCCTGATGCCTCGCACGGAGTTCATGAGCTGGGACGAGGTGCGGGAGATCGCTGCGTCCGGCCTCGTGGAGATTGCGTCGCATTCCTATGCATTGCACAAGGGGATCAAGGCCAATCCGCAGGGCAACGAGATTCCTGCGGCAGTTTCGCGTCCCTATTCGGGGCAGGGCTACGAAAGCGACGATCAGTATGCTGCGCGTGTCAGGGGCGACTTGCAGAAAAATAACGAGCTGCTCCTGCGCGAACTGTCTCTCAAGCCACGCGTCATGGTCTGGCCGTATGGCGCATACAACCATCCCGTTGTCAGGTTTGCGGCAGAAGCCGGCATGCCGGTTGCGTTCAACCTGGAACCGGGGCCAAATGCGCCGTCCGACTCACTGCAGCGCGTACGGCGCGCACTGATTACCTACGACACGAAGATCTCCGATCTTGCACGGCTGCTGCGTGAACCTGCGCCGCAAGCCGGTACCCAAGTCCGCCCGGAGCGGGTCATCCATGTCGACCTCGACTATATCTATGACGCGGATCCGCAAAAGCAGGAAGCAAATCTCTCCTTGCTGCTTGACCGGATAGTCCGCCTGCGCCCGAGCACCGTCTATCTGCAGGCATATGCCGATCCGGATGGGGACGGCGTGGCCGAGGAGTTGTATTTTCCGAGCCGGCACCTGCCCATGCGCGCCGACTTGTTCTCTCGCGTCGCCTGGCAGCTTTCGACTCGCGCTGCAGTGAGGGTGTATGCGTGGATGCCGGTGCTCGCATTCAGACTGGACAAGCAGCACCCGGCATCCGGGCGCCTGGTGCAGGTCATGCCGGGTGCACCTGCTGCCGCAAGCGACGGCCGCTATCACCGCCTATCGCCGTTTGACGCGCTGGCGCGCCAGACAGTTACCGAGATCTATGAGGACCTCGGCAAGCATGCCCGGTTCGACGGCGTCCTGTTCCACGATGACGCCACGCTCTCCGACTATGAAGACAGCAGCACGGCCGCCTTGCAGCATTATCGGGAGCAATGGCAGATGGCCGAGCCGCTCGAAACCTTGCGCAGCGATCCGGCCAGACGCCGTTTGTGGACGGAAAAGAAAGCTGAATATCTGACCGACTTCACATTGGAACTGGCGCGCGTGTTGCGCGAATACCAGCCGCAGCTGCTGACCGCACGCAACCTGTATGCACAACCGGTCCTGGAACCCGCCTCGGAAGAGTGGTATGCCCAGCGCCTGCGGGATTTTCTTGCGGCATATGACTACACGGCCGTCATGGCAATGCCGTTCATGGAGGGCGCACCCAATCCCGCGAAGTGGTACGCACAGTTGTTGGCCAAGGTGAAGGCGCAGCCTGACGGGCTGCGGAAGACGATCTTCGAACTGCAGAGCCGCGACTGGAAGACGGGCAAACCGATTCCGGCAAAGACGCTTGTCGCACATTCGCGTCAGCTGCGCTTGTCCGGCGCTCGCCATTGGGGATATTACCCGGACGATTTCCACCAGAACCAGCCGGACGAGGCGGTGATCAAGCCCGCGATTTCGGTAGAGACCTTCCCAGTGAGGCGCTAAATGCGATTCGATACGTTCTTGTTCGATTTCACTTTCTACTATCCGCTGTTCATGGCGTATGTGTGGATGATCGGCGCGATCGCGTACTACTTCCACTACGAGCGGAAGGGTCTCAAGACCAAGGATCCGATGAGCCTGCTGTCGTCCACGCCAATGGTGACCATCGTCGTGCCGTGCTTTAACGAGGCAGACAATATCCGCGACGTGGTGGACGCCTTGTCGGAGCTGAACTATCCGAACTATGAAATCATTTGCGTCAATGACGGCAGTACGGATGACACCGGGAAGATTCTCAACGCGCTGCTGACGAGCCATACCCGACTGCGGGTCGTGCATCAGGCGAAGAACCAGGGCAAGGCGGTTGCGCTGAATACCGCAGCGCTGATGGCGGCTGGGGAGTTCCTGCTGTGTATCGACGGCGATGCCATCCTTGATCGCGATGCGATTTCGTGGATGCTGCGTCATTTCGAAGCAAGTCCGCGTGTTGGTGCCGTGACAGGAAATCCCCGCATCCGCACCCGCTCCACGCTGCTCGGCAGGCTGCAAGTTGGCGAATTTTCGTCGATCATCGGTGTGATCAAGCGTGCGCAGCGGGTGTACGGACGCCTCTTTACCGTCTCCGGTGTGGCGACCATGTTCCGCCGCCGCGCGATCGTTCAGTGCGGCTTCTGGAGTCCGGACATGCTGACGGAAGACATCGACATCAGCTGGAAGTTGCAGATCAACCATTGGGACATCCGCTTCGAGCCGCACGCGCTATGCTGGATTCTCATGCCGGAAACCCTGAAGGGGCTCTGGAAGCAACGCCTTCGCTGGGCGATGGGGGGCTGCCAGGCGCTGCGCAAATACGCCTTCATCTTCGGACACTGGCATTCCCGGCGCATGTGGGTGATCTATCTCGAGTACATCGCTTCGGTCTGCTGGGCGTATTCGATGGCCGTTGTGTTCGGGGCGTGGCTTCTCGGCCTCGCATTTCCGCTCCCGGAGCGTTGGCAAGTGTCGATCGTGCCCGGTTGGCATGGTGTCCTGATCGGGACGACCTGCCTCATCCAGGTTCTCGTGGCGATGATGCTGGACCGTTCGTATGACCGGCCGATGCTGCGGCAGTTCTACTGGATGATCTGGTATCCGCTCGCGTACTGGGTGCTCAATATGGTGACGTCAGTTGTTGCCGTGCCCAAGGCCTTCCTCCGCCGGCCGGGAAAGCGAGCCGTCTGGGTCAGCCCGGACCGTGGGATACGCGCAGTGGAAATCGAGTACGAGAGTGCCGCGGCAACGGCACAACCGCGTGGCGTAAAGACAGTGACGACCGCAACGCCGGGGGCTACATGGAGCATTGAGTCATGAGCGAAAAGAAGAAACTGCCATTGATCATCGACGAGCCATCACTGGTTCCCATGGTCAGCCGTCTTGGCTGGGGAGCGATTACCACAGCGTTCTGGGCGATCTGGTTTTACCTCTGGCTGCCGCTGATCACGCTCGCGGCATGGAGCTTTGGTCTCTACCAGGCCCATGCGCAATTCCACTGGGATCAACAGGTCGCGGAGCTCAAACGGCTCCTAGGCGTGTACTCGATCGTCGTCGCCGCACTCGGCAGCATCCTGCTGCTATGGGCTTTATCGGAGTACTTGCGCTTTCATAACAAGCATCGACGTTCTTCCGCAGAGCCGGTAAGCCCCAAGGAACTGTCCCAGCAGTGCGGGTTGTCCGCACTCGACATTGCCGCGTGGCAGAAACTGCAATGTGTCATTGCTTACCATGACGACAATGGCGGCTTCATCGGTGCCGATGCTGTGGAGGTGCCTTACGAGGCATCGCCGCCCTAGCTCGCTATTGAAAGAGCGTTGCACAGGTCGATTCTGAGAGCCTGTCTGAAGACTTGCCACGCGGCCCGATTGTGACTCTCGGACTGGAGGCCCCAACAAGACTTGGGCTGCTCATTAAGTCTTCAGCAGCCTGACAGATCAGATGCATCGCGCCGCAAGTACGCCGCTTCTTGTGGCTGATTCCAGCGTGGCCGGATAGTCGCATTCTGTGTAGTCGCCGGCGAGTGCGAGGCCGGGAAGGGCCGTGGCGTTCGCCGGCCGGAGCAGGCCCGGCGTGCATGAGAAGGTTGCGCGCTTTTCGGTGATGACCTTGGTCCAGTGCGGCGTCGTCAGGTCCGGCCGTTGAAGTGCGCGTGCGAGCTGGGCGCCGATAGCAAAGGTCAATTCATCATGCGAGCTCGCCAGCAATTCTTTGGCTGCGCTGACGACGACCGCCAGGAGCCCGGCTTGTTCTTTGTCGAGCCAGCCGCGGTCAAAAACGAACTGCCCCCATTCGCGGTTATTACCATTGTCGTTCAGTGCAAAGAACGGGTTGGATAGCCGTACCGACGCGTCGTACTGCAGGTAACAGGTGGTGATCGGCTCGAAAGTAAACGCCGGGATCTGCGCGGCATTGCCAAGTCCCTCCAGTACATTCGCCGCATGCGCAGGCGAGGTTGCCACGATGACCGCATCGAAGCGCTCGGCGGCGTCTTCACGATCGCTCTTGCACAAGACGTCCCAGCCGGATGACGCAGTATGGATGGATTTCACCGAGGTGCCTAACCGGACTTCACCGCCACGTTGCTGGATGAAGTGGCCCGCATGGTCCGGAAAGAGCATCGAAAGGTCGACGCGTGGCAGCAGCATGTCGGAAGCATGGCGCCGTGCACCGAGGCTGTCACGCAGTACGTTAAGAAATACCTTGGCAGACGCACGCTCCGGTGGTGTATTGAGCGCCGCAATGCAGAGTGGTCGCCACATCAGACGGATCAGACGCTGCGTCTGGTCGAAGTGTTCCAGCAATTCGGTCACGCTGCAGTCGTTGTTCAGTTGCCAGTCCATCCAGCGGGCCGTGGTGCTAAACCGGGCCAGCGAGAGTTTGTCTTCCCGCGACAGTCCCTTGGCGCGCATGAGGCCGACCAGCATGTGAAGGGGGGCAGGCAAACGTGGCGTGACAAAATCCATTCCGTCGGTGCCTGGATAGCGCATCTGCAACGGCAGCCGAAGGAGGGCATCTTCAGGACGAATGCCGACCGCCTGCATCAGGCGCAATGTCTCGCTGTATGCGCCCAGCAGGATATGCTGGCCGTTGTCGAGAAGCTTCCCAGCCAGTTCTACTCTGCGCGCACGCCCCCCCAGCGTCCGGGCAGCCTCAAAGAGCGTGACCACGTCACCTCGCTGCGCGAGTTCCACTGCCGCTGCACAGCCGGCCCAGCCGCCGCCAATGACAGCCACTCTTCTTGCAGATGCTGTCACGAGCACGCTTCCCTGCGAAACGACTGATGCACTGAGAATGGCATTTCCTATCCGCGGATGTAGGTCTTCCATGCAAGCCAGAGCTTGCGGATCGGCGTCAGTGAGACCTTGTGGTTGAGGACATGAAAACCATCGCGCTGGATTTCGTCCAGGAGTGCGCGGTAGATGGCAGCCATCATCAGCCCGGGACGTTGGGCGCGGCGATCCTCTTTGGGCAGCAGCGCAAATGCTTCGTCATACATCGCTTGCGCGCGCTCGGTCTGGAAGCGCATCAATGCCTCGAACCTGTCGCTGTGGCGGGCATTCAGGATATCCGCGGCGGTAACGTTGAACTGTTGTAACTCATTGACCGGCAAGTAGATGCGTCCCTTGCGCGCATCCTCGCCCACGTCACGAATAATGTTTGTGAGCTGAAACGCCAGGCCGAGCTTTTCAGCGTATTGCAGGGTTTCGGCACGGGTCACGCCAAAGATGCTTGCCGACAGGATCCCGACGACGCTGGCGACATGCCAGCAGTATTTCTTCAGACCCACAAAATCAAGGTAGCGCGTCTGGTCGAGGTCCATCTCCATGCCGTCGATGATGGCCTGCAGGTGCGTGGCTTCGAGGCCGTAGGTGGTGACATGCGGCTGAAGCGCCTGTGTGACCGGATGGGTGGGAGCTCCGGCGATCATCGCGTTGATTTCTTTCCGCCACCAATTCAATTTGTTGCGCGCAACGGTGGGATCGATGCATTCGTCGACGGTGTCATCCACTTCACGACAAAACGCATAGAGTGCGGTAATCGCCCTGCGGCGCTCGGCAGGCAGGAACAGGAAGCTGTAATAGAAACTCGAGCCGCTTTGGACGGCTTTTTGTTGGCAGTATTCGTCGGGCGACATGGAAGGGGACGTCGGGGTTGAGGCAAAGCCGCTATGCTAGCCGACATGCGCGGGGCGCGCCAAACTGTATTTCATTGTCGCAGCACGGTAAAGAAGGACGAGCCAGTCCACTGGTCCGAGCGTAGGGCGGCGACGGAATACGTCGTAGTCGACGCGCTCGATTTTCTCCAGTATGCGCAGCCCGCCGTGGATCACCAGTCGCAACTCCCAGCCGATGCGGCCGGGCAGGCGCAGTGCCAGCGGAGCCCCGGACAGCATCATGTTCCGCGCCCGCTCAATCTGAAAGCGCATCAGGTTGCGCCAGGCGTCATCAGCGCATTCGCTTGTCAGATGGAGTTCGGTAACGCCGAAGTGCCCCAGATCTTCCTGGGGAAGGTAGATCCGCTCCTTCCTCCAGTCGATGGCCACGTCCTGCCAGAAGTTGATCAACTGAAGTGCGGAACAAATGGCGTCCGAATCGCGCGTATTCCGATCGTCGGCCGAGCCATAAAGGTGGAGCATCATCGCGCCAACCGGATTGGCGGAGCGGCGGCAGTAATCCAGCAGCTGATCGAACGTGGCGTAACGCTTTTTCACTACATCCTGCTTGAAAGCCGAGAGCAGGTCCCGCAGCGGCTGGAGCGGGAGGCGATAGACAGCGATGACTTTGGCGAGCGAGGCAAACATCGATCCGTCCGTGGCGGCGGCGTGCTCAATCCTGCTTAGCTGTTCTTCATACGCTGCGAGCGCCTGTAGGCGCTCCGATGGCGCCGCATTTCCTTCATCGGCCAGGTCATCGGCACTTCGCGCAAAGGCATAGATTGCCTCTACCGCCGGCCGCAGCCGGGCGGGCAGGAGAATCGAGGCTACCGGGAAATTTTCGTAGTGATCAACTGACATTGTTTGTTAATGACCAAAAAGTCATATGCAATTCACAGATAGGCTGCTTATAATTACTAACCAGTCAGTCAGTAACTGTCGCCGGGCTCGTAAAAAGAGCCAAGGGCGCGCGTTGTCAGATCGCATAGTAAAGGAAAAAAAGTGACCGCCCTGATAGTTTCCCGTATGAATGTGCCAAACGAAATACGCTTCCGCCTTGTTGCTACTTTGGCTATTGTGGCGCCATTGATGCTTGCCGCGTGTTCCAAACCGGCCGAGAAGGTGGAAGAGATCCGTCCGGTTCGTGTCATTCGCCTCGCCGCGGACAATGTCGATGTAGCCGCCGAATTCTCAGGTGAGGTTCGTGCAAGGGTCGAATCCCGGCTCGGTTTTCGTGTCGGCGGAAAAATCGTTTCAAGAAAAGTTGATGTCGGCTCTATCGTGAAACGCGGCCAGGTGCTGATGCAACTCGATCCCCAAGACCTTCAACTGGCTCAGGCGCAGGCAAATGCGGGGCTGAAAGCGGCTGAAAGCAACCGCGACCTTGCCAATGCAGAAATGAAGCGCTACCAGGAGCTGCGCGAGAAAAACTTCGTCAGCCAGGCGGTCCTTGACGGCAAGGAAACAGCTTTCAAGGCCGCCCAGGCGAGTTATGAACAGGCGCTTGCCGCCTACCGGAATCAATCGAATCAGGCCGGCTATACGACACTGGTCGCCGATATCGACGGCGTGGTTACCAGCGTGGATGCAGAGGTGGGCCAGGTGGTCGGGGCCGGAAGTCCAGTCGTCCGCGTTGCCCGGGCGGGAGAAAAGGAGATCGTCATCGGTCTCCCGGAGGACAAGGTTGATACCTTGCGCCGCATGAAGGACGTACGCGTACGGACCTGGGCGCGCCCGAACGAGAGTATTCCGGGCAAGCTGCGCGAAGTATCTCCCGTTGCGGACCCGGCGACCCGCACTTATACGGCAAAGATTTCCATCCCCGACGCGCCGGAGAGCGTGAAGCTGGGAATGACTGCCTATGTCACGTTCGTGGCCAAAACCTCCGATGCCATGATCAAGCTTCCGCTGAACGCATTGTTCCAGCAAAAGTCGTCGACTTCAGTCTGGGTGGTGGAAAACGACAAGGTAAAGCTCGTTCCTGTCCAGATAGCAGGTGCGACCGGCAACGACATCCTGGTCGCCAATGGCTTGTCTCCCGGTCAGACGATCGTTACTGCTGGCGTCAACCTGCTTAAAGATGGTCAAAAAGTGAAAATTCTCGGCGGCGAAACCCTTGCCAATACCGATGGCGCGCCGACGCCGGGAGCGGACATTGCGGCCCAGGCGATGAATGCCGGGCCCGTTAATGGGGCGGTCAAATGAAGGGCGGCTTTAACCTTTCCCGCTGGGCACTCGAACATATCCCGCTGACTCGTTACCTGATTGTTGCTTTGCTGATTGGCGGCGTGCTGAGTTATAGCCAGCTTGGCCAGGACGAAGATCCGCCATTCACCTTCCGTGCGATGGTTGTGCGGGCAGTGTGGCCCGGGGCGACCGCATTGCAGATGGCCGAACAGGTAACAGACAAGCTGGAAAAGAAGCTGCAGGAAACGCCGTACATCGACAAGATCCGCAGCTATTCCAAGCCGGGCGAGACCGTCATCATCCTTCAGTTGCGCGAATCAACCCCGCCGAAGGAAACGCCTCAAGCGTGGTACCAGGTGCGCAAGAAGATCGGGGATATCCGTGGCACGTTGCCTGCCGGGGTCATCGGGCCGTTCTTCAATGATGAATTCGGCGATACGTACGGATCGATCTTCGCACTGTCCGGGGATGGATTCACTCCGGCGGAAGTGAAGGACTATGCCGATCTGGTGCGCCAGCAGCTCCTGCAGGTACCTTCAGTGGCCAAGGTCGAACTATTTGGTGTGCAAGACGAGAAGATCAATATCGAGTTTTCGAACAAGAAGTTCGCACAGCTAGGGATACCGTTCGAGGCAATCGTCGCACAGCTCAACGCACAGAACACGGTTGAGTCGACCGGTGTGCTGGTGACTGCCACCGACAATCTGCAGGTCCGGGTAACCGGTGCGATGCGCTCCGTAAAAGACCTCGAGAACCTGGAATTGCGAGCCAATAACACGACCTTCCGCCTCGGAGATTTTGCGGCAGTCAAGCGCGAATACAAGGATCCCCCACAAGACAAGATGCGCTTCAATGGCAAGGAAGTCATTGGCTTGGGGATTTCCATGGAAAAGGGTGGCGACATCATCCAGATGGGGCGCAACCTCGAAGCAACGGTCAGCGATATCAAGAGCAAACTCCCCGTCGGCATCGAGCTTGAGCGCGTCTCGGACCAGCCCAAAGCCGTCGCTTCATCGGTCAACGAATTCCTGAAGACGCTTGCAGAAGCCGTGCTCATCGTGCTCGCCGTGAGTTTTCTTTCGCTCGGTCTTCACACCAAACCCTTTCGCCTGGATATCTGGCCGGGGCTGGTCGTCGCGCTGACGATTCCGTTGGTGCTGGCAGTGACCTTCCTCTTCATGCGGATCTTGAATATCGACTTGCATAAGATCTCGCTCGGCGCGCTGATTATTGCGCTCGGCCTGCTTGTCGACGACGCAATCATCGCCGTAGAGATGATGGTGCGGAAGATGGAAGAAGGCTTTTCGCGATTTGATGCGGCGACCTTTGCTTATACGTCGACGGCAATGCCAATGCTGACCGGGACGCTGATCACGGCTGCGGGTTTCCTCCCGATCGGGCTCGCCAAGTCCGCTGCAGGCGAGTACACATTCTCGATGTTCTCGGTGAATGCGCTGGCATTGGTTATTTCTTGGTTCGTGGCCGTATTGTTCACTCCCTATATTGGCTATGTTTTGCTCAAGGTGAAACCTGCGGCGAACGCTGATGGCCACCATGAGCTTTTCGATGGGCCGTTCTATTCACGCTTCCGTTCCCTCGTGAACTGGTGTGTGGAGTGGCGCAAGACCACGATTGCGTTGACCTTGGCTGTCTTTGTGCTTGGTGTGATCGGCTTCCGCTTTATCGAGCAGCAGTTCTTTCCGGACTCTAGCCGGCCAGAGTTGATGGTGGAACTCTGGATGCCGGAAGGGACTGCCTTCGCGGCCACTGAAGCGCAAGCCAAGAAGTTTGAAACGTTCGTACGCAAACACGAGGGCGTCGAAAGCATCACCAGCTATGTGGGAACTGGCAGTCCTCGCTTTTATTTGCCACTTGATCAGATTTTCCCTCAAAGTAACGTTGCACAATTCGTGATCTTGCCGTCCGACCTGAACGCGCGGGAAGCATTGCGCCTGAAGATCATCGACGCGTTCAAGAACGATTTTCCTGAGGTCAGGGGGAGGGTAAAACTCCTGCCCAACGGGCCGCCCGTACCGTACCCGGTCCAGTTCCGTGTGACAGGATACGAAGTGGAGAAGGTGCGTGCGATTGCCGATGAGGTAAAAGAAATCATGCGCACCAATCCCAACACGGTCGGCGTCAACGACAACTGGAACGAGTCTATCAAAGTGCTACGTCTGGATTTGGATCAGGACAAGTTGCGTGCTCTTGGCATCAGCTCGCAAACCGTCATGCGTACCGCGAATACGATCCTGACCGGGACAACGATTGGCCAGTACCGCGACAACAACAAGCTTATTGATATCGTGATGCGCCAACCGGTGGAAGAGCGATCTACCATCACTGCATTGAACGAGGCGAATATTCAGACATCGAGTGGCAGGGCCGTTCCCATGGCACAGGTCGCCCGCGCCCAGTTTGTCTGGGAGCCCGGCGTAATCTGGCGTGAAAGGCGGGAATGGGCAGTGACGGTCCAGTCGGATGTCGCGGACGGTATCCAGGGGCCGACGGTGTCGAGCCAGATCAGTCCGCAGTTGGACAAGCTGCGTGCAAGTCTGCCCGCTGGATACAAGATCGAGCTGGCCGGAGCAGCAGCCGACAGCGGCAAGGCGCAGCAATCGATTGCCGCAAACGTGCCGTTGGTGATATTCATCATCTTCACCTTGCTGATGCTTCAGCTTCACAGCTTCTCGCGAGCGTTGATGGTGTTCCTCACCGGGCCGCTGGGTATTGCAGGAGCAGCGCTTGCACTCCTGCTTCTGCAACGGCCCTTCGGCTTCGTCGCCCAGCTTGGCGTGATTGCGCTGTTCGGCATGATCATCCGGAATTCGGTGATTCTCGTCGACCAGATCGAGCACGATATTCGCGAGGGAGCCGCACCGTGGAATGCGATTGTCGAATCGGCAGTGCGCCGCTTCCGGCCGATCATTCTCACAGCCGCTGCAGCGGTGCTAGCGATGATTCCGCTGTCCCGGTCGGTGTTCTGGGGGCCGATGGCCGTTGCAATCATGGGCGGTCTAGTCATTGCGACGGCCTTGACGCTGTTATTTCTGCCCGCGCTCTATGCCGCGTGGTTCCGCGTCAAGAAGCCGGGGCCGGAAGTGGCGACCATCCCGTAGCAGGAGTGGGGGCTTCTCCGCTTCATCGGACGAGAGGCTCCCATGCATAAAAAGCGGGACAGCTGAAATAAAAATCCAGTAAAATGCCAGGTTGAAGTTGAAGAGCTACTAACAAGAGCTTTGTAGGGCGACCAAATATTCACTTCATGGTCGCCCTTTGCTTTTGTGCAAAATCAACGTAAAAGAGCAATGCTACATTCCCGCGAGGATGGCGAAATTGGTAGACGCACCAGGTTTAGGTCCTGACGCCAGCAATGGTGTGGGGGTTCGAGTCCCCCTCCTCGCACCATAGAATACTTAATTTTTTGGACGATTCACATGGCAACTGCAGTCGAAACCTTGGAAAAACTCGAGCGCCGCATCACCATTACTGTGCCGCTGGCAGATGTGAAAGCGGAAGTTGAAAAGCGCTTGAAGATTCGTGCGCGCACCGCTAAAGCTCCGGGCTTCCGTCCGGGTAAAGTGCCGATGAAGATGGTCGCTCAGCAGTATGGCTTTCAGGTCGAGAACGAGGTATTGAATGACAAGGTTGGCCGTGCATTCAGCGAGGCTGCCAGTGAAAACAATCTTCGTGTTGCCGGCTATCCGAAGATCGAGCCGAAGAGCGGCGACGGTGTGGCGGAAGATGTAGTCACATTTGATGCGACGTTTGAAGTTTATCCGGAAGTTAAGATCGGCGACCTGTCCGGTGCAGAAGTCGAAAAGGTCAAGTGCGACGTCACCGAAGCCGAGATCGACAAGACGATCGATATCCTGCGCAAGCAGCGCGTGCATTATCACGTCAAAGGCGAGCAGAGTGCTCACGGTGACGGCGGCGCCGATCAGGCTGCGCAGAACGGCGATCGCGTAACTGTCGATTTCGTCGGCAAGATCGACGGCGTCGAATTCCAGGGCGGTAAAGCAGAGAACTATCCGTTCGTACTCGGCGAGGGCCGTATGCTGCCAGAATTCGAGGCTGCGGCAATCGGGTTGAAGGTTGGTGAATCCAAAACCTTCCCGTTGCCGTTCCCGGCTGATTACCACGGAAAGGATGTCGCCGGCAAAACGGCAGAGTTCACGATCACGATGAAGAAGATCGAATGGGCACACATGCCGGAAGTGGACGCAGAGTTTGCGAAGTCGCTCGGCATCGCCGATGGTGATCTCGTCAAGATGCGTCAAGACATCAAGGTCAATCTGGAACGCGAAGTCAACGGTCGCGTCAAAGCCAAGACCAAAGACGGCGTGATGAACGCATTGATCAAAGCGTCGGAACTGGATGTGCCGAAAGCGCTGATTGATCAGGACGTCGAGCGTCTCACCGAAATGGCCCGTCAGGACATGGCTCAGCGTGGCATGAACGTGAAGGATATGCCGTTCCCGCCTGAGCTCTTTACCGCGCAGGCAGAGCGCCGCGTTCGCCTTGGCTTGATCCTTGCAGAAGTAGTGAAGGCAAACAACCTTGAAGCAACCCCGGAGCAGGTGAAGGCACAGATCGAGGAGTTTGCACAGAGCTATGAAGATCCTCAGCAAGTGATGAAGTATTACTACAGCGATCGTCGTCGTCTGGCGGAGGTGGAAGCACTTGTATTGGAAGAAAACGTCGTTAAGTATGTTCTGGACAAGGCCAAGGTCGCTGAAAAGGCGGTTTCGTTTGACGAGTTGATGGGCAACAACGCACAAGCCTAAGTCGCGAGTGCGTCATCCTTAAGGAAAGCACATGTCAGGCATGATTAGAAATGCAGCACTCGATACCGAAATGCTCGGTATGGTGCCGATGGTGATTGAACAGAGTGGCCGTGGTGAGCGAGCGTACGATATTTACTCGCGTTTGCTGAAGGAGCGCGTCATTTTTCTGGTCGGCCCGGTTAATGACCATTCCGCCAACCTGATTGTTGCGCAGTTGCTTTTCCTCGAGAGCGAAAATCCGGACAAGGATATATCTCTGTACATCAATTCCCCGGGTGGATCGGTTTCTGCGGGGATGGCAATCTATGACACGATGCAGTTTATTAAGCCCGACGTCTCAACTTTGTGCACTGGCTTGGCTGCATCGATGGGCGCCTTCCTGCTTGCAGCAGGAGCAAAAGGGAAGCGCTTCTCGTTGCCGAACTCGCGCATCATGATTCATCAGCCTCTGGGTGGGGCCCAGGGCCAGGCTGCGGACATTGAGATCCAGGCACGCGAGATCCTCTACTTACGCGATCGCCTGAACCACATCCTCGCAGAAAAAACTGGGCGGACCGTGGAACAAATCAGCAGGGATACAGACAGAGATAATTTCATGTCTGCTGCGGAAGCTGCCGAATATGGCATGATTGACAAGGTGCTGACCTCCCGCGTTTAATGGGCTGTCCAAGCGGAAAAACGCCCGGACGTTCGCCCGTCCGGGCGTTTGTTTTCGGACGACGATTCTTGGCCGTTTGCCGCGTTTCTTGAGCGGTGTCGTGACGAATCTGAATTTCGCAGGTAAGATCAACTCAATCTCTATCCATACTTTGCTCTATGTCTGACAAAAAATCCTCCAGCGGCGAAAAACTTCTTTACTGCTCCTTTTGCGGAAAGAGCCAGCACGAGGTAAAAAAGCTTATCGCAGGACCATCCGTGTTCATCTGCGACGAGTGTATCGATTTGTGCAACGATATTATTCGTGACGAAGCATCGAGCGCTGAGCCGGTTTCAGGGCCGAAATCCGACCTTCCGACGCCGCAAGAAATCTTCGAGCTCCTCGGGCAATATGTCATTGGACAGGAGACTGCCAAGCGTATCTTGTCGGTCGCTGTGTACAACCACTACAAGCGGTTGAAACACTTGGGAAAGAAAGATGACGTTGAATTGGCAAAGAGCAATATCTTGCTCGTCGGTCCGACCGGTTCTGGCAAAACGCTGCTCGCACAAACGCTTGCGCGGATGCTGAACGTTCCATTCGTCATCGCTGATGCCACGACGTTGACAGAAGCGGGCTACGTAGGAGAGGACGTTGAAAACATCATCCAGAAGCTATTGCAAAACTGTAATTACGAGGTTGAGAAGGCACAGAAAGGCATCGTCTATATTGACGAGATCGACAAGATCTCTCGGAAATCCGACAACCCTTCAATTACACGTGATGTGTCGGGCGAGGGTGTGCAGCAGGCCTTGCTGAAGCTTATCGAGGGAACGATGGCGTCGGTGCCACCTCAAGGTGGGCGCAAACATCCAAACCAGGATTTCGTCCAGATCGACACCACCAATATCATGTTTATTTGTGGTGGTGCTTTCGACGGCCTTGCCAAGATTATCTCCAATCGCTCAGAGAAGAGTGGTATCGGGTTTTCGGCCAGCGTGAAGAGTCAACAGGAGCGTAATGCCAGCGAAGTATTATTGGATGCCGAGCCTGAGGATTTAATTAAATTCGGCTTGATTCCAGAGCTGGTCGGACGCTTGCCTGTGGTCGCGACCCTGAGTGAACTAAACGAAGAGGCCTTGATCCAAATCTTGCTTGAACCCAAGAATGCGCTGATCAAGCAGTATGCAAAACTGCTTCAAATGGAAGGCGCTGAACTGGAAGTTCGGCCCGCAGCATTGCATGCAATCGCCAGAAAAGCTCTTGAACGAAAAACTGGTGCCCGCGGTTTGCGTTCGATTTTGGAACACGCCTTGCTAGAAGTAATGTTCGAGTTGCCGAGCCAGCAGAACGTCGCAAAGGTCGTGATAGACGAGAATACGATTATCAATGGGGCAAAACCCCTTTTGATTTATCATGAGCAGCCGAAGGTGTCTGGTGCAAAGTAGCTCAAGGTGGCTGATTGGTGATTGCATTTGATGAACATGGATACAGACGTCTTTTTTCCCAACAGCATTACAATTTGAATTACAGGAATCACTTCAGGCTTCCAGTGCAAAGCCACCCGAGGGCGACTTCGTGTGTGGCTTTTTTTATTGCAAAGCTTGCAGCAGTGATTTTGTTTCTGCTTGGACTTGAGTTTTAGGCTGCCGTGCCTACATCATTAACAAGCTCTTAAATAAGGTTCGCCATGACGACTTCTACAACACTTTCTGAACAAACCCAGTTGCCGTTGTTGCCGTTGCGGGACGTTGTTGTCTTCCCGCATATGGTGATTCCGTTATTCGTCGGCAGACCTAAGTCGATCAAGGCTCTTGAGGCCGCAATGGAGCAAGGCAAGAGCATTATGCTCGCTGCGCAGAAAGCAGCTGCCAAGGACGAGCCCTCCGCATCCGATATTTACGAAATCGGTTGTGTTGCCAATATTTTGCAGATGCTAAAGCTACCTGACGGCACCGTTAAAGTGCTGGTTGAAGGCGCTCAACGCGCGCGCATTCACCACATCAGCGAACTGGAGACGCACTTTGTCGCCGAACTGACTCCGGTGGAGTCCGAGCCAGGGGATGAGTCCGAGGTCGAGGCGATGCGGCGCGCGATTGTTCAGCAGTTTGACCAGTACGTAAAACTGAACAAGAAAATCCCGCCGGAGATTCTCACTTCGTTGGCCGGTATTGATGATGCAGGGCGCCTAGCCGACACCATAGCAGCGCACCTGCCATTGAAGCTTGAGCAAAAACAGGTGATTCTCGAAATCTTCAATGTCGCGAAGCGCCATGAGCATCTCCTCGGTCAGCTTGAAGGTGAACTAGATATTCTCCAAGTAGAGAAACGCATCCGCGGACGTGTAAAGCGGCAGATGGAGAAATCGCAACGCGAGTACTATCTGAATGAACAGGTGAAAGCAATCCAGAAGGAACTCGGCGAGGGCGAAGAGGGAGCGGACCTCGAAGAGCTGGAAAAGAAAATCATTGCGGCAAAGATGCCGAAAGAGGCGCGCGAGAAGGCTCAGTCGGAACTCAAGAAGCTCAAGCTCATGTCTCCGATGTCTGCCGAGGCGACAGTGGTGCGAAATTATATCGATACGTTGTTGAGCCTCCCATGGAGAAAGAAGTCCAAGATCAACAACGACCTCACCAATGCCGAGAAGGTGCTGGAAGATGAGCACTACGGCCTGGAGAAGGTCAAAGAACGTATTCTCGAGTATCTCGCCGTGCAGCAGCGTGTGGACAAGGTAAAGGCACCGATCTTGTGCCTCGTTGGCCCGCCCGGTGTTGGTAAAACCTCGCTAGGTCAGTCGATTGCTCGCGCCACAAACCGTAAGTTCGTTCGCATGGCGTTGGGTGGTGTACGTGATGAAGCCGAGATACGTGGTCACCGCAGGACTTATATTGGCTCGATGCCCGGCAAGATACTGCAGAGCTTGGCAAAGACAGGTGTGCGCAATCCGCTATTCCTGCTAGATGAGGTCGACAAACTCGGCATGGATTTCCGGGGTGATCCTGCGTCTGCCTTGCTTGAGGTGCTCGACCCCGAGCAGAACCATACCTTTTCGGATCATTACATCGAGGTTGACTTTGACTTGTCTGATGTGATGTTTGTCGCGACGTCGAACTCGTACAACATCCCGCCGGCACTGTTGGACCGGATGGAGGTTATCCGCTTGTCCGGTTACACGGAGGACGAAAAGACGAATATCGCATTGCGCTACCTGTTGCCGAAGCAGATTGCGAACAACGGATTGAAAGAGGATGAAATTGCCGTCTCGGAATCCGCGATTCGCGACATCATTCGCTATTACACGCGTGAAGCTGGTGTGCGTTCGCTGGAGCGGGAAATCTCCAAGATTTGCCGTAAGGTCGTGAAGATGCTTTTGTTGAAGAAGCAGGATCGCAAGATTGCCGTCACGCCGAAGAACCTTGACAAGTTCCTTGGTGTGCGTCGTTACGATTTCGGGATGGCGGAAAAAGAGAATCAGATCGGCCAGGTCGTCGGATTGGCATGGACGGAAGTTGGTGGTGATCTCCTCACCATTGAGGCCATGACCATGCCGGGCAAAGGCGACATCATCCGTACGGGCACCTTGGGTGATGTGATGAAGGAGTCGATCGAGGCAGCCCGCACCGTGGTGCGCAGCCGTGCGAAGCGTTTGGGCATCAAGACTGAACTCTTTTCAAAGACCGATATCCACATCCACGTACCGGAAGGTGCGACGCCGAAGGATGGTCCTTCTGCCGGTATCGCGATGACTACTGCTCTCGTGTCGGTACTGACGGGTATTCCGGTGCGGGCTGACGTGGCGATGACTGGCGAGATCACCCTTCGTGGTGAGGTCCTGCCGATCGGAGGCTTGAAGGAAAAGCTGCTGGCAGCGCATCGTGGCGGAATCAAGACTGCCTTGATACCTGAGCAGAACGTCAAGGACCTTGCGGAGATTCCGGATAACGTGAAGAACAAACTGGAAATTATCCCGGTGCGGTGGATCGACAAGGTACTGGAGGTGGCATTGGAGCGGCAGCCCACCCCTCTAACCGATGTGGATTCACCTGTTGACACGGCGGTTGCGCAAGCCACTCCTCAAGCCGACCCGAATGTCGTAAAGCATTAACGGGAATCCGTGGATTGAAAAGCGCCCTTCGCAGGCTGTGTAAAAACAGGCCATCGTGGTAAACCAAAGCAAGAAATCCCCGTCCAATGAGAGTTGGGCGCAAGCCTCTCGCTTAACCTGTTGAAAGCGGTTGATTGACCGGGCAAATAGCCCCGTAAGTTCAACGACTTACGGGGCTTTCTGTTTGTCGAACTCAATCACGCCAGAGGATGCTGAACCTAGCCCGGCTCCAATGGTGCTCAAAAGGGTCGACGCTGAACTCACAGCAGGCGCACGGCGTCTGTTGCGGATAAAGTTCAGCGAGCCCCGCTGATTTCCAAGGCACAGATTATCGTTTTGGCCGGTCGGAAGGTTCCTGCAGTTCGCTTATACCCCTGCATTCGCCGCAGCACCTTGGCGACCCCGACCAATGAAAAAAGGCCGCATCCTTGCGAATGCGGCCCTTCAATCAGCCTTTGGCTATCCCAAAACCTTCAACAGGTTAAGCGAGGGGCTTGAGTTGGGCGGGGATTTTCCTTTGTGGAGGATGAGGGATGGGGCATCGGCGAGGAGAGAGTCAGGGCAGTCGACATTGTTTCCAGTGATGCTGGATGATCTGATGGCTCAAGAGACGGAAGTGGGCGTCATTGACGCCTGGGTAGAGTAGCTGGACTTGTTCGAACTGGTCTTTGGCAAGGCCAAGGCGGCAAGGCTTGGCCGCCCGCCGTACGATCCGGCCGATCTGCTCAAGCTGTGTCTCTGCGGTTATCTAAGAGCCTGTTTGAAAACTTACTGCGCAGCCCGATTTTGGCTCTGCGATGCTCGTCGTACCTCACGTACGACTGCGCTTCTCCAACCAAACTCGGACCGCTCGCTACAGTTTTCAAACAGGCTCTAAGCGGGATAAGGTCGTCTCGGGAGCTGGAGCGCGAATGTCATCGGATCATCGCGCAAGGTGGTAGGCGAGCCGCCGGGACTGGCTGCCGAGCAGCAGCGGATGGAGCAGGAAATAACGGCTTACCTGCAACGACTCGATGAGGTCGACAGGGAGGATGGGCAGGATGGCCCTGCCGCAGGGGCCGTCACACGCGCCATCGAGCGGCTGCGCAAGCACCAGCAGGAAGTGGCTGGAGAGATACTTGTCAAACGGGTCATAAATATGATCAGAGCCCGCCAATTCCTGCAGGCGATGCGCGCCTGCTCCTTTTTGCCCTCCCAAACAAAAATTGCCCCGCACACGCGGGGCAATTTGTTGGGCGCCTGTTTACAGACTTTTTACACAGACTGTTCGGGCGCTTTTTTTACATTTTTTTCGGTGTGCCAATCTGAAAGGGGCGGTGCTAATAGGAGTGCCCGTCGACTGACTTCCTTCTTGTACCACTGATGAGCGCTTCACCCTGGTCTATCCGGCCTGTCCAATACCGGCTGAAGAAACGTTTTGTCAGCATTTTTCAACGGACATGGACTGTAAAGGTGATAATGCCGGTTGTTCAATCCAATTCTGTGGAAGAGCATGCGCTACTGAACAAAAATGATTTGGTTGAACACATTGCCAATGCAAAGGAAGTTTCCAGTGCTGCGGTTCCTCCGGCACTTGCATCGTTGACAGGGGCTGTGAAGGCGGCATTAACGCAGAAAGGAACGGTGATGCTTGTCAGTTTCGGCACATTTTCTCTTCGTATGTATGCCACGCGCGCAGACGGTAATTCGCGTACCGGCGATGCAACCCAAGTCAAGGCCGTGAAGGTGGTCATATTCCGACCGGACAAGGTGCTAAAAGATGCAGTTAGCTAGTGCATCTTTTAGGAGGATGTTGTAGAATCATATTTTTTACGGCGTGGTGACAAACGCCGTAAAGTTTGGCTGACTAAGTGTGGATCAGGGTGCTTAGCTCAGTTGGTAGAGCGGCGCCCTTACAAGGCGTAGGTCGGGAGTTCGAGCCTCTCAGCACCCACCAAGCAGCCAAGCATGCAGGTGAAGTTTCAGGAGTGGTAGTTCAGTCGGTTAGAATACCGGCCTGTCACGCCGGGGGTCGCGGGTTCGAGTCCCGTCCACTCCGCCAAAAAACGAAAAAGGCGAACGTAAGTTCGCCTTTTTTCATATGTGGCGACGTTTTTCGCTTCAGGCGCGGCTAAATTGATGAGCTAGCTGCTCTGAGAAAGACAATGCTGAAACTGCGTTCTCGCAATTTGTAATTCTGTGGACTGACCATGTTTGAATTTATCCGCACGCATCGTCGCTTGATGCAGTTCTTGCTACTGCTGTTCATTTTTCCTTCATTTGCATTCTTTGGGCTTGAGGGCTATACCCGATTTCGGGAAGGGGACAATGCCGTCGCAAAAGTTGCGGGGCAGTCCATTACGCAACAAGAGTTGGATGCCGCACAGCGCGAGCAAATGGAACGTTTTCGTCAGATGTTCGGCGGTCAGTTTGATCCGGCAATGCTTGATACGCCGGAAGCCAAGCAGAGCATTCTCGACGGTTTGATTACACAGCGTGCCGTTGCGCTTGAGGCAGCACGTAACCGGCTTTCGGTCAGTGATCAGGCCTTGCAGCAAACAATTCTTAATGTGCCTGGCCTGGTTGGCCCGGATGGGAAATTCGATGTCGAGCGCTATAAATCACTACTCGCAGCGCAGGGCATGACTCCCGCAATGTATGAGGCCCGGTTGCGGCACGACTTGGCGTTGCAGCAGGTTAGCGAGGCGGTGCAGACAACAGCGTTTGCTCCGAAAAGTGTGGCACTGCGACTCTCGGAGCTGAACGACCAGGAGAGGGACATTCAGGAGCTCCCGTTCAAGTCGGCTGACTATGTGCCTCAAGTGAAAGTCACGGAGGAGATGCTGCGCGCGTATTACGAGAAGCAGAGTAGTCAGTTCGAAATCCCTGAGCAGGTCAGGGCTGAGTATGTGGTGCTGAGTAGCGATGTGGTTGCGGCCCAGATTTCTGTGAGTGACGCCGACATCAAATCCTACTATGAGCAGAATGCAAAGCGGTTTGCCGAGGAGGAGCAACGTCGTGCAAGCCATATCCTGATCAAGGCTGGAAAGGATGCATCAGCCGCCGAAAAGGCCGCAGCCAAGGAAAAGGCGGAAAAATTGCTGACCCAAGTGCGGAAGAATCCCGCAGACTTTGCCAAGGTCGCGAAGGAGAATTCAGATGATCCTGGTTCGGCAGAACGAGGTGGTGATCTTGATTTCTTTGGACGAGGAATGATGGTCAAGCCATTCGAAGACGCTGCGTTTGCGCTAAAAGAAGGCGAGATCAGCAATGTCGTAGAGTCGGACTTCGGTTTCCATATCATTCAATTGACCGGAATTAAACCTGCGACAGCAAAAAACCTGGAGGAAGTCAAAGGACAAATTGCTGCGGAGATCAAGAAGCAGCTGGCGGCAAAGAAGTTTGCCGAAATGGCCGAACAGTTTACAAACTTGGTCTATGAGCAATCCGAGAGCCTGAAACCAGCTGCAGAAAAACTCGGTCTGAAAGTTGAGACGGCCGGCGGTTTGACCCGCACGCCAAACCCGGACGTGTCGCCGAACGCTCCATTCAACCATCCGAAATTCCTGAGTGCTCTGTTTTCGGATGATGCAATCAAGAACAAACGCAATACGGAGGCAGTTGAGGTTGCGCCGAGCACGTTGATTTCAGGCCGGGTTATCGAGTACAAACCTGTGACAAAGCGCCCGTTCGACGAGGTTAAAGCGATTATTGCAGAGCGCGTAACCAGGATTGAGGCGGCAAAACTCGCGAAACAGGCTGGCAAGGCAAAACTGGCTGCTCTCCAATCAAACGGTGAGGCTGCTGAGTTCGGTGCACCGAAAACCGTCTCACGCACGAAGAATCAGGGACTTCAGCGGGAAGCTCTGCTCGCGGTGATGAAGGCCGATGTAAATAAGTTGCCAGGTCTTGTCGGGGTTGATCTCGGTGAGCAAGGATATGCCATTTATCGGATCAATAAGGTTGGTCAGCCAGCAGATCCTGATTTGGCGCGTCGCCAGGCAGAACAGCAGCAGATTGCCGATGCACTGGCCCAGCTGGAGACTGCCGCATATCTCGATGCGTTGAAGAAGAAGGCCAAGGTAGAGATCGTCAAGCCAATTGCGACTAAGCCCGAGTCGGAGCCTGGCGAGAAATAAATCGAGCTTCTCCCGCTTGTTTGATTGGGATGCAGAAAAAAGCCCGGGCAATTCCGGGCTTTTTCCATGGACGTGACCCGTCCTGAAATGCGTTGACACTTTTTTGGAGGTGTCAAATGGACAGAGGGATCAAGCGTACGCAGCGGGACTACGCGCTGGCTTTTAAGTTGGCGGTAGTTGACGAGGTGGAAAAAGGCGAGCTGACGTACAAGCAGGCGCAGCGGCGGTACGGAATTCAAGGCCGCTCGACGGTATTGGTCTGGTTGCGCAAGCACGGACGGCAAGACTGGAGTAGGCTGGCAGGAACCAGCAAGCGCAGGAGTGATCCGATGAGCAAGCCAGAGCAGCCGATGAGCCCGGAGCAGCGAATCAAGCAGCTGGAAACGGAGCTCAAGCAAGCCAACGAGAAGGCCCAGTTGCTGGAAGCCATGCTCGACGTCATTCGCAAAGAATATGGGGTGAAGTTGCCAAAAAAGCATTCCGACGGGTCATCGAGCAAAGGCAGATAGCCGGCTTGAGTCTCGCCACAGCGTGTCGTTACATTGGTATGAGCCGTCAGCCTATTATCAGCAGTGTCAGGCAGAGGCCGCCCAGCAGGCGCGGGATCGGCAGGTTGAGTTGGTGCGCCAGACGCGGCGGCGTCAACCCCGCATTGGCGGTCGCAAATTACACTATTTGCTCAAGCAGCCATTGGCCTGCGCGGGAATCAAGATGGGCCGGGATGCGCTGTTCCGGGTTCTCAAGCGGGCTCATCTGCTGGTTCCGCAACAGCTTCCATCGATTCCACAAGCACCCCAATCTCTTGAAGTCGTGCAAATCCGTGGCGCAACGTCCTGAGCAGGTCTGGGTGGCCGACATCACCTATCTGCCTACCCGCGAGAAATGCGTGTATCTGAGTTTGGTCACTGACGCGTACTCTCGAAAGATCGTCGGCTACCATGTGCACGCAACCCTGCAAACCGAGGAAGTGGCGCGGGCATTGAAAATGGCTTTGCGCGCCAGGCAGAGCCGGGCGCAGCTCATCCATCATTCCGACCGCGGCATTCAGTACTGCGCGAGCGCGTATCAGCGATTGCATGCGCAGCACGGGCTGACCTGTTCCATGACCGATGGCTACGACTGCTATCAGAATGCGCTGGCAGAGCGGGTCAACGGCATTCTCAAGGGTGAGTTCCTGCTCCACCGTCCTGATAACCTGGAGCAGGCCCGGCTAATGGTGAGCCAGTCGGTACAGATTTACAACCGGGAGCGTCCGCACCTGGCCCTCCAATACAAAACGCCCGATGCAGTGCATCGGGCGTTTCAAAGGAGCGATCAGACAGACAATTTACCCTGCTTAACCGTCAACCTATAGCAGGACGGGTCAATCTGTTCCTGCTTTTATTTGGCCAAGAGTGGTTTCAGGAACGGCCAGATGTTCTCCAGCATGATTGGCTGCGCTTCCGCAGCGGGATGAATCCGATCAGACTGAAACATGTGTGGCTGGTCAGCGATTCCATGCAGGAGAAAAGGTACTAAAGGCGTCCCGGTTGAGCGGGCAAGGCTCGAAAAGAGGGTAATGAACTTCTCGGTATATTCCTTTCCGTAGTTTGGAGGAAGTTGCATTCCAACAAGGAGGACCTTGGCTTTCGCGCTACGTGATTCCGTAATCATGGTGCGGAGATTGGCCTCCGCTGCACTAAGCGGCAGACCGCGCAGGCCGTCGTTTGCCCCAAGCTCGATGATCACCACATCGGGCTGATGGCGCTCCAACAGCGCGGGGAGGCGGACCCTGCCGCCACCAGTCGTTTCACCGCTGATGCTGGCGTTGACGATCGATGCATTGATTCTTTCGTCTTTCAGGCGCTTTTCGAGAAGAGGAACCCATCCGCTTCCCCGGGTAAGGCCGTATTCCGCGGAAAGGCTGTCGCCGAGCACAAGCACTGTATTTGATGCAGAATAGGCGGTTGTTGCTAACAAGAAGAGCGTGAACGCCGTCAGCTGCCGCAGCATTCGCCTCCAGTACCAAGATCCCTTTGTCGATCGCTTAACGTCATTCTGCATGAGTTCACCTTCCTCCTTACCAGCGGCCATTGAAGTCATTCACCTGAGTAAACGCGTTGCGGATGCGACCGGTGAACTGACGATTTTGCGTGACATTGATTTTACCGTGCAGCCCGGCGAGACGCTTGCAGTTGTCGGTGCATCGGGCTCGGGCAAATCAACCTTGCTAGGCCTTCTCGCTGGCCTTGATACTCCTTCCGAGGGCACGGTGAAGCTCGATGGAGTCGATATTTTTGCACTGGATGAAGACGGCCGCGCCGGTTTGCGTCAAGCGAAGCTTGGTTTTGTGTTTCAGTCCTTTCAGTTGCTTGCACACCTGACCGCTCTGGAGAACGTCATGCTCCCGCTCGAATTAAGGCGAGACGAGCGGGCCAGGGAGAAGGCGGAGGCAATGCTCGGCCGCGTTGGTCTTTCCAGTCGCCTGCGGCACTACCCCAAATACCTCTCAGGCGGGGAGCAGCAGCGGGTCGCCCTGGCGCGCGCGTTTGTGACGGAACCTCCGCTGCTGTTTGCCGACGAACCGACTGGCAGCCTTGATGCGGCTACCGGGGAGGCGGTTATCAAACTAATGTTTGAGCTGAATGAGGAACGTAGCTCAACCTTGGTGCTCGTCACCCATGATTCTTCCATTGCAGCCCGCTGCAAGCGTGTTATTACGATTGCCGCGGGTCGCCTGATGGCCTGAGGTCTGATCCAGAACTATGGTGAGCGCTTCGACCTCGTGTGGAGAATTGCTGTTATGCCGGCCAAGTCGTGAGGGCGCAGGTCAGTCAGGTAGTGGCCGGTACGGCGCGTATCGCGATGTGAGCTGGTTCAAAATCGTCCTGACACAGGGGAGGAGTTCGCTGGCGGTCATGCCGATTGGGCCTGTTCCTTGAGCCGTCAATGTGTCCGCAGCTTGTCCGTGTAGCCAGGTAGCTGCGAGTGCGGCGTTCCAGGCAGGAAATGATTGCGCAACCAAGGCACCGCAAATACCGGCAAGAACGTCGCCGGTGCCGGCGGTTGCCAATGCCGGATTGCCCGTGGGGTTGATGTATATGGTGCCATCGGGTTTTGCGATGATGCTTCCCGATCCTTTTAATACAGTGATTGCATTCAATCTACGTGCTAGATTCACCGCTGCACGAGGCCGGTTCGCCTGTACCTCTTTGGATGTCGCACCCAGCAGTCGTGCCGCTTCAAGTGGATGCGGCGTAATGATCGTTTCAGCGCGACGTTGCACAAGTTCCTGCTGAAGTCCAGGATCGACCGCAATCAGGTTTAGGGCGTCAGCATCCAGCACAATCGGCGAAAGCGTATGCAAAACCTTCGAGAGGATGTCACGGGCCATCTGTGAGGTGCCGAGCCCCGGGCCGGCGGCGATTGTTGCGCCAGAGAATTCCATGTCGGGCGCATAGCGGCACATCAGTTCCGGCTGGGCGCTGTCATAGGGCGGGGGCTGATCGATAAACGCTGCAAATACCCGTCCTGCGCCGCTCATTGCGGCCGCACGTGCCGCCAGAATCGGCGCACCGGCCATGCCATGCGCACCGCCGACAATGATGATGTCTCCGAAGCTGCCCTTGTGGGAATTGTGCGGACGACGGCGCAAAAAAGGAGAAAAGGCGTCCGGACTGTTCAAAAATGCCGTCGCTGATGGGAGCAGCTCTGGGGCGATTTCCAGATCAGCGACTTCAACCTCTCCCGCGTAATCACGCCCATTGCAAGTATGCAAACCAGGCTTGTCGCCGATGAATGTGATCGTATGTGTCGCACGAACCCCCACACCTGCGTCTCCTACGATGTTCCCCGTATCGGCATCGAGCCCGCTCGGGACATCAAGCGCAAGGACAGGGCAGGATAGGCGATTGATGGTTGTGACCAAAGAGCGGATCTCCCCGGAGATGGGGCGCGCAAGACCAATCCCGAAAAGGCCGTCGATGACGAGGGACCACTGTTGAGCATTTACTGCGTCGATGGTCGGTTCAAGAAAGCGAGCGGTAGTGCTTCTCGCCCTGGCAAGCGCGCGCTGCAAGTCCTCCGGCTGACGCTTCGCGTCTGCACATAACAGGATTACGACCTCCACGCCGGAATTCGCGAGATGAAAGGCCGTTTCCAGCGCATCGCCGCCGTTATTGCCCGGGCCGGCGAGTACGAGCACCGGCGCTCCTTGTCGCGACTCGGAATGCAACTTCAACGCAACACGAGCAGCAGCGTCTCCCGCTCGCTGCATCAATGTACCTGCAGGTAGCTGTACCCGTGCTGACTCTTCAATCGCACGAATTTCGGCAACCTGATATAGCGTGGTAGAGGAGAGCATCGAGGCGGATTCCATATGCAGAAGTGTTGGCGCAATGGTATTGCATTCTATGCCAACTCATTCACCGCGAATATATGCGAGCTGTTGCGACCAATGCCACGACTTGCGCCAAAGATGGATTTGGTTTGCATCAATTAAAAGCTTCATTTAAAATGAATCTTAAGTTGGTTGCGGATCCGATACCACTGGATTCGGCAGAACGACCTGCGATCCCACGACGTTTTTTATGCGAAGGAGCTTTTGACATGGCACATGATTGTTCTCATCCACAGATGGCAGGCGGAATTTACCCGTTCGATGCGCGCGGAATCGCGAAACGGTTCAGGCATGCCGCGATCTTCGGCGCCCTTGATGCGCTTGAGCCGGGTGAGACAATGCGGTTCTGCAACGACCATGATCCACTCCCGTTGCTTTCACAGATCAATGGTTACTTCGGTTCTCGCGTGAAGATCGCCTACGTGCAGCGTGAGCCGGGTGAAATCGTGATCGACTTCCTGGTTACAGCTTAAGCCGTCCAGCTAACAATTGAGTTCGTAGTATTGCGGGCATGCCAAATAATGGTGTGCCCGTTTTTATTCTGGAATTACCATCGCCGTAGCATGTTCGGCGATAGCGAGGGAAGCCGTCAGGCCGGGGGATTCGATTCCATACAAGCCGAGGTAATGGTGCGTTCCATGTGAGGAAAACAGGAAATCGGCAGCTGGTGAATCCGGGCCGCTGATTTTCGGGCGTACGCCGGAATAAGCCGGCTGCAATGCACCGTCGGCCAAGTCCGGCCAATAGGCACGTATCTCCTGGTAAAACCTGTCAGCACGTCGCGGATCGACGGTGTAGTCAAGCTCGCCGCCGTCATGCTTCAGCCACTCGACGTCAGGGCCAAAACGAGCCTGCCCGCCAAGATCGAGTGTGAGATGTACGCCAAGACCACCGACTTCGGGCACCGGGTACACAAGGTGCGAAAAGGGCGCCTTGCCTGCGAGTGTGTAATAGTTGCCCTTCACGAAATGTGGCGTCGGAATACTCTTCCGGTCCAGGCCCCGAATTGCCGCGGCAAGCTGCGGTGCCCACAATCCGCCGCAATTGATGACAGTGTTTGCCAATACTTCCGTCTCGCTCCCATCAGGTGATCGTACCTGCATGGCGAGCCCTTCCACAGTTACGCACCCTTCACCCACCTCGCTGTTAAAAGCGAAGAGGGCGCCGACATGCTCCGCATCGGACTGCAACGCGAGCATGTAGGCGTGAGTGTCGAAAATGCCGGTATTCGGGGAGTGGAGCGCGGCAACGCAGTTGAGGGCGGGTTCCAGTGCTTTTGCCTCCTGCCCGCTGATCCAACTCACTTCATGGCAACCGTTTGTCAGTGCTTGTGCATGAATGGCTGACAGCTTGTCCAGCTGCGAATCCGATGTGGCGACGATGAGTTTGCCGCAACGACGATAGGAGATCGCTCTCCGCTCGCAGTAATCGTAGAGGGCATCGCGCCCCTTTATACAAAGCTTCGCCTTCAGGCTTCCCGCCGGATAGTAGAGTCCGGCATGGATCACTTCGCTATTGCGGGAGCTGGTCTCCATACCGATCGCGGGATGTTTTTCGAGAACGAGCACTTCGCGCCCAGCGAGGGCAAGGGAGCGAGCGACGGCGAGGCCGACCACGCCCGCGCCGATGACCACGCAGTCGACCTTATCCATAGCGCGACATCGTCAGTCCATCCATGTCGATTTCGGGCGTCACACCGGAAACGATGTCTGCGACCACTTTGCCAGAGCCGGCTGCCATCGCCCAGCCGTTCGAACCGTGGCCGATGTTGACATAGACGTTGCGCACCGGTGTCGCGCCCAGCAGTGGCGCACCGTCCGGCAACATGGGGCGTGCACCGCACCAGAAGTTCGCTTTCGCGTAATTTGCCGCATCGGGAAACCAGTCGCTGCCGACCTTGATCAGTGTGCGTATCGCGCGTTCATTCAACTCTGTGCCGGAGGAGCCGATCTCCGCCGTGCCTGCAATCCGGATCCGGCTGCCCAGCCGCGTAATCGCGACTTTGTATGCTTCATCAAGAAGGGCCGCCTGAGGCGCATGCTCGAAGTTCCTGAGCGATGCCGTAGCTGAGTAACCTTTGACAGGATAGAGGGGAATGTCAATTCCCAATGGCCTGAGCAGTTGAGCACTCTCTACGCCTGCGGCCACAACAACGGCGTCTGCAGAAAAACGGTTGTTGTCAATGCGCAGTCCCACACCATGCGTTTCGGGCTCGATGGCATGGACGGTAGAGGCGAAATGGAACTGCACGCCGAGGGAGCTCGCAATCTGCTTCAGCCGCTTTGCGAATAGCGGGCAATTGCCGGCTTCATCCTGCGGCAGATACAGCGCACCCGCTAAAGAGGAATGCGAAGACAATGCGGGTTCAATGGCGCGCGCGCCGTCAGCGTCGAGAACCTGATGCGGAACGCCATTCTCCTCAAGCAGCGCAATGCTGTGGGACGCCATCCGCTTGTCTTTTTCGGTGCGAAACAATTGAAGCACACCCTGGGTTTGCTCGTATTCGATCTGATGAAACTCCCGCAACTCGCGGAGGACATCGCGACTGTAGAAAGCAATGCGCTGCATCCTGGCCTTGTTGATGCGGTAGCGGTCGAGCTCGCATTCCGACAGCCATCTGCGCACCCAGCGCCAGGTCGCACGATCCATGGTCGGCTTCAGCATCACAGGAGCCTCCGAACGGAGGAGGCGGGAGAGGATCTTGCGCGGCATGCCAGGAGCAGCCCATGGTGTCGCATATCCCGGGGCGACGATGCCAGCATTGGCAAAGCTGGCCTCCTGGGCCACGTTCTGATGCCGTTCGATGACGACGACCTCATGTCCCGCGGCTGCAAGGAAATAGGCCGTGCAAACGCCTACAACGCCTCCGCCGACTACCGCAATCTGCTTCTGTGTCACTTATTTAACCTGTCAATGCATTACTCAGGAAACGATACGGAGTGGTAGACCATACGAAACATTTCCAGTTCGAGGGCATCATTCTAGTCGTTGCGGTTACCGGTGTCCGCTTGAACTTCGCAGCAAAAATCGACTGATGCCGGATTGCGACGTTATGCACTTTGCATTGTCCTTTCGATAGCGCGCGCGATGGCAAGGACGTGATGGTCTGTCATTGCAGCGCCAGCGATCATTAGGCCTACAGGCAGGGTACCCGCTGCATGACACGGAAGCGAGACGGCGCAGCCGTCGAGCAGGTTGATTGTGGACGGATTCCTGAGGAGTTGAGCGTTGACTTTGAAGAAGGTGTCGTCCGATGCTTCCAGTTCTGCAATCGGAGGAGCAACGATCGGCACTGTCGGCATGAGCAGGGCATCGAATCGTTCCATCTCCTTTTCCATCCTGCTGATCCAGTCGCGCCGGGCGCGATGCAGATCGATGTAATCTGCCGCGCTCATGACCGCGCCAAGCATGATGCGTTTTGCAACCCGCGGATCGTAGGAGGATTCATGAGCAGCCAGCAGCCTCCGATGCCAGGCAAACGCTTCCGCTCCCGAGAACTTGTTGAGAGCGGCACTCTCGGCAAGCATGGTGAAGGGCGCATCGCTGATCCGCGCACCGGCTTTGGACAGGCGCGACAGTGCAGACGAAAAGGATGCTGCCACATGCGGCTCCAGCGCATCGAGCATCAAGGTCTGCGGGACGGCTAGGCGCAGATCCCTGACGGGCAGATCCGGAATTGAAAGCGGTTCATCTGCAATGATGCTGTCGATCAGGATGCAGTCATCGACCGAGCGCGTAATGGCGCCAATCGAGTCGAGCGTGGTTGACAGGGGAATTGCACCCGTTGTCGGTACGCGGCGAGCTGTCGGCTTGAAACCGACCAGGCCGCAAAGCGCGGCGGGAATTCGGATCGAGCCTCCGGTATCCGATCCCAGCCCGGCGACGCACATGCCCGCAGCAACCGAGACAGCGGCGCCCGACGAGGAGCCGCCGGGAATGCGTGCAACGGCTTGGTCCGCCGGATTGGCCGGTGTGCCAAAGTGCGGATTGAGTCCAACTCCCGAGAAAGCGAATTCCGTCATGTTGGTTTTGCCGATGATTGCGGCTCCTGCCTCGCGTAGCCTCTGCACTGCGGGAGCGTCTGCAAGAGCCGGAGGGGCAGACTTGAGGACAACGGAGCCGGCCCATGTCGATTCGCCAGCAGTATCAAAGAGGTCTTTGACCGAAACCGGCAAGCCCGCAATTGCGGGTAAAGCCGCGCCTGCGGAGTGCAGCGCATCTGCGTAATCGGCCGCCGCACGTGCGGATACAGGAGATAGCCGGGTGAAGACAGATCGTGACCGCGCCGCCTCATCCAAGCACGTGTCGACCAGTGCACGACGGGATTGACCGGCAAGATGATGGATTGGTTGAGAAATCGGCAGTGTCATGTGCGGGAGGACCGTAGGTGTTTGGAGGTAGCAAAATAGCATACCGACCAGGGATTACGCACCTCACGACGAGTCGGGATGGCCAGCAGTCTGCTGCCAGATTGCTCTTTCCGGTTTCATCTGGAAGCACCGAGATCGCGGGTTGCGAGTGTGGAGACTTGGCGTGATTGACAAGCTGCCATGATGCGGCGTCGCGGTATAATCACGGTTTCCGATTTAACCTGCAGTTGAACTGTCCTGGACGGCAGTGATGCTGCTTCACACCTCTCGTCGCCATGTTGATTTTGCCGGGCTCCAATGCCCTGTCTGCCTTCCGCACCCAACGTCTTTTGTCACAATTGCAAGCAGTCGAGCCCGCCGTTGTCGGCGTAACAGGACGCTTCTTGCATTTCATCGATGCGGCTGCCACTCCAAGCGATGACGAGCGGGGCCGGTTGAATGCACTCCTGACCTATGGCGAGCCATTTAGCGGCGCGGCCGACGGCGAAAAGTTCGTAGTCATTCCGCGTTTCGGCACGATTTCTCCATGGGCGAGCAAGGCAACTGACATCGTCCACAATTGCGGAATGACGCATATCAAGCGCGTCGAACGCGGAATCTCCTATCACGTACAACTGAAGTCGGGCCTGCTTGGCGGGAGCAAGAAGCTCAGCGATGCCGCCGCACAGGAAGTCGCGGCGCTCCTGCATGACCGGATGACGGAAACCGTTTTGCGGAGTGCGAACGATGCTTCCGGTCTGTTCCGCGAGCTCGATGCGAAACCACTGGAGTTTGTCGATATCCTGGGTGGCGGCAAAGAGGCTCTCGTACGCGCGAACGGTGAATTGGGCCTGGCGCTTTCCGAGGATGAAATCGACTATCTCCACAACGCTTTCACGCAAGCGAAGCGCAACCCCACCGATGTCGAACTGATGATGTTTGCACAGGCAAACAGCGAGCACTGCCGCCACAAGATTTTCAACGCCGACTGGACGATCGATGGCGTGACACAGGACAAGTCGCTGTTTGCGATGATCAAAAACACGCACCAGTTGCAGCCGAAGGGTACGGTGGTCGCATACAGCGACAACTCGTCGGTCATCGAAGGTGCGACCGTGTCGCGCTTCTATCCGCGTGGCGCAGCAAGCGGCAATGTGTACGAAGCATCGGACGAGCTGACGCACATCCTGATGAAGGTGGAAACGCACAACCATCCGACCGCCATCTCGCCGTTCCCCGGCGCATCCACCGGCGCGGGCGGTGAAATCCGCGACGAGGGTGCTACCGGTCGCGGCGCCAAGCCGAAGGCAGGCCTTACCGGCTTCACCGTTTCAAACCTGATGCTCACGCATTCCGTCCAGCCTTGGGAGAATGCGCGGGATGCAACCGAGCCGATGGAACAACGCGTATCGCACGGCCAGTGCGGCATTTACGGCAAGCCGGACCGCATTGCATCACCATTGCAGATCATGATCGATGGCCCGATCGGTGGAGCGGCCTTCAATAATGAATTCGGCCGGCCCAACCTCGGCGGTTATTTCCGAACCTACGAGCAAAAGATTGCCGACAAGGTTTGGGGATATCACAAGCCGATCATGATCGCCGGCGGCATGGGCAATATCTCCGCCAAGCACACCAAGAAGAATGACCTGCCCGTTGGCAGCCTGTTGATTCAGTTGGGTGGTCCCGGCATGCGCATTGGTATGGGCGGCGGTGCTGCTTCCTCGATGGCGACCGGCACCAACACCGCCGACCTGGATTTCGATTCGGTTCAGCGTGGCAATCCGGAGATGGAGCGACGTGCGCAGGAAGTCATCAATGCGTGCTGGGCCATGGGGGACGACAATCCCATCCTGTCCATCCACGACGTCGGTGCCGGCGGCTTGTCGAATGCCTTCCCGGAACTGACTAATGATGCAAAGCGCGGCGCAATTTTCGATCTGCGCAAAGTCCCGCTCGAAGAAAGTGGCATGGCGCCGAAAGAAATCTGGAGCAATGAATCGCAGGAGCGCTACGTCCTGGCGATCGCACCGGAAAGCCTTCCGTTATTCCAATACCTATGCGACCGCGAACGCGCACCGTTTGCAGTGGTCGGTACCGCAACCGAAGAGCGTCAGCTGAAAGTCATTGACCCGGAACACGGGAACAATCCGGTGGATATGCCGATGGATGTGTTGCTCGGCAAACCGCCGAAGATGCATCGCGATGTACAGCATGTGAAGAACGAGTATCCGCCCGTTGACCTCACCGGCATGGACCTTGTTGACGTCGCACAGCGCGTTTTGCGCCTGCCGACAGTGGCCGACAAGTCCTTCCTGATCACCATCGGCGACCGTTCTGTCGGCGCGATGACAGTGCGCGACCAGATGGTCGGTCCGTGGCAGGTGCCGGTTGCGGATTGTGCCGTGACCGCAATGAGCCTGGAAGGCTATCGCGGCGAGGCGATGGCAATGGGCGAGCGTACGCCGTTGGCGGTGATCGATGCACCAGCTTCTGGCCGCATGGCGGTCGGCGAGGTGTTAACGAACATCGTTGCAGCCCCGATCGCGGATATCTCGGATATCAAGCTTTCCGCGAACTGGATGGCGGCATGCGGGCAGCCGGGGCAGGATGCGGCACTGTTCGACACGGTGAAGGCGGTCGGCATGGAGCTTTGCCCGGCGCTGGGCATCAGCATCCCGGTCGGAAAAGACTCCTTGTCGATGCGTACCACCTGGAAGGATGCGGAAGGGAGCAAGGAAGTTACTTCGCCCGTGTCGCTGATCGTGTCGGCTTTTGCGCCGGTGCAGGACGTGCGCCTGTCACTGACGCCGCAGCTGCGTAAGGATTGCGGTGATACTGCGCTGATCCTGATCGATCTTGGCCGGGGCAAAAACCGTATGGGCGCTTCTGCGTTGACACAAGTCATGCAGCAGATCGGTGACAGCACACCGGACGTCGATAATCCGGAAGACCTGAAGGCATTCTTCTCCGCGATCCAGCAACTGAATATCGAACGCAAGTTGCTCGCCTACCATGACCGTTCCGACGGCGGCCTGTATGCAACGCTGTGTGAAATGGCATTCGCCGGCCGCAGTGGCGTGTCGGTGAACCTCGATATCCTAACGATGGAAGGCGAGCATGCCTCCGACTCCGGCGAGGCGAAATACTGGGCTCGCCAGATTGCCGAACGGCGCAATGACATGACCCTGCGCGCACTGTTCAATGAAGAACTCGGTGCGGTGATCCAGGTGCGAGCAGAGGAAAGGTCGGACGTCATGAATGTGCTGCGCTCGCATAACCTCGGCGCCTGCAGCCATATCATCGGCAAGCTGAACGACCGTGACGTTATTGAATTTACGCGTGATGCAAGGGTGATTTATAACCAGCCGCGCATCGAGCTGCAGCGCCTGTGGAGCGAGACGAGCTGGCGTATCGCGCGCTTGCGTGACAATCCTGCGTGCGCGGATGCAGAGTACGACCGTATTCTTGATGTTGCCGACCCTGGTATTACGCCCAAGCTGACCTTTGATCCGCAGATCGACGTGGCAGCGCCGTTCATTGCAACAGGGGCTCGTCCAAAAGTGGCGATTTTGCGTGAGCAGGGCGTCAACTCGCACATTGAAACCGCATATGTGATGCACAAGTCGGGTTTTGCCGCGGTGGATGTCCACATGAGCGACTTGATTACGGGACGAGCGCGGCTCGACGACTTCACGGGTTTTATCGCTGTCGGAGGCTTCTCCTATGGCGACGTGCTGGGCGCAGGGGAAGGATGGGCGAAGACGATTCTGTTCAACGCCAAGCTGGCTGAGCAGTTTGCCGGTTTCTTCAATCGCAACGACACCTTCGCGCTTGGCATCTGCAACGGCTGCCAGATGATGAGCAACCTGAAGTCGATCATTCCAGGCGCGCACGCATGGCCGAAGTTCACGCGCAACAAGTCGGAACAGTTCGAGGCGCGTTTTGCCATGGTGGAGGTGGCTGATTCGCCGTCGATCTTCTTCAGCGACATGGCTGGGACGCAGAGCCCGATCGCGGTGGCGCATGGCGAAGGGCATGCTGACTTCTCGCAGACGGGCGACTTCAAGGACGCGATCGTGGCAATGCGCTGGATCGACAACAAGGGGCAGGTGACGGAAGCTTATCCGTACAACCCGAATGGATCACCGCAAGGTATCACTTCAGTGACGACGGCGGATGGCCGCTTTACTGTGCTGATGCCCCATGCAGAACGGGTGTTCCGTACGGTGCAGCATTCCTGGGCACCGGATTCGTGGGGAGAGTATTCACCATGGATGCGCATGTTCCGTAACGCACGCAAGTGGGTTGGCTGATCGCAGCAGGGAGGGGCGTTACGTCCCTCCGCGCCGTCGTCGAATCACAAGTATAAAAAAAGCGCTCCAAACGGAGCGCTTTTTCATTGGTAGCCTGATTCGGGATTACTGAATCTTCGCCTTTTTGCGCAGGTCTTCCTGGAATGCCTGCAGTTTCTTCTGCTGCAGCGACTCGGCAATCTGCGGTTTCACTTCTTCCAGCGACGGGATCTTGGCGGCGCGGACGTCCTCTAGCTTGATCACGTGGTAACCGAACTGCGTCTTGACCGGAGTTTCCGTGATCTGGCCTTTTTGCAGGCCAACCATCGCATCGGAGAATGGCTTTACGAAGGAAGCCGGGGAAGCCCAGTCGAGGTCGCCGCCATTCTGAGCCGATCCTGGATCCTTGGACTGCTTGGCCAGCTCCTCAAACTTGGCGCCGCCTTTCAGCTTGGTGATGATTGCCTTGGCTTCATCTTCCTTGTCCACGAGGATGTGGCGTGCGTGGTATTCCTTGTCACCAGCCTGGGCCTTGAACTTGTCGTACTCGGCCTGAATCTCGGCGTCTGAAACCGGGTTCTTCTTCAGGTAGTCTTGAACCAGTGCCCGAATGGTGATCGACTGACGGGCAATCTCAACCTGGTTCTTGACATCGGGAGTGTTGCTCAGGCCGCGCTTGTCCGCTTCCTGGATCAGGATTTCGCGGTTGATCAGCTCTTCCTTGACCATTGCACGCAGTTGCGGCGTGTCCGGCTGACCCTGTGCCGCCAATTGTTTGATCATGACATCAGCGCGCGATGAAGGAACGGGCTTGCCATTCACGACAGCGAGGTTTTGCGCCATCGCGGGCAGCGCGGCAGCAGCGATAAGTGCCATCAACAAGCGAGCGGGTTTTAGAATCATTATGTATTCCTAGATTGCGAAGGGATAAAAATAAATACCGGGCCCGTCTGTTACATGACTTCAGACGGTGCTAGCGCGACGATGTTAAGAGCGTGTATATCGCTGTGCATCATGTCGCGAAGGCAATCATACACCAGCCGATGCCGGGCAAGCCGATTTAGCCCATCGAATCGATCGGAAACCAGGCGTACGCTGAAGTGTCCGGCGCCCGAAGCGGCGCCTGCATGGCCTGCATGCAGATGGGAGTCGTCCACGAGTTGACATTCCACCGGTGCGAAAGTTGCAGTCAGCCGGGCGCGGATCTGTTTAACACGGTCAGTCATTGCGAGTCCTTTACATATTTCGACAGAAACAGGCTTTGCCCGATCACGAAGGCAAACATCAATCCCATGAAGCCAAACAGTTTGAAGTTGACCCAGAACGCCGTGGGGAAATTGTAGGCGACGTACAGGTTGATTAAGCCCATTGCTCCAAAGAAGCCGGCCCACGACAGGCTCAGGCGCTGCCACACCGCATCGGGCAGCGCAATCTGTTTTTCCATCATCAGGCGAATCAGGTTTTTCCCGATCAGCGCCTGGCTGACGAGCAGTGCAGCCCCGAAGCACCAGTAAAGCACTGTCGGCTTCCACTTGATGAAGGTCTCGTTATGGAAATAGATCGTGGCGCCGCCAAACAGCGTAATGATCGCCAGCGAGATCCACAGCATGGTGTCCACCTTGCGTCCCCTGATCTTCAGGTAGGCAATCTGCCCGAACGTGGCGAGGATGGCGATTGCCGTGGCAAGCATGATCGGCGCCTGGGCTCCTGTCACGACTCCGCCTGATACGAGGCCGGACATGTATTGCTGGGCGAGCGCCTGTGCAGCTTCCGGGTTGCCTTCCCCCCACTTGAACATCGCAAAAAACAGAATGACCGGGAACAGGTCGAACAAAAACTTCATATTGGCGGTTGTCCTTGTCTACTTGGGTTCAAAGCGTAATGATGCGGAATTGATGCAATACCGTAATCCCGTCGGTGGAGGGCCATCCGGAAACACGTGGCCAAGGTGCGCATCGCATACGTTGCACAGAATTTCGGTGCGTATCATGCCATGACTGCGGTCGATGCGCTCAGTAACATTTTCCGGATCAAGCGGCCGGAAGTAACTCGGCCAGCCGCAGCCCGAGTCGAATTTTGCATCCGATTCGAAGAGGGGCGTGCCGCAGCATACGCATGTATAGATGCCGTGCTCATGGTGATCCCAGTAACGGCCCGTAAATGCGCGTTCGGTCGCGCCGTGCCGCGTCACCTGGTATTCGATCGGATCCAGTCTCGCACGCCAGTCGGCGTCGCTTTTGACAACCTTGTTTGTCATGATGAGCAACTCACTTCCAGTTCGCTCGCCCAGTCGGGCGGTAGTGCCGCGTATTTATCATTTTCCGGCTGCTCGTCGAACGGATGTTCGAGAATGCTGAGCAGTTTTGCAACTTCGGTGAAGTCCTTATTTTGCGCTCTTTCGATAGCGATTTGTGCCAGGTAGTTGCGAAGTACATATTTCGGGTTGACGGCATGCATTACATGCTTGCGCGCCAGATCTTGGCTATTCTCCTGCTGTAACCGTGCACGGTATTGTCGTGCCCACGCATCGAATGCAGGGCGATCGATGAACAAGTCGCGCAGAGGCGAGTCTGCCGACGGATTGTCGAGTTGCAGGTCTCCGAGCCGGCGGAAGAACAGGGTGAAGTCCGCGTGGTTCTTCTGGAGAAGCGCGAACATGTCATCAATCAGTTTGGCGTCTTCCGGCTGCTTCGTCTGCAATCCGAGCTTGGCGTGAAGCAGTGCGTCGAGCTTGTTCTCGTATGCGCTCTTGTATCCTTCGAGCGCCGCCTGGGCATCGTCGACTTCGCCGATCAAGGGCAGCAGCGCCTGGCCGAGGGCAAAACAGTTCCACTGGCCGATCTGTGGCTGCATGTGATACGCGTAGCGGCCCTGTCTGTCGGTATGGTTGCAGATGTGTGTGGCATTGAACGCTTCCATGAATCCGAACGGACCATAATCGATGGTAAGGCCAAGGATGGACATATTGTCCGTATTCATGACGCCATGCATGAAACCTACCGCCTGCCATTGCGCCATCAGCTCTGCGGTGCGGCGGGTTACCTCGGCCAGCATCGCCTGATAAGGGTTCGGCACAGAGCGAAGACCTGGATAAAATCGATCGATTACGAAATCCGCAAGCGTCTTCAACTCCTCTTTTCGGTCGTTGTAGGACCAGTGTTCGAAAGAACCGAAACGGATAAAACTCGGTGCCATGCGCGTCGCGATCGCGCTGGTCTCCGGCGTTTCGCGCATGACGCGCATGTCGGAACCGATTACGCATAGCGCCCGGGAAGTCGGAATACCCAGTGCAGCCATAGCTTCTGAACACAGGAATTCCCGAATCGACGACCGCAGAACAGCCCGCCCGTCGCCCATGCGGGAATAGGGTGTCAGTCCCGAGCCCTTCAATTGCAGCTCAATGCGGCCATGTGAATCCGGTGATTCGCTGAACGATACTTTGTTGGCAGGGACATCGCCCAGCAGGATCGCACGACCGTCGCCGAGCTGGCCTGCCCACACGCCAAACTGATGCCCGGAATAGACGGAGGCTAGCGGCACTGACCCCGGCAGCGTCCGGTTACCGGCAAAGGTCTGGATGCATTCCTCTTTATCAAACTCCCCCGGATCCAGGTTGATCAATTCCGCAGCGGACTCGCTCGTGCACACGAGATAGGGTGCCGGCACAGGTGTGGGGTGCAGGCGCGTGTAGAACGTCGCGGGTAGGGAGGCAAACGAGTTATCTAGCGGGAGCGCATCGAGACGATGACGCTCGCCGGCCGCTAAGCGTGCAGACATGTTGATTCCTTGATGGGCCGTCATCAAACGATGATCTTGAAGGAGGATTGAAACTGAGGCGACAAATGTGAAATAGAGGACAGTTTCGCCAAGCGATATGTGCAACTATGCACGCTAGACCCTGAGTACATGCGAGTCATTGTGTGCGCTGCTTATTCTGACAGAGAAAATCAAACTGCATTCGTGCAGCCGGAGCGTGCAGCGTGCGTTTGATGTTACGCAATCAAAATTTAATTACCGTAGGCAAGACAATTGCGGACTTCTTGCCCGAGTGTATATATTCGAGGTGGGTGTTACGGTTCTCCGGTAATGCAGAGAAAAGTTCGGACGATGCCACCGTTTTCAAGCTCTGTGACGTACAGGTGCTATTGCTTGCATCGCATAATTGGTTGCGGATATATGGTTGAAACAGAGAACGCAGGCGAAGTAAAAGTCGCCACTTCGACATTGGTGCAATGCGTCATCGAAAGTCATTGACGGTTTTAGTACGGTCGTTCAAAAATCATGCTGTAATTTAGAAGCAAGGCTCTAGAGCGTGTCGGGAACCAAAAAGCAATTTCAACACGGGCTCTCGGCAACGACTCTTCATAACACGCACAGGAGGCACGATGTCGCAGTATCCCAAGAGCCCATTGATGGGCCAGATGATGAGCCAGCCTTTGCTCATCTCCAGCATCATTCAGCACGCGGACCGCTATTTCGGTGAGAACGAAATTGTCTCGCGCCGCGTCGAGGGAGATATTCACCGATACACCTACCGCGAATGCCACAAGCGCGCTCGTCAGATGGCCAATGCGCTTGCTGGACTCGGCGTAAAGATGGGAGATCGCGTTGCGACGCTGGCCTGGAACGGTTATCGCCACATGGAGTTGTATTACGCAATCTCCGGCTCCGGTGCAGTGATGCATACCATCAATCCTCGCCTGCATCCCGAGCAGATTGCCTATATCGTCAATCACGCCGAAGACCAGTATCTGTTTTTCGACATGACTTTCCTGCCGCTGGTCGAGGCATTCGCAGCTCACTGCAAGACGACCAAGGGTTTCGTGATGATGTGCGATCGTGATCGCATGCCGCAGGAAACCAAGATTGCCAACCTGATGTGCTATGAAGATCTGATCGACAAGAATTCCGATCAGTATGAATGGCCGTTGTTCGACGAAAACTCGGCATCAAGCCTTTGCTACACCTCGGGCACGACCGGCAACCCGAAAGGGGCGCTGTATTCACATCGCTCGACGGTGCTCCATTCCTACGCATCCGCGATGCCCGATGCCTTGAACGTGTCTGCGCGTGATGCCGTGCTGCCGGTAGTGCCGATGTTTCACGTTAATGCGTGGGGCCTGCCGTACTCCGTGCCTCTCGTCGGCGCAAAGATGGTGTTTCCCGGCGCGGCGCTCGACGGCAAGTCGCTGTATGAGTTGTTCGAGCAGGAGGGCGTGACCTTCTCCGCAGGCGTGCCGACAGTATGGCTTGGCTTGTTGACCTACGTCGGCCAGAACAATCTTCAGTTCTCCACGTTCAAACGGACCGTCATCGGCGGCTCGGCATGCCCGCCAGCCATGATGAAGGCATTCCGTCATCAATACGGCGTCGACGTGGTCCATGCGTGGGGCATGACAGAAATGTCTCCGCTCGGGACCGCATGTACGCTGCAAACGCGCCACATGATGCTGCCGGAAGAACAGAAGCAGGCCATACTCGAGAAGCAGGGACATGCGATCTTTGGCGTGGACATGAAGATCGTCGGCGACGACGGCAAGGAATTGCCGTGGGACGGCAAGACGTACGGTAACCTGCTCGTCAAAGGGCCGTGGATCATCAACAGCTACTTCAAGGGCGAAGGCGGCGACGTGCTGCAGGACGGCTGGTTCCCCACTGGTGATGTTGCGACCATCAGCCCGGATGGTTACATGCAGATCACGGACCGCAGCAAGGACGTGATCAAATCGGGTGGCGAGTGGATCGGAACCATCGATCTCGAGAATATCGCGATGGCGCATCCTTCCGTACAACAGGCTGCCTGCATCGGCGTCTTCCATCCCAAGTGGGACGAGCGTCCCTTGCTGGTTGTGGTGAAGAAGCCGGGCGTCGAAGTGTCGAAGGAAGAACTGATCAAGTTCTATGACGGCAAGATCGCCAAGTGGTGGACACCGGATGACGTGACCTTCGTCGATGCACTGCCGATCGGTGCAACCGGCAAGGTGTTGAAAAACAGGATTCGTGAACAATTCAAGGAGTACAAACTGCCGACTGCATGAGTGAATTGAAATAAAGGCGCCCGCACCGGGCGCCTGCAAGTGAGAAGCAAATCTGCATTTTTTCCATCAGAAGCACATATATAAATAAGGAAGAGACCAATGATGAAAAAGATTCGCCCCCTCGTGCTGGCATTTTCGGTTGCCGCTGCATTCTCCGCACCGTCCGTCCACGCCGATACCATCAAGATCGCCATGATCGAAACCATGTCGGGCGCATTTGCACCGATCGGGCAAAACCAGTTGAACACCTTCCGCATGTTCACTGAAATGGCGAACGAGAAGAAGTGGGCCGGCAACCATACGATCGAGGTCACTGCATTTGACGGCAAGGGCAGCCCGCAGGAGTCGCTGAACCAGCTCAAGACCGCAATCGACCAGGGTTATCGCTATATTGCACAGGGTAACGGCTCCGGCGTGGCGCTTGCACTCATCGATGCGATCAACAAGCATAATCAACGCAATCCCGGAAAGGAACTGGTGTTCCTGAACTACTCGGCGATTGACCCGGACCTGACCAACAGCAAGTGCAGCTTCTGGCATTTCCGCTTCGATGCCAACTCCGACATGAAGATGGAGGCCATGACCACGTACATGGCCAAGGATCCGAACATCAAGAAGGTCTACATCATCGGGCAGAACTACGCGCACGGACACCAGGTCACGCGTGCAGCGAAGGAGTATCTGAAGCGCAAACGCCCGGATGTCCAGATCGTCGGTGACGACCTGCATCCTATTGCTACTGTGAAAGACTTCTCGCCCTATATCGCCAAGATCAAGGCATCGGGCGCCGACACCGTCATCACCGGTAACTGGGGCGCCGACCTGGCGCTGCTCGTGAAGGCGGGCAAGGACGCCGGCCTCGATGCCAAGTTCTACACGTATTACGGCGGCACCTCCGGCGTGCCGACCGCAATGGGCGGCTCCGTTGCCGGCCAGGTAAAGCAGGTTGCCTACTGGATTCCGAACAATGAATCCTTCTCCGGAAAAGACATCGTCGAAGCCTTCAAGAAGAAGTACAACGACGACTTCTATGTGCAGGACATCTACACCGTCGTCCAGATGGTGACAAAGGCTGCCAAGGACACGAACTCCGTTGATCCGGTGAAGATTGCCTTCGCCCTTGAAGGCATGAAAACCAAGGCAATCAACGGTGAAGTGGAAATGCGTGCGGCCGACCATCAGCTGCAGCAGCCGCTGTATATCGCCACCTGGCAGAAAGTCGACGGCAAGAAGGTCAAGTATGACCAGGAAAATACCGGTTATGGCTGGAGCATGGATCAGAAGATCGACAGCTATGTTGCCACCCAGCCGACCTCTTGCGAGATGAAGCGCCCGGCACGTCCGTCTTAACCTGAAGTACCGGCGGTATGGCAATAAGCGCGCCATACCGCTCCTTCAAAGCCGATCAAACCTTATATTGCATGCGTTGCATGCGGTCGACGCGTCACCGCACCGCACTGCATCGCATAAAAAATAGACAGCCGCTGGGCGAGTCGACGACATCCGCTCGAAACGATTCACGTCATTGCCATTCACTGATTTTTACTTTTATCGTGAAAGGAAAAGGACATGTCAAATACCGGCTGAAAATCCTTCGCTTCCTGCGCTTTGCGCAGGATCTGAGCATCTATACGCAGTAAGGAAAAACTATACGTATAAGGAAGAACATGGCTACCCGATTCAAGACACTTCTCATCCCGCTTTCTGTCGCCGCCGCATTTGCCATGCCATTGACGGCAAATGCGGAGGTGGTAAAGATGGCATTCATCGATCCTCTATCAGGCCCGTTTGCGCCGGTCGGGCAGGGCATCCTGAAAAGCTGGCAGTACATCGCCGATATGGCAAACGCAGAAAAATGGGCTGGTGAGCACACCTTCGAGATTGTCGGCTTCGACAACAAGGCGAGCCCGCAGGAGTCGCTGTCGCAACTCAAGAGCGCAATCGACCAAGGGTATCGGTACATCATTCAGGGTAACGGCTCGGGCGTCGCACTGGCGCTGATCGATGCAATCAACAAGCACAATGAGCGCAATCCGGGCAAGGAAGTCCTGTTCCTGAACTACGCGGCGGTCGATCCGGATCTCACCAACAGCAAGTGCAGCTTCTGGCATTTCCGTTTTGACGCCAATTCCGACCAGAAGATGGAGGCCATGACCACATTCCTGGCCAAGGATCCGAACATCAAGAAGGTCTACATCATTGGCCAGAATTACGCGCACGGGCACCAGGTTAGCCGCGCGGCGAAGGAGTATCTCAAGCGCAAGCGGCCCGATATCGAAATTGTCGGCGATGACCTGCATCCGATCGGGCAGGTGAAAGATTTTTCGCCTTACGTTGCAAAGATCAAGGCCTCCGGTGCGGATACGGTCATCACCGGCAATTGGGGCGCAGACCTTGCGCTACTGATCAAGGCCGCCAAGGATGCAGACCTGCGCGCCAATTTCTATACCTACTATGGCAGCACGACCGGTGTGCCGACCGCGATGGGTGCGGCCGGCGCGGACCGTGTGAAATATGCGGGTTACTGGAACGTCAATAACGAAAAGTTCGTCGGCAAGGAAATCGTCGAAGGCTTCAAGAAGAAGTACAACGATGATTACTACGCGATGGCGACATACACCGGGATCGCCATGATGGGCAAGGCGATCAAGGATGCGAAGTCGACAGATCCCGCCAAGGTCGCTTTTGCGCTGGAAGGCATGAAGGCGCAGAGTCTCAATGGCGAAGTCGAGATGCGCAAGACGGACCACCAGTTGCAGCAGCCGCTGTATATCGCGACTTGGACGAAGGTCAACGGCAAGGATGTGAAATTTGACCAGGAGAACACAGGATATGGATGGAAGACCGACCAGAAGTTTGATTCGTATGTCGCTACGCAGCCGACGTCGTGCCAGATGAAGCGGCCGTCGCGATAGCAGTTCCCCCTGCAGCGTGAGCTTCGAAACGTCACGCTGCTTTTTTACCCGCAGAAAAAAGTACGGTCGTACATTGATTTCAAGATAGGGGTTGCCTCGTGGAGTTTACGTTAATTACCTTGCTGAACGGATTGAGCTACGGACTTCTGCTGTTCATGCTGTCGTCCGGCCTGACGCTTATCTTCAGCATGATGGGCGTGCTCAATTTTGCCCATGCGAGTTTCTACATGCTCGGCGCATATTTCGCCTATGCCGTCAGCGGCAAACTCGGCTTCTGGCCGGCATTGTTCATCGCACCGCTGCTTGTCGGCGTCATCGGGGCATTTGTGGAGCGCTACGGGCTACGCTCCGTGCATAAATACGGCCATATTCCCGAATTGCTGTTTACCTTCGGTCTGTCCTATGTGATGGTCGAGCTGGTGCAACTGATATGGGGCCGCGCTGCCGTGCCATATCCGATTCCACCCGAACTTGACGGGCCGCTGTTCACCTTGTTTACGACAACCTTTCCGATCTATCGCGGATTCATGATGCTGATCGCGGTGCTGATGCTGGTGTCGATTTTCCTTGTGTTGACCAGGACCCGAATCGGCCTCGTGATCCAGGCCGCGTTGACCCATCCGGAGATGGTGGAGGCGCTGGGCCATAACGTCCCGCGTGTTTTCATGCTGGTCTTTGGCGGCGGATGCGCATTGGCCGGCCTAGCCGGCGTCATCGGCGGCAATGCGTTCGTGACGGAGCCAGGGATGGCAGCAACCGTGGGCAGCATCATCTTCGTGGTGGTCGTCGTCGGCGGCATGGGTTCATTGGTGGGGGCACTGCTCGCGTCCCTGCTGATCGGCGTGCTGCAGACTTTCGCCGTTGCGCTGGACTATTCGTTCGTAACCTTGTTCGCCGGGCTCGGCACCAGCATCGAGCCGGATACCTTTGGTTATCCGGTGCTGAAGCTTACGATTTCCCAGGTAGCACCAATCCTGCCCTACATGCTGCTGGTGCTAATTTTGATCTTCAGGCCGCGTGGTTTGATGGGTACGAGGGAGGGCTGACCGGATGAATACCATGACTATGCAAACTACACTGCGTTACAAGCCGATCAACCTTGCCCGATGGATCATCTGGGGCGTGTTTGCCCTGGTCCTGATCGTTGCACCGATGATCTTCAACAAGGGGGCATCGTTGTCGATCCTTTCGCAAATCGGCACCGTGATGATCTTCGGCCTGTCCTACAACATGCTGCTGGGGCAGGGGGGCATGCTGTCTTTCGGTCACGCGGTGTATTCAGGGCTGGGCGCATTCTTTGCAATCCATGCAATGAATCTGGCGAGTGCAGGAAGTATGTGGATGCCGGTGGCGATGATTCCCCTGGTGGGCGGCGTCGCCGGAATGTTCTTTGGCGTGCTGTTCGGCTATGTCACGACCAAAAAGTCGGGCACGACATTCGCGATGATCACGCTGGGCATCGTCGAACTGGTGTTTGCCTGCTCGCTGATGTTCCCGGAATTCTTCGGTGGCGAGGGAGGTATTTCGACGAACCGCGTATACGGCGAGCCGCTCTTCGGTATCACATACGGCCCGCAGATCGAGGTGTATTACCTGATCGCCTTCTGGCTGTTCGTCAGCACGATCGGGATGTATGCCTTCACCCAGACGCCGCTGGGGAGGATCATCAATGCGGTGCGCGACAACCCGGAGCGAGTAGAGTTTGTCGGCTACGACACGCAATGGGCGCGTTACCTCACGTTGATCCTTTCCGGCTTTTTTGCCGGGATTTCGGGCGGACTGTCGGCCATCAACTTTGAAATCGTCACTGCGGAAAACGTCAGCGCACTGCGCTCCGGCGGCGTGCTGCTGTTCACCTTCATCGGCGGCGTCGGCTTCTTCTTTGGTCCGATGATCGGCGCGATCATCGGCGTCTTCCTGACAGTCATGCTGTCCGACTTTACCAAGGCATGGCAGCTTTATCTCGGCGTCTTCTTCATTCTCATGGTCATGTATGCACCGGGCGGGATCGCGAGCCTGATCATGTTGAACCTGCGTGTGGCCAAATACGGCAAGTTCAGTCGCGTATGGCCGCATTTGTGGAAGACATGCTTGTCGGCGCTTGTCGCATTGGTGGGTATCGTGATGATGATCGAAATGCTTTATCACCTCACACTAGAGGCAGTCAACGGCACGACGATGAAGCTGTTCGGATTCATGGTGGATACCGCAGCGCCGTCCGGTTGGCTGGTTGCCGCGGCACTGCTGGTAGTCGGCGGCATCGCATTCTGGCGGATGAAAAGGGGGTTCTCCCAGGTGTGGGGCGAAGCGAATGCTGAAATCGAAGAACAGATCAGGAGGGCTGGCGCATGAGCGAACTGTCACTGGAACTCAAGGATGTGCGCAAGAGCTTTGGCCGCGCCGAAATCATTCGCGGTGCAAGCCTGAGGGTGCCGAAGGGCGAACGGTTTGCCATCATCGGGCCGAACGGTGCCGGTAAATCGACGTTGTTCAATCTGGTGTCGGGGCGCTTCCCGATCACGTCCGGCGACATTTTGCTCAATGGTGAAAGTATCGTCGGGCTCCGTCCGTTCGAGATCAACCGCCGCGGCTTGTCGCGCAGCTTTCAGATCACCAATATCTTCCACCGCCTGTCGGTGTACGAGAACCTGCGCTGTGCGGTGCTGTGGTCACTCGGCTACAAGTACTCGTTCTGGCATCGCCTGAACGGGCTCAAGGATGCGCACGAGCGTGCTGAGCAGGTGCTGGAGCAGATCGGACTCAAGCGACGTCGCGATACGGTCGCCGGCCTGTTGACCTATGCGGAGCAGCGCGCACTCGAAATCGGCATCACCATTGCCGGCGGTGCGGATGTCGTTCTGCTCGACGAACCGACAGCCGGCATGAGCCGTTCGGAATCCGATGCCGCGGTCGAATTGATTCGTAAGGTGACAGTCGGCAAGACGTTGCTGATGGTTGAGCACGACATGAGTGTCGTATTCGGCCTGGCCGACAAAATTGCAGTGGTTGTGTACGGAGAAGTGATCGCATGCGATACGCCGGCGAATATTCGCGGCAACCAAAAAGTTCAGGAAGCGTATTTGGGCGGCCATGCGCCGGCAGAGGTGGCATAAGGATGACGACATCGGCATTACTCGAGATTAAGGATCTCAATGCTTTCTACGGCAAAAGCCATGTGCTGCATGGCGTCGACCTCAACGTCAAGGAGGGCGAGATTGTCAGCCTCCTGGGCCGTAACGGCGTAGGGCGCTCGACAACGGTGAAGGCCGCCATGGGACAGGTGGATGTCACGGGCTCCATCCGCTTCAAGGGGCAGGAAATCAGCGGGTTGAAAGCCTTCGAGATCGCGCACAAGGGCCTGGGATACGTGCCCGAGAACCGCGACATCTTTCCGACGCTGACAGTGGAGCAGAACCTCATTCTCGGCGAGAAAAAAGGCAAGAAATCGCGCTGGAACATTGGCGACATGTACCGGATGTTCCCGCGCCTGAAGGAGCGGCAGCATACCGCGGCGGGTGTGCTGTCCGGCGGCGAGCAGCAGATGCTCACGCTCTGCCGCACGTTGATGGGCGATCCTGACTTGATCATGATCGATGAACCGACGGAGGGCTTGGCACCAAAGATCGTCGAACTGGTGGGCGAGTACCTCAAGGAACTGAAGAACCGCGGCATCTCGGTGCTGTTGGTGGAACAGAAGCTTGCCATCGCACTGGAAATCTCGCAGCGTGTCTATGTGATGGGCCATGGCTCCATCGTCTTCGAGGGAACGCCGCAAGACCTGAAGGCAAACGCCGGCATTCGCAAAGAGTGGCTGGAGGTCTGATGCCATTCATCGGTCCGGATGTCGTTCTCGACAAGCCTGCATATGTCCATGAAACGGCGCATCTCTACGGCAAGGTGCTTGTCGGGGAGAACGCGTCGATCTGGGTGAATGTCGTTGCGCGGGCCGAGCACAAGCAAATCGTGATCGGTCCGTACACGAATATCCAGGATTTCGTGATGCTGCACATCGGTGACCGGACCGATACCATCATCGGCAGCCATTGCTCGATCACCCACCACTGCACGATCCATGGCTGCACCATCGGCGACAACTGCCTGATCGGGATTAATTCCACGATCGCCGACGGGTGTGTCGTCGGCGACAACTGCATCATCGGTGCGCATACCTACCTGAAGGAAGGGACAATCATCCCGCCCAACTCCGTGGTGATCGGCACACCCGGAAAAGTCATTCGCACGCAGAACAACTTTGTACGCAATCGCCTGAATGCCTACGCCTACTTTCAAAATGCGCTCGCTTATGCGGCCGGCAGCTTTCGTGCGTGGGATGCGTCCAACTTCCCGGCTGAGATGATGGCCGAAATGCAGCGGCTGAGTGCGCAGCTTTCGGATGGCGATTAAGTCAAGCCGTCTGAAAAATATTCATGACGTGAATCAATTTATTTCCTTAATGAATCTTGTTGCCTCGTTACACTAGGGCGGCCCGGTAGTCGAAATAACAAAACGGATATTCGCAGGCGGTTTTCCTTCATCAGAGGAAGCTACTGCGGTAAATACACAGTCCTTCGAGGAGACAACTCATGTGGATTCGGCATGGCCGTTGCGCGCTGCTGGTCGGCGCGCTTTCCTTTGTGCAGTCGTTCGCACTGGCACAGAACATCAATAACGAAACAATCCGGATCGGCGTCTCAGGCCCGTTCACCGGGGGATCGAGTCCAATGGGGTTGAGCATGCGCAACGGCATTCGCCTCGCGGTAGACGAGATCAATAACATCGGTGGCATCAACGGTCGGAAAATCGAGCTGATCGAGCGTGATGACGAAGCGAAGAATGACGTCGGTGCGAAGATCGCGGAAGAGTTTACGCAAATGAAACTGGTTGCGGCGATCGGCATCGTGAACACCGGGGTCGGCCTGGCGTCAATCGATGCGTATCAGAAAGCCAAAATGCCTCTCGTTGTTGCCGTGTCGACGGGCACATCGCTGACGAGAAAGTACGCGCCGCCGGCCGCCTCGGAAAACTACATCTTCCGCATCTCGCCAACGCTTGACCTGGAGGCAAAAGTCGTTGTTGCCGATCTGAAGCGCAAGGGACTGACCAAGGTCGCGATTCTTGCCGACACGACCGCTTATGGAGAGGCGGGTCTGAAGGCCTTTGAGGAACAGTGCAGGCTCGCCGGGCTGGAGGTGAGTTCGGGCGAGCGTTTCAATATCGGCGACCAGGACATGGCATCGCAAGTGGGTAAGGCAAAGGCAAGCGGAGCGCAAGCGCTCGTCGTATGGGGGATTGGGCCTGAACTGGCGGTGATTGCGAAGAACAAGGCCGCGCTCGGGTGGAAGGTGCCGATGCTCGGCAGCTGGACTTTTTCCATGCGCAACTTCATTGAGGGTGCCGGCCGCGCCGGGGAGGGGGCGCTGATGCCGCAGACCTTCATCCAGGATGTGGGTTCCAGCAGCAAGAACAGCTTCCTGCTGGCCTACAAGCGGGCGTTCAATACCGACCGGATCGCATCGCCGATGAGCGCAGCACAAGGCTATGACGGCATGCACCTGCTGTATCTGGCACTTCGTCAGGCCAATTCCGACGATGGCCCCAGGATCAGGGAGGCGTTCGAGAACCTGAAAAGCAGGTATCAGGGCGTTATTACCAGCTATCACCGCCCTTTTTCCCGGGAAGACCATGATGCCATCACGCATAACATGCTGCTGATGGGCGTTGTGGCGAATGGGCGGGTCGATTATGCCTATGCAGAGGACCAGAAACGGGGTGCCTTGCTCCGCTTGAAATCGCGGTAGACATTATTGCAATGTGCCCAGCGGCAGGCGCGAAACGGCCTGCCGCATTTTTTTGCTTGAAAATAATACGACCGTTCTATTTTGCGATATAGTAGGTGCTTGTTTTATCAATTCGCGCCTGGATGCGCGGTGGCAGGTAGCATTGCACTATACCGGCTGCTTCGTCGCTCAACTTGTGCATGCGGGCGTTGATGAAACAGGAAAAGAGTCGCGGCTCCAGAACAAGAAAGTGGTTTCAAGCTCCCCCAAGGACATCTAATTTAAAAGGAAGAGATATGACTGCCGAATACAAGGTCAACGGCGCGGTTGCCGTCATTACGCTCAATAATCCGCCAGTGAATGGTTTGGGCCATTCCACCCGCGCGGCGATTGTCGAAGGAATGAAGAAGGCGCTGGACGACGCCGCCGTCAAGGCAGTCGTGATCACAGGTGCCGGCAAGGCCTTTTCCGGCGGTGCCGATATCAAGGAATTCAATTCGCCGAAGGCAATGCAGGAGCCGACGCTCCATACGGTCATCAACGTCGTCGAGAATTCGACCAAGCCGGTCATCGCGGCGATTCACTCGGTGTGCATGGGCGGCGGCCTTGAGCTCGCGCTCGGCTGCAACTACCGTATTGCCTCGAAGGGCGCGCAGATTGCCCTGCCCGAAGTAAAGCTGGGCATCCTGCCTGGCGCCGGCGGTACGCAGCGTCTGCCGCGCGTGCTCGGGCTGGAGATGGGGCTGAACATGATCGTTTCCGGCAATCCGGTTCCGTCCGAAAAACTGGCAAAAACCGCGCTGTTCAACGAAGTGGTGGACGGCGACCTGATGGAAGCAGCCATCGCATTTGCGAACAAGGTGGCCGATGCGCGCCCGTTGCCGAAGGTGCGCGACATCAAGATCGATTACCCGAACTACGAAGCCTTCCTGCAGTTCTCTCGCAATACCGTCAAGGCAATGGCCGGCCCGTTCCCGGCACCGTTGAAGTGCGTGGAAGCCGTTGGTGCTGCCGTGACCAAGAAGTTCGACGACGGCATCAAGTTTGAGCGCGAGCTGTTTGTGGAACTGGTGCAGACCACCGAGTCCAAGGCATTGCGCCATGCGTTCTTTGGCGAACGCGCAGCCAGCAAGATCCCGGATGTGCCGGAAGATACCCCGACACGCGCGATCAAGTCTGCAGCAGTCATCGGCGCGGGCACGATGGGCGGCGGCATTGCGATGAACTTCGCTAACGCCGGCATCCCGGTCACGATCCTGGAAATGAAGCAGGAAGCGCTGGACAAGGGTTTGGCCACGATCCGCAAGAACTACGAAAACACGATGAAGAAGGGCAAGCTCACGCCCGAGAAGTTCGAGCAGCGCGTCGGCCTGATCAAGGGCACGTTGTCATACGAGGAGATCGGCCAAGCTGACATCGTCATCGAAGCCGTGTTCGAAGATATCGGCGTGAAGGAGCAGGTGTTCAAGAAGCTCGACGAAGTGATGAAGCAGGGCGCGATCCTGGCATCGAATACATCGACACTGGACCTGAACAAGATCGCCAGCTTCACCAAGCGTCCACAGGATGTGATCGGCCTTCACTTCTTCAGCCCGGCCAACGTGATGAAGCTGCTGGAGATCGTGCGCGGCGAGAAGACCGCCAAGGACGTACTGGCAACCGCGATGGCACTGTCGAAAAAGATCAAGAAGACCGGTGTCGTGTCCGGCGTGTGCGACGGCTTTATCGGCAACCGCATGATCGAGCAATACAGCCGCCAGGCCGGCTTCCTGCTGGAAGAGGGCTGCCTGCCGGAGCAGGTCGACAAGGCGATCGAGAAGTTCGGTTTTGCAATGGGCCCGTTCCGCATGGGCGACCTCGCAGGCAACGACATCGGCTGGTACATCCGCAAGCGCCGCTATGTCGAGAAGCCGGATGTGACCTATTCGAAGACGGCCGACCTGCTGTGCGAAATGGGGCGCTTCGGCCAGAAGACCTCCGCCGGCTGGTACGACTACAAACTGGGCGACCGCAAGCCGTATCCGTCGCAAGTCGTCAACGACATGATCATCAAACACTCCGCCGATCTTGGCATCGAGCGCCGCAAGATCAGCGACCAGGAAATCGTCGAGCGCCTGGTGTATGCACTGGTGAACGAAGCCGCCTACATCCTGGAAGAAGGCATCGCGATGCGTGCTTCGGACATCGACATGGTGTACCTGACCGGCTACGGCTTCCCGCTGTTCCGAGGTGGCCCGATGTTCTATGCCGATACTATCGGCCTGCAGAACGTCGTGATGGCAATGGAAAAGTACGCCAAGGGCCGTCATGGCGATGCATGGAAGCCGGCCCCGCTGCTGGCGAAGCTGGCGGCGGAAGGCAAGACCTTCAACTGATCAGACGTCCATGGAAAAAGCCCGGAATTGCCCGGGCTTTTTGGTTTTGGTGGTGGCTGTTCTTGCGCGCTTTATGCCGTTACCAGTAGTTCTCCGTCACAAACTGGCCCGGATTGGCGCGGCGATCCGGCCGCAAGCCCCGCTGGTGCAGGAGTTTTCGCATGTCCTCGATCATGTCGGGATTTCCGCACATCATGATTCGAGAGGTAGTTTCATTCAAAGGGAGTCCGGCGGCTCTTTCAAGTTCGCCGTTTTCCAGCAGGGTTGTGATTCGTCCGTTCAGGTGCGCAGTGCTGCTTGCGGTAGCAGCTTCCCGCGTTGTCGAGCGAATCACTTGCAGTCGCGCCGACGAAGGGGCAAACGATTGGCGGGACAGCTGCTCCAGTTCGTCCGTATAGGCGAACTCGTCTGCATGGCGGACGCAATGGACGAGTATCAGGTTGCGGAATTTTTGCCAGACGTACGCGTCCCGCAGCATCGAGATGTACGGGCCAATGCCGGTGCCTGTCGATAGCATCCACAAGTCTTCACCATCCTTGAATCGGTCCGGCGTCATGAAGCCGAAGCTCTGCTTGTCCAGCAGCAGGCTGTCACCCGGCTTGATCGACTGCAGGCGTGTCGTGAATAAGCCGCCGGGCACGATGATGCCGTAGAACTCCAGTTCCTGTTGCGACGGAGCGGATGTCATCGAATAGGCGCGCCAGATCACGCTGTCGCCGTCGGGGAGTCCAAGTCGGGCGTACTGGCCGGCAACGAAGGAATAATTCGACGGCCGTGTGGTCGTAAACGTCAGCAGCTTCTCGTTCCACCAGCGAATCCGGATGATAGTTTCCAGGGTCGCTTTTTCGGCAAGTTTCGGATCTGTCAGCATGTGGCATCCATCTGGGTGATGTCCCGCGTGGCTTTCGGCAAGGACGGGTGAATTAATATATATTGTAGATGAATCTTTAAATAAGGATCGGCAATGGCAAAGATCGTTCTTCTCGAAAAGATACACGCAAGCGCTACAGAGCTCCTGAAGGCAGAAGGATTTAACGACATCGTTCAACTCCCGACGGCTTTAAAACCGGATGAACTGAAAGTGGCGCTGGCCGACGCGGATGCGGTCGGCATTCGCTCGGCGACGCAAATTTCCGGCGAGGCGCTGAAGGCATTGCCGAAACTCAAGGCGATCGGCGCTTTCTGCATCGGGACCAACCAGATCGATTTGACTGCGGCGCAGGCTCTGGGTATCCCGGTTTTTAACGCTCCGTTCTCGAATACGCGCTCCGTCGCTGAACTGGTCATTGCCCAGGCAATCCTGCTATTGCGGCGCATCCCCGAGAAAAATGCGCGCACGCACCGTGGAAAATGGGACAAGACTGCGCAGGGCGCATACGAGGTGCGCAACAAGGTACTGGGCATTATCGGCTACGGCAATATCGGCGCACAGGTTGGCATCCTGTCCGAAAGCGTCGGCATGCGCGTCTGCTACTTCGATGTGGAGAGCAAGCTACCTCTCGGAAATGCGAAACCCATGCCGTCGCTCGAAGCGCTGCTCGAGCAGTCGGACGTGGTGACCTTGCATGTGCCGGGCGGGAGCGCAACCACCAACATGATGACAGCAGAACGCCTTGCACTGATGAAGCCGACTGCCGTGCTGATCAATGCGTCGCGCGGTGGCGTGGTTGACATTGATGCACTCAATGCAGCGTTGCGTGAGAAGCGCCTGGCCGGCGCGGCGCTGGACGTCTTCCCGGTCGAGCCGAAAAACGACAAGGAGGAATTCGTGTCACCGTTGCGCGACCTCGATAACGTGATCCTCACACCGCATATCGGCGGCAGTACGGAAGAAGCGCAGGAGAATATCGGGCGGGAAGTGGCGGAGAAACTGGCGCGCTTCCTCAAGGCCGGGACGACCCGCTGGGCGGTGAACTTCCCGGAGATTTCTCATGTCGAGAAGGAGGCGAAAAGCCGGATCCTGCATGTGCACCGGAACGAGCCGGGCGTGATCGCCCGGATGAATGCGGATTTCGCGCAGGCCGGGCTCAATATCGTGGCCCAGCACCTGCAGACGCGCGGGCCGATCGGTTACGTGATCACCGACGTGGATGCGGTGATTTCGAAGGACTTGCTGGACCAGTTGCGGAGCGAGCCGGCGACGATCCGGTGCGAGCTGATCTGATCTCGGTACAAACGACCGAGATAAATAAAAAAGCGGTCAATGAAGACCGCTTTTTTTGTGTGCCATATTGAGCCGTTGTCGTGTCCTGTTTGCCGATGCGGCAATGTTCAGGCGGCCTTTGGTTTTTCCTTCGATGGGAGGTTGACCTTGATGATCTTGTGCAGGCTATGACTGTTCTGCAGGAGGTCGGCCAGCGTCGCCTTGCTAAGCTCGTTCAGGTAAGCCTGAGTAGCCTTGGCGAGTACGCCTTGCAGTGCGCAGGAAGGGGCGAGCACACAGTCGTTGACCTCCCGATTGAAGCACTCGACCATCATGAAGTCGGGTTCCGTGCGGCGCACGACGTCACCGATGTTGATCTCTTCCGGTTTTTTGCCAAGACGCAAGCCGCCGCTGCGGCCACGGATTGTTTCTACCAAGCCGGCCAAGCCGAGCTGGTGCACCACCTTCATCAAGTGACTCTTCGAGATGCTATATGCATCGGCAATATCCTGGATCGTTACCAGGCGGTCCCCTTGCATGCCCAAATACATGAGAGTGCGCAAGGAATAGTCGGTGTAGTCGGTCAGGCGCATGGTGGTTCGATCCACGTCAACTTGAAATGAGCCTTGATGTCCAAAGCCAATAAGATCGACCCATTATATATGTTATGACGAGCGATGGACACCTTTGTGCAGACGATAACGAAAATTGCAATAGGCCGCCGGGTGCCGGGAAACAGAACGTCGCTTCTTTACCTGCACTCGGACGTCGTCTAATCTTTTTCTAACAGGGAGTAACGCGAGTGTCATGAGGTGAGGCTGGCTTGTCATTCAGGCAAGTCAGTCAGAATGATGAAACATCCGGTTTGGGTTGCAGCGATTCTGGTTCTTTATGCGCTGATCTGCGCGTACCTGCTGCTGACGATATTCAGTGAAGCAGCCATACCCATCCTTCCCTGGATGTTCAGCTAGCTTGCGTTTGAAAAGCTGTGTGAAAGGTCAGGGCGCAGGAGGTATCGGCAACCGTGGTACTTGGCGTGCCATGTATTTGCGCGTGCTCCTCCGCGCGGGACCCGGCCAGGCTGTATACCTGCCAAACGCATCCCGGGGCCCGCGGCGGAGACGTGTGAGCTCCGGCCGAGGTTCGTCAATCGCGGAGAGTATGCCGCGCTGTTTTTCCAGAAGCCGCTTTTTTAGAGGCGCTTACTGGTCACTACCCGGGCCTCGCCCCGGTCGCCGACGGTGTGCAGTGTTACCGGACGGCGCCAGATCTTTCCGATGTATTCCAGAACGCGTTCGGCGCGGCTCAGGTCGACGCCTCGACCATCACTCTGATGGTCGTGCACCAGTTGCAGGCTGCCGTCCACATGCAAGTTGTTTGCGGCGATGCGCGGTGCGCCGTAGTTGAATTTCGGTGCAAGGATGGCTTCGTGCACGGCGTGCACATTGTTCTCCGCGATCCGGATATCGCCGTCGTCGCGCGCTTCGTAGACGAAGAGTTCCAGCTTGTCGATCAGCTCCCGCGTCAGGTAGTTGCGGATGAAGCCGAAGTCGTCCTCTTCCTTGACAATGCGGCGGGCCGCTTCCAGGCCATGCTTCTCGATGATGTCTTCCCACATCGAGAAGCCGAGGTGGTATGGGTTGACGGCAAGGGCCAGCTGGCGCTCGGCGGCGTAGGGACGCACCACGTCGGAATGCGCCTTGATCGCAGACAGATACAGGTCCTGCGGCAGGAAGTCCGCCTCGCGCAGCAGGCGTGCATGCCAGTACGACGCCCAGCCTTCGTTCATAATCTGGCAGGCGAATACCGGATAAAAATAGTAGGACTCTTCGCGCACGGCAAGGAAGATGTCGCGCTCCCAGTCTTCCAGTTCGGGCGCGTAGTGGGCGATGAACCAGAGCAGGTCGTATTCCGGTTGTGGGGGGATCGGTGCGCGCTTTAAGGGGCCATGCGAAACCTCGGGAGGCGGTTTTTCGCCGGGCAGGGCGCGGAAGCGCTGCAGGAACGAGTCCGCGGGTGGAAGCTCTTCCTCCACCTTCGGTGCATGTTCGGGATAGAGCGGGCGATGCAGCTCGCGGTTGATGTCGATGTGCGGCTCCAGCGCGAGTGCTGCATCGAGCACGGCTTCAACGCGTTCCTGGCCGTGTTCCTGGATCGCGGTTTCGATGCGGTGAGCGCGCGCGGCTGCCTGCTCCAGAATGTGGCCGCCGGCCATCTCCATGAAGTGCGCGAACAGGTGGTTGTTCTTCGCAAAATCGGCGTGGCCGAGCACGTGCGCGGTGACCAGCGTGTTTTCCGGCAGTGTGTTGCCGTTGACCAGATAAGCGCGGCAGGGATCACCCGGGAACATCACCTCGAAGATGCGCGAATGGCCCATGCCCTGGCGGATCAACTGGTGGATGTAGCGCACGCCGAAGGACCAGTGGTGCATCCGAACCGGCAGGCCGTAGACGGAGATCTCCATCATGAAGTTGTTCGGCACCAGCTCGAAATCGACCGGATAGTAGTCGAGGCCGAGGTCGCGCGCGAGCTTCTCGATCCGCGTCGAGTACTGCTTCAGATTTTCAATGGCTTCTGCGGAGTTGGTGGTGGTGCACATTGGCCTTCCCTTATTCCGACTGTTACTCGGTCTGTTGCGCGACGAAGAACTTGCGGATTGCCTTCCACACATCTTCATGGCGTGTCAGGATGCTGCTGCCGATCGGCGCGCCGGTGCGCTCGATTTCGCCGCAAAGCATCTTCATTTCCGTCTCGCTGGTGCGCGGCGAGCCCGGCACGGTTTCGACATAGCCGATGTAGTTCAGCAGCTTGCCGAGGCGGGACAGATAGTCAGTCGCTGCCGCGCGGTCCTCGGTGAAGTTCTCGCCGTCCGATGCATAGAACAGGTAGCCGTTGTACTGCGACGGGTCGTACTCCGTCTCGACCAGTTCCAGCGCCAGCTTGAACGCCGTCGATGCACCGGTGCCGCCGGAGCCGCTGACATTGAAGAATTCATGCTCGGAGAATTCCCATGCCTGCGTCGTGTGCGCGATGAAGCGCGTTTCGACCTTGCCGTAGCGGCGCCGTATGCCTTGCAGCACGAAGAAGAAAAAGCTCTTCGCCAGCTTGCGCTCCGCATCGGTCATGCTGGCCGACACGTCCAGCGCGAAGATGACCACCGCATTCGTTGCCGGCTTGCGACGCTGCACGAGTTGCTTGAAGCGCAGATCCTCATTGGTGAACGGGATCGGGTTGTCAGTCGTCTTCTCCTGCGTCGCACGCCGCTTGACCGCTTCCTTTACGGTGCGCCGGCGGTCGAGCCGTGCGCGTGCGCCATGCTTGTCCCAGCCCTCGCGCACATATTCGTCGTCAGTGACGGCGGTATTGCGCTTGGGCTGCAGGTCCGGCAACTGCAATTCTTCCCACAGCCAGTCGATGATGTCTTCGACCTTGAACTCCAGCAGCAGCTTGACTTCGCCCTCGTTGTTGCCGCCTTCGCCTTCGTCGCCGCCCATATCCGGTTGGGCTTGGCGCAATACATCGCCCGGCTTGCCCTTGCCCTGGCCGGCGCTGGTGTAAGTCTGCGAGGGCGAATCGGCCAGGCGGAACCGGGCATGTTCGAGCAGGCGCACCGGCACCTGCACGGTGCGGTCCTGTGGGCCGGTGATGACATCCGGGCCGGCCACCAGGTTGGGCAGATTCTGCTGCACCGCCTCGCGCACCTTTTCATTGTGGCGAAGCCAATCGCGCGACCCTCGTGAGAACAGGTCGTACCAGGGTGTTTCAGCAGAAATCGTAATGTGCTCAGTCATATAGCTAGTCGCCTCATTCCTGTGCCATCAGCGTAGTCACGTAATTGAGTGCCTCGCGTGCGCTGTGGCTGTCATATCCGTATTCGTCGACCAGGCGTTTTTCGACCACCGAGATCTTCTGACGGACGTCTTCATCCGGGCGGGTGGTGGAACTCACCATTCGCAGGACTTCGCGCCGCTGCTCGAACAAATACTGTTGCACCGCGTTGTGCAATTGCGCATGGCTGTCCAGCGTAAATTTCTCGCCACGCTTGAACGCACCCATCGCCTTGCGCACCACCTCCTGGCGGAAGGACTGCTTGCCGGAGTCGGAGATGTGGATCTTTTCTTCCACCGCGCGCAGGAAGCGTTCGTCCGGCTTGCGTTCCTCGTTGGTGATCGGATCCTTGATCTGACGGTTGTCGAGCGTTGCTTCGACTTCGTCCAGATACTTGTCCAGAAGGTCCTGCGCTTCCTGTTCGAAAGAAACGAACAGTGCCTTGTGCACGTCTTCCTTGACCCAGCGGTTGTAGAAATCCTTGCGCGAGAGCACCAGGTAATCGATCCACTTACGCTTGCGCTTCGGGTCGATGCGCGCATCGTTGTCGATCGCATCCTTGAGCGCGAGCAGCACATCCATCGTGGTCAGGCTCTTCACGTTGGTCTGGATGATGGCATTCGACAACGCATTGATCACAAAGCGGGGCGAAATGCCGGCCAGTCCTTCGTCGGGCATCCGCTGCTTCATCCGGTCGGCTTCGACATGGGAATAGCCTTCTACCTCTTCGTTGGCGTAGAGACGCACTTTCTTGCTTAGTTCCAGATCCTTGTCCTCGCCTTCATGCAGGCGGGTGAAGATCGCGAACACTGCTGCGGCGTGCAGGACGTGTGGGTCGAGGTGCACTTCACGGAAGGCGGGCGCGGCTGACGAAATCAGTTTCTTGTAAATTCGCGCCTCGTCCTTGTAATTCAGCGTATAAGGCACCTGGATGATCACCATCCGGTCGAGCAGCGCTTCGTTCTCGCTCTCCTGCAGGAACTTGCGGAATTCGGCAAGATTGGTGTGCGCGAGGATGGTCTCGTCGAGATAGATCAGCGGGAAGCGCGACACCTTCACGTTCTTTTCCTGCGTTAGCGTCAGCAGCAGGTAAAGGAATTCGCGCTTGACCTTCAGGATCTCGATCATCTCCAGCATGCCGCGGGAAGCCGCATACACGGCACCTGACCAGGACCATGCGCGCGGGTCGCCTTCGTCGCCGTACTCGGCCACCTTGGACAGGTCGACGGAACCCACGAGATCGGCAAGGTCTGCCGTGGTCGGATCGTGCGGCGCATAAGTGCCGATGCCGACACGTCCTGCTTCGGAGATGAACACGCGCTCCACCGGCATGCGCAGGAAGTCGCCGTTGTGCTCGTTCTCGAGGCGCACGCGGCAGTGCGGGCAGACCTCGCCGGTGATCTCGACCCCATAGGTTTCACGGAAGCGCGGGCGCAGTGAATGCGGAACAAGGTGCAGCGGCGATTCGTGCACCGGGCAGCCCTGGATAGCATAGATGGCACCGGCATCGGTGTGGCTGTATTCCTCGAGGCCACGCTTCAACAGGATGACGAGCGTCGATTTGCCGCCGGACGGTGGACCGAGCAGCAGGAGCAGGCGGCGTCCGACTTCCGAGCCGGCTGCTGCTGCCTTGAAGTAATCCACGACGCGATCGATCGCCTCGTCGACACCGAACAGTTCCTGGTCGAAGAGCTTGCAACGGAACTTGCCGTCGCCGTCTTCGCATCCCATCCAGCGGATCATGTCCCACATGTATTGATGCGAAGTACGTGCGGCACCCTGAGGGTCAGCCGTCATCACTCTCTCAAGGAATTGCGACAGTGTCCCGGACCAATAGACGGCGCGATGATCCTTGGTGAAGGCCTCCAGGCTTCTCAGAAGGTCCTCTTGCTTCTCGGTACGATTGATGTCGCTCTGAGTGCTCATTGCGTTTGCTCCCCCTCGGGTTATCGATGTACATGATGGACATTCGATTTGAGATTACGTTTCTCGCACGCTCAAGTTAAGTATAGGGCGCTCAAAAAAAAGCGAATGATGAGGCCGGTCAATGAACGAATGTCGTCTCGTCTGCGCATGCATGCACGATTCATGCGCATGCACGGAGTGATAGCAAGATGCATGCAAGCATGGCGTGCCTTCGGCGGAGCGTTGTCGGGGCGGGGAGCGGTTGAGGCTTTTGCGTACGTGTGACGAGCCGTTGCGTCGAATCCGTGCGTGCGCAGACCAGAGTGCATGGAACAAATCAGCGTGATGGTGCTTCCGGATACCAGGCAAGCAGGTTGGTATCGCGGCAGAGACGACGCTGCCGTGCTGCAAAAATGCGTTTTTGAAAAATTTACAGCGGATGCAAGACGGCACAGTGAGCAACACGGAGCCCGTCGTTTGACGACGCGTAGTCGCTTTGCGGCCGTGGTTTGGCACTCTGCGGATATCTATGCAACGTCTGCCAAATCTCTACTGTCGCGCTGTCCGGAATGATTGACCTGCATCATTGGCGAAGAAAGGAATATTCGCGATAGTGGGCCAAGTATTTCCACCGTTTAATTCTCCGGCGGAAGGCTCATAATATGGCTTTGCACCAAGGAAGGACGACTGACATGCATCTGCAGTTTTTAGGAGCCACAGGAACGGTCACCGGATCGAAGTACCTCGTCACGGCAGGACGCACCCGGATACTGGTGGACTGCGGACTGTTCCAGGGGTACAAACAGCTTCGCCTGCGCAACTGGTCGACCTTGCCGCTGCATCCGTCCGCAGTCGACGCCATCGTGCTGACGCATGCGCATCTCGACCATAGTGGCTATATCCCACTGTTGGTAAAGAACGGCTTCCGCGGAAAAATTTACTGCAGCGAAGCGACCTTCGACTTGTGCAAGATTCTTTTGCCGGACAGCGGGCATCTGCTGGAGGAAGAGGCCGGATACGCCAACCGCCATGGATTTTCCAAGCACAGCCCGGCGCTGCCTTTGTATACCGAAGAGGAAGCGATTGCGTCGCTCAGGCAGTTTGTGCCGGTCAAGTTCGGCAAGCGCTTCAAAGTTGCCGGAACACTGCATGCGCAGCTGGCACATGCCGGTCATATCCTCGGCGCGGCGATTGTGTCGATCGACGACACCGAAACCACGCTGACGTTCTCCGGCGACCTCGGCCGCAGCGAAGACCCGGTGATGCTGCCGCCGGCGCAGATCGAGCGCACAGACTATCTTGTCGTGGAATCGACCTATGGCAATCGCCGCCATGATCCGGCCGACCCGATGATCCTCCTCGGCAAGACGATCCAGGAGACGGTCAATCGCGGCGGCATCGTGGTGATTCCCTCATTTGCCGTCGGTCGTGCGCAGAATCTCCTGTATTACATGCACCTGCTGAAAGAAAGCGGCGCGATTTCGCAGGTGCTTCCGGTGTATCTCAACAGCCCGATGGCGGCCGACGCGACAGCGTTGTACCGCGAGCACCGCAAGGACCACAGGCTCGATGACGAGCAGTGCAGGGCGATGTGCCATGCGGCGAGATTCGTCAACTCGGTGGAAGAGTCCAAGGCGCTCAACCAGCAACGCATGCCGATGGTCATTATTGCGGCCAGCGGCATGGCCACCGGCGGGCGTGTGCTGCACCATCTCAAGGCGTTTGCATCCGACTCGCGCAACACGATCCTGTTTGCCGGGTTCCAGGCAGGTGGTACACGCGGTGCGGCCATGCTGGCCGGCGTGGACGCCATCAAGATCCATGGCGAGTACGTGCCGGTACGCGCGCAAGTAGTGCAGATCGAAAACCTTTCCGCCCATGCGGATGGCGACGAGATCATGGACTGGCTGTCGCATTTCAAGTCGCCACCGCGCCGTACCTTCATCACCCATGGCGAACCGGATGCCGCCGACGCCTTGCGCAGGCGCATCGAAGAAGGCATGAAGTGGCGCTGCACCGTGCCGGATTATCTGGAAACCGTGGAGCTGAAATAACATGAGCAAGCACGCAGGCCATCCGGCAACGCCAGCTAACGGACACGCCAACCAGCTGCGCATGCGGCGCATCGGCATCGATACCTATCTGGAGCCGGTCATCTACATGCGCAGCGATTGCCACATCTGCCGATCCGAAGGTTTCGAAGCGTACTCCCGTGTTGAGGTGTGGCGCGGCAAGAAACGCATCATCGCCACGCTCAACGTCGTCGATACGCCCCTGATCAGGCATGACGAAGCGGGCTTGTCGGAAGCTGCATGGCATGCGTTGGGCGGGCAGGATGGCGACCACATCAAGGTGTTTCATCCGGCGCCGGTGCAGTCGTTCTCGCATGTGCGGGCAAAGATCTATGGCAAGCCGATCACCTCGGAGGGCGCAAACGAAATCATGCGCGACATCGTCGACGGCCGCTATTCGGACATCGAGATGGCGGCCTTTGTCTCCACCTGCGCCGGCAACCGCATGGACGTGGCGGAAACCACGGCATTTACCCGCGCCATGATCCATGTCGGCAAGCGCCTGCAGTGGAGCACGCATCCCGTGGTCGACAAGCACTGCGTGGGCGGCCTGCCGGGCAACCGCACGACACTGATCGTCGTGCCGATCGTTGCCGCAGCCGGCCTCACGATTCCCAAGACCTCGTCGCGCGCAATCACGTCGCCTGCAGGCAGCGCGGATACGATGGAGACGCTGGCGCCGGTAGCGCTCGATATTCCCCAGATACGCAAGGTGGTTGAACGCGAGCATGGCTGCATTGCCTGGGGCGGCGGGGTGAGCCTGAGCCCGGCCGACGATATCCTGATCCGCGTGGAGCGCCCGCTCGGGCTCGACAGCGACGGGCAGCTGGTCGCATCGGTGCTGTCAAAAAAAGTGGCGGCAGGTTCGACCCATGTATTGATCGACATCCCGGTGGGGCCGACGGCCAAGGTGCGCTCGCAGGAAGCGGCGCAGTCGCTCAGCGATCGGCTCGTCACGGTCGGCCGCGACCTGGGCATTACGCTGCAGACCGTGATCACGGACGGCAGACAGCCGATCGGGCGCGGCGTTGGCCCCGCGCTGGAAGCGCTGGATGTGCTCTCCGTGCTGCAGAATGCGCCGGATGCCCCGGTTGATTTGCGCGAGCGGGCGCTGATGCTCGCCGGCCGCGTGCTGGAAATCGGTGGCAAGGCGCAGCAGGGGGCGGGGCTTGCCATGGCGCGCGGTATTCTCGACAGCGGACTGGCGTGGAACAAGTTCCAGGCGATTTGCGATGCCCAAGGCGGCATGCGCGTTCCGCCGCGCGCCGCCCATACGCATGTGGTGACGTCCAAGCACAAAGGGCGGGTGATGAGTATCGACAACCGGCGTCTTGCCCGGATTGCAAAACTCGCCGGCGCGCCGAAGGCCACCGCTGCGGGCATCGTGTTCCACGCGCCGCTGGGAACGATTGTCGAGGTCGGCCAGCCGCTGCTGACCATCCATGCGGAGTCACCCGGCGAACTTGCCTATGCACGCACCTACGCGGATGCGCAGGAAGACCTGATCCTGGTGCAGGCAAACGGCTTTGCCCATGACTGGCATGACAGTGAATGACGCAGGGCAAATCAACGTCGCACGGCGCTTGCCGCACACTACGAGTGGACAGGCGTCTTTGCATAACCACGATTGCTGCACGATACAACCCTTGAACCAATCTCGAAGAAACAAACCTGGAGTGCAACGATGATCCCGATTCTTTTTCCGATGCCCGGCAATGAAGCCTTCGCGCTGCATCTCGACCGTGCCATTTCCTGCGAGGTGGGACAGATGGAAACGCGCCGCTTTCCCGACGGCGAGTCCTACATCCGTCTGTTGTCGCCGGTACACGGGCGGGATGTGATCTTTGTCTGCACGCTGGACCGCCCCGACGAAAAGATGATGTCGCTGTACCTGGCCGCCAGCATTGCGCGCGAGCTGGGCGCGCGCCGCGTCGGGCTGGTGGCGCCGTATCTTGCGTACATGCGACAGGATGCGCGCTTCCGGGAAGGCGAGGGCGTGACGTCGGCGCACTTTGCACGCTTCGTGTCCGATTTCTGCGACTGGCTTGTGACGGTCGATCCGCACCTGCACCGCCACCACAAACTCAACGAGATCTACAGCATCCCGACCAAAGTGGTGCGCGCGGCGCCGGTCATCGGGGACTGGATCGCTGCCAATGTCGAGCAGCCGGTGATCGTCGGCCCCGACTCAGAGAGTGAACAGTGGGCTGCGAAGGTCGCAAAGTCCGTCGGTTGCCCGTACACGATACTCGACAAGACCCGCACCGGCGACCGCAGCGTGTCGGTGTCGAAGCCCGATACCAGCGCATGGAAGGGCGGCACGCCGGTGCTCGTGGACGACATTACATCGACTGCGCAGACGATGATTGCGGCGGTGAAGCGCTTGAAGGAAGCCGGCCTGCCGCCACCGGTATGCGTGACCGTGCATCCGATCTTTGCCGGAAATGCCTACGAGGATCTGCAGGCGGCCGGTGTTGATCGCATCGTGAGCTGCAATACCATTGCGCACGCGAGCAATCACATCGACCTCAGTGATGAGGTCGCTGTTGCGGCGGTGGAGCTGATGGCCATATTGCCAATTAACGGTTAGATATTTCTACAGCGACATTTACGCAACACCGCGTCATGAATTGCTGGCAATCCCTAATGCGTGGAATAAACTTTGCATCAATACCGATGTCACAAAGTATGCATTGGAGGAGACCTACAAATGACGCTTACGCTGGCCCGCTCTCATCCTATTTACAGCATGCAAGCAGTGGAAAACGCGCAGGAAAAAGCGCGTGCACTGAAATCCCCCGAGCTGGAAGCCTTCTATGACGACATGCTGGAATTTGGTGCGGAACGCTTCGTCACGACACCTTCCAGCACCGAAGCGCTCAAGCCGCTCTACGACGATTGTCCGAACTTCGACGAGGTGCTGGACGACCTGACGCGGTACCTCGGGCTGTCGATCATCGGTGGTGCCGGCTTCAATGTGATGCCGATCCTGTTGCTCGGTGATCCGGGCGTGGGCAAGACGCATTTTGGCAAACGGCTGGCGGCGGTGCTCGGCACCGAGTTTGAATTCATCAGCATGAATGCGCTGTCGGCGGGCTTTGTCATCACCGGCAGTTCTTCCACCTGGAGAGGCGCGAAATGCGGCAAGGTGGCGGAGCGGCTGGTGCGCGGCAAGTTCGCCAATCCCGTCGTCTTGCTCGATGAAGTCGAGAAGGCCACAGGCTCCACGCAGTCCGATCCGATGGCGGCGCTGTACCAGTTGCTGGAGCCGGAAACATCGCGCGCATTCCATGACGAGTTCATCGATGTCGATCTCGACGCCAGCCATGTCTTCTGGGTGCTGACGGCGAACAGCCTCGACGGCATTCCGCCGGCATTGCTGTCGCGCATGGCAGTGTATGAAGTGCCCGCGCCGTCGCCGGACCAGGCGGCAGGCATTGCGAAGAATGTGTATTTAGGGCTGTTACGGGAGCTCAAGCTGCAGAACATGGACGACACGCTTTCCGAGGGTGTGCTCGACAAGCTGTCAAGTGTTTCGCCGCGAGAGATGCGCAAGGCCTTGCTCGACGGGCTGGGATTCGCCGTTGCGGCCGGGCGCAGCGCGCTCGCGCCGGAAGACCTGCGCGTGAAGCAGGAGCCGGGCAGGCGAAAGATCGGTTTTTAGCCAACTTTTGCAAAAATTACTGTGCGGGCCGACCCTCGTCGCTGCGGCGATTCGCGTCAGTCTTCCACCTTCAGATACTGCCGCTCGGCAATCAGCTTTGCCCACGATAACGGGCTCCACGAGTGCTCGGCGAAGGTGCCGGCAACGAGTACCGCAATGGCACTGACCAGCGGCGGGGCAAGCAGCAAGCCGTTTGTTTCCAGCCACCCGCGCCGCGGGATCGACTCTTCCGGCCAGCCAGCCTCGGGGCGCCTGAACCACGCGCGGTACAGGATGGGCAGGAAGTAGGCGGCGTTCAGCACGCTCGACACCAGCAGGACCCATCCCGCCCAAGGCGCGTTCGCGGCCGCCGCGCCCTCGGACAGATAATGCTTGCTGACGTAGCCGGCGGTGAGCGGGGCGCTCATCATGCCGAGCGCCCCAATGCTGAAAGCGAGTGTCGTCAGCGGCATGCGCCGGCCGGCACCGTTCATTTCGCTGACCTTGTGAATGCCGAGCGTTTCCGCGTAATTGCCGGCGCAGAAGAACAAGGTGATCTTCATGATGCCCTGGTGGACGAGATGAACCAGTCCGCCGATCGTTCCCACCGGACCGACAAGCGCAACCCCCAGCACGATGTAGGACACTTGGCTTACTGTCGAATAGGCCAGCCGGCGCTTAAGGTCATCCTGGAAAAGCGCGCGCAGCGAACCCCACAGAATGGTGATGCAGGCAAGCACCGCAAGCGGCGTGGACACACCCAGACCATGCGCGAAGTCGGCGCCGTAGACCTCGTACACGATACGCACGATGCCGAAGGCGCCGGCTTTCACGACGGCGACCGCGTGCAGCAGCGCCGACACCGGAGCCGGCGCGACCATTGCCTTCGGCAGCCAGCCATGCAGCGGCACCAGTGCCGCCTTGACGCCCAGCCCGGCTACGAGCAGTACGAACACCAGCCGAAGCTGGTCCGCATAGGCGGGGCCGAGCACGGAGACGGATCCGCCCGGGACGAACTCCACGCGCCCAAGCAGGCCGTACAGCCAGACCACGCCTGTCAGCAGCACCGCGCCGCCGGTCAGGGTGTATGCGAGATAAATGTTCCCCGCCTTCATCGTCGACTCCTTGCCGCGATGGACGACGAGCGGATAGGTTGACAGCGTCAGCAGCTCGTAGAAAAAGAAAAAGCTGAACAGGTTGCCGGCCATGGCCACACCCACCGTCGCCGTCACGCACAGGCTGAAGAAGCCGAAAAAGCGGCTGCGGTGCGGCGATCCCTCGAGGTAGCCGATCGCATACAGCGTCGTCAGGAACCACAGCGCAGCGGACAGGGTGACAAACAGCATTGCCAGCGCGTCGGCATGCAGCACCAGTTCCAGTCCCGGCACAATGGTGTGGCGGAATTCGTAGCGCTCGCCGCGCGCGACGCCCCACAGCATGAAGGCAATGAAAACCAGCTTGAGGCCGGCACCTGCCAGGTTGAGGGCGGTACGCAGGCCCCGGCGCTCCTCGGGTAGCGTGAAGATGATGAAGCCGGGAACCAGGGAACTGCACAGCACCAGCAGGGGGAGCGCTTCATTCCAGGTCATGGCGCCCCCAGCACGTTCATCAGTTCCGTCGCACGCAGGCCCAGCACCAGGCTCGCCACGGCCAGCAGGAAGCCCGGCCACTCGACGAGGCGCGGCACGGGCTTGTAGACCTCGCTTTGTTCCGCGCGCACGAAGGCGTAGCGCAAGATCTTGAACACATAGGCAGCCGTCAGCAGGCCGCCAGCAATCAGGACGACGATCCACCACCACTGGCCGCTCGTGATGGCGCTGTCGATCAGCAGCCACTTGGCAAGAAAGCCTGCCGAGGGCGGCAAGCCCATGAGCGATACGCCGGCCATCGCCAGCGTGAAAACCGTCATCGGCATACGGCCCGTGATGCCGCCGAGCTGCATGATGCGATCATGCCCGGTGGACAGGATGACAGCACCTGCCGCCGCGAACATCGCCGCTTTCGCCAGGCCATGGGCCAGGGCTTGCAGCGTCACGCCCTGGAGCGCGCTCTGCGCGGCCGACGGTTCTGTCTGCGCGGCGAGCGGAAAGAACAGGAACAGGTAGCCCACCTGCGCGACGGTGGAATACACAATCAGCATTTTCAATCTGGCTTGCCGCAAGGCCATGGCCGAACCCCAGAAGATGGCCGCGGCCCCAAGCACGCCGATCAGCTGTCCCCACGCCGGTGCGGCCATCGGCAGGAATAGCGACAGCCACAGCCTGGCCGCGAGATAGAAGGAAGACTTGATCACCAGCGCAGAGAGCAGGGCCGACACGGGCGAGGGAGCGCCGCCGTGCGCAGGCGGCAGCCAGAAGTGGAAGGGAAACAGCGCCGTCTTGATCGCCATGCCGGCCAGCATCAGCCCGGCGGCCAGTGCGACTGTCGGCGGCGACGACTCCTCGAGCAAGGGTGCCAGCTCCGACAGCGTGACGGTGCCGTAGGAGCCATAAAGCAGCGCGACGCCGAACAAATAGGCGCCCGATCCGAGCAGCGTCACGAGCAGATATCGCAATGCCGCGGCGATGGATCCGGGGCCGCCCGATGCCACCAGGCCGACGGCTGCCAGCCCGACCAGTTCCAGCGTGACATACAGGTTGAAGATGTCGGCCGACAGGAAGAGTGCGTTCATCGCAGCCAGCAGGAAACCCATCAGCGGCCAGAACGTGCGCACGCCCTCGGGATGGCAGCCGAAATAGGCGCGGGCATACAGCACCAGCGGCAAGGCAACGCCTTGCGCCAGCAGCAGCATTGTCGCGGACAGCCCGTCGGCCGAGAGCGCGATGCCCAGCGGCGCGTCCCAGCCTCCCGGTGCGTGCTGCAGCAGTGCGCCGCCCGTCACCTGCGCGGCAAGCCGCCAGGCCAGGACCAGCTGCAGGCTCACGCCGCCCAGCGCCAGTATCCAGCCGTGCGCCGGCCGCAGGAGAAACGCCAGGCTGGCCCACGCCAGCGGCACGAGGATGAGCAGAGGAATGAGCTCAATCATCCCGGTTCTCCGCCGGGAAACGCATTTCGCCTGTCAGGTTGAGCAGGCGGCGCGCGAGGGCGAGTGCCAGTGCGGTTGCCGCGATCGACACGACGATTCCCGTGAGCACCATCGCTTGCGAGACGGGATCAGCTTGCCCGCTGCGCTGGCCCAGGCCGACCAGGACCAGGAAGGCGCCGCTGCCCATCACGTTGAAGGCAATGACCTTGCGCAGCAGATGCGTTTGCAGGACGAGGCCGGCAGCACCGGCGGAGAACAACGCGATTCCTGTCAGCGCAAAGAGCAGTCCGGGCGTCACTCTTCCTCCTCTTCGAATTCATCCGGCAGGCGCAGGAAGAGGCCGGAGAGGATCAGCGCCAGCGAGATCGTCAGCCCGCATTCGATCAGCAGGATCAGTGCGCCGGCAAGCTGTGGTGGATACTGGAGCAGGGCGCCGCCGGCAAGGGGAAAAGCCGCCACGGCCAGGAAGATGAGGAAACCACCAATGACCCCGACCCGGAGCAGCCGTCCCGATCCCGGTGGCCGGGGCAGCAAGCCGGCGAGATAGAGCAGCACGATGCCGGCGGCAAGAACGGCAGCGGCTTGAAAGGCGCCGCCCGGGCGATGCGCGCCCGCCCATAGCAGGTAGCCGGCGGCAAGGACCATCAGCGGCGCCATCAGCCGCGTGAGCGATTGCAGAAAGGAGTGCGCCGGCGACGGCAGCCGGCGCAGTCCTGCATTTCCGCTCCCGTCGTTGCCGTCGCTGCTGTGACTGCTGTCGCTGCCGGAGGCGGCAATCACGCCCAGCAGGGCGAGCAGCAGGACCGCGATCTCGAGCAGCGTGTCGTAACCGCGAAAGTTGAGCAGGACCGCGGTGACGGGATGCTTCACGCCGCTCCTGTCCATTGCGGCATCGACCAGGCCGGCGAGCCGGATGGCAGGCTCCGGCAGCGCCAGCACGGCATCCACGGCAAACCAGGCGAACAAGGCGCAGGGGACAAGCACAAGCAGGTTGCGAATCCGCTTCTGCCCGGCCGTCATTGCCGCCTCCGGGAACGTGCGCGCAAGTGGCCGACCGAATCGAACAGGAGCGCACCGGAAAGCCCCGCGCCGATGGCGGCTTCGGCCAGCGCAAGGTCCGGCGCATCCAGCCGCGCCCAGGCCAGCGCCATGAGTAGCCCGAAGACGATGAACATCACCACTGCCCGAAACAGGTCCGGTGTGGTCAGGGCACGGAACGCTGCCCAGAGCAGCGACGCCGCCAGCATCAGGTCAAATGCGAGTGCAATCATGCATGCTCCTTGCCGGTCCATGGAGGTATCTTGCGCCGCCGCGCTCGCCGGGCGACGAGGAAGCCGACCGAGGCGCTGGCGGCCAGCACCAGCAGCCAGACCAGCACGAGCTTGAGTGCCTCTGCCGCACCGTCTGCACGCGGAAGCAGCCCGAGCAGCATGAAACCGAGTCCGAGGTTGTCTGCCTTGGCAAGCGCGTGCAGGCGGGTGTAGACATCCGGGAAACGCAGCAGCGCCACGGTTCCGGCGAAAAAGAAGGCGGCGCCCGCCAGCAGGCAGGCCGCACTGATCCAGTCAATGACGCTCATCCTCATTTGCTCCCGATTCCCGGCGCCAAGCACGTTGCGCAAAGGCCGCCCCGGTGATGGCTGCCAGCAGTGCGAATACCAGCGCCACATCCACCAGCGGTCCGTTTCCCTGTGCCAGCAGCAAGAGCACTGCCACCCCGGTCGTGCCGAACAGTAGCGCTGCCAGAAGCCGGTCGGCCGAGGTCGGGCCGCGCACCACCAGCACCAGCGCGACGAGCAGGTTGGCGAGGAGGAACAGCGCCAGCATCAGGCTCAGCGCGCTCATTGCAATGGCACTCCGAACAGTCGTGCAACACTCGCCTCCGCATTGCGCACCTCTTCCTCGATCGGCATGCGCCGGTCCAGCACATGCAACTGCAGGTGTCCGCCGTCCAGGCCGGCTGAGAGCGTGCCCGGCATGAGGTTGAGCACGCCGGCGAGAAAGAGTTGATCAGGTTCGTCGCGCAGGCGCAGCGGGATGTCGACGATGGCGGGCCGCAACGCAAGGCGCGGCCTGAGCGCTACCGCGGCCACTTGCACTCCGCCACGGAGCGAGTGCGTGAGGAAGAACCGGACAAAGCCGGGTATTCCCGCGAGCATGACGCGGCGTGGTGTCGGCGGATGCAGGTAAAGGCTCAGCAGGGCAGCGAGTGTGGCGCAGACGATGCCAAGCGCCCATGCATCCGGTGCGCCTTCCGTCAGCACCCACCAGACGGCGCCATAAAAAAGCGCGCGCAGGAAAAATGCGCGCGTCTTCATTGCGGGCGCGTTGCCTTGACGCCACCTGCGCAGCGATGCGCATGCAGGACGAGGGCGGGTCCTGCGTGCTCTCGCAAAACATGGATAGCCCGCCGGAAGGGAGGGATGACTGCAATCAACGGTAGGCTGGCGGGTCCGGGATCGAAGTGCATGCATATGCTCCTTGTTCTTGATTGCGTGACTCCTGTTGCAGACGGCAGCATCCACCCGCGCCGCAACAGTGCCGGTGTTCATTTCGGGCATGGAGCGGCCGCTGCCTGATTGTCAAGATAGACAGGAACGGCGCGTGAGGGTTCGGGGCAACGGAAGTCAGACATAACGGAAGGCAGAGAAACCGATGTGCGGTCGGGCGCGAACAGTGTCGCGGCTCGGGGCATCCGCTTGGTGGCTTGGCGATACGGCCGTCGGCAGTCCAGGGCGCGAGGTTTCGGTCATTCGAGTGCTTGACGCGCTTGGCGGGAGGGATGCCGCCTCACTCGGCGGTCTCTTTATTCCCTCTTTGTGGTCTAATGACGGGGTCATTGCATCGCGGGCGTCCAAGAACCGCGACCTTCATGTAACGATGAAAAAGCTCCTCATCGCATTCCTGCTTGCAATCTTTACCGCCCAGGCGACTGTCGCCGTTCTGGGCGACGATACCGTTGCACGTGCACAGTCCTTGCAGTTCCAGGACCAGGCTGCGTCTACGGAATGCAGTGATGCTGGTGAGTCCGACGTCGTTCCGACGATCGAAGAGCTGTCCGACTACGTACCCTTCGAGTTTCCGGCATCTGCAAGCCGCTTCCAGGCTGCCGTGTCGTCATTCCTGCCGGCTCGCCTGGCATCCATTGATCTCCCCGGGCTGGAACCTCCGCCCAAGGCCTGATTCTCATTTCGGCCATGCGCAGGGATGTGCTTCATCCCGCGTGTACATCATCGCCTCGAGCCTGCACGGCACGCGCCAGGCTGCCCATGCGGGCAGGGCGAAATACAAGACCTGTGAACTAAGAGCCTGTTCAGTATCTTTTTGACATGCGCGCAACCCCGGAAACCGGTCGAATGCAAGGCGTGGCGACGCGTCGTGGCGGGCTCGGCGCCCCCGGGCCACGGCAAGGAGTCGCAACACCGCAGGCGGCCGGTTTCCGGGGTTGCCCGAAGGGTTCGAGCGAGAAGTGCGCATTGCGGCGTTGCGTCGCTTGCTCAAGGGACGACCTTGAGCGGCGCGCCGCGCCTTGCACTGCATCCCTTCTCGCTCGAACGCGCATGCCAAAAAGATACTGAACAGGCTCT